>JBGCGH010000080.1:0-5470 GCA_045110695.1 Bdellovibrionales bacterium | reverse complement strand
CGCTGATAAAGTAAATGATCGAGCACAAATCATCGAATCAAAAAACAAACTCAATATTACTTGGATCGACAATCCGAGTCTTCAAGACTGCGCAGGCAATACTGTCACTTGGGTTTTAGAAAAGAAAAATTAAAATTCTTAATTTATTATCGTGTAATAAATACCGCCTCTTGGATTGCTTTAACCTTTCAAGAATCTAATGTGTCTAATCGATAGGTGCATTCCTTGGGAGGGGATCAATGAAATACGTTATTGTTTTTAGTCTATTTGTTCTAAACTCAGCATTTGCCTGTAAAACGAAGGTTAATTTTGGCGCAATGGATTTAAATTGCGTCTCGGCTAAATATGAAATCCTTGTTAAACAATTTCTTCAGCCAAAACCAGAGCAGGTATATTTAAATCAAAGTCTAGCTAGTCTTAAGCCTAAACCAGCAAAGCCTAAGACCCGTTAATTTTTTTTTAAATACTTTAAGCTTTCCAGGTAATTCTCCGATTTAAAAAGGCGTATTAAAGCTTAGGAGATCTCTTGAAGTCTTGGATAAATAAACTAGTGAATCAGCTTGATTTCGAATGGCAAAATAATCCATCTAATAAATCTGGTATCAATAATTCCAACTCTAATAATCCCATTACTGACATTACCGAAGAAAAAGCCACTCTGCTTTATATCATAGATACATTTAACAAATACCTCGTAGAGCTAGACGCTCATCCGATCAGAAAAACTAGAGAATCCTTCGATGAATATGCTAAAATGATTGTTAAAAGTGATGGTCCAGAGCTTGAGCGAGCCCTTTTTAATTTTCGTAAATTCTTTTCTAGCTATAGAATAGATGAGGCCACTTACATCCAGCAAAGCTTCGATGATTTTAAAACCATTATTTGGGATTTTGTTGACCAACTAACGGAAGATTTTAAATACGAATCCGAAGTCGATGAAAACATACAAGGAACTTTTGAAAGACTAAAAGAAGCTGTCGAAGCCGACTCTATAGACGACATCCGATCTAGCAGTAGATCCTTTATCGATACCTATGTTTCCTATCAACACAAACAAGATGTACACAAAAAAAACCGAATGGAGTCCATTCAAGATAAGCTTCAAACAGTAAAAGAAAAACTAGTAGAGGCAAATAGAAGCATGAGATTAGACCATCTAACAAGCGCTTATAATCGTAAAAGCTTTGATGAACAGATGGAAGCTTATGAAAAATTAAAGCAGCATGTAGATCAAGATTTATGCCTTGTAATGATGGATATTGATCACTTCAAAAATGTAAACGATACCTACGGTCACGCAATTGGAGACTTTGTTTTAATTGAATGTGTTAAAATGCTTCAAGATGGTTTTATCAAGGACAAAGAATTCGTCGCCAGAACTGGAGGAGAAGAATTCGCCGTTATACTTCCTAACTATTTAATCTCAGATGCCATGAAGGTTTGTAAAGAAGTTATGGAGTCTATCAGAAAAGAAGTTTTCATTGAGGGCGAACATAAAATAAACTTCACGCTATCTATGGGTCTAGCAAAATGGGAGCCCGGTGAGAGTATTGAGAGTCTTGTCAAAAGAGCTGACGCGGCTCTTTATATATCAAAAGAAAATGGTCGAGACAGACTAACAACGGCAAACAAGCAAAACACTTCAAAACAATCCGCTTAGCTACATTTAAAGTACAGTTAAAGTGAGTCTCAAGCACCTAAAGTAGTACTTTGCGTTTAGCTAGACTTTAGTTTTTAGCGTATTTGAAGTCTCCAGACAAATTGGTTTCCGTTGCTAAAAGGTTTAAGAAGTTATTGATTACAATCGGTTTGTTTTCATATAACGATTTTCTCATATAAGTAGCCAACTTTCGCGAGACTACAGCGGTGGCCTGAGATGTACCCGTCATTTTTCCGTATCTATTGTTAGGTAAACTTGAGTATACCTCATGTCCAACAGCTGCCACGTCAACCGTGGACTTTCCAAAGTTGCTCGAGCTCAAAAGCTTACCGGACTTATCTACATTTCCAACACTTATAATATTTGATAGACCATAGCTTGCTGGATAATAACGAGTTATATCTGTATTCGTAGCCTCATTTCCTGCTGCTGCTACAAAGATAATTCCAGCCTTTTTAGCTCTTGCTATGGCCGCTTTTTCTAAGAAAGAATAACTACCTCCTCCCGCTGAATAATTAATAATGTCAACTTCTCTAGCTATCGCATAATCAATCGCATTTACGGTATTTAATATCTGTTGTCTTGATTCCATTCCTTTTTTAAAGAATTTTAATGGAAGAATCTCAACATCATTAGAAACGATAATTCCAGAGATATGGGTTCCATGGCCATGTTTATCTTCTGCGGTGTTATCTTGATCGGCAAAATCCCAACCGGCATAATCATCAATGAATCCGTTACCATCATCATCAATACCATTACTCTGTTTAGGATTTCCAAAGGAGTCTTCACCCATTTCGCCAGAATTAAGGAGGATATTATTTTTTAATATTTCATGTTCAATATCGACCCCTGTATCGATTACTGCAATTTTAATCTTACCAGTCCTTGTACGCATACTAAGATTACCATCAGGGTCTTCCTTTATTTTAGTGAGCATGCTCTGCTCGCTCCTGAGCTCTTCCATAGTAAGCTTCAGAGCATAGTCGCCACCTATCGCCTTCCTTATTTCTTCTCGCCTCTCACGGTTTGCAAGGGCCTCTCTACGCTCTCTTTTGTCTCCCCGTCTATTCTTACCCATTGCTGTATCGTCGTCGTCAGGAAGCTCTCCTGGCTTAAAACCTTCTGTATGAAGATAGAGACTATCATTCAAAAGAAAACTCGCACTAATCAGACTAAAAAATAAAGATTTACTAGAAATTGCTGGATTCAACAAAGACCACTCCTTTAAAAAGATTTAAAAATAATTATAGTGCTATCAGAACTCAAAAAAGACAGGAAAGACATCCGTCAAAAAATCAGGCTTAAATACCCAGAGCAAAAACACCAGTTACTTTGATACCCTACAAAGATACAATAAACATACCACCCCTTCTCCCCTTAGCTTCCCCCTTACCGTCACAAACCCAACAACCGACCACCCCCTAGACACCCCACTCTCCCCCCAATAAATCAATAGCGACGAGATCCCGATCTATATTAGAAAGAGGCCTTGACAGACTCCATGTACACCCCTCACGCGCAGTTGCGTGTTTGAGCATGAGGGGTGTACATGGAGTCTGACAAGGCCGCCTCTAAATAATCAAAAACCACATCCCCAAAAAACCAATTCCCTTTGACCCCTCCATCCCCAGCAAATAAACTCAAACCAATGAAAAACTTCAGAAGCCTTTTCCCCAACTTCAGACTCTACGTAAAAGTAAACGTATTCTACAGCTTAAGGCTCGTAAATAAAACCAACCAAAGCATTTTCGAGTTCAACCCCATTTTTAGTCGTAGTATTTTAAAGCTATTTCATGGAACCGATCGCTTGTACTACCACTGGATCCAAAGCCAATTGGAATATAGCCTCTTGCATTTAGAAGATAACAAGACTGAATTAATTTCTTTACTGGAGATTGACTATAAAAAACAGTTCCAAAAATCTATTCCCAAAGGAGATTACAAAATTCTAATTTTTGAAAATGATAGGAATATAAAAACCATAGGGTGGAATCATGGAGCATAGCGAGGTAGACTTGATTCTTTGGCTATTCTGCCTGTTTGCAATAATACAAAGTATAGAAGTGATCAAACTTAAACAGCTTCTCGGAAAACCCACTTTTTTTCTACCCATAGCGAAACCTACAATAGTCTGTATTATAGTTCTATTTTCCATTGCTTTAGATCCAAGGGCTGTGATTCTATTGGTCCCCATCGCTTTTTTCGAATCCTTCAGCCTAGAGGGTCTAGTTCAAGGAGGAAGTGATTTTATCTATCATTTTGTAGGGATTTGTCTTTTCCTATGCTATTCCGGTATAATGAGAGTTGAAAGCTTTTCCGTCTCCCTAATAACAATTTTGTCTATAAGCTATTTATTTAGCGGAATCGGTAAACTCAAGAACATTAAACACTGGTGGGTAGACGGCTTACAGCCGATGCTTAACAGTTATAAATTCGAACTAAAGATTCCCATCTTATTCTCGCGGGCTATATCCCTATTAATTATTACTTTTGAGATTGGCTTCATATATATTGTGTTCTATGGCTTTCACAAGAACCTACTTATTCTGTTTGGCCTTTTATTCCACATCGCAATAAGTTATTTTATGGGCCTAACTAGATTCTTACGGAATTGGGGACTTCTTTACTTGGCCTTCTATCTAACTTAAGGCAAACAAGCAAACCTGCTGAGTTTTATATCCAAAGCATGTTTTACAAACTACCAACGAGGAGCTTAGCAATGATGGCAATTTACTAAAAATCATTGTACCAAGCATCAGCGGAGGAACAGAAATGAAGAAGTTTTGGTTTGGAGTTGATAGCTTGAAAAATCAGAAGATTGTTTCTCTGATTTCAAATACTGCATTCAATATTGCTCCTAATTTTACAACAGAGATGGGATTTAAATTTCTCTGCAATCCTTTTTCAAGAAGAGACATCCAACTTCCCATAGAACCCAACTCAAGTAGAGACATTACAACTCAGCTTGGCAATGTTAGACTATATCAATTTGGGAACTTAAATCACAAGGTCGCTCTTCTCGGCCATGGCTGGGCTGATAACTGTAGAAGTCTAACAAGCTTGATTCAACTATTTCTAGACAACCAGTATTGCGTCTATGCATTTGATCAAATTGGCCATGGGAATTCGGAAGGTAAAGTGGCACATCTTTTTGGCTTCATTGATTCTTGGGATAAAGTCATAAATGAGCTCGAAAAGGAAAAGAAAATAACTTCCATCGTATCTCATTCTATGGGCTGTCTAGCAGTCTTAAACCAACAGCAAGAATATTTGATAGGCAAAAAAATTGTCTTTCTTTCCCCCCCGACCAACTTCTTTGACGACATGCTTAGAAACTTCTCTCGAGCAGGTTTGCCGGAAGAATTATGTTACGCACTTTTAGAAAAAGTTTCTGCTCAATACAATACTCCTTGGAGAAATCTTTCTTTGGATAATAATCATGAAAAACTAAGCCAAGATTTTATGGTAGTACATGATATTAATGATAGCGTTTGCTCCTATGAAGAAAGTTCGAATTTTTATATCAATACTCCAGTCAAATACAAAACAACGAATGGGCTGGGGCATAGACGTGCTCTAAAAGACAAAGAGGTTCAACAGGAGATAGTAAGCTTTATCTCCTAAAATTATACTAACTTTGCCTACTAAGATTTATAATTAGAATTCTCTATGAGAAAAGTCCTTGATTTGTCCTTTACTTAGAATCTATGTTTGAATAAGCTAGAGAGTTGGTAAATCTGTAACTTTTGTGTATCATAATCTTGATTACCAAAACCACTTTCAACATTTTGTTAGGATAGAAATGAC
>JBGCGH010000079.1:0-14241 GCA_045110695.1 Bdellovibrionales bacterium | reverse complement strand
GACAAAAGTCCCTTCAGAGATTACGTAGCCAAAATAAACTTACGGCAAGAGAGCGAATAGAGAAACTTATAGATCCAGGTAGTTCTTTTTTGGAAATTTCCAGCTTCGCGGCCTGGGATATGTATGATGGTGCTGCACCAGGTGCCGGTGTTGTTGGGGGTGTAGGAAAAATCTCTGGTGTTTCCTGTGTTATTGTTGCAAATGATTCTACTGTTAAAGGTGGAACCTACTTTCCCATGACGGTGAAAAAGCATTTAAGGGCCCAAGAAATTGCAATGGAAAATGGACTTCCTTGTATTTATCTCGTGGATAGTGGAGGCGCCTTTCTCCCTCTTCAATCAGAAGTGTTTCCAGACAAAGAACATTTCGGAAGAATTTTTTATAATCAGGCTCAAATGTCGGCGGCTGGAATACCACAAATATCCGTTGTATTAGGTAGTTGTACTGCTGGTGGTGCTTATGTTCCAGCAATGAGTGATGAGAACGTTATCGTAAAAGGAAATGGAACTATTTTTCTTGGCGGACCTCCTTTGGTAAAAGCAGCAACAGGTGAAGAAGTAGATGCTCAGAGCCTTGGTGGAGCTGTAGTTCACAGTGAAATCAGTGGTGTAACGGATCATATGGCAGAGGACGATGAGCATGCACTGGAGATTACTCGCTCTATAGTTGATCATTTTAATATGACAACAAAGCAAAAAATAACTAGAAAGAAAATTGAAGAACCCAAATACGCTCCGGAAGAAATCTATGGGGTAATTTCTAAAGACCCTAGAATTCCTTATGATGTTCGAGAAGTAATCGCTAGAATTGTAGATGGATCTAGATTTCATGAATTCAAAGAAAACTATGGAGAAACCATCGTAACGGGATTCGCAAATATTTGGGGTTACCCAATTGGTATTATTGCCAATAACGGTGTTTTGTTTAGCGAGAGTGCTTTAAAGGCGGCTCACTTTGTTGAGCTGTGTACGCAAAGAAATATACCTTTGTTGTTCTTACAGAATATTACGGGCTTCATGGTTGGAAAAAAATATGAGAATGAAGGTATCGCAAAGCATGGAGCTAAACTAGTTACGGCCGTGAGTACAACCCATGTTCCAAAGTTCACTGTCGTAATTGGTGGTAGTTATGGTGCAGGTAATTACGGGATGTGTGGTCGCGCTTATCAGCCGCGACAATTGTGGATGTGGCCCAATGCCAAAATCTCAGTAATGGGCGGCGAGCAAGCTGCCAATGTTCTGTGTACCGTTAAAATGGACCAATTGGCTCGCAGTGAAAAAGTGATGTCAGAATCAGAACAAATAGAATTTAAAAAACCCATATTAGATAAATATGAAAGTGAAAGTAGTGCATATTACTCCAGTGCAAGAATCTGGGATGACGGAATTATAGATCCCAAGGATACAAGACAGGTGCTGGCCATGGGGATAGAGGCAAGTTTGAATAAAGAATGGAAAAAATCAAACTTCGGCATATTTAGGATGTAACTATGATTGAAATTGTGAAAGAAAAATATTTTTGGGAAATTAAATTAAACCGACCTGAACTTCATAATGCTTTTAATCCAGAAATGATAAGCGCTATTACTGAATTTTTTATTGATGCTAGTAAAAACTCAGAGATTAGATACATTTACTTAACTGGCAATGGAAAAAGTTTTTGCGCCGGTGCGGACTTAAATTGGATGAAATCTATGGCCCAGTATTCGAAGGCCGAAAATGCCAAAGATGCAAAAGTTTTATTTGATATGTTTGATAGCATGTCAAATTGTCCCGTTCCCATAGTCTCTAAGGTGCAAGGTAACGTTTATGGTGGAGGGATTGGTCTTGTGGCTGCATCTGATATAGTGGCAGCGGAGAAAAATACCAAGTTTTGTTTTTCAGAAGTGAAGTGGGGCTTAAGCCCCGCAACGATTAGTCCGTTTGTTTTAAATAAAATGACTGAAGCGAAAGCATTGGAGTATATGCTGACAGCAAAAAGATTTAGTGCAAAAGAGGCATTGAAATCAAATTTAATTCATTATGTTTCTGATGAATCTGATGTTGAAGATTATTTAAGTTCTATCAAAGAATCCCTCGTGGAAAACGGTCCTCAGGCATTAAGGTTTACAAAGAGATTGGTGAATGAACAAAAGTATTGGACCGAGGATCAAATAAAAATGAAAACAGCAAATATTATTGCTGAATGTAGAGTTGGTGAAGAGGGACAGGCCGGTCTGAATTATTTTTTAACAAAAGAAATCCCCAGTTGGAAACCGAGCGAAAAATGAGCAAAGTAAAAATATTCAAAAGAATAGCTATAGCAAATCGAGGAGAAGTTGCAGTTAGGGTTATCAATGCCTGCAAGGATCTAGGGATTGAAACCATACTACTTCATTCAGATCAGGACGTAGGTACAAGAGCTTATAGAATGGCAGACTATACAGTAAGCTTAAAAGGAAATACATCTGCGGAGAGTTATCTGGATATTTCTAAGAATATAAGTGCTGCTCTTTCTATGTCCGCCGACGCGGTTCACCCTGGTTTTGGTTTTCTGTCTGAGAACGCAGATTTTGCTGAGGCAGTAATTGGCAGTGGGATGAGCTTTATAGGTCCAATGCCAAAAAGTATCCGAGAGATGGGGGATAAAATATCTGCCAAAAAAATAATGGAAGAGGCAGGTGTACCGACGATCCCTGGCTACAAGGGGAGTGATCAAAACTCAGATGTACTTCTCGAAGAGGCTAAGAAAATTGGTTTCCCCGTTTTGATCAAAGCTGCCGCCGGTGGCGGTGGTAGGGGGATGAAGGTTTCTAGGTCGAAAGATGATTTTTTAGAAAATTTGAGCTCAGCACAACGAGAGGGGGATAGCGCATTTGGTTCTCCCATCGTATTTTTAGAAAAATATTTAGAATCAACCAAACATATTGAAGTGCAAGTGTTTGGTGATACTTACGGAAATCATGTACATCTTTTTGAGAGAGAGTGCAGTGTACAGAGAAGGCATCAAAAAATCATTGAGGAGGCGCCTTCCCCTTCCCTCAATGCTAAACTCAGAGGTCAAATCACTGACAGTGCTTTAAAGGCTGCGAAGGCTGTAAATTATATTGGGGCAGGTACGGTAGAGTTTTTATTGGAAGGCGAGGAGTTTTATTTTTTAGAAATGAATACTCGTTTGCAAGTAGAGCACCCCGTTACGGAGCTTATTACGAGTACTGATTTAGTAAAGGCGCAGATAAAAGTTGCCCAAGGAAGTCCATTGGATTGGGCCCAGAGTGATATCATTGCCCGTGGCCACTCGATTGAATGTAGAATTTATGCGGAGGATCCATATAAAATGGGTATGCCTTCTACAGGGAAAATATTAAAACAAGATTGGCCCTATGGACCGGGTGCAAGGTTTGAATATGCATTTGAGCCTGGCGATGAGGTTAGTCCACTATACGATCCAATGATTGCGAAGGTGGTTACATGGGACGAAGACAGATCATCATGTATTAATAAAACTAAGAGAATTTTATCTGAGAGTATCGTCTTTGGTGTGAAAACAAATTTTGAGTTTTTAAAGGAAATTCTTGGGCACAATGATTTCAGAGAAGGGACTATGTTTACCAGTTTTATTGAGAGCTATTTTCCTAATGCTCTAGAGTCAGAGAATCTTCCGGAAGAACTAGCCGAGATATTTTTAGGATTGAGTAGTAAGCTGAACTCGTCTTCTACTCATAGTGACCAGCAACAATTTTTGTCTCCATTTGAAAACTCATGGAGGAACGTATGAAGAATAAAATTTCACTTCCCATTGCAGATATTCAAATTGAACTTGATGCAGTAAAAAGCTCAGATGGAATATGGGTTCACTACAAGGGGCGAACCTTTTTTGAACCTGTGAAGAATCCAAAGAGAAGGGGAGCCCGTGGAGCCACAACAGATTCTGGTGAAGTATTAGCTCCGATGCCCGGTAAAATAATAAAGCTAGTAGCAAATATTGGAGACCTAGTAAAGGAAGGTCAGTTAGTGGTTGTAATGGAAGCCATGAAAATGGAGTATAGTTTAAAGGCTCCTAAGGCTGGAAAAATTGATACTATTAATTTGGAAATAGGCCAGCAAGTATCTTTAGGTGATAGTCTTTTTAAAATAAGTGAGGAGTAATTTTTGAAAGTCGAAATTATTGAGGTAGGCCCTAGAGACGGTTTACAGAATGAAAATCAAATCTTTAGTGTTGCTGAGCGAGCAGAGTTAGTCCGAAGACTTTCCATGTCGGGCTTAAAAAGAATTGAGACTGGAGCCTTCGTTTCTGAGAAATGGGTGCCACAAATGAACGACAGTGGGAAGTTATATAAAAAGTTACAGAAGATGGAATCAAGCTCTAAGTTGCCTTCAAGAAATCAGTGGATTCAATTGGTGCCAAACGTTCGAGGTTATAAGGATTCTCAATTGAGCGGTGTTAAAAATATTGCGGTTTTTGGTGCTTGCTCTGACTCTTTTTCAAAGAAAAATATTAATAGAAGCATGCAGGAGTCATTTAAGAGTTTCTCCGATGTGTCTGAGTTGGCCAAAAGAGACAAGGTCAAAATTAGGGGCTATCTTTCCACCGTATTTGGTTGTCCCTACGAGGGGAAAGTAAAAGAATCTGTTGTTCTTAAAAACGCAGAAAAATTATTAAAGCTTGGAGTTTATGAAATTAGTTTTGGGGATACTATAGGAGTAGCCAATCCAAAACAGGTAAAGAGAATAACTCAAAAGCTTCTAGAGCTGATGCCAAAAGATCAAATAGCTATGCATTTTCATGATACTCGGGCCATGGCTATGGCAAATATAGCTACATGCTTAGAGCTTGATGTCTTGAAATTTGATGCATCTATTGGTGGTCTTGGAGGTTGTCCCTATGCTAAGGGAGCTTCAGGGAATGTTGCAACCGAAGATGTAGTGAATATGTTACATGAAATGGGATATAAGACCGGCTTAGATCTAAAAAAATTAGTACAAACGGCTCGTTGGTTGGAGAAAAAAATGTCAAGGACGTTGCCAAGCAAGCTGACTAAGATTAATATCTAAGCAAGACCATAAAAACTTGAGGTATATATGAGTATTGGACCATGGCAAATAGTACTAATCATCGCAATCATCCTGATATTTTTCGGACCGAAAAGAATACCTGGTCTAGGAAAATCTATTGGTGAAGGTATTCGTGGTTTTAAAAAAGGCCTGGGTGACGACGAGACAGAAGCTAACAGTGCAAAGCTCGAAGGCAAAGAACAAGAGAAGCAAGATAACTCATAAATGTAGTAAGACATTTTGTGAGGAAAAAGGTTTGGTGTTATCCAAACCTTTTTTCATTGAAGGAGAATTAAAATGTTAAATAGTTGGTCGGTCGCAAAGTTTGGTGGGACTTCTATGGCAGATGAATTTGCAATTAGAAGAAGTGCTAAAGTAGTAGCAGGTGATAAATCAGTACAACTAGTTGTTGTTTCTGCTACCAGTGGAACAACTAATCAATTATTAAGTTTGATTGAGTCTACTCAGAAGGAAAGTTGGAATGAGGCTCAAGATATTATAGAGAAGATTAGAATTAAGCATCTAAAAATTTGCGACAATATGGGCGTGAGTGAAAACATCAAATCTCAAATTGTTAAACTCCTTAAGGAATTGGAAACTATTTCCAGAGGACTTTTCCTGTTGAAGGATCCCACCAAAAAGGCAATTGATCAGATTCAAAGTATTGGTGAGCGCATGTCATCTCATTTTATGGTAAAGGCATTACAGGAAGATGCTTATGATAGAGTGGAATATTTAGATGCAAGAAGCATAATATTTACCGATGATAATTTTGGGAAAGCACTTCCCGATATAGAGAGAACTGAGGAAAACGCTAAGGAGTATTTGGAGGCTATACTTAAAGATGGTGGCGTTTTTGTGACTCAAGGTTTTATCGGTAGGAGTCCGGATGGATTCACGACTACTCTTGGTAGAGGCGGTAGTGATTATTCTGCGGCTTTGTTTGCCGAGGCCATCTCTGCCAAAGAATTGCAAATTTGGACAGATGTTGCTGGGGTTGCCACTACAGACCCAAGGCTTTGCCCTGAAGCAAAGCCAATTGAAGAGTTAAGCTATAAAGAGGCCGCTGAACTCGCAACCTTTGGTGCTAAAGTTCTCCATCCAACCACTCTTTGGCCAGCAATGAGAAAGAAAATTCCTGTTTTTGTTGGTAGTTCAATGGAATCCGGTCGCTCAGGAACATGGATTCGCGAAAGTTCCAATGATCAACCAACTGTAAGAGCGATGGCGATAAGAAAAAACCAGAGTTTGTTAACTCTAACAACACCTAGAATGTTACACACCCATGGGTTTTTAGCTAAAGTATTTACTGTTTTTGATAAGTATAAGCTCTCAGTGGATTTGATCACTACCTCAGAGATTTCTATTGCCCTAACTCTCAATGATGCGAATTTACTAAATAAATCTTTGCTTAAGGAGTTAAAGGAGTTTGCAGAGGTTAAAGTTGATGAGGATCTTTCTTTAATATCTATTATAGGAAATCGAGTTCAGGAGACAGCGGGATTAAGTAAGACCATTTTCTCAGAAATATCCGACGTTAATGTACGGATGATTTGCGTAGGTGCCAGCGAAAACAATGTAGGCTTTTTAGTTGCATCAGCTGAGGCTGAGTCTGCTTTAAAGAAGCTACATAAAAAATTCTTAGAAGATTAGAATCTATTTTTAGTGTGATTAAAATATTAATCACACTAAATCGTTAAAGACTAAACTAGCTTACTTACAGCCTTTACAATGGCACTCTTACCTATTCCATGTAGGCTGTAGAGTTGGTCTGCCGTGTAGGCGCTTTGTCCGAACTTTGAATCAACTGCCAAGGAAACTACCTTATTACTATAAGATCTTGCCACAGCCTCTTGTGCCAAGACGGAATGAAAGCCTCCTAAGTATTGGTGGTCCTCTGAAACGACAATCGGCAAGTCCGTTAGCATTTCAAAGAAGCGTTCAGAAGCAAAATTATTGATTGAGCTTGGCTGTACAACTAGAGTTTCAATTCCTTTTTCAGAAAGTTCTTTTTTAGCCTCCAATGCTTGAGGCAGGATTGAGCCGACTCCGAAAATTACAGCTTTTGCTTTATTAATATCTCCGTAGGATTGGAAATCTCCCAAAAGGTAAGTTTTCCCTTCTTCATAATAGCGAGGAAAATTTTCTCTACCTAAAAAGAACACATAAGTATGTGGTGTCTCACCTGCTTTTCTCTTTTTATCAAATTCCGAGATGGCTTGTCCTAGCAGCTCTTCAGCTTCTGAGCTACAACTTAAACATATCGTTTTTACATTTGGAATCGAGTTTAACATTGCTAAATAAGAGAGACTTTGGTGACTAGCACCATCTGCCGCGTCCTGGAATCCTGTGTGAGAAAAAATAGCGATCATCGGGGCTTGAGACAATGAACTCATTATGAAAGGAAGAGATCCTTTTGTAACTCCAAACTGTGCAAAAGTATCTACAATGGGTATATGGCCTGTTAACGATAAACCAGTGGCGAGACTGACCATATTACTTTCAGCAATTCCTATGTCTATTGTGGATTCTGGGAATTCTTTTTGAAAACCAGCAAGACCAGTAGACCCTGGTAGATCAGAACTAATGCTTACAATTGGAAGACCTTGTTTTTTAGCACTAATTAGAGCTGCGGCAATACCAATCTGAATTTTTTCTTTAGGTACAGCGGGCTTTTCATTGGAAAGATTTAGATCCAAATTTTCTATTTCGCTTACCCAGTCTTCAAAGGTAGGTTCTAAATTATCAGTTCCGCAAATTTCCTCGACGAAGGCTCTTAGGTCGTCTTGTTTTTTAATCGGAAAACCGTGGCCTCCACTGTTTGATTCAACGGTAGACTTACTACCGATTCCTTTTGTGGTTTTTGCCCACAACAAGATCGGCATATCTGGATTTTTTTCTAGTTTTTTCATTGCCAATTCAATTGTCTGGTAGCATTTTTCAAGATTATTTCCCTCTTCAAGGTGAAGAACTTCCCAGCCTTGGCTTTCTAAAGAGTTAAAATAGGGCTTCATTGAAAACGCATCTTCATCGATCCTGCCAGATAGCTTTGTATTATTATCAGATAAAACACAAATAAAATTTTTGAGTAAACCCTTAGATGCTAGACCCGGAATGGAGCTCAGGGCTTCTTTGGCTTCACCTTCCATTGCAGCTCCATCAGAAACCGTTAGGATCGTAGTCCGATTTTTTTTTGCCAAAACATCACCAACGGCAAGGCCTTGAGCAGCTGAGAATCCAGAGCCAAGAGGGCCATTGGATACCAATACGCCCTCGGGAAAGAGATGTGCTTCTCCATGTCCAGTAAGTTTACTTTCTATGGATCTAAACTTTTTAAGGTCTTCAATTTGAAGGTCTGCAAAGTTATAATTTGCTTTCAAGGCATATACACCATTTTCACAGTGGCCGGCGTCATTAACAATATGAAAAAGTTCATACCATTCTTTATTTTTTAATTTAGCTTCGTTAAAAACATACCCATAAATAGAGGAGTTGAGTTCGGCAAAAGCAGCTGGGCCCCCATAATGAGCAGCAGCCCCACCGAGTACAGCGTTCATATCCATGCAAGCCACCATTGCACGAGTGGAAACAGGATCGGCTAATGAAACTTCTCTACCGTCTAAAGTCTTTACATTTTTCTGAAACTTAGGATCTTTTTTTGGGGTCGAGGCTAATTTATGGGTTTTTTGATATGTTTCCATGGCTGGTTCTCCAGTTTTGATTTGTCTCCTTATATTATTTTTTTCTTAGATTTGCACCGTTTTGAGAGACAAAAGTTGAAGATTTTAATCCTAAAATACAGTTTTTAGGTCTGGTCTAGTGGGGCTGGGTACTTTTCTGTGGCGATATCTCATATTCACAGCTTGAGAAGTACTTTGGGGGATGCGTTGCGCCAAAGCTATGGTCCAGAATGTTAACTAAGCATCTGAAACTTCTCAATAATTCTTAGTTCGCTCGCGATTTTTACCGATAGGTTAATGCATATGGCAAAAGATGAGTTTGATGACATTTCAATACTGGTGATTTCCAATTCACCAAAAAAGTACAGGTTGGTGCTTCGTCAGATGACGAACATGGGACTTACCTGCGCATGTCTTGGTAATGTTAAGAAAGCGCTTCAATACATCGTAGCAAAAAAACCAACACATATGTTTCTTTCGGCCAACATGGATAAGATGAATGCGATCAAAGTGGCTAAACTACTAAGTACAACCTTTAATTTACCAGTAGTCCTATATCCTGAAGACTTTGGTTATAAAACTACAAAATATCTGAAAGAGTGTGGGTGGCCAACAGTAATGACCACTTCGTTGAGTGGAGCATCAGTAGCTAATTATATTAGGCAACTGAATAAAACTCAGGAAGAAAAAGATGAAGAGGAAAGAGTTGAGGCTGCAAAAAAATCCAAGCGCAAAAGTGGTTCAAATACTGATGATGATTCTGACTCACCCTACGCTAAGAAAAAGAGAAGAAGAAACTCCGAAGTAGAAGATGATGATGTAGATCTATATGGATCTGGAAAAAAGAAGAAAAGACGTAGATCTTCCTCTGGTGATGAGGAAGATGGTGATTCACCATATGCAAAGAAGAAAAGACGTAAACGTAAGAACTCTGGGGAAGATGAAGATGTTTTCAGTGGCGGAAAAAAGAAGAAACGCCGCAGAAGAAAGATTGAACGAGCAGAAGATGATGATTTTGATATCGCTGAAGAAGATGACTTATATGAATATAGTGCCCAATCAGAGCATGTAGATGAAAGTGATGATGGTCATGACGAAGATTATGACTATTTTGAAGAAGAATATGATGAAGAAGACGAAGCTGGCGAAATCGTTACTAAAAAACGTAGGCGTAGAAGAAAAAAACGTAAAAAATTCGAAGAACTAAGTGAGGGTGATGAAGGCTTCGAGTCGGCAGAGGACTTTGAATATGAATCCGATGAAGATTACGACGACTACGAAGAAGAAGACTACGAAGATGAGCTTGTGGGTACTGATGATCCTGAAGAGGACGAGGACTATGATTACTTTGATGAAGAATTTGAAGAGGAAGATGAAAACGGTAAGGCCGTAAAAAGAACTAGAAGGAAAAAGCGAAGAAAGAAAAAGAAAAAGTCTGAAGATTTTTTTGCAGAGGCTGATGCTCATGCAGACGATGATGATTCTGACTATGAAGAAGGTGATGAGGATTTCTTTCTTGACGATGATGATGACGAAGACGATGAAGATTTCGATCTTGAGGCAGTGATCAGAGATCAGATGGCAGCTAAATCTTCTGAGGAAAATAAATCCAAAGATCCTAAGTTAGAGGATAAGTCTGTTAATCAGCAAGAAGACGACTTTGATGAGGATTATGAAGATGAAGATGAAGATGAAGATGAAGATTACGAAATAAGTGGCGCAGTTTCTCGAAAGTCAAAAAAGAAAAAATCCTCTGGGGATGTAAGCTCTGAGGATAGTGATGAGCGAAATGAAGATAACTTCGATGAAGATGAAGAATATGAGTACGAAGAAGATGGTTATGACGAAGATGGTGATGATGATCTAAAATCATTTCGCAAGCGAAAGAAAAAGAGAAAGAAGAAAAAGAAGTCGAGTAAGGCCAAGGAAAGTGAGGAATTTGAAGATACAGATTCTTCATCGGAACTGGAAAATGAGTTCGAATATGAAGATGAGGACGAGTTTGAAGAAGACTACGAAGAGATTGACGAGGCCACTGGTAAGAGAGTTCGAAAAAAACGTAAGAGAAAAAAGAAAAAGAAAGAAATAGCTTCTGAGGATTCCTCCGGTGAGTCTCAAGATACAGATTCTTTGGATGATGATTCTGATGAGCTGATCGGTAAGTCAACTGGAGGCAGTAGTGAAGAAGATGAGTCGAGCGACGCAGATATTAACAATAAAAAGCCTTCTTACTCTATTAGTGCTAACGATTCTGCCCTTAGGGAAGATTCTAAAAGTAATGATGATTTAGATGATGAAATCATAGATAACAAAATTAAAGCTCCGGAAAAGAAAAAACCTGGAAATGAGTTAATAAATAAAAATAGTCAGGACTCACCTGAAGAAGATGATTTCGAAAGTGATTGGAATGTTAAGACTAAGGCTGAGTTAAAGGCTGAGGATCTACAGAAACTACAGAGCTCGATGTCCAAAGCAGTTAATCAAATACTGGAGCCAAAGGGGCAGATGGCAGTAGAGACTCACCCAACAAAAAATATGGTGATATTTGCTGCTAAGGCGGAGCATTTTTCTGGCTACCTAGTTCTAGCTGCAGGTAAAGATAATATTGTAAGCTCAGAGTTAAGTGGTCCTTTTAAGAAGCGTTTGATGGGGTCGCTACGGGAGATAGGCTTGAGTCTTGAAATCTTTGATCCACTTTTTATTGAGACTGAAATTGTCAAATATCAAAAAATGATGACCGAACTAAGCCACTTTGTGATTATGGGACAACATGGAATTGAGGAGGTGGGTTTTTCTTTTATTGAAACGGATCAAAATATTTTTCAAGCAGAGTATGACCGAATTGGTACAGATAGTATGTATAAAGTTGGAATTGATACTATTGAACCAAATATACCTGTAAAGCACGATTTGTTTATCCAGTTGAAGGCAAACAAGAAGTTTATTAAGTACTGTCCAACGGGTGGGAGTATTGATGAGGAGCAAATTAAGCGACTAAAAAAGAAAAACCTTACAGGCTTCCATTTAGAGCAGAAAGACGTAAAGCTTTGGAGAAGCGAAACAGCGCAAAACTGGCTAAATAACCAATTTGATGATTCTGAGAAACCTGAAACTAATGAAAAAAATGAAACGGATTCTAATAAGAAAAAAGTTTCTTAATTACCACATCCATCCACGAACTTTTTTATAAAAGTAGTAATCAATACCAAAGCAACGACCGGCACCTATCCATGCAAGGCTAATGTTTGTTGCAATTAATGTTTTGTATAATAGTCCCTGATCGGGGTTAGAAAACCATAAGAAGTTTAATGCAAGAATGGCCGCGACAATCCCAAGTGGTCGAACCAGGTAGCCTAAGATAAAAGAAATACCAACTAGAAACTCTAGTACAGTAAAGGTGTAAGAAAGGCTTTGCCAGTATTCAGAAAAGTAACTATTAGCTAGGCTTTGATACCAAAGGGGAGCAGAGCTACTTTCCATCCACTGGCCGATCATTTCAGTTAGAATAGGCTCTCTGATGAAATCACCGTTCCATTTACTGAGTGCTTGTTCTAGATAGAAAAAACCAAGGTATACCCTTAAAAAAGCGATAGGGTAGAAATGTCCAATATATTTAAAGCTCTCTAGAAATGAAACAACCATGAGCTAATGATGCTAGACTTAGCAAAGAATTGTCAATCGTCTAAACTTCTTTTGTAAAATGATCTTGTTTGGCTCTACCATCAGTCTAGTTCCATTTTGTTCCTATAGTTTTTGTGTATTCTAAATAGTAAGACTGATAGCCTTTGAAAACGAAGGGAAACCGATCAATGAAGTATTTTTTAGTTATCTTAACTAGTATTTTTAGTCTAAGCAGTTTTTCGCACTCAAACACATCTACCACTCTACCTGATAGTAGTAAGTGGACTGAATTATCGAACTCTTCTCAGTTAATGTCGAAATTAAAGAAAAGAGTAAAAAAGTTCCATTGGGACTCGAGTTTGTTTAATGATGTTGGACTCGCCCAGAAGGGACATACTGTTAATGGTAATCCTCTCCTCTATTATTCTTGTGGGAACCCTAATTCTAATAACCGTAGTCTTATTTTGTCCGCTGTTCATGGTGACGAGATAACTCCTGTTTACTATGGGTTTAGGTTAGTAGAGTGGTTGAAGGCTCGTAAAGAAAGCATTTGTGAGGATAATTTCGTTGTAGTTGCACCAATCGTAAATCCTGATGGTTTTTTAAGGTATAGGTCTGGGACGAGAACCAACTATAATAAGGTGGATCTAAATAGAAATTTTGGAACTCCAAGTTGGGATAAACTAGCTAGTAAGCTTTGGGAGGATCGTTATAAAAAGCGAAGACGTTATTTCCCTGGTGATCATCCCGATTCGGAGCCGGAAACTAAGTTTCAAAAATGGCTAATTTCAGAATTTAAGCCACATAAAATTTTGAGTATTCACGCGCCTCTTAACTTTTTAGATTATGATGGACCAGATTCTGATTTGGAGAAAGAGTTTGGGAAGTCTTATATGCAGTCCTGTAAAGAGCTCAAATATGAGATTATGGCAGCAACTCCAGATTTAAAATACTATTCCTATGGTACTTTTCCCGGAAGTCTTGGCAACTATTCAGGGAAAGTTTTAGGTATCCCCACTTTAACTGCTGAATTACCGACTACTCAGGGAAGGAAAGCGGGATCTTACTTTGCACTTCTAGAGCAAGGGACTCGAACCTTTATTGAGTTTAAAGTAAAAACGACCAAGCTAGCTTGGTCGTCAGATCGTAAAATGGCAAAAACAGACGAAGAAAAAGATTAGTCTCCATCATCTCCGATAGCTTCCACGGGGCATCCTTCGAGGGCCTCAACGACCATTTCCTCTTCTTCTGCACCATCTGGCTGTTTTGATACATAGGCGTGGCCCGTATCCTCATCCATTATGAAGTTATCAGGAGCCGCAGTTACACAGGCGTCACAAGCAATACATGCTTGATCTACATAGAACTTTCCCGGTTTGTTATCTGGCCATTTTTCATCTTTTTCAGCCATAACTAACTCCTGTAAATTATTGTTATTTCACTGCTTTCACTGCAATGAACCCTATTCTTACATTCTTTAGTCTGGCTTGTGAAGTTTTTTCGGTTTCGATGTCTCTATTTTTTACCAAAGTTTAGTGATTGAGGGTCTGGAAATGGTCTATCCAAATACCTAAATCTCAATCATCTAGTATACTTAAGTATACAAGGTAGTGAATAAGAACCGGCAGTTCTTTTATTTACAAGGAGAGTTCTATGGAAGGTCCAATTAGCCCCAAGGCAAACGAGCTTGATCAGGTGATCGATTTTTTAGACAAGGCTTTGAGAAGTAAGGTAGATTGGTCCATTCAAGCAGAGTATCCAACCGCCTTTTCTGAGGAAAACATTCGGAATGTTAGGGTTATTAAAGACAAGGATCGCTATCTATCTCATGCGGTTTGGAAGCCAGTGATTGTGAAAACCCCAGCCGCTATTTATAAGATTGCCTGCATTGGGTCTGTTGTGACGGA
>JBGCGH010000078.1:0-4791 GCA_045110695.1 Bdellovibrionales bacterium | reverse complement strand
CAAACCAGTGGGCTTAAAATCTTCTAGGGAAATATAAACACTAGGAGCTAAATTGGCAAAATTTGTGCTCACACCAACATCTTTTTCTATAATGTGACGAACAGTAAAATCTTGTGAGCCCAAGCGAACCCTATCCCCTTTTTTAAGTTCATATTGATTGGCGAGATCTAAACTTACCGCCATTCCAAAATTATTTATATTCCAATCGCTTGTTCCATCTTGGAAAAGCATTTTTCCATAGAAGGGAAAACTAGTTTGAATGGCCTTAATATAAACTAATCTTGCAGCTTGAGAAAAATTAACCATAGAATAACTGGTCATCATATCAGAACGCTGGCTCATTCCAGGGGCAATGGCATCGTCAATTTTTTTCCGATCCTCGCCGATAATATTTCTTCTACTAGATACTTTTAGATCACTCCCTAAGATGCTCTTCGAGTTATTACTTAGTGAAATTTCCACTGTATTTCTAAATTCAAATAATACTTGAAGAGAAAAAAGACCTAAAAAAATGTTGCCCAGCAGGAGTAAGCTAAAGCGACGGTTCGTTTTAATAGCGCGAAGGCTTAGTTTAAATAGTTTCCAAAGACCCATTTTGCACCTTAAATTTGTGGTCACATTTATCTGCAAGCGCTTTGCTGTGAGTTACTAAAACAATGGGTATTTTGAGCTCCGATACTGCGTCAAACAAAAGCCCCATTACTTTGTCTCCCGTCCCTTCATCTAAGTTACCAGATGGCTCATCGGCAAACAAAATTTTAGGCTCGATAGCCAAAGCTCTTGCAATAGCCACTCTCTGTTGCTCCCCGCCACTTAACTGATAGGGGTAGTGTTGCATACGATCCTTCAGGCCAACCAGCTCAATTAAAGATTCTGCTTTTTTAAAATTATCTTTTTGATTGATTTCTAAGGGAAGGCAAACGTTCTCCCAAATATCTAAATCTGGCATAAGATGGTATTGTTGAAATACGATTCCAATATTTTGGGCTCTAAATCTAGATTGAGCATCTTCATCCAATTTATATAGACTGCTACCATTAATAGTAACATCTCCACCATCTGGCTTTAGAATACCGGACAAGATACTTAACAAGGTTGTTTTACCACTTCCACTTTTACCGACAAAAGCGTAACTTTCATTTTTGGGGATTTCAAAATCAAGTTTCTCAATCACGGGGATTTCCCTTGATCCCTGCAAATAAGTTTTGGAAAGATTCTCAGCCTTCAATATCATTTTCTAACATCCTTTGGATTATTTTTAAGCAATTGATTCGATTTTAGAAATTGAAAAACGGTCTTACTTATTACCTCATGCCCTGAAGCGTTGGGGTGGATACCGTCTTCAATATTTAATTTTCTTTCCCCAGCAACACCAACGAGTAAAAACTTTAATAGCTTTATCCCCTGCTCTTGAGAAATCTCTTTATACATACTTCTAAATTGATCTCTGTATTTTTCCCCGTAGTTGATAGGTATTTCCATACCCGCTAAAACCACAGGGATTTTTTTTGACTTAGCCAAGCTTACACATTTGACTAAATTTTTTTTACTCGCTTCTAAATCGAAGCCTCTCAAACCGTCATTTGGACCTAAGGCAATCATCAACAGATCTAGCTTGCCTCGCATCTGCCAGCGAAGTCTTTTAATACATCCAGCGGTGGTAGATCCAGAACTCCCAGCATTTACTACTTCATAGTTAAAGCCGTTTTTTCTGAGTTTTTCTTCTAACAATTTTGGATAAGCCTCTTTTTTACTTACACCGTAGCCGGCAGTGAGTGAATCACCTATAATTAAAATCTTCTGTGCTTTTGTGTCTTTGTTGTCAATCTTAGCAAAAGCGCATACACTGCTGAAACTTACTATTAGAATTAAAAAATAGTTGAACATGATTACGTACCAAGGAAAAGTTTATGAGCATTCAATTAAAACGCCATCAGGGTTCTATTTTTGACTACAACGAAGTAGAAATCAACTCAAAGGGACTTGATCTAGTTCTCTTTCACGGTTTTGGTGCAGACTCTGACGATCTCCTGGGACTTCTAAATTATATGGATTTGTCTAAGGTAAGAAATGCCTACTTTCCAAACGGAATTATGGAAGCTAACGGTGTACCATCAGGTAGAGCTTGGTTTCCGATTGATATAGAAGCACTGGAAAGTGCTATGATGACAGGCTCTCATAGAGATTTAACCGGCGATATTCCCGAACCCCTTTTTAAGCTTTGTGAAGAAATGGAAAACCAGCTTCTAGAAGAATTGAACTTAAATCCCACAGAAACTATTATTGGGGGCTTCTCTCAAGGAGCGATGGTATCCACTCATATTGCCTTGTATAGTCAACATAACTGGAGGGCTCTTGTTCTCCTAAGTGGTACCTATTTAGGTAAAAATCAGTGGAGCTCTCAGATGGAAATTCAAAAAAATAAATTTCCTATCTTTCAATCCCATGGAGTGAACGACGCACTCTTGTCACCAAAGGATGCTTTGAGCTTAGGAAAGGCTTTTAAATCTAGTGGGTTTAATGTCGACTTTATAGAATTTGGTGGAGGTCATGAAATACCACTTAATGTATTAAAGGAGCTAGGAAGCTTTATTAATACTTTATAGACCTTGTTCAATCTCGAGGGGCAGCTTATCTAGCTCTGATTCTGGGATCACATTGATAGTGTCAGAGTCTTCATCGTAAAAAAGAAATGCCTTTTTATTTTCAAGATTGGCCCTCAACTGCTCTTTTTTTACCACAATACTTGCCTCTAAAAGACCATAGTCAGTTCCATCTCTGGAAACCGATTCGGTCAAAACTTGTTCTTTTGCATCATCAGATAACAATTGCCACGGAATATGTTGCGCCATTCTAACCTCAAGTTTAACTTTTAGTATATATATTTAAGTACCTAATTTTACTGGCATTATCCCTACACTTCAAGTCCTTGCATCACTATTACTCGGGGCGAAATAAATTAATTTTTCCTTTTCATTAACCCTTTTCATCAGGACAATAGTCTAAAGCACAGGACATCAATGATGATGTTCAAGCTTTTACAGGGATGCAAAAAGAGGGGGAAGCAAGGATGCTCAGAGAATTTCTTTTACAAAGAGGATTGTCGAATCGTGAAGTTGAAGTAGCTGAATTAGTGTCTAAGGGGATGGCTAATAAGGAAGTTGCTGATAAATTGTTTGTTACTGAAAAAACGGTAAAATTCCATTTAACTAATATCTACAAAAAAATGGAAATTAAAAGCCGATCTCAGTTGATCGTATGGTGTCTACCGCATTTAAGAATGCAAGAGGAAGAAGCTGCTACGGTACAAACACAAAATCCAATTATCAATACGCAAAGGACAGTTAATCAAGGCATTGACTTGATTAGTGGTAGATCTCAGGGTCTTCCTAGTGGAAGTGCAGATACTTTCAGTATCGAACAGCTTCCAAATGGTCTAAAAAAATAAGTTCATTTTAAGCTGTGATAAAAAACGAGCCGGAGCATTTAGCACTCCGGTTTTGTTTTTTTGAACCTATCGCTACTCAGTATCTATAAATTAAGTGGTATCCAAATTGTGTTTCAACCGCCTCAGAAACCTGACCAACTTCAAGACCGAAGGCAGCTTGCTCAAAACTAGGAACCATTTGCCCCTTGCCGAAAGAACCTAAATCGCCACCAGAGCGACCACTTGGACATGTAGAAAAGCTACCTGCTAGCTCCTCAAAAGTTTTGCCTTCAGTCAGTGCTTTTTTAACGTCTTCTAATTCATATTCATGTTTAACTAAAATATGCTTTGCTCGGATTGTACTCATTTTCAAATTCTCCTTTAGCTTTTTCTGGATTCTCCTTGAATCTTAGGTACTTTCGTACTTTCATAGGGGATATTTTGCGGTATCGCAAGTAACTTAATAAAATCATCTCGAGGGAGAACAATTATGAAAAAGCTTCTAGTACTTGGTTTGGGCCTATCCCTAGTGGCAGCTTGTACACAGAAAAAAAACGTAACTATCAAAACTGATGAAGACAAAGCAGCTTATGCTATTGGTCAGGAGATTGGTAGAGGAATGAAATCTCAAGGCCTAGAAATCAATGTTGATATCGTAGCTGCCTCGATTGAAGATGCACTTAAAGGTGCAGAGCCAAGAATCTCAAAAGAAGAACAACAAACAGCCATGCAGACTCTTCGTAAGACGATGATGGAAAAGCAATCTAAAATGGCTGAAGCTAATACTAAAAAAGGTTCCGACTTCTTAGAAGCCAATAAGAAAAAAGAAGGCGTTAAAGTTACAGAGAGCGGCCTACAATATAAAGTATTAACTGAAGGTAAAGGCAAGAAGCCAAAAGAAACCGATGTGGTTAAGGTTCACTACAAAGGAACTTTAATTGATGGGAGTGAGTTTGATTCTTCTTATGCTAGAAAAGAGCCTGCCGAGTTCCCAGTGAACCGTGTGATCAAAGGCTGGATTGAGGCTTTACAAATGATGACTGTAGGTTCAAAGTACGAATTAGTTATCCCTAGTGAATTAGCTTACGGGGCAATGGCAAGACCAGGGATCCCAGCAAATTCTGTTCTGGTTTTCGAAGTCGAACTATTAGATATAGTTAAAAAGTAAAAGGGCCGGTAGAGCTGTAGCTTTCAAGCTCTACAGCTCTGTGAAAAATTAAGTTCAAACCAGAAAATGTTTATAAACTTATATTAAAACCTACCTCCGATGAAAGCTCGGGGCCTTCTTCATTGTTCAGAAACTACGGGCTGGCGCTAAACTACCACCTGCTATTATTTCCTAAAATTTTCAAGTGAAGAACCAC
>JBGCGH010000077.1:0-5891 GCA_045110695.1 Bdellovibrionales bacterium | reverse complement strand
TATTGTGATCGGATCCGTAATGACTCAAAAGTTGGGTTTAGATGGTAGCGTTTCCATCCCCGTAGGGGGAAGCTCAAAATTTGCTAGTGTGTCGGAAAAGATTTTCAGCGTCTATGCAACTCATGATGGAGATTCTTACAGTGCAATCCATAGCGAAGTGGTGGATTTTATCGGAACACCTCCTGATAAAAAAGCTTACAAATTTAAAATGCCTGATGGTGAGATTGAAATCATTGAATATCATCCCTTTGCTGTTGAAAGACGAAGAATCGTTGCTAGTGACTCCGAATTAGATAAACCAGCGATAAGATTTTTACTTAAGAATCCACAGGCAAATTTCAGCGACTGGATGGCGATACGAGCCAAAGATACGGAGAAAGATCTAGGGCCCGTTAAAATAATTTTTGCAGAAAATCGGCCTAAGTCAGTTGATGTCGTTAAGAATACCCTTTTGATTTATTATGAAGGGGACAAAACCAAATACGAAATTTACAAAAAAGAATCTCAAGAGATCTATTCTAAGGGCGAACTATCTCTAGGCGAGCCAGTGATGACTCCTTGGATGGGAATGACCTTAAGTTTACTAGCTAACTACAAGCACGCAATGTCACGAACTGAGTTTACTCCCAAAGAATATCCATCGGGAATTACTAGGGAAGCTGTAAAGCTAAGGTATCGCGGTAAAGAGCATTGGATGGGGATTAACGGAGTCTTAAAATTTTATGGAGACAACAGCGCTTACATTATTAACTGGGGAAACAAGCAGGTAGATTTAGGTTTCGCAGTTAAGCTCGAAGAGTTTATGATGGAGAAGTATCCTGGAACCCAAAGAGCGGCAAGTTACGCCAGTAGAGTAAGTGTTCCAGATACTGGCGAGATCGTAATATCAATGAATGAACCCCTAAAGTATAAAGGCTTCACTTTTTATCAAGCAAGTTTTCAAAGAGATGACGACGGCAAGCCTACAACTTCTATATTGAGTGTTAATCACGATCCAGGAAGGTTTTGGAAGTATCTGGGGAGTGCTTTAGTCACACTTGGTTCTATTTTACTTTTCTATTTTAGACACTATTACATCAAACCTAAAAAGGTGGAAAAATGAAGCAGCTATGGATTATTTTAAGTTTTTTACTTGTTGGTGGAGTGGCTCATGCCGACCTATCAGGTTTAAAGGGTCTGTATGTTCAGGATGGCGGTAGATATAAGCCTTTTCATACTTTTGCTAGAGAGACCATGCAAATCGTTTATGGTAAGCAAAATTATAAGAGTAAGGACCCGGTTGAGATTGTATTTACTTGGATGCTTTTGCCAGACCATTGGATCAAGACAGAGATAGTTAAAATTGACTATCGAGATTTAAAAAAGAATCTAGGTCTGCCTGAAACAAAAAAGTATTACACTCCAATAGAGTTGTTGAGCAACCCTAGACTGCAATCATTAATTCAAGACGTGAAAAACAAAAAAGAAGACCAGGAAAGAATGGGGTCTTTTGATCAAGCCGTGCAAACACTTGCCAATCAGCTAAGCTTATTTCAAGCAATATCACAAGGTTTCCACCCAGGTTTGATTCCAAACCCAGGTGCTGACGCAGATAAGTGGAAGGCATTTAGGGATTTTAGCCCTGAGGAGGCCGAGTCTTTCTCTATGGTATCCAAGGCATTTGTAAATCTCGTTACAAAGATGGAAAAAGCCTCCGATAGTGATTACCAGGCTCTAAACAAAGCAACTGCAGATTTCACCCAAAAAAATATACCTCAAGATTTTCAAAAGAAACACAAAACTCCAATAAAGGTAGAGGTCCACTATAACAAATTAGCTCCATTTCTATGGGCTTGGATTATGTACGCCCTTGCTGGTGTTCTTCTATTTATGTTTTGGGTCTTAGACAAAAAGATGTTTTATACAGCTGCGTGGGTATTTCTCATTGGTGGTTTTATTATGCACACCTATGGCTTTGCCTTGAGGGTTTACTTAACTGGTCGTCCTCCAGTATCAAATATGTATGAAACTGTGATCTGGGTCCCATGGGCGGCGATTATCAGCGCCATGATTTTTGAGTGGAAAAAGAAAAATCAGTTCATGCTCCTAGCCTCAGCTATTTCCGGTGTCTTCTGTTTAATTCTAGCAGATATGGCCCCTGGTGTTTTAGACGCCACCTTACAGCCTCTTGAGCCAGTTCTTAGATCTAATTTATGGCTTGTTGTTCACGTCCTAACCATTACTTTTAGTTATGGTACTTTCTTATTAGCTTTCGTTCTCGCAGATATTGCACTTTTCTTCATTCTCAAAGACGAAATCAAATACAAAAAGAAAATTAACGAAATCGAAAATGCCATCTACAGATCAGAAAAAGTAGGTGTTGTACTCTTAGCCGCCGGAACCATTCTCGGAGGCGTGTGGGCCGATTACTCCTGGGGAAGATTCTGGGGCTGGGACCCAAAAGAAACCTGGGCATTGATAGCGTTATTAGGTTACCTAGCTCTCTTACATGCTAAACAAGGTGGACTACTAAGACAAGTAGGCCTAATCGCCGGAAGTGTTATCGCATTTAGCCTAGTAGTAATGGCTTGGTACGGCGTAAACTACGTTCTAGGAGCAGGTCTTCACTCTTACGGCTTCGGCGCCGGCGGAATTGAGTTCGTCTCCATCTTCGTAGGAGCCCACTTTATCTTCGTAGCCTTCGTACTAGCCTCCAGAAGAAAAAAGAAATCCTAATTCCTAAAACAAACCACCAAAAGGGAAGTGACACAGCTCACTTCCCTTTTTAATTTTTAGTTACTAAGTTACTAAGTTACTAAGTTACTAAGTTACTAATTTACTAATTTTTTTACACCCTTCCCCCCAATACTTAGATTTCCGTTCTCCAAAAGACATCCATCCCCAAAAACGAAGAAAAAATTAAAGCCAATTCGAACCAGTCTCGTCCGCACGGAGTTGCGTGTCTGAGTACGGACGAGACTGGTTCGAATTGGCTTTAATTCTCGTCCCCACCACCAAACCAAAAATCACCCCAGAGCAAGCCCCCGCGGCGCCAGAGCTAAAAACGACTGAAAAACCAAAAACCCATAAGAATCTCTTATAAAACCCCACCACAGATCTTATAAACCCTGTACATCTTCCTCATTCAATAGGTATTCCTTATAAAGATTTCCCACAAACACTATTTTGCTCAACAATTTCACTACTTTAGTAGATACTAGAGGCTTATTTGCTGGGGGGCATTGATAAATGTCGGAAACAGTCCTCCCATATTTCTCAGTGCCCTTAATATGAATTAGTTGGGAGCTGGGTATATGAAAAGCTTAAAGAGCTTTAGCCGTTTGTTATTTAATTTTGTTATCGTTTTTCAATTTGCTTTAGGTTTTACAATTCTCCAGCATCCGGTAAGGGCAGTCGCTCAAGAATCCGGTGATGACGGTAAAGCTCCTTCAAATCCAGACGATAAACTTTTTGAGATGGCGAAAGCCGATCCTAGAATCCGCGAAGTTACAGAAAACCATCAAAAATATTTTGAGACTCTACGTGATGGTGACATCGACCGAATGAAATTGGCTGATGCAGATGGTCTTCATCTTAGCCGTCAGAGTATTTCTTATAATGTTGCTGGTGAGCTTCAAAACGTAGATATTTTTAAAAACTCCTCTCAATTAAAGAGCATTGGTTATACCGGTATCGATCTAGATATTAGGGAAGGTGATGTTGTACTATCAGCCAAAAACGGTAATGAAGTCATGGCAACCCATCGTTTTCATGGGCTGGATCCTGTTAGTGTAACAAAAGACGCTGAAATGGTTGTCATTGTATCAAGGAACGGACAGGTCCATGTAATCAGTATGATTAGTGCTGCTCAATATGTATTCCAGGAGCCTGTTCCTTTGTTTAAGGATTTGTTTAGAGTTCCGGAAATTCACGCTACAGAAAAACTAAATATAAAGTTTATGACTAGGGCGGAGAGCTTACCTGTTTCATTGAATGATTTAATTTTAGAGGATAGCGATCGTGATAGAAACAGAGTGACTGGAGATGTAGTTCCAAGGAGAATCTACTCGTCTGGAGATCTTCTAATTAGCCGGGTAAACCAGTCAGGAGAAGTGGTACCGGTAGGCAAGGGTGTCTATCCTCGCTCGCTAATATACGACTTTGATAAACTTTATCGTCAGTACTTTGCAGCTATGGCCATGGTAGCTGTACCAGAAAAAATGGATATCAATTTGGTTGAGGAGTATGCAAAGAAAATTGTTGAAGAAGATCCTCGGGAATTGCGTAAGTTTTTAGAAGGCTCTAAAACTATTGAGAGAGGTCTGCCTGGTAGTACTCAAAATCAATCTGATCCAGTTCACAGGATGCTTCTTTCCAAGTTAAGCCCTGAGCACATCAATGATTTAGTCCAGAAGATGGAAGAAGTAGAAGGCTTAAAAAAACGTAGCTTTGATAGAGATACTCTCGATGTCTGGAATAAAGATACTCAAAGGCTTATAGTAGAGGCGCAAAGGGAAGTTACCGAATATGAAGCCAATAAAGGTAAATTTTTCGCCGGAGTGTCTACGGATATTGGGGACCGAGATGAATACAAAGGAATGCAGGAGGCTTTAGAGCGCCGCCGTTTGGGTGCTTATTCTGATGATCTAATGCAGAGGATGTATGGGGAGCACAATAAATTAACGCGAGCACAAAAAATATGGAAAACTCTCCTCTCTAAAAAGGTAACTATCAGTTTAGCAGGTATTTTTGGGGGTTACTACGCAGTGGATTACGCGATAGAGCAACAACTCAAAATTATTGATACAATCGAAAAAAACTTTGTACCTCCTGTGCTTAAGGAGTTCTATGTAGATGGAGTGATGTACAGAGAGAGTCTTTTGAAGTCTATGGCTGTTATCACGGCAATCATTCCCCTCAGTATGTTACTCAGTGCCGTAACGGTTCCGAGTTTAAGGCTCATGTCTAAGATTATGCGCGGTAAAAATGATGTGCTCGCCGACCGCTTGGAGCAAAAGGCAAACAAGCTTTCTAAGTTAGGTCTTTGGCAAAAAATCATGACGTTCGGAACAAGGGTTTATAGTAAGTTTACTTTGATATTCATTCACTATATGTGGTTTGCCCAAGGACAGTTAAATAAAGCGGCTGCTATTATAAACGAAGTAGACGTGAACCGAATCGTTCGAGATAAAAGTGGTAAAGTCATACTCGATAGGGACGGAAAAACTCCTTTAAGAGTCGGAAAGAATATAAGAACTCTGGAGCCTGTGAAGAACTACGTTAGAGAAAAACTCGCAATGAGCCCCCGTGAATATCAGTATATGGAGATCGAAAAATCCCAGCAATCTGAAATGAGTCGTGCTGTTAGAGAGGCAGATCTTGCTAAAACTTTATCCTTCTTTTTAGCAACTAAATCTCTTTCTACCGATAAAACCATTGATATGGCTACTCTTAAATTATTAATGCAGGAGGGGCTTCAGCCAGGGGATCTGAATCGAATTAAAAATGATAAGGCTTTGAACCTAAAATGGCAGCTCATGCAAGCCCAGCTATCGAAACAACTATTGGAGTTAATGTCTAAAACTCCAGAGTACCTTCAACGACTCACGCAAAAAAATGAAGGAGATGTTTTGTTTAGAGCCCTTCAGATTAGGCAAAATCTGGATAAAATGGATCTTCCAAAGCTAAAATTTGAGAGCTATAAAAATAGGGCCAGTTTGTTCACAAAGAGTTTATCAAAAAAAATGCTAAATTTCGGAAGAGCAGACTCTGATTTTACATCTAAGGTTGTGACAAATAAATTTGTAACTCGACAGGAGATGTACGCCTTCTTACCCGATCATCTGAGTCTTGCGACCTACCCTCATCTTTTTGGAGCTAGAGCCAATCCTGATGACAAGGCCGCGTTAATT
>JBGCGH010000076.1:0-8560 GCA_045110695.1 Bdellovibrionales bacterium | reverse complement strand
AACACCTTCATATTTTTCCGCTGAGATTCATAAAAGTTTTTCATGAAGGGTTTTTTAACTCGATCATTATACTTTTTAAAGTCGTCTCTACTGCATAGAAACATTGGGGAAGAGACAAACTCCAAATCTATATTATTATCTCTACAAAATTCTACAATTTCGGATTCAAAGAACTTATCTTCGATTTCAAAACAGACTAACTTGGAACTAGTGCCCATCATCCTATGTAAATCCTTGGTGAATTTAGAGCTAGCCTTTTTACTTTCAAACTTTTGGTAGATTAGCTTAAAGTCTTCTGCCTTCAGCTCTTCTGCGTAAGTTCTCATAGCACTAAAAAATAGAATAATTTTATGCTTATGGTATTTAAAATGAGAGGCCAATTCAGCGTGCTCGATCATAACAAATGTCGAATCACTATATTCAGATAGGTGTTTCAGAGGAAAAAGCTGGTTTCCTAAAATTAAAAAAGTCGATTTCATTGAGTTACAGTATTTCACAAAGCCCATTTGTTCAAGAAATCATAAACAATTGTGCTAATTTCCTGGCCTTTTTTAATGATATCCTTATCAACTCATGTCTTAGAAAAAAAGAATGAAAGTTTTATAGCTTTTGATCACTGAGTGATGTTTCAAGGTATAGTGTCGGGATGCAAAACCTTAAAGCCAAATGTCATTTTGTTCTTATATTGCTTTTCTCCATCAACACTTTTGCTGTTTTCAGTTCGGTAGACGAGGAGGAAGGCCAAGGCGGACACGACCAAGCCACTCTTGAAGTATTAGAATTTATGGCTCGCCCAAAAAAACTTCAACCGGACCAAAAAGAGATTCAGTATGTTTTAAGCTATGGAGTGAGGGCTAGAGCTCAAGACTCTTTTCGAGAGGGCGAAACTTCAAGTACCCACCGAAGAACTCAACAACAAATCAAGCTTCTTCTAACTATTCCATTGAACGAATACACCAGTGTTCATCTACATGGCCAGACCGGTAGTGAAAGCTTTGGTGGCGGTTGGGACAATCAGTTTGACCTGGGCGATGACTCCGATGGTGGTTTTGGTTTTCGACTTAGAAGGGCGTTCGTTCATTATGACAATAAAGAAACAAAAATTTTAGCGCAGGCTGGTGCTATTCCTGTAGCTAGCCCCTCGAGCATCCGCGCTAACCTTCAAGTGGACAGAGATGGCTGGCTTGACGGCTTTAGACTTGGTCTAAATGAGATTATGGACAAAAACCATAACATCAACATTAGCTTTGGAAATCTAAATCGATCCGCACCTGCCTCTGTTTATAACAGAGATGTGTTTAAGGTTTCTGACTATGACTATATTCAAATTGAAATTCAGGGCGCAGTAACGGACAACATTGCTTACCAGCTTCAGTACGATGATTTTGATGGTGAAGAATACATATCTGGAATTATTCAGAGCTCAGTAAATAAAATGACTAGCGCTCTGTTTGATATCATCCAGTTAGAAACCATTTACTCCCTAGATAGCTCTGGTATTGTGGGCAAAACCCTCACCGCAACAAAATTCCATAACGATAAAAAAATAAGTGTTGGCTTGAGTCAGAATGAATTGGAATTTGAAAGAAACGAGTACACCAATGGATTCTTCGATGCTCCTGGTACCAGTATTTTTGCCATGATTCAGGGCGATCTTTTCAATACTGACCTAAGCTATGCTGGACGAGTCCGTTATTGTATCAGTCCTTCCGAGTGTATGGACTCTTACAGGCTTGGCATTGCGATCCGTGGAAAAACTAAAGGGTGGTTTTAGCAATTGGCTCAAAGCCCTTCTGGAGTTCAATTTGCAAATAAGACTAAGCTTGGAAATAGTCCATAATTTGATATAGTCACCCTATGCATGATCAATTTGTACAGGTTCTATACCTGCTCTTAGCAGCCGTAATTTTTGTTCCTCTATTTAGAATTTTTAAATTAGGTGCAATCTTAGCCTATCTATTTGCTGGTGTTTTAGTTGGTCCTGAACTTTTAAAATTAGTAAAAGACCCAGAAACTATTCTACATTTCAGTGAGCTAGGTGTGGTTTTTCTTCTTTTCTTAATCGGGCTAGAGTTACAACCTAGCCGTTTGTGGAAAATGAAGCGAGAAGTTTTTGGCCTCGGAACTAGCCAAGTTATGTTAACGGGTTGTGCATTTACAGGCCTCATTTCTCTCTTCGGATTTTCTTGGGAGAAATCATTTGTTGCAGGTTTTGGCTTAGCCCTCAGCTCAACCGCTTTTTGTATACAAATCCTGGAAGAAAAAAACCAGTTCAAAACCCTCCATGGTCAGGGTACTTTTTCCGTTTTACTTTTTCAAGATTTAGCAGTGGTTCCCCTTATCACATTAGTGCCATTATTGGCTGGAGTTACTGGTAATGCTAGTTGGACTGGAGCACTTAAGGCTCTAGCAATTATTGTTGGTTTCTTAGTTTTTGGAATCTACTTTATCCGATATTTCCTACGATGGATTGCCCAAACAAGAGTGCAAGAAGTCTTTACAGCTCTAAGTCTGTTGGTAGTTTTAGGTTCAGCTATTTTAATGGATGAAGCGGGTCTCTCCATGGGAACAGGAGCTTTTTTAGCCGGTCTTCTTTTGGCCAACTCTGAATATCGCCATGAAATAGAAAGTAATCTTCAGCCCTTTAAAGGATTGCTACTAGGTCTCTTCTTTATGGCAGTAGGTATGTCTTTAAAATTTGAACCCATCGTGAACCACGCGGACACTGTAATAGCAATAATTATAGCATTTATGTCCATCAAAATCTTATTGGTATATTCGATTGCTAGGGTTTTTGGGTATCCTTATGAGTCCGCAAGAAATATGGCATTCACTTTGCCCCAAGGTGGAGAATTTGCATTCGTACTTTTTGCTGCCGCCACCGCAAACCAATTATTCTCAGTGGATGAAGCCGCCACATTAAATGCAGCCGTTACAATAAGTATGGCAGTGACACCTCTACTTTTTAGTCTCAATCAGCGATTCCTTAGAACTTACTCTGAACTGACCGAAAGACCCTTTGATTCAGTCGCACAAGACGATGTAGAAGTGATTGTAGCTGGTTATGGACGTTTTGGACAAATCGTATCTAGATTTTTAAAATCTCAATCCGTCGCCTACACCATCCTTGAGCACAGCGCTGCTCAAGTGGATGTTGCTCGTAAGTTTGGAACAAAAATATTCTATGGCGATGCCTCTAGAGAAGATATCGTTGAGTTAGCGGGAGCGCAAAATGCAAAAATCTTTGTCTTAGCAATAGATGACGTTGAAGACTCATTAAAAACTGCCAAGATGGTAAAAGATAAGTTTCCTCACTTAGAAATTATAGCGAGAGTCAGAAATAGACAACATGCGATCGATCTTTTAGCTATTGGAGTTACCAATATACATAGAGAAACTTACCTAACAAGCCTTGAAGTCGCAAAAGAAGTACTACTTTTCCGTGGTGGCGTAAGAGATAGCATCAATAAAAAACTTGCTGTTTTCCGCTCAAGAGATGAGGAAATACTTCGAGAGCAGTATAATCATAGAGATGATGAGAAGGAAATGATCTCAGTCACTAATCAGGCAAATGCAGAGTTAAATCAAATTTTAGCAGCTGATGTGGAAAACAATTCTACTGAATCTGGAAAAAATAAATCCGATAACGATAGACTTAGCTAGTTTGCTATATAGCCCTTTTTGAGGAGCTGCTTTACTAGCTCTTTTTTGTCTTCGCCAATAATGATTTCAACACGACGGTTTTTAGATCGATTCTCCGCACTATTATTTTTAACCAAAGGTAATGTGTCGGCATGACCTCGTACCTCGAGTCGTTTATTCTCTATCTTTCCAATTTTTGCCAAAGCATGGGCAACTGTTACCGCTCGTCCTGTAGACAATTCCCAGTTAGACCTATATCTTTTAGATTTTATTGGAACGTTATCTGTATGACCTGCCACTGTGATTTTACCCTTTAAAGACTTCATCGTTTTGACAATCTTTAATAAAGCCGGAACGAAATCTTTTTGCATAGAAACAGAGCCTGATTTAAAAGATGCGTTATCTTTAATTCTAACAACAACATTCTTCCCCTGCTTTTCGATTTCAATATTGCCCTTCTTTACTTCGTCCGCAAGGGCTGCCTTTAGTTTTTCCTTTTTTTCTTCAGCTAGCTTCTCTGACTCTTCATCCTTCTTCTTCTCAAATTCTTCTAGAGTCGGGACCTGAATTTCAAACTTTTGAGCAACGGTATCAAACTGAACTAAGCTTGGCTGTCCAGGAGAAAACTCTGTCATTATTGCACTATTTCCCATCGGAACTACATCAGCAATTACAATTCTTTGGATTCCGAACGCATTTTTTAAAGATCCAGCTGCCTGTTTAAACTTTGGTACATTCATTTCTGAAAAAGAAAGTAGTAGTACGAAAAAACACATCAATAAGGACATTAAGTCCGCAAAGGTAGCTAACCATCCTGGTGCCCCTGGGGGACATTTGCAATCTTCTTCTTCATCAGACATAAGTTCCCCCTGTTAGGTGTTAAGAATTAAGCCGCAGCGTCTTCCGTTGAACGAGTGGTTCTCGGAATATAGTTTTGAAGAGCATCTCTAACGATATTTGGATGCAAACCAGCTTCAATACAGCTAATGGCATCAATAATAAGAGACTGATTTCTTTCTTCCTCTGCACTTCTCATGGCTAGTTTATCTGAAATTGGCCCACTAATCATATTGGCAACAATCGCACCATAAAGTGTGGTAAGTAAGGCAACAGCCATCGCTGGACCAATTGATTTTGGATCGGACATATTGGCAAGCATCTGTACCAAACCAATAAGTGTTCCTATCATACCCATTGCTGGTGCCACATCAGTCATTGCATTGAAAAACCGTTGCCCTTCTTCATGCCGAGTTTGAGTTCTAGATTTTTCAGTTTTTAAAATATCCTTTACTACAGCACCATCGTAACCATCGACCAGCATATTTACTCCGCGGCTCATAAATTCATTTTCAACCAAGATATTTTCTAAGGCTAGAATACCACCCTTTTTTACTGCTGCAGCAAGTTCTATGGACTTCGTAATTAGCTCCTCAGGTGTTTCCATTTTGAACATAAAAGCTTTCATCGCAATTTTTACGACTCCAAATACCTGAGCTAAATTAAACTTCATCATTACAACAAAAATACTTCCGAGTACCACGATCAAAATGGATGGAATGTTTAAAAACATTAAGGCATCACCCCCAAGTATAATGGCTGAACCCACAATACCGAAAGCACCTAAAAAACCTATGACCGTTGCTAAATCCATAATCTACTCCGTTAAGTAAATGAATATATAGTTTTCTTATCGGTACTAGAGGTACTTTTATTAGTTAAAACGGTAATTTACAGAGGAAGCTAGACGAAAGAAGAAAAAACATAGTCCCCTCAAAAACGAGTGTTTATTGGCGACCAGAAATCACTCAATGAACTCGACCATTAGATAGTAATTTTATCAGAAAACGGAACTGCAATATGTTTTTAATTGAGATGGGTTAGACCTTTATCATAGTTGAGTAGCCTTCGAAAAATAATTCACTATTTTCTACATTCCCTTGCCACAATCATGGATTAAATTCAGAATCATATTATGTATATAGATTCCCATTGCCATCTCACTGACCCAAGACTCAAAAATGTTTTACATGAGTCTATTGAATCTGCTTTAGGTAAAAAAATTTGTTATTTTTTAAATGCTGGATATTCACCTGCAGATTTAGACGATCAACTAAAATTAAAAATCCAATACGAAAATATTTTTACATCTTTTGGTATTCATCCCTATTGGGTCCATTCTTTAAAGGACAGAAAAGATAATATAGTTGAAAGTTTAGAAAAAATGGATAGTCAGAGAAAGATATACGATTTTATTGGAGAAATTGGAATTGATGGCCGTGAACAGTTCCAAAGATCAATCAAATTACAAGAAGAGATTTTCAGTCTTGCTCTCGATCAAGCTATAACAATTAATAAACCTATCATTTTACACATTGTCAGATCACATGCTAAAGCCATTGAGATACTTAAATCCAAAAAAACTACGCTAAAAGGAATGGTCCATGCCTTTAATGGCTCCATCGAAATTGCAAATGAATATTTGGACCTTGGCTTAAAACTATCTATTGGAGCCGCCGCAACAGTAGAGAAAAATAAGAAACTAGTCGATTCCATTAGAAAACTAGATTTGAGTCACCTTCTTTTAGAAAGTGACTCTCCTGATTCTCCCCCACGGAACTTTCCCTTCCCACAAAACAGACCAGAATCCATTCTTCTGGTCGCAGAGTCCGTTGGAAAAATTAAAGGCATAAAACCTCAAACGGTTCTATCTCAGTGTACTGAAAATTTCTCAAATTCATTTTTTAAAATAGGAGAGTTGTAATGCCAACTAAGTTAATGTTTCCCACCCAAATATATCAAAACCGAATTATGGAAGATGGAATCGATCCTTATAATAAAACACTCATTCAAGAAATATTTAAGCTATCTGAGATTGATGAAGAGGGTGTAAATTGGTCTGAAGAAAATTATTTAGGTGGCTACACCTCTTACAACAGCTATAATCAGTTACAAAATTTCTCTAGCTCTTTTGAAGACTTAAAAGAGAAAATAGACGAGCATGTAGCTGTTTTTATGAAAGAACTGGAGTTTGAGTTAGATTCAGAAGAGCTACAAATGTCAAACTGTTGGGCCAACATTATGCCGACCGGAACAAACCACAGTGGTCACATTCATCCTAATTCAGTTCTCTCCGGAACCTATTACCTGCAAATCCCTGAAGATAGTCCTTCTATAAAGTTTGAAGATCCAAGGCTAGGACTAATGATGAATTCACCAAGAAAAATTTGGGATGCCTCTGAAAAAAATCAGCATTTCGTAAAATTAAACTTAATGGATGGTGATTTAGTACTTTTTGAGAGCTGGCTAAGACACGAAGTTCCTGCCAACCCCTCTGAGTTTGATAGAATCAGCATTTCTTTCAACTATGAGTAGGCGGTCTAAATTCTTGATGAAGTTTGTCTAACAATGGAACCCTTGAGACATGTTTTGGAATTAAATCATCAAACCATTGGTTTCTCCATTTCCACTCTTTCACTCTGGTTGGATAGTGACTTACCTCTAGGGAGTAATTTTCAATTCGTTGCCAAAGACTTTCTAAATTAAAGCTCACTCCAGCCCCTTCGTTCGCCAAATAAGCTAACTCAAGTACCAGTTTATGAGTTAGCTCTCGGTGGCCTTCCAATACTTCACCCACTGTGACTTTATATTTATCGCCCAGTAGCCCAAAGCAAACATTCCATATCAACTTCTCCATTTCTTCTTTTTCAAATGTAGATCTATCGAGTTGTTTTGACGACAAACCAACGGAATTTAATAAATCAACCAAGGCCTTAACTTTGGGGCCACTAAATACACTTTCAGCACCTACAACCGGCTCTTCGCCTACACTTGGAACGGCAAAATAAATTAATCCTCTCCCAGAATCTTCAAGGCCCTTTTCATTTAGAAAGCCAGTTAGCATTCCATTTTGAATAAAACATAGATTTGAGTGGAGAGACTTTGGCGTGGCCTCAATAATATCTTCAAGTGAATCATTCCTAGTGCAGACTAAAATTAAGGAGTCAGGCTTTGCATCTGTCAACTTATCCCAGTTGGAATTTCTTGTTATTAAAATGGAGTTTTTTATTTTTCTATGAAAACAGGTCCCAATTCGGCCAGCGCCAATGATAAAGATTTGCATATCCACACTTTCTCCCGGTATATATTTCAAATTTGAGCTGCCAAGACCAAACTGGCCGCGGATCATGTTATACCATCTACGGTTTTATGGAAAAAGAATCAATAACTAAGCCTATTATTAACACTCCTAGTGAGGACTTCTTAGCTCGCTTTGGTGGCCTGGCCAGGCTTTACGGCCTAGAATCATTAAAGTTATTCTCCCAATCTAAAATTGCAATCATTGGAATAGGCGGAGTTGGCTCCTGGGCCGCAGAGGCCTTAGCCCGTAGCGGGATTGGTGAAATTCATCTAATCGACATGGACGAGCTTTGTATTACAAATACAAACCGACAGATACATGCCACTCAGCAGGAGCTTTATAAGCCAAAAGTAGATGCCCTAGAGAGAAGACTGTTATCTATTAACCCTGAAATTAAGGTTGTCAAAAAACTTGATTTTTTCACGGAAGAAACAGCAATGGAGATCCTAAGCCCCTCTTTTGATTTTGTTATCGATGCGATAGATTCTTTAAGAAACAAAAGCCTACTAGCCAGTTTGTGCAAGCAAAAATCAATAGAACTTGTAGTTTGTGGAGGTGCGGGAGGATTACAAGATCCTACACAAATCAAAATATCAGATTTAAGTAAAAGCTATAATGACGGCCTCTTACACCAAATGAGAAAACGTCTCAGGCAAAAGCTGGGGTTTCCAAGAGGTAGAAAAAATTTCGGGATCCAATGCGTATTTTCTTCTGAAGATGTTCATACCATAGGAGAAGACGGATGTCCTACCCAGTCAAAAGAAAACTTACCTGGTGGGG
>JBGCGH010000075.1:0-19971 GCA_045110695.1 Bdellovibrionales bacterium | reverse complement strand
AAAATAAATCTTTTTTATAATAGAGCATCTTCATTATCCTTAAGAGCGCTAATGAAAACATCTTCCAGTTTCACCCTATTGCGATTTACTCCCACTAAACCCACGCCTTGCGACAATAGCTTTAGTAGACATCGGTCCATCTCCAGCTCACTATCGAAACAAATATCGGTACTAAATTTATTAACTTGGCTAAAATTCAACTTTAGCTCTTCCAAGCATTCTAAGGCCATCAACAAGGATGGGTTATCTCTAAATTCAAGTCTGAAGCTCATCAAACTCTGTTCTTTCCCTAAAAGCTCCCTTATGCTTTGATCAGCTCTCTTCTTCCCTTTAACCAAAATAATTGCACGGTCACAAAGGCTCTCTAGCTCGGACAAATTATGTGAGGAAATTAGTATGCTATGATCTGACTTTAAATCTTGAATCAAACTTCTAATTTGAATTACTTGCTCAGGATCTAATCCAGACAACGGCTCATCAAGAATAATCCATGTGGGTTTAGCCAAGATTGCAGTTGCCAATCCTAGACGCTGTTTGAAGCCCTTTGACAGATTACCACAATAATTATCTAGTACATCAACCAATCCCAAGCGAACACTGGCATCTCTAATGTAATTATCCTTATCTTCGGGTAGAATCTTTTTAAGATCAGCGCTAAAACTCAAAAACTCAGACACTGTCATGTCAGAGTAAATTGGTACCTGTTCTGGTAAAAACCCAACATTTGATTTCCATTCTGATGTGGATTGACGGATCTGTTTTCCGTTGAAATCAATACTTCCTTGGCTAGCAGATATCGCACCGGAAAGAATATTCATTGCGGTTGATTTACCCGCCCCATTTGGACCTATTAGTCCCACCACCTGAGATCTATCCAATTCAAAAGATAAATCATCTAGTGCTAAAAAGTCTCCGTAATATTTAGTGATTCCTTTCACATTTAACATACTCATATGCTAAGGCTGGACAAAAGTTCTGACAAGTTCCAATCTTAAATTGTATTAGAAACAATCAATCTACTCTTTGAAATTCAAAACATCTTCTTTTTGAACACTAACTCTACCCAATTTATCACCCTTAATAGGCCTTACATATCGAACCTCTGAGTATTGAATCAAATAGGAATTCTCTTTTTCATATTTTGACTTGAGGCTTTCTTCCAACAAAGCTAACGCTGCCTGTCGTAAAACCGCCGAAGAAACTTCCTCGTTTTTATTCTTTTCTAAAATTAAATGAGAACCTGGAACATCTTTCAGATGCATCCACAAATACCAAGCCTTGGCTTTTCGAAGAAGCTGCAAATTATCTTTTGCCGACTTTCCTATATGAACTCTATGGCCAGAATCAAGGTGAAGTGATCTTGTCTTTGCTTTAGTCAATACCTGCAAATCCTTGTTTTTCTGGACCAAGTCTGAACTTTTCTTATCTTTTTGAAGATCTACAATTTCTCTTTCTAACTTTTTTATTTTTTCTAACTTCTTAAGGTTTTTTTGATCAAAATTTCTATACTCAGAAAATGCCTTCTGCATATTCTCTGACCAAGAAATATCAGGATTTAAAAACTTAGAGAATCTAGTATCCACATCTAATGATTGGACTTGCTTCAATTCTTCAGCAAACTCTTTCCAAATATTTTTTTTATCTGAACCAAGAGATTCATTTATCTTTTTTATGGCGACTTCCCTCTTTTGGACTTGAGAAGCCTTATCGTTATTCTGTTTTTCTCGAGCCTTTGAAGTAGAGGAAGTAAATTGAGCCCACCAGGCCCCTGATACTTCGGCCAAATCTCGAATAATGCTAGGAACGTAATTATCCTCTACCTCTTTGAGATCCTTAGGCTTCTTCCAAAACAATGATTTTGAATTAGCAAAGGCCCCTACATTTAAGTCGAAAGAATACAGCCTAAATTCAATGTAATCGGTTTCAGAAAAATGGAGTTTCAAAACCCGTCCAAAACTTTCAACAAGTTCGAACTCTATCAGTCTTCTTCCCAAAAAATTGGCTTTAATAAATAGGCCCATGGGTACTTCTTTTTTCGACCACTTTTTTCTAGTAGTTTGCTGCATTGTTAAAAGGTAATTTTGCGGGTGTAGATCTAGGACCAACTGTTCACGTTTTTGATCCAAATAGAAATCTAGGACTAATAGTCGGTCTCCCGCGCTAACCGATTGCAATGCTGCACCCTCTAATCTTCTAAAGTGAGCTATATTTCTTTTAAGTTCGGCTAGCGACCAAGGCTTCAACATATTATTAGATGACATCCCTCTTTTTAACACTAAACTTAGGATCATGTCAGCTTCACAATCTAATATGTGTTTTTTAGAAAAGAACATTAAATTAAATTGCTTAACGGACCAAGACATTCGGCTTGTATGTAGATGAAACAAATCAACAGAGAGTCTATAAAAGTTCGATCAAATTATAGTCAAATCACTAAAATGAAACACTATAAAGGCCTAGAATTACTTATCTTTGTAATATTCTAACTTAAGGCACACAGAAAATTCCCGATAAATTCTTAGCTATGGAAACCATGAGATGAACACAAATTTTGAGCTATTATTTAATCTTTTTGATAAAATAATCCTGGAAGAGGAAACCGCTGACCTTACTCCAGATCATTTTTCTCGTACAGTAGCCGAGGAATATATTTTACAAGTGCAAAAACTTGGTAGTATCATTCCTCAAATCAGTTACCAAGATTTGTTTGAAGAATTAACTTTAGAGGTAATCAAAATATTTAGAGTAAAAACCTACGGCTTCTACGATATAAAGTCCTATCAAAAATCAGCTATTCACAAACTTTCCGAATCAGAACTATAATTAAAAAGAGATTTTAGAGCTCGGGAACACAGGCAACTTTATCAAAAAACAAGTATTTGGATTCTTCTGGTCTATACTTAGAGTTCCGTTATGTGAAAGAACCAATCCATGAGATATACTAAGACCTAAATCTGTTCCTTTCCCAACTTCTTTCGTTGTAAAAAATGGCTGCATTCTTTTATTATGTAAATCCTGGGCAATGCCAGGCCAAGAATCAGTTACCCTAATCTCGACCTTAGCTTTATTGCAAACTACATCAACTCGAGTCCACTTTTCATCTAAGCTCTGGACAGCGCCGAAAGAATATGCCCAAAGATTCAATAAAACCTAACATATTTCAAATGATCTGCATTCTAAAGTGAGTATACTTTTTTAGTTGCTCTTACTATCCCTAAATACTCATCAGAAAAGCTCTCCATAACCTTTTCTGAAAACACTTTAGGATTGATTCCTATATCTTCTAAAGAAACAGTCTCTACGGGAGTATCATCTGTAGAGACATTAACGGCAAAGTGAATCATACTAGAAACAGCATCCCTGGAAGCTATGGAGATACTGAGCTTTGCTTTTTCTAAAAATAGGTCATCACCATCCCTAACAAAATCTTCTTCCCCATCGAACTCCAATTGATCCTTAACTACAGAAGCAAAAAGTCGCTGAAGTGCAACCATTCCAAACAACGGCTGATCAAAAACTTCAATTATAAAATGAAGCATTTTTGCTGACCGAATAGAGTCGCCGGCAAATAAATCCTCTCCATCTATCATGTGCTTGTTTGCAACATTACAGGCCCCTACCCAACTAATTATACTCTCTCCTTCTACGCCGTACTTTTCAAAGGCAAAGAGCGGCCTCAATTGACTACCATCATAGATAAATTCGTTTTCAATCCACTTTTGCTTCAAATCATCTCCTGGTAAGCTGTTTTTGCCCTAAAATATCTTCTGCAAGACTCGCACTCTCCGCACATACTCTCACCAGAGTGATAACATGCCCAAACAAGCTCGTAATCTACGTTTAAACTCATACCCAATTTATAAATTTCTGTCTTATTCAAATCTGTTGTGTAGCAAAAAATTTCTACACTGTTTGCTGTGCTGAAGCTTAAACTTTTAGTAGCGGCATGCATATAGTCTTTAGAATTATCAGGAAAGGTTTGGGCTTCCTCTAAATTGAAACCAGGTATCACATACTTAGCACCTAAGCCTTCCGCAAAGCCCGCTGCTATATTTAAAAATATTCCATTTCTATTTGGCACCCAAACATTTTTCGCAGTCTCTTTGGATCGATCTAAATCATCAATCAACACATCCGTAACTACCTGTAAATCTTCACTAGTAAGAGAACTACTACTAAAATTTTTAATAAAAGGGAGCTCTACAATTTTATGAGGGATTTTTAACTTTTTGCAAAGAGCCCTGGCGTTGGCCAGTTCATTTTTAGCTGCCTTTTGTCCGTAATCAAAACTTAACGCTAAAGCCACTCCCATATCATTATTGGCTTTATACAAATTCACTGTGGAATCAAGACCAGAGCTCAGTAACACTACAGCTTTTCCCAAACCTAACTCCTATTTACTAACTTTCTTTTTCGTTGCTGAGTTATTTTTTTTAACCGCAACTTTCTTTTTCGTTTGTTTTTTAGCAGAGGCCTTCTTACTAGGCTTCACTTTTTTTGTAAGCTTTTTCGCTGCTTTCTTTTTAGTAGCTTTCTTTTTAGTAGCTTTCTTCGGTGCTTTTTTAGTAGCTTTCTTTTTAGCTATGGTTTTCGTCTTTTTTGATTTACTATTTTTACTAGGTGGTTCTTTAAAATTCTCCGCCTGCTCAATACTTGATTCTAGATTAGCTAGTAAGCTCTTTGCTTCTTGAACATGATTTTTTAATTTTTTATCAACATCCACATCCGTCGTTCTTGCCGTCGGCTTTTTTGTCTTAAGAGAGGAATCAGAACTAGATCTGGGCTTTGAAGATTTCTTTGAAGAACTGATATCAGATTTCACTCGGTTTACTTTACTATAAATATTCTCAGCAATACTCTTTGCCAAGCCCGAGAGTCCAGAATCAAGCTGGAGACTTTTACCAATCAAAAGAAGATTGGCCTCAATACTATCTTTTACTTTTTCAAATTTTCTAATCTCTCTTTCAATCAAGCGTGCTTGCGCTTTCACTTGAATAAGCGCATCAAATACATCGTCTTTCTTTTCAGACACCTGTTGTTTAAGCTTCTCTATTTTTTCAAGACTTTCATTGATCTCACTCATGATTTCATCTGAAGCCTTATTGACTTTCTTAAAGACCTTTTCTTTTTGACTATGAACTTCTTCAGTCGCCAAATCACTTAATGAAACATACTGCTTCTGTAAGCGCTTGAGGTTTTTCTTTAATTGCTTTTCCAGATCTGCCAGTTGTCGAATGATTGCCATGATGTTTCTCCTTATCGACCCTGTTATATGCTGTTTCTGCACATCCTTCAAGGCTCGGCTATGCTTTCCCTAAGGAACTAAGGACTACCGAAGAGCTTTAATATCAATCCATATCGATTACGAAGCTTACTGGCCCATCATTAACCAGAGAAACCTGCATATCAGCACCAAAACGCCCTGACTCAAGCTTTAGATCAGAGTTATTACGGATTTCCTGTAAAAACCCCTCATAGAGGCTCTGAGCCAATTCAGGGGGTGCTGCAGTATCAAAGCTAGGTCTCCGACCTCTTTGACAGTTTCCCGCAAGGGTAAACTGAGAAACCACAAGAATTTCCCCATCCACTTGCTCAATACTTAAATTCATTTTTCCGGATTCGTCAGGAAAAACTCTGAATTCTAGGATTTTCTTTACTAACTTTTTGGCAATCTCGAGATCATCACCATTAAAAACCCCTAGAAAAATTAGAAGTCCATTGGATACTTTAGCAATATTTTCCGACCCCACATCGACCTGAGCACTAGAAACTCTTTGCAATAAGACACGCACTTATAAAACCTCTATATCACGAATCAACATCTGAAGATTTTTGCGACCAGCAAAGTAGTTCCACTGCACTTCTCCCACAACATTAACTCCCTGATTCACAGAAATCTCAGGTAAATTCTTTGGCGGTGAAAAATACAAAGCATCAATGCTAAAGTTTGGGTTTATGTTTGAGGCCATTTTGAATTTAAGGTGACCACCGTTTAACTTTTTAATGCCCCGAACAAAAATATTCTTGAAAGAAAAACTAGGCACGGGAAAATCTTGTCCAAAAGGTCCAAGGTAATCAAACCACTTCATAACTTCAGGATTTATTTCAGAAATATCAGCTTCTGTATCAAAATAGGCAGACGAGTTTAATCCAACTGTAGTTATCGATTCAGGATTAAAATCGACAAGAGCCAATCTTAATGATTCCAAAAATACTTCGGCGTTTTCTTTTTTTAAACTAAAGCCAGCAGCTGCGGCATGCCCACCAAAACCAATGAGATGCTCTTTTCCGTGCTCTAAAATCTCAGGCAAAGAAAGGCCTCCACCTTCGGGGGCCCTTGCAGAACCTACAATTTTCCCATCCACATCACATGCACCTACGAAAGCGGGAATTTTATAATTTTGACTCAGCCTAGTCGCAACCAAACCTACAATACCTTTGTGATAGGTATCTGACCATACGAAGGCAAAGTTTTTAGATTTAGAGTCATGATAAAGTGTGTCTGCACTTAGCTCTGCTTCGTGTTGAAGCTTTTTCCTAAGAGAATTTAAATTCAAAACTTTATCTATAACAGCGTCGGCCTCTGCATCGGTTTTTGCCAAAAGCACATCAATAGGTAAAAGCCCCATCTCCAATCGACTTAATGCATTTAGCTTAGGAGCAATACCTATAGCTAAATCCTGTCCGCTTATGGATTTCCCGTTATATTTTAAAGCCTTCATCAAACATTTTAGTCCTGGTCGGACCGTATTCTGAAATTGAATCAACCCATGCTTACAAAGAATTCGGTTCTCATCTATAATGGGGACCATATCTGTAAAGGTTCCAATCACAAATAAATCCAGAAGCTCTTTGGGCTTAAATGTAGATTCTGTAACTTTATGGTCGATAAAGTACTTTCTTACCGCCAGAGCTAAGTAATAAGCCACACCTGCACCACACAAGTGCCCTAATCCTGAAGTGCAAACCCCCTTATTCGGATTTACAACAGCAACAGCCTCAGGAAGTTTATCCTTCGGCAAATGGTGATCGGTAATGATCACATCTACACCAGACTTTTTAGCATACTCCACAGTTTCCACTGCGGTAATACCAACATCCACCGTAATTATTAGTGATACACCTTTTTCTTTCAAAGTATCGACGGCATGATTATGGAAACCGTAACCCTCACTGATTCGTTTTGGTTGGTAATACTCTAAATACTTAAAACCCAAGCGCTCAAAAGCATCGAGGAGAAGGGCAGTTGCACTAGTTCCGTCGAGATCAAAGTCTCCATAGATACATATTCGTTCTTGTTTTAAATAAGCCTGATGAATTCTATCCACAGCCTTATCCATATCATCCAACAAAAAAGGACTTCGAAGCTCTTTTAGGCTGGCGCTCAAAATTTTATTTCTTATTTCATCAGAATCAATTTGGCGTTTTTGCATCAAACGCCAAACAATAGGTGGGATATTCCCAGGTCGATTTGTATCGATAGTCTCCTTAGGAATATCCATGCTTAGAAACCTTATGTCGTTTTATTTCTATATTTGTTCACCACTAAAATTAGAGGAGAAGCAACGTATATAGAAGAGTAAGTACCGACGATTACACCAATCCCTAGAGTAAAGGCAAAATCCGCAATAACTCCACCAGCGAAAGTGTACAATGCAGCTACGGCTAGCAAAGTAGTTATTGAAGTTAACATAGTTCTAGATATGGTTTCGTTAATACTCTGGTTGATAATTTCAGATAAAGTTTTCTTTCTCTGAGTGGCCAGGTTTTCTCTGATTCTATCAAAGTTAACAATAGTATCGTTCAATGAGTAACCAATGATCGTTAGTACAGCGGCTAAAATCTGAACATTTATCTCTTTATTGAGTAAAGCAAAAATCCCCACTGTAATTATAGCATCATGAAACAAACAAAACACAGCACCAGGTGCAAACTCGTAGTCAAATCGTAGACCAACGTAGATCAAGATCAAAAGAAGTGCATAAAAAACAGCTAGCAAACCATTTCTCTTCAGCTCAGAACCAATTTGTGGGCCGACACTATCTACCCTTCTAATACTGGCACCAGTGAAGGCATTCAAAATACCTTTAGTAGCGCTATCGATCAGGGCGTTATTGTTGGTGTTGATTTCTTTTTCTGTTTTTCCCTCAGCGACGGGAAGACGTACAACATACTCATCCCCTTCACCAAAACCTTGTATTTGGTATTTACCAAGATTTAACTTATCAAGAGCCGCTCTTACATCAGAAAGGTCAGTAACTTGAGATAGCTTAACCTGCACCTCAGTTCCACCGGCAAAATCAATACCGTAGTTTAAACCTTTACCGGCCACAAGACCCAGACTCAGTATAACCAAAACGATGGAAAAGATTCCGAAGCCCTTGGCTTTACCAACAAAATCAATATTAAATTTCTTTTTAATTATGCTCATTTCTCTTCCCCTATACCGCGATTTTCTTTATGCCGAGTTTATTGAAGCAATATTCAAAGATAGTTCTTGAAAGAAAAATTGCCGTGAACATAGAAGTCACTAGTCCGCAAAGTAGTGTTACTGCAAAACCTCGAACAGGACCTGTACCAAAATACATTAGGATAATACAAACCACACCTGTTGTAATGTTAGCATCAAAAATAGCGCTAAATGCATGACCGAAGCCATCCTCCATCGCTTTCTTATAGTTCTGCCCCCGAGCGAGTTCCTCTTTTATCCGTTCAAATATAATTACATTCGCATCCACTGCCATACCCACCGTTAATGCAATACCTGCAATCCCGGGAAGTGTTAGGGTTGCCCCTAGTGCTGTCAGTAAAGCTAGAACTAGGAATATATTTACTAGAAGTGCGATATTGGCAATGACACCAAAACCTTTGTAGTAAAACAACATAAATACGAGAACTAAAACGAAACCTAATGTAACCGCTTTTTTACCGGCTTCAATAGAGTCTGCTCCCAATGTAGGTCCAACAGTTCTCTCTTCCAGCTGCTCTAGTCTAGCCGGTAAAGCACCTGCTCTTAGAGCCATACTTAATATTTTAGCTTCGTTTAGAGTAGCCTGAGGGTCTCTACCTCTACCTAGCGTAATTTGAGCTCGTCCACCACCAATTCTCTCTTGAAGATTTGGAGCCGAGTAAACCACTTGATCCAATACGATGGCCAAAAGCCTACCAACATTATCACCGGTTATATCAGCAAATTTCTTTGCCCCCACTGGATTAAAATTCAGAGAAACAACAGGATTTCCAAATTCGTCGTAATCTACTTTTGCAGATTTTAAGGAGTCACCGTCGAGATTTGTATCTTTTCGAACCAGGTAAGGAACTTTGGCTACGGTCAACGACTGTACATTCTCCGCTTTTCCAAAAATGATTTCAGTGTTTTCAGGTAGCTTCTCTCTAATATCTTTGTTCAGACGATCCACATACTGAGAGTACTTAAGCTCATTTTCTCCCAATTTGTAGCCACCAGCTTTTTCAGCTTCTTCGATCCAGAGAGGCAACTCCTCTGGAGTTTGTGCTTCTACCAACTGAAACTCTAAATAAGCAGCTTTATTAATCAAAGCCTTTGCGTTTTCAATCTCAGAAATTTTTGCTCCAGGAAGCTGAACTAATACTCTTTCATCCCCTTGAGCTGTGATACTTGGTTCACTTACTCCAAACTCATCAATTCTATTTCTAATAGTTTCAATGGCCTGTTCCAGCGTCCGTTTTTTTAAGTCTTTAACAAATAGATCTAGATAACGGAGACTCATTACAGCCCCTTGCGTATCTAAAACTTGAAGGGTTTGACCGTAATCACTATCCAGAGCCTCTTCAGCCTTTTCAATATCTCCAGAGCTGGCCAATTCCACACTAAATTGAGGGTAAGTACCCTCTTGAGGTACTAACTTAACAGAATTAACTGAAACACCTTCTTCAGTGAGAAACTCTTTCAATGTGCCAGTCAGTCTTTGGCTACTAATCTCGATCACGGAGTCCATATCTACTCCCATCACCAAGTGTAAGCCACCCTGTAAATCTAGCCCGAACTTAAGAGCGCTTTTAGAAAACATCCAATCGGAATTCTCTAATTTGTCTTTATCAGCAAAATTTGGATACATGGTAATAGCGGCGGCTATTAACACTCCTAGAACAATAATTATTCTAGCTTTTATACTCTTGATCATTCCCTACCCCTGTAACTTAGATGCAATATGTCCACGAGACACTTTGATTTTTGTGTTGCTCGCAATTTCTAATGTAACAAAATTATCATTGAGACCATCGATTTTACCAACGATCCCTCCACTGGTTACCACTTCATCCCCTCTCTGAACCTTTGACACTAAATCTTGATGGGCTTTTTGCTTTTTGATTTGCGGTCTAAAGATAAAAAAGTAGATGATGGCAAAGAAAGCCAACATAGGTAAAAGTGATTCAAACATACTAGGTGTTTGCGCAGCACCTTCTGCTGCCTGAGCGTAAGCTACGGATATGAACATGTTTCCTCCAAAAATATTTCAACAACTATACACATGTATTTCTAATGGAAGCAGATCTCCAGATCTCCCTTTTCAAACCACTAGCTACTTATGATCTTTTTCCAGGCTTCTATTTGAAGTCTTTAAAATCCTAAGGATATTGAACCCTTGGGACGAAGAAAAATAATCTCGGCTTTCCATAGCACACAGGGCCACGAGTAAACTATGTTATGGGTTTAGGAGCAAGTATTGCTCGTAGCGCAATCTTAATTTTCACCATATCTGCTAACTTTCTAGACAAGACAATAGGGTTTTAAAATCTCCTCCAAGCCTTAGCTTAATGAAAAGCCAAGTATTATATCTCGTCCAACTGGACCGGTAAGCGTCCCTCAGCTGTATCTCACCCTTGATCCTAATCGAAATGGAATTTACTGGTGTTTAAGGCTTGAGATGTTCCCTTCCGCAAAATGTCATTTCTCTAGCCAGCACTGACTCAGAACGAATATATCTACAATTGACAGGTCCAAAACTTGCTCTATTTTAATGGCAGAGAGGGTATTCAATGAAAATTTTGGTGATGACAATTTTGGTGTTTTTATCTGGAAGCCTATTGGCTGATATCAAGGAGAGAAGCCGGCAAAAACATAAAGAGCTGATGCTTAGTCCCAGTCAGAAATCTGGAGATTTTGAGTTTCAAATTACTAATTCAAGCTTTAGAGCCATTATATCTGGTGATTCCGCTGTAAACATTTTTAATCGCTTAGCTTTTACTAACACAAAAGAAAGTCATTTTATAAATTCTGAAACAGGAGAAATCATTACTTACCGCGAAGGAGATTCTGTTAGCTGCAAGTTCCAAGGTAGTGGATTTAGATTGTCAAAGATTGCCCAAACCGTGGGGCTCGACTTCCTAGTAAATAAGGAAACTCAAGAAGACAGGTTGGAACAAAATATTCCCATCGAGATTCAGGAAAACCTGGCTCCAGAAAACCAAGACCTGCCGAATAAACACTGCATACTTTATTTTGGCAGCCTAAAAGACTCCGTTGCTCAAGAGCTTCTTGAAAAACAACAATAATTAATCGGAGATTCTAACTCGTAATCCACAAAAAAAGCCCTGCTATTTCAAGTAGGGCTTTCTTTTAAAATTCTTAATTTAATTTTGCGATCTAATTGATGGAAAACTCTATTAAAAGTGGCAAGTGATCCGAGTAACCAGAAGCGTCCGAAGGCTTAAATCTCATCGGCCTTAAACTACCATGACGGTTATCCATGATCAGGCTGAAACTTGGAGAAACGACCCTCAGATAACTAATGTCCATAGGGTTTTTACCATTCAAAGATTTATTGCTAACCATGATCTTATCCAAAAAGCTCCACTTCCCTCTATACCAATGCGATCCATTCACGTTGGAATCACTTTGAACAGGCACCAAAGTAGATAGATCGTAGAAATGAAAAGATTTATCATCATTAAGAACTAGTTCGTTCAAACCATGTGGATTATCTTTTTTTACAGTATTAAAGTCGCCAGCAGAAATAATATACTTTGTGTCTACCTTCTTAGCAGCAGCCATCATAACTTGAGCGGCTTTATATCGATGCTGTGATGGGTTGGCTTGAGATGGCCAGTGATTAGAAAATACCGCCACTGTGTTTTTTCCAATTTTTAATTGAACCTCTAAGATTCCCCTTGTCGGGCGCGTTTTACCCTTCTTCCCACTGGAAAGATTTATCTTATGAAGCACTGAAGGTTTTGCAAGTGGATACTTACTTATTACTGCAACATCGATCCCTCTTTTGTCCGGTCCCTCAATAAGCTCAACAGTGTTATAACCACTATCCTTAAACTCCCAATCCAATAACAGATTAAGAACGTTTATATTTTCTACTTCAGAAAGAACAATAATATCTGGGCCTTTTCTAACTCCAGCTCTAATCATATCAGCCAAATTTGCTGCTTTTTTCTCTACCAAACGCTCGGTCCAGTCCATTTGAAGACACTCTCGGCGCCAGTGGGGGTTTTTCTGCGACCTACAGTATTGTAAAACCTCAGGGCTGTCTAACTTAACCTGCAAAGGCATGTAGGTGTAATCGAGTTTTCCCTCATCATGGGTCCAATCGAACAAATTCTCTACATTGTAAGACATTAAAGTGATGGTTTTAGATTTTGCACATGTTTGTACAGAAACGATACTAACGAAAAAGATACTTAGAGCTGATCCAATCATTAATCGCAAGGCCATTAAAACTCCCTGTTTATGTTTGCCCAGTGACATCAATGCACTGAGTAGTCTTTTTGCAAACCAATCTAATCCCTAGATATGGTGGTTGCTGACTTGTAAATATACTAGGGAGGCTACTTTTCCATTTCAATGTAAAAAATTCATCGACCCGCTGCGGGATCGCTAGAATAACATTAGGATTGGTTTTTTATTTAGCAAAATGGAGAAATAGAGCTCTTGTTTTTGTCCGGCTTTGATTATCTAATGAAGATATGGAAATACAAACCACTGGAATTGGAAGCTTACCCCATATAAATGTTGATGCCGCCATTCAATACTCTTTTCGCCACGACATCCCTTTCCTGCCTCAACTACCGATTTACAATCCAAATGAATATATGATTTACCAAGCCCTTGAACAGTTTCCTGGGATATTAAAACCTCAAAAAGGTATTAGCCATTTAGACCTAAAAATATGGCTTAAACATAGGCCGAGACTCAAGAAAGAAATTCAAAAAGCTGAGGTAAATAAAAACTATTCTAGCTTTTTACCAAGCCCAGAAGCCCTTAGTGCTTTAAATTCTTTTACTTTTGAACTGGAAAACAGAAAATCCAAACAGGCTAAACTTCAAATAGCGGGACCTTTTACTTTAATTCAAAGCCTTAAGCTTACAGACCATTCAAGTATTCTGGAATTCCCTGATCTCGTAGAGGATGTTTTTAGTTATTTTAAAATGAGCTTGAAAGCCTATATTCAGCACTTTCAATCGCCTGATAGAGAGCTGATTATTTTTATTGATGAACCGGGGCTCGTTATTTTTAATAAGAAAAACCAACAACACCTAAAGTGGCTATCCGATGAATTGGAAATCATTAAAGAACTTCGTCAGGATGCAGTTAGTTTTGGAGTCCATTGCTGTGCGGATGCGGACTGGAATTATATTTTAAGTGAAGCCTTTTGGTTAGATTATTTATCTTTTGATCTAAATGTCAGTGGGCACGGCCTTTTAAAAACAGAGGACCTAGAGGTGTTCCTACACAACACTTGTCTGTCCGTTGGAGTCGTAGAAACGAACCTAGAAGAGAGCAGAAACTATGAGGCCAGGCTTAACTCTTTAATAGGCCAATTAAACAAGAAACCAAATAAAGTACTAGTTAGTGCTGCCTGCGGCTTAGCCCATAGAAGTATATCAGATACAGAGGCGATTCTTAGTGCTTTAATTAAAGAGCAAGCTGACACTCAATAGTTTTATTTTTTTGCAAAACGCCGGATGCAGTCGTCTCTGTACTCAGCCCACGTCCCGGCTATAATCGCTTCCCTGGCTCGCTTCACAACTTGCAAATAAAAATGTAAATTGTGAATCGTATTTAGTCTTGCTGAAATAATCTCCCCGCTCAAAAAGGTATGGCGAAGATAGGCTTTAGAATAGTTTTTACAGGTGTAGCAATCACACTCTGAATCTAATGGAGAACTATCTAATCGATACTCTGCCCGTTTAATACTGATTTTTCCTGCCCAAGTATAGAGCGTGCCGTTTCTAGCAACCCTAGTCGGCATTACACAATCAAACATATCCATTCCCGCATCGATGCAAAGAATTAGATCTAGAGGTGTACCGACACCCATAAGATATCTAGGCTTATCAGAAGGCATATTAAAAGCCATTTTATCTAGAAGCTTATGCATGAACTCAATAGGCTCGCCCACACTGAAACCACCAAGAGCGTAGCCTGGTAAGTCCACAGAGGTAATTTGCTCAAGAGACTTCATACGAGTGTCATACTCCAGGCCTCCTTGGACAATTCCAAATAGTAAGCTCTCTTCCCTCGTCATAGCCTCTTTAGATCTCTTTAACCAGCGTAGTGTTAGCTCCATGTTTTCAATTACACGGTCTTTGCTAGCTGGGTATTCAAGACATTCATCAAAGGCCATAATAATATCAGATCCCAAATCCATTTGAATTTGCATGGAACTCTCAGGACTAATAAAATGCTTTTTACCATCTAGGTGGGATCTAAATTCCACACCCTCTTCCGTCAAATTCCTTAACTTACTTAATGAGAAGACCTGAAACCCACCGCTATCGGTTAATATAGGACCATCCCAGTTCATAAACTTGTGTAAGCCACCGAGCTCTTTAATTACGTCCTCTCCGGGCCGTAAGTGAAGGTGATAAGTATTACCGAGAATAATTTGAGCGCCAATGTCATCCCTCAATTCCTCAGGAAGCATCGCTTTAACAGTGGCTTTTGTCCCCACAGGCATGAAAATGGGAGTTTGAACTTCACCGTGCCCAGTTGTTAATGTTGCAGCTCTAGCTTTACCATCTGTGCCATCTAATTTAAAGTTTCCTATTTTATTCACTTCGAGTCCTTTTTCCAAACTGACAGATCACCATAACTGAAAAGTCTAAATTTATTTTCTACCGCATATTTGTAAGTATTTTTCAAATTCTCAAGACTAGTAAAAGCAGCCACTAAAGAAAGTAAGGTAGTTTGAGGTTGATGGAAATTTGTTAACAATACATCTATCACCTTATAGTCAAAGCCAGGGGTTATAAATAAATTAGTCCCACCCTCATAGCGCTCTTCTTTTTCTTTGAACATATTTAACGCCTGACTCTCTAGGCTTCGGGTCACTGTAGTACCAAGGGACCACACTTTTTTCCCCGCCTCTTTAGTAGCCAGAATCCTAGCCCATACCTCTTTTTTAATACTAACATGCTCAGAATGCATCACATGCTCAAGCAAATTATCTGTCTGAATAGGCAAAAAAGTTCCCAATCCAACATGTAAGGTAATGTACTCAATCTTTACACCTTTAGCTTTAAGATAGTCCAAATGCTCTGCTTTAAAATGTAGGCTTGCCGTGGGGCTAGCCGCACTTCCGTAAACCTCAGCCCAGGCGGTTTGATACCATTCATCATCCCCTGCCACTTGGTGGCGACTGTCCCGAGATTTTTGAATATAGGGTGGAATGGGCAACTCTCCATGAGCATGGAAAAAATCTAAATCTAATTTTTGATCCACTAAAACAGTTTGTGGCTTACCTCTTTCAATAAGCTCCGCCTTCAATCCGTTGGGTAGTAAAAGATATTCCTCTTTTTTCAAGCGAGAACTAGGAAAAAGAACTTCCCATTGATTGGGCTTTGATTCTCTTTCGTTTAAAAACAAAACCTCTAACTCTTTATGTAATCTATCTGGGCCTATTTTACAGAAGACCCTCTTTTTTACGACCTTTGAATTGTTCAAAACCAAACAATCCCCTGCCTGAAACTGATCTAAAAGCCCATAAATATCTGTCTCATACAATTCAGTCTTTTCGTTGACTAGAACACGGGAATTCTCCACAGGTTCCGTAGCAATCAATGATTCTGGGTATTGGTAGTTTAGATCGGATAGAAGCATAGAGAAAATATATACAATAATGTAGGCCAATGAGTAAGAGGATTTACTGAAATCGCTACAAAGGAGACAGGAATAGACTAGAATTAAGAAAATAATATAGGAATATCGCCAGCGGTTTATAATTTTGATTGAGATCAAACACCTAAATTGAATTTGATTAGATAACATCGTCCCAAACCTTAGAAACAAAATCTAAAACTTTGGAGTAAGCTTCCCGTAAGTCCCATTCCTTTGTTTTGGGGCCTGGTACGACAATTGCTGAAATAGATCTTGAACATTTTGGGGGAAAGGATGAGTTGATGAGAATTCTAATTATATATATGTCTGGCTCTAACCACACCTGCGCCTAAGGCAGGAACTCTGTTTGAGGATCTAGTTAATGTTGTAAATGTAGGTCAATATGACAAAGAGAAGAAAGAGAGAAATGGAAGTTAGTCTAGAAAGAGAAAAGTCAGATACTTACATCATCGGGTGAACCAGTAGCCGATACATTTAGAAGCAGCAGCTACTTTGAAACAGTTACGACAGAACCTACAAAACTATATCGTGTATTTGATAAGAACATCTCTGAATTATCTACATTCTACTCGAGGGTAAAACCCTCTGGTCCTGGTCAGGCTACTCTTGATGCCACCCTAGATCCTGATTGGGGAAATAACGCCCAAAAATGGGTTGAGATTACTGTTCCTACGGGAGAAACTATTTATGATGGGATAGTGTCTGAGATTTCTCTTTTAAGAGGCGGCCAAAAAATTTTAACTGGTAAAATTCTAGGTGGTGGAAGCCAGGTATATATTGATAGTAAAGTCGAAACAAAATGGATTACAGATAGAGGTGAATTTTAATGAGCTCACGAATTCAAGAAATAGTAAATGATCTTAAAAACCTAAACCTCAAAAAGATAAGTATAGGATCTTTACGGGATAAATATCAATCTGGTAACAAAACAAGTTGTAAAATCAGAGAGGTTATCGACTACATCATTTTAAATAATTTGAAAGATAGTTTTGTCGATAAAGAATTTTATGGTGACTTTAGAGACAAGCAACTCACTTTCTTGCTTGAATGTGACAATAGTTATGAAGTTTTTTGTTCTGAAAGAGGCGGAAAACACCTATTGGAAAAGTATGATGACTATGAAAGTGCTCTTTTTGAATACCTCGATAGGATGTTTAACGAATTAAGTATAAATGCAATCGATTCAAAAAATTTCTCTTAAAATGTTTGTAATCACGAAAAGTATTCTCGTAACTCTGTAAGTTTAAAGATTTTATTCAGCTTCTTTTCTTTCGGAATGAGTTATTAGCTTTCTTGATTAAAAATAAACCTGTGAATCATTGTGCTTGCATCAGTAGCGGAGCTAGTTTTTAGTCCATCAAGCTCCTTGCCCACTTCACTATCTTTATATCTTTCCCAGTTCTGTAAATGCTGAGGTTTAGCTTTTTGCTCGTTGGTTTTTTCTGGAACTTGAGCACAGGAAAGTAGGACTGAAAATATTAGAAAAAACATTAAGTCTTCTCGTTTCATCATCTAACTCCAAATTGATTGAATCCAATCTCATTATGGGTGTAATCAGATACACTAGAAAGCACCGCTTCTACATAGAAATTAAAGTCATTGCCTTGTAAGGCTGCTTCCTCGCAATTTTTAACATAATCTAGTAACTCCAAATTAGGTGAAGCGATAAAAACCATGTTCACAAGATTGCTGAATGGGGATTCAAAATTAAAGCTCCCATCCAATAAGAAAAACCCGTGACTTCGCAACAGTTTAGCTGCTTCGATAGTGCCGGTACTGGCGAGAAAAACTTCTGTACCACTATTAAAGCTATGCAACATAACCTGATCTAGAACCTGGCTTGCCAGAGAGTAAGAGTTTGCGCCGTAAGAGTATTTTGATCTTCTATGCTTCTTTTTAACAGCTAGTGCATTTAGAGAACTGATTTTTTTTTCAAAAGGAGCAAAAACAGCTTCCTTTAGATGTTTGTCAAAAAAATGCTGATGAGGAAAATCTTTTCCTGGAAGACTGGCTCTGACTCCTCCAATTACATTTCCAAAATGATTTCTAGCAACGGTTACCACTGCATTTTTGTCATAAACCTGAGGCATCAACTCCCCAACACTATGATCAGAGGCCAGATCCCATCCTTGCTCTCCTACGAACACATCATAAAGCAGTCGTAAATAAGCTCTATAGAGAAGGGGTTTTTCAACACTCGTAAAGCTATTAAAATAAAAGTCCATCGCGTCTCACACCTGTTTAAATTTAAAATTGTGACAAATATTGTAGGCAAAAAGCCCACAACTCTTCACTGAGCAGCTTTAATGGCTGCTCCCATCTAAAATTGCAATTCGGAGACCGAAATGGCTAACGGAGGCTATTTAAATAATTGAGAGTGTTTTGAGAGTCTTCTTCATCCTTAGCTGAAAGCCTTAAGGTTCTATTTTCAAGGGAGTTTCCAAGGAAACCGCCTAACTTGATTACTCTAAGTCCCTTGAGATAGCTGGCATCGCTCTCTAAATCTGTAATTAACTTTTCTAAAATACTAAATCCAGTATCCATATCTGTATATCTGCGATCGACTGTAATTTTGATTCCAGTCCTTTTCTGTAATTCTTGTTCTTTACCAATGAATGCTGATACTACATCTTTGTTTATCGCTGAAAAAATAATAGACTTCTCGATATCTTCAGGCCGTTGAGCTGACAGGTACAATACAAAGCCAAAGGTTCTGCTATTATTGGCAATTATAACCTCCTCCCATTCAGAGAAAAACCCCTTTTTAGTTTCCGCTAGTCTAGTCATACGCTTTAAAAGATCAACAGCACTCACGAGATCCACAGAACTAAGGGAAACATCAACTGGTTTATCAGTTAACTTCTCAAAATAAGAGGAGTAGATATCAACCTTATCGACAAGTTCATTGTAGGTACGAATTTGATTTTGATTGTCTTCAGATTCTTCTTCTAAACACGAGAAACTCAGATCCGTTCCATTTGAAATACGATTGTGATTTCCAAAATATATACGCTCAACAGTACTTAAAAAGCTACTTCCCTTTTCAAAATCTAGCAATAGACTATCTATAACACTATAGCAGTATTCTAAATCAACAAAAGCATAGCCGATGCTTGCTTTAATCTTAGTAGCTGAAATAAAGCTTTCAAGCAAATCTTCCAGTTTGTTGACATTTCCATTGATGTGTTCTATGAGCGAGAGACTCTTCTGAAACTCTTCCTCATTCCCGGAACTCAACTCTAAACCATCGAAATAATTTGATCTCACAAGCGTACCGAAGGTAATATTATCTCGTAAACTAAATATATAAGGTTCGTTCTTCTTCGCATCAGCTATCAAGCGATCCAATAGAAGCAAGCTATATTCCGTAAGAATATGTGAATCTAAAAACTCTATTTTAACATCTGTACTATGCTCCTCAAAGGACGCAAGTTTTAAATCCTTTTTTTCCTCAAGAGGAGAAAGAGGACTCTTAGCCCCAGTCTTGTTTGTTGGTTTCAAACGATCGTTCTGACCACCTGATGAACAAGAAATTAAGCCTACCGACAGAATACTCAAAAAAAGAAATTTAGAAATCGCCAAAACATCCTCCATCGAAAAAAAATGACCTTTTACAATTACAGCACACCATAACTTAACAATTTTGATCGATGGGAAATAAAAGTTCAGTTTGAACTTAATATAGAAAAAAAGAGAATCGTCAATTTTTTCGACAGTATAAAGCCTCCTTATCAAAAAAGTGTAAGTACCTATAAACACTTAGGCACGTATTTGGAGTTTAGATAACCACAAACTTGTAGAATTTTGAGCTTAAAGTACTGCATATTTCGGTATCCGTAGGCCCTTTTCTTCACAGTTTTGAT
>JBGCGH010000074.1:0-12938 GCA_045110695.1 Bdellovibrionales bacterium | reverse complement strand
GGGGCAGGGTGTTGCAACTGAATTGCTTCAGCACGCGCTGCTTTTTGCAAAAACTAAAGACCGCAAAACGGTCAGTTTAGAAACGGGCACGCAAAACTATTTTGACCCAGCTCGAAAACTATATAAAAAGTACGGCTTTGTTGAATGTGGTCCTTTTAGTGATTATAAACTAGATCCCAATAGTTACTTCATGACGTTGAGTCTTACTAGATAGCAATACAGTCTTAAGTTCTAGAGATAAAAAAAGCCAATTACATAAGCAATTGGCTTTAATATTTTAAAACAAGCTTATACGTTTTTAAGTATTTCGTTTAATGTTGTACTTGGACGCATAGCTTCTGCTGCAAGTTGATCATCAGCAAAATAATAACCATTTATATTAACGGCTACACCTTGCGCCTCGTTAAGTTCGTTAACGATTTTCTGTTCGTTGTCGCTCATATTGGCAGCCACACTAACAAATTGAGCTTGCAAATCAGCATCATCAGCCTGTTCAGCTAATGCTTGCGCCCAATAAAGCCCTAAATAAAAATGTGAACCGCGGTTGTCTATTTCATTCACACGGCGAGACGGAGATTTGTTTTCTTGCAAGAACTTAGCCGTAGCAGTGTCTAATGTATCAGCAAGTATTTTTGCCTTGGGGTTTCCAGTATTCATACTTAAATGCTCAAGAGAGGCCGCTAGCGCCAAAAATTCACCTAAAGAGTCCCAACGCAAGTGGTTTTCTTGAGCAAACTGCTGCACATGTTTTGGAGCTGATCCACCAGCTCCTGTTTCAAATAAGCCTCCACCAGCTAAAAGCGGCACGATGGAAAGCATCTTCGCTGATGTACCCAACTCTAGGATGGGAAAAAGATCCGTTAGGTAATCTCGCAATACATTCCCAGTTACAGAAATAGTATCTTGCCCCTTTTTCATTCTTTCCATCGAAAATTTACATGCATCTATTGGTGAAAGAACCTTAATCTCTAAACCAGAAGTATCATGATCCTTGAGATACAATTCTACCTTCTTTATTAAATTTGCATCATGAGCTCGATTAGAATCTAACCAGAAAACCGCAGGATTTCCCGTTTGTCTAGCTCTACTAACTCCCAATTTCACCCAGTCTTTAACGGCAACATCTTTTGTTTGGCACATTCTCCAAATATCACCGCTCTCCACTGAATGCTCCATTAAGGTATCTCCTGAGGAATCCAGTACTTTTACTATTCCATTTTCTTTGATCTTAAATGTTTTATCATGAGAGCCGTATTCCTCAGCCTTCTTTGCCATCAAGCCAACGTTAGAGACGTTACCCATAGTCTTCACATCAAAAGCACCGTTTTCTTTACAAAAATCTATCGTTGCTTGATAAACTCCTGCGTAACTCCGGTCAGGAATTAAACATTTAGTATCGTAAGCTTTACCATCAGGTCCCCACATCTTTCCAGAATTTCTAATAGCCGCTGGCATGGACGCATCAATAATTACATCGCTGGGAACATGTAGGTTTGTTATTCCTTTATCAGAATCAACCATTGCCATTCGTGGCCCATTTTCCATTGCTGTTTTCAGGGCCATTTCTATTTCACTACGCTTATCTTCAGATAAGTTTTGAATTTTTTTGTAAACATCCCCTAAACCGTTACTGGCGTCCACTCCAAGATCTTTGAACTCACCTGCATATTTTGTGAATACCTCAGAGAAAAAAGTTTCTACACAAATTCCGAACATGATTGGATCTGAAACCTTCATCATCGTTGCTTTAAGGTGTAAGGAAAACAAAATATCCTGAGACTTAGCCTCTTCGATATTTTTTGCAAAGTACTCTTTTAGGGCCCTATAGCTCATGCGAGAGGAATCAATTAATTCATCTTTAATTACCGGTAATTTTTCTTTTAATACAGTTTGCTGACCAGAACCGTTTTCGAATACTATTTTTAAATCTTGATCGCTAGCCACAAATACTGATTTTTCACTAGAATAGAAATCCGAATCAGACATATGTGCCACATGAGACTTTGAATCCTTGGACCAATCTCCCATACTATGAGGATTTGCTCTTGCGTAGGCCTTCACCGGAGCAGCAACTCGCCTGTCAGAGTTTCCCTCTCTTAAAACTGGATTTACAGCGCTTCCTAAAACTTTAGAATATCTTTTTTGTATCTCTTGGCTTTCAGCCGTTTCAGCTTCTTCTGGATAGTCAGGAACCTTAAAGCCTTGTGCTTGAAGCTCACTGATTGCTAACTTTAGCTGTGGAATGGAGGCACTAATATTGGGAAGTTTTACGATATTTGCTTCTGGAGTTTTTGCCAGCTCCCCCAGCTCTGATAATGCGTCTGTCACTTTTTGGTCATCGCTTAGATAATCAGAAAAATTGGATAAAATTCTAGCCGCAAGGGAGATGTCTTTGAGCTCAATTTCGATGCCTGCAGTCTTAGTATATGCCTCAACGATAGGTAAAAAGGATTGAGTAGCCAAAAATGGGGCTTCATCGGTAATCGTCCAATAGATCTTAGAATTTTTGCTCATGAGATAACTTCCTTACTGTTTGAATTGTATTGAAACAGACTGAAGATACTCTAAATGCTAGAAATTGGCCAGAAAGACCATTATTTGACGCTAGGTTTTGACACTTTTTTAATGAGTGAGATCTACGTTCTAGAGCTGAAAAGCGTAAAACCTAATTCCCGTAAAAAAACTCTAGGCCAAGTGAGAACTAATGCCTTTAAACTAAGCGATTAAAATAGTTTATTGTAGGCCTCTTCGTTATTCTAACTATCTAAGCTAGAGACTATGCCGAGAATAAAAAGTAGAAACTCTCTTTGGTTCCTACAGAGATTTTTTCCTCGCGCCCCGGATCTAATTCAAGACCCTCCAGGGAAATGTCTTCAGCCAATCGATTCCAAAAATCTAAAATTCCATATGCTAAAACAATAGAATTCTCTAAGTTAGAGTGAATATGGTAGTAGAAAAATTCAAGTCTTGCGATATCTTCCACATAGCCAATACTTAATAGCTCTTCTCTGGAACCTAAAAACGAACCAAATCCTTGGCCGTAAAGATCAATATTAGATTCAGTAGAGGGATTCGACTTAATAAATTCTGCTGCAAAAAACTTAAAGTTTTCATTCCCCAATATTTTTTTCACTATAGGATATTTGTAATCCAGCGAGTCCAGGAGGTTAAAAAGATAATTATTTTTATAAATCTCTAAGCCACGACCAGATAGGACTCTTTTCTCTATATCGGATTCTCTATTTAGAATAAAATTAGACAAACTTTTCTGATCAGACAAAAACATCCTCCAGCTCAATGACTCTTTGTATTTGCTTCAAGTGATCCTCAAAACCATTAAACTCTAGGTCTTTCTCATAAATTACAATGGCGTCGGTGAGCTCGTTCTTTCTTTCTAATAGAACACTCAGGCAGTCCGAATGGATATCGCTACTATGTGTATCTATATAGAACCCATCCGATTGGCTTGGACCGGCCATATGAATCTCTTTAATCTGCTTCCAGTCTACAGTTCCTATTTCTTTCGCAAAATCTCGCTTAAAGTTTTGAGAATTGACCCATATGTTATTTAAATCTAACAATCTAAAGCAGCCCGTTTTCTCACACAACTCTGTGATAAAGCTATTCTCACTCATTTCGCTGGACTCAAACTCAACATAGTAAGAGAGGTTTTCTAAAACCAAGTTTTTCTGTAAACAATCCTGGATCTCATTTACTCTGTCGACAATCCTATCTAAGTTCTTTTTGGTATAGGAAATAGGTAACAAGTCATGATGATGATGACCACCATTGGCTTGGAAACATAAATGATCAGATATATGAATAGATCTGAATTCCTTATCTAGCTCTTTCACTTTTTTAAGGTAATTTAAATCCAGAGGATCCTCTCCACCTACATTCATGCCTACACAATGAAAACTGATTTCATAATTTTCTCGAAGCTTAGCTAGCTTTTCATGATGAGGCCCCATGGAAAACCAGTTATCCGTAATAATTTCCAAGACATCCACTTGCGGTCTTTTTGCTAGCACTTCATCTATAAACTCAAGGCGTAGATTAAAACCTACGCCCTTAAAGTTTGAACTATTTGTAGGTGAATGAATTACTTCACATCCTTGCTTTTCCACGCAACTCCACCAACAATCTTTTCACAAACACCTTCAGGAACATATACCCATTCCTTTTTATCACCATCTTTTACAGCTTGGTTCTCACAACTATGTCCATTAGCGCCGCAGTCATTCATCTTTGCTTTTGCAATACCACGACATTTAACTATTTTTGTTCCTTTTTTTGCCCAAGATGGAGTACCGGCAGCATCAGCAGTACCCATTCCCAGTCCAGATACTACTAGTCCCGCAGCTGCAGTTAATAAACACGCTTTTTTCATTTGTTTCTCCTTGATTTAAATCTCCCCAACCAATCAAGGCTAGGAATGCATGCTATATGCTCTGTAAAATCAGTGAGCGGGTCTACTGTTTTATTACAGAGATATAATTCGGACCTGTTGGCTAAGGTTTATTTTTTGAATAAGTCACGATTAAAAAACAGACAAACCACTTATAATACTGAATAAATTCTGAACAAATATACTCAGCCTACAAATATTAAATCCTTCTGTGCGGGCTATAAACTGTAGCAAATTAAGCTAATAAGTGGAAATATTATGATACGCTAGCTGGAGCCTAAAAGATAAAAAGACACTCTTTATTCAAACAGATAGAATCTTAAAGAACCAATTCATAGAACTCCCTTTGTTGAAGGCTTAATCCGGAAGTGGAATCCACTCCACTTCGTTAATTACTTTACCCATTTGATCTTCCTTCCAATCTCGCTTTGCCTTTTCGATTCTATCTTTACTAGAAGACACAAAATTCCACCACATATGTCTTTTTTCTGGAAAAGCTTCTCCTCCAAAAAACATAAACTCGCAGCCTGCCCTAGTCTCTACCGAAACCTTAGATCCTCTATTAAAGGTAATAAGGGTATTTGGTTTTATTTCTTTACCTTCAATGGTTAAAACTCCCTTTATAGGATAGATAGCTGCCTCTTCTCCAGCTTCTAACTGATGATTAAAAGAGGATGAACTATTCGATTTAGCATTAAGATAAAATAATGGAGAGTACACTGGTACCGGAGATTTGTGATTCATAAAGCTCCCAGCTATCAAATGAAAATCAACACCTTGATTCTTAAAAGAAGGCAAATCTTCTGGTTTAAAATGATGAAAGCTTGGCTCCACCTCCTCACTCTCCACGGGAAGTGCCACCCAAAGCTGAATTCCTTCTAGAGTCTCTGATCCAGAATCAATTTTACGTCTCTCACTATGAACGATGCCCTTCCCGGCAGTCATCCAGTTTACCTCCCCTGGACGAATCGGCTGTTCGTTGTTTAAACTATCTCTATGCATAATTTCACCAGAGAATAAATAGGTAATAGTTGCAAGGCCTATATGGGGATGAGCCCTAACCAACATTTCTCTCTCCAAATTGATTTCAACGGGCCCCATATGATCCCAAAAAACAAATGGCCCAACACTTCGTTGTGTAATCGAGGGTAAAGACCTTCTTACTATAAATCCATCTCCAATATCTTTCTGTCCAGCATGTATGATTTGATGAATACTACTCATTTGTTTCTCCATAAAAAAGGGCCCATCCGATGATAGGCCCTTCAAGTTAGTAATTCTATATTTTTCAGCTTAGCTGATCATTCTATCCTCAAATGCGGTTAGAGCAGCCTTTGAGCCCTCTCCCATCGCAACAACTATTTGCTTAAATGGAACCGTGGTAACATCACCTGCGGCATAAATCCCTGGGATATTTGTACGACATCTATCATCAATCAAAATTTCTCCATATTGATTTGTATCAACTATATCCTTTATGAAATTGGAGTTTGGAATCAAACCAATTTGTACAAATACTCCATCTAAATGGATCTCTTCCATTTGACTACTTTCACGATTTTCATACTTTAATCCGGTGACCTTTTCTCCATCTCCGAGTACTTCCTCTGTGCGAGCGTTTACTATAACTTTTGAATTGTCCAAAGAGTTTAATTTATCTACTAATACTTGGTCGGCCTTCAACGAATCATTGTATTCAAAAACCGTTACAGACTTAACTATACCGGCAAGATCAATAGCGGCCTCTACACCGGAGTTACCACCACCTATAACCGCAATGTCTTTTCCCTTGTAGTAAGGTCCGTCACAATGAGGGCAAAAGGCCACCCCCCTCCCAAGGTATTCTTTCTCCCCTGGTATATTTAATTCCCTCCACTTTGCTCCCGTGGCAATTATAATCTGATCTGTGCTTAGTTCCTCACCGGAGTTTAATGTCATTTTCTTTCCTGAAGCTGTATCTACTTCTGACACTCGTCTATGCTCTAAAAGATCAATATCGTAGGCAGCAATATGCTTTGCAAATTGCTCACTCAATTCTGGGCCCTCCGTATAGGTCACAGAAATCATATTTTCTATTCCTTTGGTTTCCTGAACCTGTCCACCAAATTTTTCCGCTATTATGGCTGTCTTTAAACCTTTTCGAGCGGAATAGATCGCACTCGAAGCACCCGCAGGTCCTCCGCCTATAACTACTACATCGTATTTACCTAAGTCTTTTTTCTCTACTACTAGGGACTCATCCTTCTCAAATTTTGATTCAAGTTTCTCTAAAACTTCTATGAAAGAAGCCTTACCAGAACTTAGCATAACATCTTCATGAATCACACTAGGTACGCCCTGAATCTTAAGGCTCTCAATCTCGTCAGGGACAAATCCCCCGTCTACCATCGTATGAGTAAAGTTTGGATGGTTTAAGGCAATGATATTTAATGCCTGAACTACCTCAGGACAATTCTCACAAGACAAAGAGATATAAGTCTTTATATGGATTGGACCCTTCAATGACTTAACTCTATTCAATATCATCTCATCGGGCATTTTTCCTTTTCCGTCTGCATTTAATACTGCCAGAACCAAGGATGTAAATTCGTGTCCCCCTGGAATGCCTTTAAAAAACACTCCGGTCTCTCCACCGTCGTATTTCAAAAAAAACTCAGGTACACTTTTATTCTTATCTAGCTCTACCGTTGAAATTTTATTTGATGTGCCAGCTAAGTCTTCTAACATTTGAACCAATTCAGCTTGCTTAGTATCACTACTTTTGTAATAAACCAGCTCAATCGATTTTTCTAAACCAGCGTAGACCGTCTTCAATTGTTCTATCATTGCTGCATCAATCATCGTTTTCTCCTTAACTTTTAATATAAAGAAAGCTCCCCCCGCCAATAAAACCGGGGGGACAATTCCTTAGATCTTTCCAACAAGATCTAAACCTGGCTTCAGAGTTTTAGCTCCTGGCTGCCATTTAGCCGGACAAACTTCACTTGGATTTTCTGCAATAAATTGAGCCGCTTGTACTTTTCTAAACAACTCATCTGCATTTCTACCAATGCCGTTGTCTTGGATTTCAGCCAGCTTAATATGACCTTCTGGATTGATTAAGAAAGTTCCGCGGTAGGCAAGGCCCTCTTCTTCAATATGAACTCCAAAGGATCTGGTCAGGTGACCGGTAGGGTCAGCAAGCATTGGATACTTAATTTTTTTGATAGTATCGGAAGCATCTTGCCAAGCCTTATGAGTAAAATGAGTGTCTGTGCTTATTGAGTAAACCTCAACACCCATCTCTTGGAACTCAGCATATTTATCTGCCATATCTCCAAGCTCAGTAGGGCATACAAAAGTAAAATCTGCAGGATAAAAGAAGAAAACACTCCATTGACCCTTTAGGTCCTTATCCGTAACTGTGCTAAAATCACCCTTGTGATAGGCTTGAAGTGAAAATTCTGGAATTTCTGTGTTAATTAAAGTTTTCATTTATTTTTTCCTCCCGGGGAATTTAAGTTAACTGATACTTAACTTACGGCTTCTGAGTGATATAATCCAATACTGAATACCTATTATCCAATAGCTAAAAGCTATCGATTAATTATTAATCAATAGTTTGTTGTTAAGCAATCTTGAGTGGCCATTTTGATTCAAACTACGTCTACAACCTGCAAATCTCTAGTCTTAAGGCTTTTTATGCTTTTGGGAAGGGACGATAAAATTTCAGCTTCTAATCGAGAAATTATATTCTCCTTTAGAAAACTTCTGCTATGAACTAAACTTACCTCTCTAGTTGGGACAGGCTTTTTGAACTTTCCAACACTCAGGTCCTTTTCTTCCTTACTCAGACCCTGAACTGCAAGCTCTGGCAATAAAGTATAACCGGAGTTTCTTTTTACTAGATTCTTCAAAGTCTCAAGATTTCCACTCTCAAATTCGACATTCGGAAAAACCTTATTATTGCGATCTAAAGAACAAACTTTGAGAACCTGGTCTCTAAAACAATGACCCTCCTCTAAGAGCCATAAATCTTGATCTTCTAAATCAAACTCACTGATGAACTTTTTCTTGCGAAGATGGTGATCTTTAGAGCTAAATGTATAGAAGGGCTCAAAAAACAAATGTCTCTCAATAATGGTATCATCCTCAAGCGGTGTAACTAATATACCGCAATCTAATTTATCGCTCCCTAGGTCTTTAATAATATCTTCTGTCTTTGATTCATTTATTGTTAGCTTAACCTTAGGGTACTTCGAAGAAAACTCTTTCAAGAACAATGGAATCAAATATGGAGCAAGTGTTGGGATTATAGCCAAACTAAATTCCCCTTTTGGCTCGCTACTGCCTATATCTGCGATATGACTCAATTTACGATGCTCTCGAAGAACTATTTCTGCCTGCTGAATAATTTCTTTACCAATTTCGGTGGTGAGTATTGGCTTCTTAGAACGATCAAAAATAACTGCGTCTAAATTTTCTTCTACCTTCTGAATTTGGGTGCTAAGGCTTGGCTGAGACACAAAACATGCTTTGGCTGCTTTACCAAAATGCCCCTCACGATGAACCGCTATTAAATATTCAAGCTGTGTGATTGTAATCATTCTTGCCTCATTCAGATAAATATTGAATAGCTTTTACCTATCAATAAATGGATAGTCAATAGTGCGGTGATGTATCGGGCATATTTTCCTACTCCTTGTCATTTTTAAGCTCTGTTGGGGCCTGTACCCAATATTTAAATAAAAATGGATTTAGTCTTTTACATCCTTAGAATCTAAGATAAAAATAGGTATAAGAGGTAGAGCAATGAATTCTTTCAAAGAAAAAATCCATGAAATTATTTTTGAGGCAGAAACCGAGCATGGTAAAGCTTTTGATGTAGTTCTAATAATCCTAGTTAGCCTAAGTGTTTTAGTGGTAATGTTTGAAAGCGTAGAAAATATTCAAAATGATTTTAATTCCGCATTGATTTTTGCTGAATGGATATTTACTTTTATTTTTACAATCGAGTATTTGCTGAGACTCTATGCCGTTGAGAAACCCTTGAAGTATGCCTTTAGTTTCTTTGGCTTAGTGGATTTGTTCTCTATTATACCAACCTACCTTTCATTATTGATTCCTGGAGCCCAGAGTTTACTTGTCATAAGAGCATTGCGTTTACTAAGAGTATTTAGAGTGCTTAAACTTAGTAGATTTGCTCTGGCAGAAAGCTATTTAAGTGTAGCTATCCAGAAGAGTCGCCATAAGATTACGGTGTTCGTAGGCTTTATCCTTACTCTTGTAATTATTGTTGGAGCAATCATGTATCTTGTCGAAGGGCGAGAGAATGGTTTTTCAAGTATTCCTAAATCTGTATATTGGGCCATCGTAACCATGACTACGGTGGGCTATGGAGATATCTCTCCCCAAACTCCATTTGGCCAAGTCTTAGCCTCTATGTTGATGATTGCTGGTTACGGAATCATAGCTGTCCCTACCGGGATAGTTAGTGCTGAAATGGCGAGTATAACAAAAGATCTAAAGCTTACTAAGTCCTGTGGAAGCTGCCTACATGAAGGACATGAAACAGATGCTCACTTTTGTAAAGTCTGCGGAGAGGCGCTTCATTAAATGGATAAGAATTTACTAATTTGCGACTTAAAAGAAATCATTGCAAAAGAGCTAAAGATAACTTCAGAGGCAGCAAGATCAGCTCATGAAGCGGCAACTCATGAAGAGCTTGTTGCAGAAAATAAATACGATACTAAGGGACTGGAAGCCTCCTATCTAGCTGGTGCTCAATCTAAAAGAGCCGGGGAACTACAACTATACATTGAAGACCTTGAAACAAGTGTCGAGCTCTATTCTAGTTCAAAAGAAACTATTGGCTTAGGAAGTCTAGTGCACATTAAAGATGAGGACGAGAACGAAAAGTACCTTTTTGCTTTGGCCCACCAAGGAGGCTACAAATTGCAACAAGGGCCTATCAGTATAAATACGATTACACTCCAGTCCCCTATGGGTAGGGCAATGCTTTCAAAAAATGTAGAGGATGATTTTGAATTGGACATTAAAGACAAAAAAGTATTCTATGAAATATTAACTATATATTAAAATCATATCGCCTCGATTTCTTCGAACTAACATTTTTAGACTCCAGTGCCAGCATCAACTTTATTAATAAGCTCCAATAGCTCATCAGGTATATCTGAATTTACCCTCAGAACAGACTTTAAAATTGGATGATAAAAAGAAAGCTCTGTGCAATGCAAAAACATTCGATGAAAATCGAAATCATCCCGCATCCTTCTGTTTAGCCAGCCCTTTCCATTTTGTACATCACCAACGATATGATTTGCCATTCCAGAAAGATGTCTCCGGATTTGATGTTTTCGACCAGTTAATATCCTAATACCCAACAGACTATACTCTCCGACCCTCTGACTCGACTCTATCAAACTTATCGCCGCCTGGGATTTGCCACTGGGCCCATCGGATTTTAGTTCTCGATCAATTCTCAGAGGAGCGTCCAATGCACCTACACACAAAGCGACATACTTTTTAACAGAATCAAGGGAACCAATAGCGCACTGGAAATCAGATATTCTTTCTTCAATCAGGGAAAATAAAATACAACCCGAAGTCGGTCGATCTAATCTATGTATGGGATATACATATTTACCCAATTGATCTCTTAATGTTTGTAATAAAACCGGAAAGTCTTCCGCTCCTGGAGTTTTATGAACTACATACCCAGCTGGTTTATCTACCACCACACAATATTCATCTTGATAAATAATACTTAAAGGCAAATTTCCTCCGAAAGATTCTTTGACCTAATTTAAGTAAAAATGAAGGCTAAAACAGCTCAGTTTTCAAATCACTGGTAAACCAAGTCCGTAGCTAATACAATCATAGTTTTATTTAAAAATGTATCCGCTAAAATACACAAAAAAACAGATACCTAGAAAAGATATCTGTTGGTGAAAATTATATTTATAGCTTATAGATTCTTTTCAATCAGAGAAATCAACTCTTCATCCATAGGTTTAACTCCAGATTTAAATCTGGCAATGAGAGCACCGTTTTTATCCACTAGAAATTTCTCAAAATTCCAGGCAATCTCAGCTTTATTCTCAGAAGACTCAATGAGTTTTTTAATCTCAGGATGAATATCTGAGCCCTTAACATTGGTCTTTGGTTCTATTGGGAAGCTCACTCCAAAGTTTAGTTTACAAAACTTCTTAACGTCTTCATCATTTTCAGGGGTTTGACCGCCGAATTCATTACTTGGAACCCCAACAACCTTAAACCCTTTATCCTTATATTTACCATACAACTTTTCTAAACCGTCAAGCTGTGGCGTGTATCCACACTGCGTAGCTATGTTAACGATCAATAGTAAATTTCCACTGTGCTTTTCCATAATTGACTCCTTCTCCTTAGCTACACTTTTTTGCGTGCATCCAATAAAAATTAAACTTAACACCAATAGATTTAATATTCTTTTCATTTTGTTACCTTCTTAATAAATTCTTCGGCTTTTAAAAAAATACGTTTTTTCTTTTCTTCATTCATCCTATCAAGAGCAGACATCATCATTTTCATTCTTGGATTAGAAGCAAAAAACTCTGAATTCTTATCGACAAAACGCCAATATAGTCCATCCATTACCTCACACCAATCCCCTTTCTTATAATCGCTCATTTTTAAAATGTAGTTTGATCCACTGATATAGGGCTTAGTGGCAAAAATGCCTCCATCGCTGAACTGACCCATACCGTACACATTCGGCCCCATGACCCAATCAGAACTGTCCATATACAATTCCATAAACCACTTGTGAACTTCTTTTGGGTCAAGCTCGCAGAGGAGCATAATATTACTTAGAACCATAAGCCTATCTATATGATGACTATAGGAATACTTAAGTGCTCTTTTAATTGCATCGTCCAGAGGAGGAATTCCAGTGTCACCCCTATACCAATGAGCAGACATTTTATTTTTATGAGAAAAGAAATTTTTCTTATCCTGAACCTCACTATACTCCTGATAAATACCCCTAATAAACTCTCTCCACCCTATCACCTGACGAAGAAAGCCTTCAACAGAGTTTAGCGGCGCATCTGGGTTTTTACTATACCACTGTAAGGTCCAGCGGGTGACTTCTTCTGGAGTAATCAGCCCCAGATTCATCCCTGGTGATATTAATGAATGAAAAAGAAAGGGGCTTTTATTGGTTATAGAATCTTGGTAGGAGCCGAAGTCGTTCATCATAGTTTTTAAAAAGTACTTAAAATTTTTCTCATAATCCTTTCTAGAAACAGGAAAGCAAAAATCTGCACTTTCCCCAGGATGATTTCCAAAATACTTATCTATCGTTTCTTTCACCTTCTCTGTGATTTTTGTGTGATAGTTAAATTTTTCGACAGAGGATTTTGGTATTTTTAGGTCTTGGGGGATCTTCTTTCGGTGTTCAGCGTCATAGCTCCACTTGCCCCGCACAGGTTTTAAATCTTGATCAACTAACACCTTCATATGTTCCCGCCGAGATGCATAAAAGTTT
>JBGCGH010000073.1:0-2740 GCA_045110695.1 Bdellovibrionales bacterium | reverse complement strand
TCTAGGGAAAAACAATAAAATTGTATCTATCTATCTATCTATCTATCTATCTATCTATCTATCTATCTATCTATCTATTGATGGATGGGTACTAATGATTTGATTCTACCGAAGAGTGAAACCAATAGAGGTCACAAGGCTACAGTTTAGCTCGCGACTTCAACATTGGTCTTTCTAAAAACGAGTAAATTTAACAGTTCAAACAAGTCTATTGGGGTTCTGTTTCACCTCAGATTTAGCTAAATAGTTTTCATGAGTGATTTTAGCAATCTGTTTTAATGCTTCATGAGTTAAGAACGCCTGATGTGAAGTTACTAAAACATTTGGAAAACTTGTTAAGCGAGACAGTACGTCATCACTGATTCCTTCCTGGCTACAATCATGAAAAAAAATGTCCTGTTCTTCTTCATAAACATCAAGGGCGGCCCCAGCGATTTGTTTAGTCTTTAGTGCTTGAATCAAGGCTTTTGAGTCTATCAATGCACCTCTTCCAGTATTGATCAAAAAAGAGTTTGGATCCATTAATGCAAACTCCTCTTCACCGATTAAATGATGATTGTCTTTAGTTAGTGGGCAATGAAGAGATATGACTTTTGAATTACTTATTAAATGATTCAATTCGACCTGCTTCCAGTTTTTATTTGGAGATTGGTTTAGTCCAGGGTCATAGAATAATATTTTGCAGCCAAAACCCTGCATAATATTGGCAAAAGCAGTGCCAATTTTTCCAAGGCCGATTAGTCCTATAGTTTTCCCATGTAAATCAAAACCGGTAAGGCCCTCAATGGAAAAATTACTTTCTCTCACTCTGTTATAGGCCTTATGAGTTTTTCTATTTAATGTCATTAGTAAACTTGTTGCGAATTCAGCGACTGCATAGGGGGAGTATTCTGGAACTCTATAGACTTGAATACCAAGTTCTTTTGCAATTTTAAGATCTACGTTATTGTGACCGGCACACCTCAGCAGTATTTTCTTAACTCCATTTTTTTTCAATCCTTCAAGAGCATCTTTATCAATCTGATCATTTACGAAAATAGAGACAGCGCTAAAACCCTTTGATCCTGATATGGTTTCTATAGTCAACGGGAGTTGGGTAAAAGATAATTCTTCAGCGGAGAATTGTTCCTCGAGGATTTTTTTTCGTAGTTTTTAGTATCAAAAAATAAGACTGCCATGAGTTTAGATTAATATATCCAGTGGGAAAAGGGGAGATAAAACTCCCCAATAAACTAAATTATCTGAAATCTTTTAATGCACTATCTAATTTTTCGTTGCTAGGTTGCAATTGATCAATGCTGAGTTTACTTAAACTAGTAGGAGAGACATGGAGTCTTTCAGAAATATTCTCCGACTTTTCATTGATGTAAAACAAGCCTGTTAAGATTTCTTTCTTTTGATGAGAGTCTTCAATAATTTGCAATGCCTGCATTTTATTATTCACGGAGTGCTTACGAGAATCTAGTTTTTTTAATACGATGTGAGAACCATCAGGCATCTCAACCTCTTCTCTATTACCTTCTTCGTAGTCGACCAATATTTCACTGCTTGGTTCAATAAATCCAAGTTCCTGCAGGTTAACTCGATTTTCTTTTACAGCAACAAAGCTCTTTGTACTACCTTCGTGATTATTAAAAGTAATACAGGGGCTAATTATATCTATGAAAGCAGTTCCCTTGTGGGCAATAGCAGCCTGAATCAACGGAACTAACTGCTTAGCATCACCTGAAAAGCTTCTTGCGACAAAGCTACTTCCAAGACCAATTGCCATTGAGCACAGATCAATATCATGAAATGGGTTTTCTGAACCATCTTTTAAAATAGCTTCTTCCTCCGCTGTTGCTGAAAATTGTCCTTTAGTTAAACCATATACTCCGTTGTTGTAGCATAGGTAAACCATTGGAACGTTTCTTCGAAGAAGATGGGCAAAGCCGCCGAGGCCAATACTTGCGGTGTCTCCATCACCAGAAATCCCAATGAGTTTTAAATCTCGATTAGCTAAGTGAACACCTGTAGAAAGAGGAGCCATTCTACCGTGAAGTGAATTAAACCCATGACTTCTAGACATGAAATAAGCAGGAGTTTTAGAAGAACATCCTATCCCTGATAATTTAGCAATATCATAGGGGTTTATATTACTTTGAAAATAGGCCGATACAATATGATTAGTTATACTGTCATGGCCGCAACCTACACATAACGTAGACTTTCCACCCTTATACTCTGCTTTTTCTAGATTTAATGAATTGGTTTTGATTGTGGCCATTTAGAGGACCTCCAAAATTTTTTGAGACATTTTTTCAGCTTGAATTGGTAGACCATCATAACATCTCACGCTTTTAATTTTGTGAGCTACGTCAAAATATTCAGCACATATAAAATCCTTCATCTGGCCATCACGGTTTTGTTCCATAACTATTACTGAATCATATTTAGCGACGAAGTCTTTAACCGGCCTTGATAGTGGTAGGGCTCTTATCCTTAGCTTGGCCATTTTTACACCTTTTTCATCAAGTAGGTTTTCTAGTTCAGGAATGATTTGTGAGCTACTGCCATAATATATAAGACCAATAGCGGAATTTGAATCATGAACTTCAGGTTGAGGCACCATCTCTCTAGATGTTTCTAGCTTTCGAACTAGCCTCTCCATAAACATAAAAAAAACCTCTGGGCTCTCGGTATATTTTGAACTTTCATCATGGCCAGTACCTCGTCTGCAATAAGCCGCTTTTGGGTCATG
>JBGCGH010000072.1:0-43967 GCA_045110695.1 Bdellovibrionales bacterium | reverse complement strand
ATGCATGCGGGAACGTAAAAGCGTGGCTTCATAGCTGTTAATCCTTTGTTAAGTTCGTTGAATAAACTCATCAAAGTAAAGATTAACTAGTTTTTGAAGCCATTTTTTTATTCCTAGACCCCACGAAATAGGGAAAGAACCAACGAATCTCAAGCAAATAAGGGTTCATCCATCATCCATCATCCATCATCCATCATCCATCATCCATCATCCATCAACTCAAACATTTGCGGGAAACTACCAGTGGCTATGATTTCTTTTCGTTTAATCACACAAAATTCTCTAAGATCTTTGTAGACTTTAGTCTCTTGAAAATTCACAAGAGTATCTGTGGCCAATAGAGTTCGCAAGCTTTGCATAGCCTTAGTCTCGATCTCTGATGCAACATCCTCACCCAACTTTTGTACCGAGGGATCGGTAGATACATTTTGTTCAGTAATTTTGTTTACGAGACCTGACCAGGAATTAATAAAATTCTTTAGAGCTATTTGCTCTTTTGTTGGCTCCACATCGAGAAAGTTTTTATCTTTCATCCCTCTCATTCTAACAACCAAACAAATACTATGGCAGGCTCTTGTACTGAGAAAGGCATCTTCAAGTTCCATTACTTTTTTAAGAAACTCATGTGATTCCTGAGGACCACCCATTAATTTGTCCATCTGATAAATATTCTCTTTGAAATTCACACCTTCATATATTTCTAAAATAATTTTTTTTAAATCCACTATTGAACCTCTTTTAAAAGAATTATGTTAGTACCTTCACTCCGAGCAGAGGGTGCTACTATCGCATCAAACCCGTGTCGTTTTGCTAAATCTCCAATTTGATGGGTTCGTTTATACATAGTTTCGCCATCTTCCACAACTAGTTCTAATGGGTCAATTCCTAAAGTGTTTAGAACTTTGCTATCGGTTAAGTCCAAGACTTTACCGAGCTCCACTTTCTTGCTACCAATGATCAAGTTCTCTGTGTTCATAACACCATCGGCATAGTGATCAATCTCCTCGAAAGCTGTTACATAGGCTTGGTAGGGATCATCTCCAATGGCTCCGTAAATAGCTTCGTTTCCAGGCATAGAATAACGGCCATTTGCAGGTTTTACTCCTGGATGAAAGTCAAAAGCGTTATCAACAGTATTCGTAATTGTTCCCGAGGACGTTGGTACCTGCTCTGGGATCACTCGATGCACTATTCCGGAATATTTCGCCCCATCGATAGATGCCATTTTAGAGTCCAAACTCTTGTGAGCTGTTAACAACTCACCATAAACACTTGGATTCTCGTAGGAAAGACTATGGGAATGAACTTTATCTAGATATTGTATTCCTGATTTGTTGTAGCCTCCTGAGCCCGTACCCAACCGTAATCCCTCACGTTGTATAAGGTAATTGTAGTCTCCATTAGTACTCTCAATATTTTTAAAAATTTTAGATCGATTACCGTTTGGTAGTGAATCTAAAACTTCCATTGCATTTGTCGCTAGCCGTTGATCACCATGGTGGCTGATCTTCAATAGCCCCCTAGCCTTGCTTCCCATTTTAATTATACTTGCGCCAGCTCTAGTGCCGCTTATAAGCCTTGTAGCCCCTAAGGTTGCGAAACTTGCGACAAGATCAGCAGATAAACCACCTAAAATCATTCCTTTCTCTTCTGGAGAAGCATTTTTAAAATCTTCGTAATAGTTTTGTAATGCAATTGCCGCCACGGAGCTTAGCTCAGGTAAATTTGCAACAAGCTGACTTGCTTTGTCGTAGGATTCCGCTGGGTTGTTTACTATAAAGCTTCCTAAAGATCCTATTAGCTCGATAGTTTCAGGGATATCGGTAACTATACTAAGAAGCCCCTCACCAACTCCTTGGCCAAAACCAATTGCACCCTCCAGGAGCGAGTTTGCAGCTTTTAAATAAGCATCACCTTTCTCCATATTCCCTGAGAAGTAATTTGTATCAGCAAGATTAAGAAACAAACTACTCGTACCAAAAAAATCAACCGATTCTTTTGAGGAGTAATTCAAATTATCAGTACTGGCATACTCTGCTTGTAGCTGATTAGCGAGGCGTCTTAACACCTGCCCATGTCCCTTCTTCACGGAACTTTGAAATTTTAAATCATCAAGGGGCCCAGCTTCTCCGGTGAGAGATTCAATTTGAAGGACTCCATCATCCAGATATTTGGCGAGAATCTCCTCAACCTCTGGTAATGGTTTTGATTTTTGATAAGCAAGCTCTTCAAACAATGCAGGTAATTCAGAGAAATCATAGCTTTCAATAGCTTGTTCTAGTTGGCTTAAGCTGTCTTGCTGGGCTTTTGGACTCAACTCATAGGTTTTCTGGGCCAGGGGATCATTTTGAATCTGTGCTGCCATTTCCCTTTTTTTATTTAATTCATTAAGTCTTTGCTGCGCTTCATTCCAATCTATTTGTCTTCCAGTATTTGAAGAGGAGAGAATTAAATCCGACCGAAATTTATCTAAAGCCTGTTGCCTTTCAGCATCAGCCGACGCATGGGCCCGGCTGTAGTGGTCAATCGCATCTCTATGTTGATTGTATAGATCTTTTGACCTTTCCACAGCCTCTTTATGCTTATGATATTGATCGTTAATCCCAACTATTCCAGAGGCAATGGCAGCACCAAACTTTTCCCAATCCACTGAATCATTCATATCGATAGGATGATCAACTTTTACTACCTGCCCATCACTTGAGGTAATCTCCTGTCTTTTTTTAGATTTCACGGATAAAGGTTTCTCATCTCCATCTACACGAGTTATGCTTGTAATTATACTATAGCCGCTGTCTTCAGAAGGAACAGAAAACTCAGAGTGTACCACCACTTGAGGCTCCAGGTATTGATCCTGGTGCCTGTAACAAACTCTCTTTTCACCAGCTTTGCAACTAACGATGGTACGTACAAAAACACGCCTGCCGTTAAACTTATACTGATTGATGGAAATATCCAGGGTATCCCCATCTGATGAAGGGTAAGGGATTCCATCCGGTAAATCGGGGCCTACAATTTGGCTTGCTGAGCCCACCGAAAACTGTAAGACCAATACAGCGGATAATAAAATCCTTAAAAACTTCATAGCGCTTCAAGTCCTGAAATATAGTTACTAAGTCGCTTCCAATTGGAGTTAAAATAACGAACTTCTTTACTTTCAGCATAGAGGTTATAAAATGAATTCCATTCTGTTTCAAATGCAAGAGCTCGTATTTTCAACTCACCGGTAGGTAGTTTTCCAAAAACTTCACTAATTGCACTGCCCACTAAGTTTTGATAGCCCTGTCTTAGTTGCTCATATTTATCTGTAATCTCTAATTCTCTCTCCAAAAACAGAATATCTTCGTGATTTACGCTCCTTGCAGACCTTAATGAAGAAATTAACTTGATGACTCTATTTAGCGCAGTAGTTTGAGAGGCTTCTAATTTTTTCCAATCGATTTTAGAAAGTTCTTCGTAGTTTAATTTAGAAATATTTAAAATCGCCTCTAAAATCATGTCTGAACTAAGTTTAGAAATCTTATTAAAATTATATTTTTCTTCATAAGAGTTCATAACTTTTTCAATTCGGGCTTCGATCTCAATTTTAAGATCTTCTGTTAGCTCAAAGGAACCCTCCTCCAACTCCAACCAATCCAATTGAGGTAGTGTACAAATATCTGCTATCTGATCAGATGAAACATCCAACTGAGATTGGCAACTATCCTTAGCGTTGTCGATTATTCCCTGGGCTACCTTAGCCGCATTCAATTTATTTTTCTCTAACTGCCATTTTTTGCGCTCCTCAATTGAGGAATTGACACTTTTTACCAATGACTGGTTTAGCTCTGGGTTTTCGCTAATTCCATCAACAAGATCAGCAAGCTGATTCAAGTGAACAACGTGACTACTACAAGATTTTTTATAAGACTCGATTATGTCATCGTTGTTAGCATTGTTTTCAAACAAATGAACATTAGCATTATAAACATCTTTTTGCTTTTTATACAGTTCATTGGACATGGTTATGTCTGCATAAATCGCAAAAAGGGCAGCTGCCGCCAATATGTAGGGACCAGCAACGGCTGCGCCCTCAATCAACGCCAAATTTAAAGCTGAAGCCCCAGCCGTGGGAGCTAGTGCAAAACTGTAAGTGATTCCAGCGGCGGTAGTCAGACCTGAGTTAATCTCACTAAAATTCTTTTCCTTATCGGGATCCACACCATAAGAACCACTATAGTCGACCTTTGGCCCCTCGGAACCAACACTAATCATAACGCTCATAACAGGATTAGGTACGTTAGGAAATTGACCGTTGAAAAAGTTTACTCCTAACTCGGTTCTACCTTTAGAACAAATCTGTCCATAGTCATTGGCTACATCGGTTACGAGCGCCTTTAACTTCTTAAAATCAAGACGCTTTTCCACCGCTAAGTAAGTTTGTCGCAACCTTTGATTTGCTAACTTTTTATATGTTTCAACAGCTTTGGAAACTCGCCTAGCAAGAACTTCTTCAATACCAACAAGAGACATCTGAGATAAAGCTGTAAGCTCCTTCTCAATACCCTGGATTTCCGAAGACAAAGAGGTGTAGCTGGTTTCATCTAAACGTTGGTTTTGCTGAACCTCTAACCTGCCAAGGACGCGCTCAAAAGACTTTTGAACATCACTCATGGCCAACAACTCTCCAATCTGAATAGCTTTTTCTTTATTCTCCTGTACCTGTGCTGTTGCTTGATCCATTACTTCCCCAGCACTTAGACCGGATGGTAAACTTAAACTTAGGGCCAAACTCCAAGACAATACTACTTTAAATGATCTACTAGTCTTCATAGCTTTCTCCAAAAATACAATTTTGCATAGTTTCTATAGTGTTTTGCTTCTTTTCACTCTTAATAAAATACTGACGAATATTCTCAATCATTTCAATTTCACTGGTAGAGTTGAATACGTTTACTTGATGTAAAAGTCCTCTAGTAACTTTCGCCATAAAATCATTTTGCTTGCCATCTTTGACACTCAAAAAACGGATCTGTGTAAGCATCTTTTCAATAATGTCTTTTCTTAATAGATCTAATTCTTTTTTACTTTCAATGATTGGAGTGATTAGTATTTTTTCAGAGGATCTCTTCTTATAATTATAAAAATTCTTATGAAGCTGGGTCATAAAATCCCCTTCTTTAGAAGAACCGACAGATAAATTATTTAACAAAGCCTCTGAATTAGTATCTGAAGCTCCAATACTTGGAAAATACTTTGTTAATCGCTCTACATCTAGCTTTGCCCTTGAGAATGGGCTCGCAGAAAAATCAAAGCTCTCTAAAAGTAAATTATAAGCTTGGTCTAAATCTGTTTGTAATTCTGAATCATCCATAACTTCAGCGTAGGTCCTTTCGTTCAACTCAAAATCAACCATCCGCTCAAGTAGCGAATCAAGAGCTGAATATTCAAAGTATTTTAGAGCTAGTAGGGCCCGATAAGTCCAAAAATGAGCTGCTCTCACTCCCAAAACAGAGTTCGAGGAATCTGAAAACACACTATCCACTTCAATTTGACCACAGTAAGGTTCAAGCTGTCTAAATAACTGCATGGTTAGTTCATAGGATAAAAATGCTGCCATAGTTTTAGCATTAACTAAATCTTCAGCATCTCCTTCAATGGAATGAGCCAATTGATACAGCTCCTCAGTTACCTCAAATAGATAACTAGTCTCCATCTGTTTAACCATTTGATCATCAGATTTAATTGTAGAAACAACCTGTGCCATATGTAAAAAAGCACGCTCAAGTTTTCCTTTTCGAAACAAAGAGATTGCTGAATTTAAGCTCGTAATAGTATCTTCAATTCCAGAAATTTCAGTGTTTTTTACAGGTATAAGTCTAAAATCAATACTACCGAGTCTCTCATTTGAAAAGGCTGTTTTAGCCAAATCTATTTTTACAGATAGTTTTGATCCAGGCCTTGCCCAAATATAGAAACTATTGTCGGCAATAAAAAATTTAGCATTAATTGCTTCCTCAAAGAAAGTAAGCCCTGAAGAGGTAAAAATACCCGTTTTATTGAGATCTTTAATCTCTGTTAACCAGCTTTTTGAGTAAAAATCAAAATTACTAACTATGCTTCCTGATACGTTGGCATTAGCAGGACTAACTGTCATATCTCTATGATTACAGCTATTAGTCTCATATTTTTGTTTACGAGATCCATTCAATTTGGAATCAAGTGTTATGCTATATTTAATACCATTTCCTAAATCAACTTTTTGGGTATTTAAATTAATTTCAGCTAGATCATAATTGTATTTATAGGAGCTAGTAGCCTTTACACCAGCATTAGTATTCCATCCAATACTGGATACCAATTTATTTGAAATGGTCTTAGTGCCATGGCTATGGGTCTCCGGTGCTTTTTTCTTCCAGTAACACTTCATGCTGTGTTTAAAGTGCCTTCTTTCCTGGTAATTGGCATTCGCCTCTATACTCAAATTTAAATCTGTTTTTGCTATTCCCATCAGCGGGAAAAGTCCTATTGTTACATTTATAATCAGTAGATTAATTTTCATTTATATACTCCTTTAAAGTTCCGTTTCTAAATTCATTTTTCTCATAAGCATTTTCTAGTTCCTGCATTGCCATAACAAAATTAAACATTCTTGAAGATTTGAGATCCAAATGACTTTTAAAACCCTTTCTTTCCATAAACACACCCAAACCTAGTTGCTTAGATACTATTCTTTCAATTCTCGGGTCGTAGTCGTATCTAAAGTTGGGAGGAGGAGCCAAGAAACCAATGATGTCTGTATAATATTCTTCACACCAATCGCTAAATGCAAAATGCATACTACCGGCCTCAGATTTTTTACCAAAAATTATACTTTTCTGGTCTGATGAACCAATGGATAGGTGATTCAGATTTTTCGTATCTAAGACTTTGAAGTCGGAAGAATAGTGTCCGGCAAGTGGATCTTTACTTACAACAATTCCCTCGTAGAGCCCTTTAGGATCTATTTTAATGGCAAGATTCAATTCTCTTAAATGAACATCAAAACCGGAAAAAAGTTCGCTGTGTAATTCAAAGGAAAGAGGAGATTCTACAAATGAAAGCTCGATCTCTTTTGTGTTTTCACAACGCTCAATTTGTCTTAAGCCTTTATATTTAAAAAACTCAGAGATTTTCTGGCCGGATATATCACCGAGCTGGTAGCTTCGTTTCCATCCATCTATTGACTGCATTTTAATAAACTGATCATACTCAAGCGGAGTAGAAATTTCTACCTTCCAAGCTTGGGCCTTTTGGTTAAATTTGATGGAGTAATAATAAGAATTTCCCATCGGATCTTTTATAAAAATAATCTCTAGGGAGTCTTTAATTCCCCAAAAAAAATCATCATTTTTAGACAGAAACAATGAACTCATAAAGTATTCACCCGCTTCAGTATTAAAACTAAAATCTCTTTTACTAGAGAATAAGTACTTATCCTCTGTACTGGTATCAACCTCTATAGAAGTTTTAGGCGGTAGTTTCTGATTCTCAGTATCAGGGGAACTACAGGCTAGCAATTGAATCATTAATAACAATACCATTATGTACTTCATTGTGGGCCTCCAAATAAATCTTCAAGATATCTAAAAACACTTGAAGTCTCTTTATACATATATTTTTTAATCTCTTTTGCTAAGTCTCTGTAAGATTGCGATTCATCTAAGGTTTGAGAGTAGGCGTTGATCTGGCTATATCTCAAAAGATCGATTTTTTGGTAGCTTCGGTACCAATCCATAAATTGAACCATTGCAAAATGAGCCTTAACTGCTCTTTGATCAAAAACTGGAAAGTCATTGTGCCCAGATTCCATCGAAAAAATTTCTTTTAGTTTATGTCTTGGTCCATCAATCTCACCAGTGAAATTAAGTACGGCATTCATCATATCCATCGCACCCGCCTGAGAATCTACGACGGCTTGATAAGAATGCACCTTCTCTCTCAATCGCTTGAAGCTATGTATCGTGTCACCTTCATAGCTCGAATCCAGTTGTGTCATAGCAGTATAGACTTTTTCAAAACGCTCTTTATTATCATCCATGATCCGGTATAAAATCGTTCCGATTCTCTTTTTTTGATATTTACAGTTTTCATCATCTAATTTGCAAAGAATTGCGAAATAATATTCCTGCATGGTACTAAAAGTATTGGCTCCGTGAAAATAAGCTGTTGCTGCTGGAAAAATAGATCGAGTAAATTGCTCGCTAGACTGTCCCTTCCATTTTTTATCTATTAAAGTCTGTAAAGACTTAAGAGCCTTCGAAACTGCAATTCGGCTCAACAAATAATTTGGAACAAACTCAGCAGCGTAAAACTCTGGGTCTTTTGCATAGCAAGATTTCACGATTTCAGAGCAGTGGCTCATTCCTTGTGACAGTACTTCCGATAAACAAGAATTCGCTGAGAGGGAATTGAACCTAGATAGATCCCGATCATCACAAGATTTAGCAGTTATCTTGTGTGGATTTGATTTTATTCCTCTAAAGTACTGCTCATTCCAGATTCCTGCAATTACATGTTCTGGTTTCCACTTTCTTGGTAAATAAAGTGGGCTCGTGTCACGGTCTCTCAATATCTCATCATGGGAGAAGTAAAAACTAAATAAACTTGGAAGCATACAAGCCTCAAAGTTTTCATTACTAAGCTCAGCTGAGTCTATATGCTTCTCTAAGCCATCACAATGAGTCACCACGAACTTCAATACATTCTTCATTGCCAAGTTTCCAGCAATTTGAGGATTAGAAAAAAACTTTAGGGGATCAATATTCCCCGCATGAAGACTTATGGAAACCACTATAAAGACAGTCTGTCTCAATAGTTCTTTTGAAAAAAATCTAATATTTAAAGCCTTCATAATCACCTCGCACAACAGGTAATTCCAAATTGTGTGCCAGACATTAAGAAGACTCAGAACCAACCAATTGATAGATGGGGCATGTTTTTCCAGGATTCTTGAATTATCCTCATAATCCGTCCGGTCTTTTGGACAATCAAAAACAGTTAGACTCCTTTACTAGCCTGTTGAGATTTAAAAGATGAATTTGGTTTTCAGTAACTCGCTATTTTGTATATTTTAATAGGTATCCGGAACAATTTTAAAAAAAACACGGCCTAATTTTATTAATATTTTATTGAGATAGACTTTTAAAAAATAGATACTGTACTAACAAATTTGAAACTAATTTAATTTTACTGGGATGATGAATGAAAAGTATTTCAAGACAAGCCGTAAGTGTTCTAGCAATATCTAACTTTATCTCTGCTTTTGGTGGAGGGTCGATCTTAGGAAAAGCTTCTGGTATCCTGAGTATTTTTGGTATTTCCGTAGGATCAATTTTTGCTTTTTTTGTGGGAACTATTCTGGGTCTATTCCTCCTAGATTTAATTCAGAAAAAATTCTCTGAGTCTGCTCCCAAATGGATGTCTTTGCTTGGCGGAATTTGCTCTTTAATACTAATCGCAATTTTTCAATTAGATCAATTTGATAGCAATGTCATTTCAATATTTTTTTTAATGGTACTTTGTTTAAGGTTCTGCTTTTGGTTTCTTGCTCGTATTTATAGATCGAACATGGCGTCTTCCAATAAAAATCTTTTACCCATTTTTGAAGGCAGCTATGTTTTAGGGACAATTTGTGGAATCTTAGTTTTTTCCTTCGCGGGCTCTGGCTTGAGTCTTCTGACTATTCTAATTGTGGACTTAATAACTCAATTGATATCTTTTCTTTTTGATAAGAAAATCTTGATTCAGGAAAAATTAGCCAAGAAAAATATCAAGGTGAGTGCTAATAAAAAAATGGTGCTACTGATTAGCATATTTTGTCTAATTAGTATTGCTTGTCAGGTTTCACTTTTTCAAATTTCAAAGCTAGTTCCTTCTGGCTACCTTTTAATCGTAGTATTCTACATCGGTATGTTTGCCGCCACGATCATTAGTCTTAAAAAGACTCCAACTTTAAATTTTAGTAATTCATCGGTAAGCCTACTTATTTCTAAATCTACTCAGTTGCCAACAGTTTTAGTAATTGGCATCCTAATCTTACTCTGTTTGTTGTTGGTTGCTCTATTGCAACAGACATCGATGTTGATTTTTACACTTTTACTCAGCTTCCTTCTTTCCACAGTTTATGAAATTTTAGCATTGGGGATCGTCAGTGAAATATCAAAGGTTGCCTCTGAGTCTTCTTACCCAAATGGGATTGCAAAATCTTACTCAATAATGGCGATATCTGCAGCCTTCGCAATTTTTATCTTTATCGTTTTTGATCTGAGTATTTTCACTATCTTATCGGTATCAATTTGTAGTCTTGTCATCTCGGCAATAATTTTTCATATTTTAAAAAACAACCATATTCTATCTTATAATAAGAATTAGTAATTGAAATCATCTTTAAGTTTAAATACATATTTAAAAATTTAGTTACAAATAGCTGCGTAACTTTGACAATATAACCTCTTCTAAAAAACAGTAAAACACTCTACGGCTTAACGCTAATGTCTTGGTTGTTTTTTTTAACAAAAGATAAAGGAAGCCAAGTCCGCGCTCACCAGAAAGGCAGATAGAGGTCTTTGGTTCCGGGTTCAGGCACCCCAAACGAAATTGATTCAATCTCATCTGTTTTGGCCTGATAAAAACTGAGAAATCGTACAGGTGATGAAAATTTTTGAAATTTAAAATTTATTGATTCCTTTCTTCTGTCTGGTAATCGGTACGCCCTACTTTGATTTAATTTAAGAGAGTTTAAAATACGTAGGTTTCTTGAGTCGAATAAAGCTAAGTAGTGATGGTCTAATGGCCTTTCAACCTTTCGACTCTCTCGCTTCTCAACCAACTCACTTTTATCCATTTCGTGAATAAGAAGCATTGATGAAAGTTCATTAATTGCTCCCTCAATTGCTTTAGAGATTTCTTTATTAGTTTTAATTCCAAAGATCACTCTATCCGAATATTTCACACTCGAATCAAAGGCGACTACGCACCTAACATCCTTAATAGAACAAGACAACTCAAACAATTGAATATTATTTTCTGGATCGTCTTTTAGCATCTTAAATGGAACAGAACTTCTATAATGGAAAATAAAAGCATCTCTTTCCACTAGCTCCCATCTTCCCCTTTTTTTTGCTCCTGAAGGCAGAATCCCACCGGCCAGGCCATCTCTGTTTTCCAAAGAATGCTGTTCCCTAATGATGTTCTCACCAAGCTCACTTAAAGCTTTAATAAATGACAAGTACATATTTAAATCAGATGAGCTAGCTTTCAATCTTCCAAATATATGGGTTTCGATTAGAATCACAACTACGACCCTATCTTTTTGATTTAGTATAGTTACACGGCATTTTGAAACTTCGATTAGCAGGTGTTTAGAAACTATAAGTTCTAGTCGTTTATTTCTAACTGCCATGTCCTTACTCCCCATGAGCCATATAGATTTTGATCTGGAATCATGTTTGTAGAAAAAATATTAATACCGGGAAATGTTGCCAGAGGTAGTATAACAAATTTATCCAAAAGCAATTGCTCAGCTAACTTTGTTGCCTCTTTACGCTTTTTTAAATCAAACTCGGTTGCAATCTTATTTATTAAATTGTCACTGAAAACCTCAGCTACTTTTGAATTCACCGATTTTAAGAAATTAAAATGTGCTATGTGATCACTCTTAGACATACCTAAAATAGCTAAGCTAAGATCGTACTCTCCAGAATATAAACTCATAATATTTTTTTTCTCGATAACTATGATTTTGACGTTAAAATTCTTTTTTAAGCCTTCTACTAGTTTTTTGAAATATGGAAAACTCATCCAATCTCTTAAAATCGCGACTTCTAAATATTCATGGACAATTCCTTCATCCATAGATTGTTTTACCGATATAGTACTATGATCAACTCCAATCACACTAGACGTAGTTTTTGACCCAACTTTTGGGACAGGACTATCAGTCAATGTCTTACGGATTTTTTCTTTTATTTTCTTCGCAAGCTTTTCTCCCATAAAAGACAATACTAGCCAATCCGAAGTATTAACGATTTTTGATATTTTTCGAGACTCTAATTTTTTGAAATCTTTGTCCTCAAGGGCAATAGAATAGAGATAAGCAGCCCTAGACCTACCCTTAACTACCGACTCAATAATGTCGGATACCTGCTCATTCTCATAGACATTGATAGTGATTTTCTCAACTAAATTTGCCCTAAGCTCCTTTGGAAAAAAAATATTCTTTTTTAACACAGCTTTTTTACTGTTGAACTCAGTCAAAGAAAACGGTCCCGTAAAACTCAGATTTTCGTGAGTTCCAAAATTTATCGGAGTATATGCTGGATCTAGCACCAACATCTCGGGTAATCTTAGGAAACTCAAGATATTTGAAGGGAACTCTTTAAACTTAATTTCAATGCTTTTCTCAATATGTCTTATGGAAGCAAAGATACCTTCAAACTTGAGGTGCTGACTGTTCTTAATTTTCGATTCTATTTGTAGTTTAATTTCCTCTATAGAAATTGGTTTACCTGAACTACCTTTAATTTCTTGATTAAAAAAAATAGTAAGGGTTTTATTTTTAGAATCTATTTTGGTAGTCGCAAAACTACCTACTTGCTGCCCTAAGGAGCCTACCTCGGTAATCGAGGCAAAAAGATGTTCCGCCAGTAACTGATTGCCAACGGTATTAATGTTTGATGGATCCAAGGGCTCTAGAAAGGTGAAAGGAATAAATACTTCAATTTCTCTCTGTCCTTCATTCATACTACAGCCCCAGATAAGCACGAGGGTAAATAGTCTAGCAAGCACAGGCCGGATCTGGACGATCTGCTTGGGCACTGTCGCTAGAGGACCTACTCCCACTTTCAGAACTGTTTGCAAAGATATCTTTCGAAAAAATCGTGCTACTCAACATTGCTAATACTGCCAATATTGTTAAAAACCGCTCCATAATATTCCTTCCATTCGTTGGTGTTATAAGTTAACAAACCTAACATGCGAATGGTTCGGTTATTCCTAAATTTGAATAAATTGTATTTTTTATATATCTCACTAATTACGACCGTAATGGCTCTGTTAATCTGCTCAATTATTTTTATATGGGAAGCAAAATACTTTGAAGATTATATTGTACATTTAATTGAAAAAAATGAACTGAACATATCGTTGCAGGGCCATTTGATTGCCCCTGAACTAGCTGCCAGTGACATAAGCAGCTTCGCTAGTAAACAAGGGATTTCAATTTATTCTATAAATATCGAAAATAAATTGAGTGGTAAAAACTTTACCTATCGAGTCGCAAACAAAATACCCAGAATTCGGTATATTAAAAATTCACAAATGTATATTTTAAAATTAGACTATTTCTTTTCACTAACTAAGATTTTTAAAAACCTGACCACTAGTCTTATACTGACTTTTTTTATGATATTTCTTCATTATCTATACCAAACGCTACAAAAAAACAAAAATCAAATAGAATCTTACAGAGAAAAAGAACAATTAATAAAAAAGGTAAGCCACGATATCAAACCCGCTCTGATTTTTCTAAATCTAATTAAGCCTAGTATAAATAAAAATTCGCTAGAGGCATACGATTTAGCACTGGAGAGACTAGTTTTACTGAGAGACTCTCTATTGACGGGCTTAAAAAAAGAAGTACCAGTCAAAATTAGTAGTATCAAAAAAAGCTTAGAGATATTTGAAATAGGAAGAAAAGGTTCTTTAAAAATTAAGGTAGATTTTAAGAAGGATTTAGGTGATTTAAGTATTTCCAACGAGGTTCTATCATTCTTGGAAAACTTTATTCAGAACTCAATTGAGGAAAAGCAAGAAAATCTATTAGTTTCAATCTCCGTAAAAAGAAGTCTATCCAAAATAGTAGTACTAGTATCCGATAATGGACCAGGCTTTCCTGAACAGACTCTAAAATTTATTGGTAAAAAACAGTTTACGACTAAAAAACAAGGCAATGGCATTGGGCTGTTTGAAACCGTTCAAAGTTTAAATAGAAATGGAATAGAGGTAAAATTTAAAAACCATTCTTCCGGTGGAGCCTTAGCGGAGCTTACGATAAAAAATTAACTCAATTCTCCAATGAATATGGAGGGGCTAGCAAAACCAAAATGAACAAAAACACTAAATCTCAATACAAATTCTACACCGCTATTTTTTTGAGTGATTTAGGACTTTTTTTTGGTCTTACAGCACTTACCGTTCATTTCTATAGAGAAACGAAAAGCTCCCTTTTTGTAGGTGCGCTTTTCTTAGCCTACAGGCTACCACGTATTCTTTTAAGCAACATGGCGGGAAAGATTATTGATAAAGGCCAAAACCCCAACATGGTACATATTTTTGCACAGATTGGCTCTGGAATAGTCCTTACCTCGTTAATTTTTTCAAATTATTTTAAATCCCCAATGCTACTGCTATTGGGAATACTGATTTTAAATATATTCTCGGTTTTCGGATCTATTTCGAGAAATACTTCAATAAAATATCTAACAATTGGTGATCAGACAAAGCAATCAGCAGTTCTTACATCAATGATTCCTAATTTAGCCATGGGATTTGGAGCATTGGCAGGACTTTTCGTAGCTCGGAAAACTGTAAGATCCATTATTCCAATAAAGTAGAAGGCTACGCTAAATACACATTATACCATTCACAGATTCATCCTCACTATCGGCTAGGTTCTGATTTTGTTGTCGTCTACAGAGGGGATGTAATAGGATTAGAATCCAAAGGTTTCTTATCTAAAGGAATTAAAAATGGTTTAAGCGAGAATAATATTAAGGACCTAATCTCTACCCTACAGTCTACAAATGAAATTGCCATTGACAGGATTATAGATTCACATACTTCAGGTTTTAGTAGTTCTTTTTTGATTTCCAGTACTTTTACTCCTCAAATGGCACAGATGTATGCATTGAAGTCTGAAAAAGAAACTATCTACAAACTAAGAATTCCTAGAAATCGTGTGATTATTGACACAAACAATCTAGGGAATACCGGCAGACATGGTGAGATCCTAATCATAGGCAGAATTTTTCCTCATGAGATTATTGGCGTCAAAATTAAAAATAGTAGCTCGAAATCCGAACTACTAGATACAATCCCTGCGACAGGAACTCGAGTTATTAGAACTTTCCCAAGGATAAAGAATATTCGGTATGAGGTTAGAAACCCAAAGAATTGGAAATCTGTAAATTAGATTTTAAAGAAATCCTTAAAAATTCTCACGAAGTAATTTTGTGATCTCTTTGTGAAGCTCTTCTATATTTGAAAAGTCATTTTGAATAACAAAATCTGATCTTTCTATTTTTTTTACCATATCCATTTGGCTATTGATTCTAGCTAAAGCTTGCTCGGTACTTAATTGATTTCTTTTTTTTAATCTAGTGATTTGGGTATCAAGAGATGCGGAAACACAAATTACAGAATCAAACTCCGCCTCCCTACCTAATTCAAATAGAAGTGGGATTTCATAGAACGCAAACTCAGCCCCAGCTTCTTCTGCTTCCTGTTTAAGTTGTTCAGATTTTTCTAAAACTAAGGGATGAACAATAGACTCAAGATTTTTTTTTGCCACAGGATCAGAAAACACCAAATCACCCAGCTTTTCACGGTTTAAATTCTCTTCATCAAATACGGAGTCGCCAAATCTTTCTCGAACTTTTAGAAGTAGATTTTTATCTGAAAAAAACAGTGAATGTACAATTTCGTCAGCATTAATTACTACGTAAGACTTTGAGCGTAAATAATCCCCCACACTAGACTTTCCGCAAGCAATTCCACCTGTAATAGCAATCCACTTCATTTTTAACCTCTTAATAATATTTATAAACTACTCAAATTGATTTAACACCAGTTAATTCAACTATCTTTAGCTTGCGACTTTAAGTACTCATCGCACTTTCATCAGCTACTAGCTAGACCTTAATCCTAAAACAAGGAACCCAAAAGAGCAAACCCCTCCCATAGTCCAATCTATGGGGGAATTAATGGTGAAGGACTAAGAATTCTCCCCTGTATGTCGATAAGAGAACGATGATGAAGTTTGGAAAATACTATTTACTCGATAAAGTAGCTATGGGCGGAATGGCAGAGGTATACCTGTCTAAATCCGTTGGAGCACATGGTGTAAATAAATTTGTAGCTATCAAACGGATTTTACCGCAGTACTCTGAAAACGAAGAATTTATATCTATGTTTCAAGAAGAAGCAAAGATTGCGGTAAACCTATCTCATTCCAACATTGTTCCAATCTATGAATTTGGCGAAGAGAAGGATCGTTTCTATCTTGCCATGGAATTTGTCCCAGGAAAAAACCTACGACAGATTTTAAATCTTTTGAAAAAGAAAAAAAGTGCTGTTCCTTTAGAGATTGTTGTATCCATAATCAATGAAGTAGCAAAAGCCTTGGACTATGCCCACAAAGTTTTTGATAAAACTACCGGGCGCCCCTTAAATATTATCCACCGAGACATTAGCCCTCAAAACATGATGATGAGTTTTGATGGTGAAATTAAGCTTCTAGATTTTGGGATCGCAAAAGCAGAATCTAAAATCGATACCACCAAGGCCGGTACCCTAAAGGGTAAGTTTGGATATATGTCGCCTGAGCAAGCTGAGGGATTAGAAGTAGATTACCGAACAGATATCTTTTCATTGGGTATCGTTTTGTGGGAGATGCTTGCTGAAGACAGGTTATTTCTTTCTAATAACGAAATTAATACGATCAGAAAAATCAGAGAATGTCATATTCCTGATCTTACAACGATCAATAGAAATGTAAGCTCGGAACTAAATGAAATAATTAAAAAAGCTCTCACGAGAGATCGTAATCTTAGATACCAAAGTGCTGGAGATCTACATAAAGATCTTAACAAATATTTAAATCAACACTTCCCAGATTTTACTCAGCAAGAAGTTGGGCTTTTCATGAAGAATCTCTATAATCAAGAGATCATAGAACTACGTGAGAAGATGATTGAGTATTCTAAAATTGATGATGAACCATCTGAAATAAGCTTAAAGGTTCAAGAACAGGACAAAACCAGAATTTTGGTACATAACCCTGAGAAAGAACAACTCATACATCAAAGTAACGAGAAAATGGTTCAGCTTGAGAGTGAGGCCACAAAGTCTAAGTCTTCGTATTTGCCGCTCAATGATGGAGCAAAGGGTGATAGCAGAGCCTACCAATGGGGTAACTCTAACCCTGTTTCTAGAGGAGTTAGCTATACCTCCCAAAAGAAACCTGTTAACTCTGGAGTATTCACCACGATTATCATGTCATTGATGGTGGTTATGGGTGTATTTTTCTTTATTAAGAATGACCCAGGGCTTGCTGTAAAGTTTGGATTGGAAAATCCGGTTATTGATGAGGGTTATGCAGAAGAGTCTAGTGTTACAGTTAAAGACAATAGAAACCTTTATGCATTTAACATAACCTCTACTCCGCAAGGGGCAGCTATTACTATTAATGGTAAGACGACAGGTTTTTATACTCCTGGACGGGTTAAGGTACCACCAAACACTCAAATATCATTATCATTAAACAAAGATGGGTATTTTCCGTACTCTAAAAACTTAGTGGCCACAACCAATGGACAGCAATTTAATGCTACACTTCAAAGAGCACAGTTTGCCTATGTTACACTCAGAGTTCACCCTGGTCAGGCTCAACTGTTCATCAATGGACAGAAGCTTTCAGAGTCACCACCCCTGAAGCGCTATGCGGTTCCGGCCAATGAGCAGATACATATTCGTGCTTACAATCCAATAACTGGTGCAACAGCAGAAAAATACATCAATCTGCGACAAGACACGCACCGACAATTATCTCTATTCTTGAAAAAATAAGACTAAAACATGTACTATAACAGAGTATAAACTTACCTCTCTAAGTATAGGAACTATAATGTCTGATACAATTTGCAAGAGCTTCTTAGAAACTTCACAACGCCTAGCCAACCATGTTGCCATCAAGAAAAAGGTAAAACGTAAATGGAGATCTCATACCTGGAGCGACTATTTATCTAGAGTAGAATCCTGCTCTAGCCTACTTCAAAATTTAGGACTGAAAAAAGGCGATACCATGGTAATTATCTCTGATACTCGCTTTGAGTGGGCCATTGCAGATCTAGCCTGTATGAGTCTTGGTGCTATTAGTGTACCGATTTATAGTAATTCCTCTGATGAAGACACCAAGTTCATCTTAGAAGACAGCAACGCAAAAATCGCAATTATTGAAAGTAGATCTAATTTAAAAAAAGTAAAAGAACTCCAAGTAGATCTCAAAGCATTAGAGAGCATCGTTGTATTAGATGATCTAGAATCCGACATTGATAACAAGATTTATAACTGGGATGAATCTATTTCCCAGCTAAAAACTAAATTGAGTCTTAAAGAACTATTGATCGAGCAATCTAGTACAGATATTGCTAGTATTGTTTATACTTCTGGTACGACCGGTACACCAAAAGGTGTTGTTCTAGGCCATGACCAACTTTTTTCAGAAATTAAAGACGTCTTTTCCACTGTAGACTTAAATGAAGACGATACCTCATTGAGCTTTCTGCCCTTTTCTCATATTTTTGGTAGATGTGAGCACTTCGGGCACTGCTACTCAGGGTTCATCATGGCTTACGCTGAAAGTATTGAGGCTCTAAGAGTAAACCTCCAAGAGATCCAGCCTACATTTTTAGTTTCCGTACCTCGAGTGTTTGAGAAAGTCTATAATAGTGTAATTTCAGCCGCCGAATCCTCTCCGATTAGACACAAGTTATTTTTATGGGCGGTAGATGTGGGAAAAAAAGTTTCTTGGTTTAAGCAAAACAAAAAACCCATCCCTATTAAGTTATTTGGACAATATAAAATCGCTGACAAATTAGTGTTTTCAAAATTAGCTCAGAGAATGGGTGGTAAACTTAGGTTTGCCGTGTCAGGTGGAGCTCCTCTAAATCAAGAAATAGCTGAGTTTTTTCATGCAGCAGGCTTACTAATTCTTGAAGGCTATGGACTCACAGAGACAAGTGCAGCTGTAACCTTAAATACTCCATTAAATTATAAGTTTGGAAGTGTTGGACAGCCTCTGCAAGACGCAGAAATAAAAATCGATGAGGATGGTGAAGTACTTATTAAATCCACCAAAGTGATGAGAGAGTATTATAACAATCCAGAGGCCACAAAAAAAGTAACCACCGAAGATGGGTTTTTCAGATCTGGAGACATCGGAAAAGTAACGCAGGATGGTTTCCTAATCATTACCGATCGTAAAAAAGATTTAATTAAAACTGCCGGCGGAAAATACGTAGCACCACAAAAGCTTTGTAACTCTTTGATTTTAAATAAGTATATTTCAAATGTACTAATACACGGAGACAAGAAAAAATATATTGTCGCCCTGATCACTCTAGAAGAAGAACAAATTCTTTCTTGGGCTGAAGCTAAGAACCTACAAACTGAAGACTACAAAAAACTTTGTGATAGCGATGAAGTTTATCAGCTAGTAAGGGAGATTGTAGCAGAGGCCAATGCTAGTCTTGCATCTTACGAAACAATTAAAGCTTTTCATGTACTAGATCACGATTTTACTATTGATGGAGGACAACTTACTCCCTCAATGAAAGTGAAGAGAAAACATTGTGATATGATTTATAATGAGCTTATTGAAAAGCTCTACGGACCAGACTCAAGCTCTTTATTTCAGTATTAGTAATTGATATAAAATCGAAACCCAAGACCAATATAAGCGCCTGATAAATCAATAGCCCGATCGGTGGAGTCATTATTTGTTAGAGCATCACCGGCGGTTACTCCCCCATTAATCGTGGTGGTAGCCGCTGTATGAGTAAGTCTATTGATAGTCATCACTCTATATCCAGCATCTACAAGCAAAGTGCTATCCTCAGAAAAATTATACTCCCAACCTAAACTAATATCGCCCATGACAATGGTAGACTCCCCTCTTTCCGTGTAGTCCCCGACTCCGTAAGGAGAAGCCCCTGTGAAGCTATAGTCATTTACAAGTTCAACTTGAGCGTATCCAAAATTAAGATTTAAGTAATACTTAGAATTATTATCTGTAGCAAATCCAAACTCAAATCCAATTTTGGGTATTTTAGCAACCACTCTAGAGTCTATAGTCATATATTCGGTACTCGATGCCCCGGCGCTTACACCCTCTAAGGGCTGCGCTTGAAGGAACTCGTAAGAGAATCGAATCCCCATCATTGGAGTAGTAAAAAACAAACCAAACTCGCCAGTTGTATTGTAGGATGCTTCTTTGGAAAAACCTGTTGTCGCGTTTCCACTTGAATCAGAATAAGCCCCACTACCAATTGTGGGAGTTGCGTAGGAGCCTCGTAAAAATGTTGAGACCGTTTGCTTGCTTAGGTTAAAAACTTTAGCTTGAGCAAGACTAGTAGATAGCAGAATAATACTAATAGTTAAAAATTGGATCATACTACCTCCTGTAGTTAGTGAAAACTCGATCTCCTCCAGAGATTTCAATTAAAATGTCTATCAATCATATCAAAGATTTTATCTAACTCACGGCTTCTACCAAGCTCGTCTAAAAGTAAAATCACACTCTCAAACTTACCTTCTTTTGCTAATCCACACATCATCTTACCGGTGGTGCTTTCAAAGTTAGAATCCTCTAGTAAATCTTTTAATATATTGATGCCACTAGGATCTAAACTACTAATAATTTCCTCAAGAGTTTCTTGAAAATCAATTAAGTCCGATTGATTCTCACTAAAATAATTATAGAGTTCGCTTAATAGCAGTCTGGTATTTTCTGGCGATTTTTTATGAATCTCTACGAGGAGCTTAGCAAGACTTGCTAATGATTCTTTCTCGAAACTTAGCTCCCTAGTCCAGAGCCTTATCAGCTCTAATCTATCTCGATCCATATGAAGTGTATTATTAGCTAAATCTAGCGCATATTCGCCATCAAAAACTAATTCTTTTACTAGATTGAAAAACTCAGGATTAATGGCAGCTTCTGGCAGGAGTTCCTTTAATAGTGGCTCCAAGCCAGAGGCAGACGGCATCAACTTAGCAACAGCGAAAAAGTAATGAATAAATCGCTCATCATCTCTTGGCCATTCCGTGGACAAAGCTATTCGAGCAAGCTTCCTAATTATACCACTACGCTCGTTTTCCTCTATCAACCACTGAGCCGATGCTTTCACGGAGTCTGCATCTCTCTTTGAGAAATGCGCAGGAAAACTTCTTAGTATACTAAAAAAATCTGACTCTAAGCCCTGTCTTTTTAAGTTTTTATAAAAATAGTCTAAAAAGCTAAAAATTCCAAAGCGCATTGGCTCATGCACTATAGACACATAAGACACCTCTGGATCCTGTTTCCTTTTTGACTTTGGGGTAATTTCGTAAAGATGCCGATAAATCTCTGAAAAGAAAACTAACAATCCTTGCTGTTCTAGTTCCTCTAAAATATTAAAATTTTCTTTAATATTCCGTAAGCGATTTCTTTTTCTCTCATTACTGGTTAGCCCGGTATAAAATAGACCCAACTTAACTTTACTCTTTAAACCTTTTAGAGTGTCTTTACGATCCGTTGAGGTAGCAAGCTCATGCTGAAAAAGAGTCCCAATGTGTTTTGCACCTATTCCTGCTGCCCACTTCGCTACACTCAATCGAGAGTTTTGCACTAAAATCTCTGCAGACTCCAATGGACTAATGATTCTAGCGGAGTAATCGTCATCCTTGTCAGACCAATAGCGGATCAAACGCGGAGAACCTTCTAAGGTATATTTAAAAAATGCCTCCCAATCATAATCCATCTCATTCAGAGAGTTCATTGCCTGCACAAGAGCGTGAACACTATCCCCTCTAGTGGCATAGTTTAATAACCTTAAAGTCAGTTTCTCATAATAATCTACTTTTTCATCATCAGATTCCCCTGGAAACTCATAAACTCCTTGATCATATTTGTAAGATTCATTTTTGGCACCATAATCTCTTTCCATTTTTAAAAAGTAGGCGCTTAAATCCTCTTTAAATTCTGGTTTTAAATCTTTTTTTACTTGATGTAATTGGGCCCAAAGTTTCTGGCGATCTTCACTAGCAATTTTTAAATGTTTGGTTTGAAAACCCTCGTAGTACAAATCCGCTTTTGAGCTCATTAATTTATAAGCCGAAGAGACGGCTTGAGCTGAGTTGGGCATATTTAATGTACTTAGTAACAAAGGCGCCCAACTTACCTTTGAACTACTGCTACAGGCTAGCTTCACAGTGTTTTCAATTGGAATGAAAGCATCACTTTGAGTTAAGCCCACCAAAAGCTGCATCGCCTTTGAATAGTTACCAGAGTCGTATATTTCATGAAGACCCTCTAGAGCAGGAAAGAAGTCCTCTGATGCTAATAGTTTTTCCTGCGCTAAATAGGCTATATAATCCAAAAGATTATAGCTAGAGCCATCTTCTAAAGCGATTTTTTCGAGCAGCTCAACTATTTCTTTAAACTGTGTAGGCTCCTCAGAAGAAATACATTGAGCTAAAAACTTTATATATTCTGAGTTCCATTTGTCTGGCTTACTTAAAAGAGCGTCGCAGGATACGTAACTATCTGGAACGGGAGTCGGCTGAAAAGCATAGCTATTGAAAAAGTCATCTGGTTTGCCTGCAAAGCGTACGTATTGGATGGGATACCTATCTGTACTTAAAGGCTCAAGATCCATTCCTCGACCCAAATCAATAATCAAACTCATCATCCTACTAAGCTCCCCATCCTTTGCAAGTTGGGAGGTCAGCTCTAAAGCATCGTACAGCTTATTGTTTTCAATTAGCTTAAATAGAATTGGATTGATCGCTTTTGTAAAGGATTTATCTGAAAGAAGATCTCTAACAAACTCCTGCACGGGATTGTCTTTAGAAATCGACATCGTCTCAGAAAGCACGACAAAGAAATCTCCAAAAGCGTCGGGATCTTTCTGCCAAAGATCAAGAATACTGGAAACAAAGTCTTTTAACCTCTGTCTATTTTCTGGTCTATTGGAAAATAGCTTTTGAACTACAGGTAGAAATTTACTGCTCGGAGAACTGGAAAAATCTCTATCTGCTATACTTAGTCTCAACTTCGCAGACAATTGTGAAGCCGTTGGTTGATTAAAAGATTTTCTATCAAGATACTTGGTTAGTTCTATGAAGGACAGCTGAGATTCCTCAACTAGATCAACCAACTGCTGCCTAGCTAAATCATCCTTCATGTTTCGATGGATCCAGTCTTTCGTTTTCGCAGGAGGAAGGTCTTCTACGGACATCAATAAGCCTAGAGTGCTAAAAACTTGGTAGTCCGAAGGGTCTAAATCCTTTGTTAATAGATCTAAAAAATATCCAAAAATGTTTTGATCACTGGAATGTCCAATCAAGGGAAGAAGAGTATTCAGCTCTGGGCTACTCAATAGCCTTTTAATGTATTCTGTACGGTGATTTTCATAAAAAGCCAATTGTAGCGAAGAAATATGGTTCACATAGCCATCTTTCACTGCTTGAACAAAATTGGCGTAATGCATTTTAACTTTAGGATCGATGTCGCATTGTTTTTCTAGGTTTCTAATGTGAAATGGAATTTCTTTAAGATACATATCAACGAGATCGGAATCTGAATTACGTATACTGATTTCTTGCACAGATAGATCGAAAAGGTTGTCCACCTGTCGGCCATTTCCTGATCCAGCGAAGCAGGTAGCCGGTCTATTCGTAAGTTGTGTTAAAACAATTAGATCGTTAATAAATCCTTGCTCAAAACTCTTAAAAGCCAAATATTCAAAATAAGAATTAACACCAGCGGTAGAACCGTTGGTGTTTTGAAGGATTTCTTTAAAAACCATATAGTTCATTGGATCATACAGGATGGTCGCCATCTCGTGGAACCCACCAGAGCTTATAGATCTATCCATTGCAGTTGCAATATTATCTACAATCTTATCAGAATTATAGTCTGCCAAACCACTGGCTAAAGGAATCATTCGTGCCATCAAACGAGCTCGACCACTATCAACGAACTGAGTAAAACTAAAGACGCTGTCGGTGAATAGTCCTCTATTAATTAAATCTACTAAAAACTCATTGAAATAATCAATAGCAGGATCTGCTTGTCCACTATCCGTACTATATAGAACTTTAAACAGAGGCAATGCTCTTTGAACAACACCAGAATCTATGAGGCGAGAGAAACTACCAAAGAATTCATCCAACTGACCAGAAATAAGCATTTGTTCAAATAAATCTAATGCCTTTTTAATTCTAGAATCGTTCAACATATGAGTATTATAAATACTCAAAAAAGCCTCTAACTCTTCGCTACTCAAATCATCGATCAGGTTTTTATAAGCAAGAATGGAATCATTATTTCCGTTAAGACACTCGAGGAAATTTTTTACCATAGGCTCTGTTAGTTTATTGAGATCAAGTCCCACGTTTCTACAGGCTTCGATGTTTACGCGCTGATATTTCTCTTTGGTTTTTGGTGCTTCGATATCAGAAGTACAGGAGACAAGCAGCATCGCTGCTAACAAATACACCAATATTTGTTGAAAAATACCTCGCATACTATCCTTTCAATAAAATACGTGTAAAATTAAATTTTACGCGTGAATTTGGTAATTTACAATTTCCACACATAGGCAAAAGTTGCCGCTACTGGAACAACATATTAGAGAATGCTTATGAATGTCGTCGATATATTAAAAAATAAAGATTTTACAGCCAGTTTTGAGTTCTTTCCTCCGAAAAACAGTGAATCTAGTTCACAGTTATTTGGTAATATCCAAGAACTGCTTCCACTAAAGCCTGGGTATGTAAGCGTTACATACGGAGCTGGTGGCTCAACGCAGCAGCTAACTAAAGACCTGGTCATAAAACTAAAGCAAGAAACAGATTTGTGCATTGTCTCTCACCTGACTTGTGTAGGTCATACACGTGAAGAAATTCATAAACTTTTAGAAGACTACGACGAAGCAGGTATCCATAACATTTTAGTTTTAAGAGGAGATCCTCCCACTGGAAAAACCTATTTTGAAGTCACTCCAGGGGGCTTCGAGTATGCTGCGGATCTTTTATCTTATATCAAAAAACATTTTCCACATTTTGGGTGTGGGGTCGCTGGATTTCCAGAAGGTCACCCAAGTACGCCAAATCGAATCAAAGAGATGGATTACTTTAAAAGAAAAGTAGATTCAGGAGCAGATTACATTTGTACCCAAATGTTTTTTGACAACAGAGACTACTATGATTTTGTTGAACGCTGTGATCTGAATAATATTAAGGTTCCGGTGATCCCTGGACTAATGCCTATCCTAAGTAAAAAAGGAATGGAAAGAATGGCAGAACTTGCTCTTGGCTGTAGATTTCCCTCCGGCTTAATCAAATCTCTATCGAGAGCTCAATCCGATGATGGAATTCGTAGTGCTGGAATTCAATGGGCTACAAACCAGGTAAGAGATTTGTTGGACCATGAAGTAAAAGGCATACATTTCTATACATTAAACAAAAGCACTGCTATTAAAGAGATTTGTAGTAACCTTGGTATTGAATCTCTTTAATTTTTTTGCAGATACCACAATTGTTTGGTTCAAAAAAACATTTCTCTATTCACCCGACCGGCCATTGTCTGATGCAGTAGTTTGTGGTTAACAAATCACTTTTAATAATCTGAGAACCATGAAATAACTAAATGAATTAACTTAAACTAGTTAGTCTTAATTCATCAAAAATTCACGATGTGAATCGAATTAGCGACTGGGATCAGATCAATGGCCAAACAAAAAAACACCATTGTATTGGAAGAAATCATCAATACAATTCCTTACCATGTTTTTTGGAAAGACTTGGACTTAAAGTATATTGGAGCAAATGAGCAATTTGCAAAAGCCGCGGGCTTCAAGGACGCAAAGGAATTAATTGGTAAAACAGACTTTGATGGTTACTGGACTAAAGAGGAAGCAGAGTACTTTAGACTAAAAGACCGCGAGGTCATGAACGACAATAAAGCTATATTAAATATTGAAGAACCACAAAGTCAGCTTGATGGTTCTGTGATTACACTTCTAACGAGCAAAGTTCCACTTCATGATTCAGATGGAAAAGTTGTTGGGATATTAGGGGTCTACACCGATATCACCGATCGAAAAAACTTAGAGATTGAAAAAGACAAAGCCTTGGAAGAATTAAAAGTTATTCAAGAAGCTATGATCTACCAAGCAAAAATGACTTCTCTTGGTGAAATGGCTGGAGGCATCGCCCACGAGATCAATAACCCTTTAACAATAATCGGGGGCCAGGCAGAGCTAGCTATTAAACTAATAGAGTTATCTGCTGAACCAGAAAGAATAAAAAATGCATGTGAGAAAATATTAAAAACAGTGGATAGGTGTACTAAAATAGTTGATAACTTGATGAAGTTTTCCAGAGACAGTGAAGACATCGAATTAGCAAAAGTAGATCTGTCTGCTATTTTAAAAGCAGTCCAAAGTTTTTCCGAACAAAAAGAAAAATCTAAGCATCTAAAAATCGAGTGGAATAGCATTGAGTGCTCTGTGCTTGCCAAAGGAATTTCTGTTGAGCAAGCCCTGTTAAATTTAGTTTCAAATGCAATAGACGCAGTTGAAGAGTCATCTAATAACAAGGTAGAGGTTTCCATTTTTGAAGAGGGATCTAAAGCAGGAATTCGAGTTTTAAATTCCGGTGAAATGATTCCCAAAGACATACAGGATAAAATGTTTCAGCCATTTTTTACAACCAAACCGGTTGGACAAGGAACAGACTTAGGACTGTCTACCTCAAAAGGACTCATTGAACAATGTGGGGGTAAAATTATCTATTCTTATGAAAATGCCAAGAATGTATTTACTATTATTTTTGATAAACACTCTGAGTCAGTAGATACTGTCAAAAAAATAAAATCAAGCGAATCAAAACCAAACATAATTGTGGTTGATGATGAACCTGATATTGGGGAAACAATTCTTGAACATATAAAACTCCATATAGATTGCAATGCTCAGTCTTTTACCTCCCCAAATGAGGCTTTAAAATTTATTTCTGAAAACAATAATGTTGATATTGTAGTTTCTGACATCCGAATGCCTGAAATGGATGGCCTTGAACTACTTGAAAAAATTAGATCTAAATCTAAAAACACACCGAAGGTCGTTATGTTTTCAGGTTTTAATAAGTACAGTGAATAAGAATTGAAAAATAAAGGCGCAGATATGTATCTGTCTAAGCCATTGCAAATTGAGCAGCTTTTGAATTTTATTAAAGAAAATATTCAAAGCCCACCAGCTCCAAGAAGCATCTGATATTACCTAGGATTTCGTTTTTCTCTGTACCTTCCAAAGGAAAATTTACCTAATCTCTAAAATGGATTAGCTAGAATAAGCTCAAGTTAGTAAATATAAATAATTTATAACTTCGCTTCAAAAGCACTAGTCTTCAAATATAAGGTTCTTAAACATTCAAACTCACTGAAAGCCCCCATATTTGATCTGAGCGTATTTAAATTGGAAAAAACCCAGTCTAACGTCTCAAGTTGTAACAAGCTAAAACCGATTAAAAAGGGTACTTTTCCTAGGGTGATGAATTGATGCGAGCCAAGTTAAAAAAATATACTTTTCCTGCAGTTTCATTATTGTTGGTACTTATGTTTTATCAGAACTGTTCTGATGTTCGTTTATCTAAATCACTCGTCCAGGAAAAACCTCCCGTTGTTGTAAACAGTAGCTTTAGCACGTCGCTACCTGTGCCAGAGCCAGAACTTGCAAGAACTCGTTTTATAATTCTAGTTGATCAAAGTTTTTCCATGGCCTGGGGCAAATGTCCTAGTGATCTAGATGGAGCCAATCCAAAACCAAGTTCCGATATTTTTTCTTGCTCTCGCGCAGATGGTGTTGATCCCGATGGTAATAGATTTGTCATAATAGAAAAATGGATCCAACAGCTTTTAGATGCATCTACTGAAAGCTCAGATATCAAGTTACTCATTGTTCCTATTTCTGGGGGGCTGGCCGCAAAAAGACCAAATTCAGCCAGAGTGCATCCCGATGGATCTACTGATGCCGATCATATGGAATTTTTGGATTTAGATGAAGCCTCAGACTGGTTACAAATACTAAAACAAGAACATTTCACTACAAGAACGAATCAGGCCAGCAATCTTATGGGAACAACTGTATTTGAACCAAGCCTTCAATATGCCAGGGCAAAGATTATCGAAGAGCTAACTGAGCTCAAAGATATTAATCAAGTTAGTGGAACTAATATTGAACTAGTTCTGATGAGTGATGGGGCTTTTAAACCTAACCAAACTTTACTTGATTCATTAAAAATCAATGCCGGTTGCCCGGACTGTAGTAGGCAACCAAATCATATTTCATGCACCTGCTTTAGCAGTAATTGTTGGACGGGCTCTACACCTCCAGGTCAATATTGTAGTAATTTGCAAACAGATTTTTTCACACATTTTGGAAATCCCAGTAGCAATGACCCTGTTAATATTCAAGCAGCTTTAGATAGTCTTTTGAATTTACAAAACCAATCCGAGTATTCCGGAATAAAATTCAAGATGAGAGCAGCAAAAATCAATTGGGATGAAGTTCCTGTAGAAGACAAAAACACAGAAAACGATATTGAAAGAAACATATTTGATCAATCGATTACTAGTTTAGAGCAAAATATTTCTATAAAGAATTTTAATTCAGAGGAACCACCATTTTCATTAATTGCCAGCCAGAATGGATCCAGATCATTTACCATCAAAAACATCTATATGGTTCAACGAAATGCCTTCGTAAACAAAAAAAACCAACTAGTTGCCGATAGTGATGGGGATGGAATTGGTGATCTTGAAGAAGTTTCGCTAGGAACTGAGCCTTTAAAACCTAGATCCAATGCTATTTGTCTGGATTCTATTCAGCAACGCTTTGGTTGCCAGTCCTTAGGTTGTGAGGCCAATGTAGATAAAGATAGAGATGGATTAAATGAGTGTGAGGAAATAACCATTGGTACCTCCGACGAAAAAATTGATAGTGATAACGATAATATCCCAGATTATTTTGAGGTCATAAGAGGTTTGAATCCAGCTCTGGACGACAGAGAAAATTACAGATTAGGCTCTAGCTTTTCAGATCATGATAAGTTTAGACGAGGAGTACATCCTGCCGTTAGAATGGAGGATGTTTCCGAGTTCAATACTGTAGATCTTAAAATACAGTTTCAGGGTTTTATGACGAACTCTACAGAGGGTAATGTAAATGCCGTAGGAAGCTACGTCATTGATATAGTGAATTTGCCCTTAGTTACGAATCGCCCCGTAGCTAACTCTAGTATAGTAGCTATGAAAGACTCGATTATTGGAGATTTGATTCCCAATCCAAAAAGACTAGATAGCATTGCACAATCAGCAAATCAGAATGAAATATTCTTTCTATTACAAATAAGCTCTATGGAAACCCCCGGGCAATACTCTTGGCATATTCTGAGAGATTATATTTCTATTGAAACCAGGGATGTTAGTGGATTAAACCAAAGGTTTGATCTAAGGAACTTTATTCAGATCAAAGGAGAGGTGTTGTAGTGTTGGCCAGAAAATCTCTTTCACCTATAGTTATTAGTGCTTTTGTTCTACTCTTGGTATTTTCTTACCAAAACTGTAGTAACGTAAGCTTATCTTTAAGCGTCCCTCCCCCTGAGGAACCTTTCAAACTAAATACAAAAGACAGTTTTTGTAGCTTACCAGAGCTCAGTAGTAGGGACCGATTAAAAATTCTTTTTGTCTTAGATATGTCCGCGTCCAATCAAAGCTCCCAATTAGTTAATGGTGTGGAAGGCTCCGACGTTCTTAAGCAAAGAATGAATGTAATTAAAAACTTTATGCAGCAAAACTGTGTTCAAAATGCTAGTGACGTAGAAGTTGCAGTAATTGGATTCGCCGATCAAACCATTCTACCTACACAAAGACCTAGTTGTGATACAAACCAATTTAAAGAAGCATCAGAACTTGCAAATCTAGTTTCATTCTATGAAAGCGAGGATGATCGCCTAAGAGCTAACTGTATGTCTGGCACGGTGGGCGGAATTTGCTCCACCTACTCCACAAATTACCAATCTGGGGTCGATTGCGCCAGAGACATTATTCAATCAGATATCGGAGACTCCCAAACTACGAATAGTGAAAAATCATTTTATATGACTTACTTCCTTACTGATGGAGCACCAAACGCTGGTACGGATACAACTCAGCTTAGAAATTCTATTAAAGACGCCAGAACATCAGCAGAAACAGATGCCTTGGGAATGCAGTTCCAACCTATCTTCTATGGTGAAGACTATATTCAAAGAGCCCAAGCCGCTGGAATAGCCGTTGACCGAGAAGCCGCAATCGATACTCTGTCTTCCATGGCAGATGAGGGTTTGAGCCAATATATATCCATTCAAAATGTAAATGAAATTAGACTTTGTGATTATCTAAGCTCAGGTACAAGAATTCCTTATGAGCTAAAGCACTTTGTAGTTACAAACCTTACTTCCGTAAATCGAGGAGGCCAACTTTTAGCTGACTCAGACATGGACGGCATACCTGATATAGACGAGGCAGCAAGAAATTTTGACCCAACTAACTCTAGAACTAACGGAATTATTTTAGATGGTGCCTGCGGAGGTTTAGATGCGCAAACCTGTACTGTCTCGCAAACTTCAGCTTGTGGGATACCGAACCCAATGGGAGTTACCCAATGTGATGCTGATCGTATGTCTTTGACTAACGGAATTGATTCCAACGGAGATGGCCTTCTCGACAGATTGCGCTTAGTAAAAGGCTTAGTGCCAAATAGCAGCTCTAGCTTCAATGAGGGAGACTCTATGACAGAGTTTCAAGAGATTCTAATTGGACGTGACCCCCTAACTCCAGACGATAATTCACCAAACGAGCTTCTTTTAAAGTGGAACTTAAATCCATTCGCAGAAAAACCATCTAGCTGCCCCGCCAATCAGGAATATTTTGAGTTCAGCGTGGATGAGTTTCCACTCGTAGCTACCCTTGCTAACGATCAAAGCAATATTATTAATGCACAAACCCCATGGCTAGGGCATAGAAAAAATGAAAACATAATTATGGTTTATTATATTTTAACACCAGCTAACGCTAATCTAAAGACTTCCATTAGGGAGCAAGTCTATGCTAAATTTTTAAAGGTAGAATATGGGACCGCTAGAATCACTGAAGATTCTGGTTTTATAAAAATAGGGGAACTATTTGATGACTTCACCGATTCACTTCCTTAGTAAAAGTCTACTTTTCGCTTTTGCTATATTTCAGTTTTTTTCTGTGGATGTTCATGCACAGGACGAGGGTTGTGTGTTTCTAGAAGGCCTTAATATACCCTGCTTCTCCGGTGGCAGTTCTTGCGGAACTTGTGAGGATTTTTTCTCAGAGACTGAAATGGACGATGCCTGTAGAGGAACTTTAGAGACGAGAAATACTGGAGAATGTAGAAATACAACTTGTGGTCGAAAATGTTGTGGTACTTGTGAAGATATTGACCCTAGTAGATACTATACCTGTCAAAGTCTGCCGAACGCTTGCGGGGAATCCTGTGGAAAAGGTACAAAAGAGCTGACCTGTGATGATCCAAATGTTGTAAGAGAGGCCGCCAACAAGTGTGGTACCTTTGCGCCAAGACCCTGCGGAGGGATTACCTGCCAAGGAACAATAGAAAAAATAAAGTGCTTTAAATGGGAAAATGAAACCATACAAAGTAAAACCTGCAAATGTAGAAATGTAGGTGGCTCCGGCGGTTATTGTAGTGGAACTGCTTTACCAGGAGCTGAGTGTGACGCTGCCAACCCTTGCAATAGTCAGGGGTCTTCCAGTGCTTGTAATGCGACATCAAATAGATGTTGGAGTTGCAATTGGACTCCTGGAACACCGGGAACCAATGTAGCATCTTGCGGAGTTAACTCTAGATTTTGTAGTAAAAACCCGATTGAAGTAGAAGTATGTCCTTCAGCTGTTGGTGGTTGTCCAGCCGGCCACACGGCAACAGCAGAGGCACCTCCTTCAAATAGGCCACTATGTAGCGAGACCACACTTCCACCTTCAAATTGTACTCAAAATAGCGACTGCTCTTGTAACTAATCGCAATCGAAGCTAAGCCTTAAATTAAGCCCAAGCACTTGTTTTGGGCTATTTTTATGCCTTAAATCCATAATTGAAGCTCTTAATTGACTCTACTTGATCTATTTAATTCAAATCAGACTAGGTACATCTCTTTAAAGTAAATACATTTAACTTACTACCGTGCCATTTCAGTGTGAAATAAGACCATAAAGCCTGCCCAATAACGGCACTCAGACCAAAATCGGCACCTCAAAACCCCTTTAAATAGCCCCAGAACCAATTTAAGCCCCTCTAGACTTGAAACAACCTATGGCATAGGCCTTGTATTACTTACAGGTAGAAACTTAACTGGAGGGTTAACAAAATGAAAAACCTTATTTTTACATCTTTATTAGGCCTACTTGCCTTCGTCGGATGTAGCGATAATGATAATCGCTTTTTCGGCAACGAAATCACATGTGTAGACTTCGGTGGACCTTGTGATGAAAACAGACAGTCTTTTTACCTTAGTAATTATGGATCCAATTTAGTTCCATACCCATCCGCAGGTGGACTCCTTCAAGGAGCAGTAACCAATCAACAGTTCGCTAACGGAACAGTTCCTTATGAGTCTTTAGATTGTAACTTAGGTACAGTATATGGGTTCAGCGGTAACATGGCTGGCCAAATTCAAATCTACATCCCGGTACTTTTACCAAATCAAGCAGGACTTGCATGTATGCATTCTGGTGGGTTTCAAATCGTAGATCCTAATGGGTACAACAACTCGTTTAACTACAGGCAGTGGTACCAATACAACTCCTTTACTAGCTTTTGGGATGAATTCAAAATGTATGGAATAGTTGATGGGCAATCATCAATTAATCAAAACGGTAATCAAGCATTCTTGAGATACCAAAATCTTGAAAAGAAAAACATTACTATGACCTTCGACAATGTTGGCGGAAATAATAATGGATTCTTTCAACAGAACTTTGAGAGCTTCAAGTCTTTCCAAAGAAACGTAAAGATTCCAGTAGTATGTGAATACTTTAGAGAGCAAGGTTCTACGCAACAGAGCAACTGTTCGCAAGGATACTCTTGTCAGCAATTCGAAATGATCCATCAAGAATTAGGTGATCGTTTAGGATTATGTTCTAGATAACTTTATTATCACCCTCCAGTGATAATCTTAGGAGAGGCACAAAAGAAATTTTGTCCCTCTCTTTTTTTAGCAGGAGAAAAAAGTGTATAAAGAGTTATTTGAAGTCGTTTTCTTTGCAGTCATTTTAACCATTATAGTCAATTTTGCTGTTTTGTATGTAACCTCAAGCCCTATTGCTTCCATCTTTTAATTTATCCGATCGATAGTACAACTCCGCCTCTTGGTGCTTCTCTATCACCCTTTGTTCAATAGCTTTATCACAACAACTACAAATCCCTTTCAAGGCCCTTTCTTTACTTAAAATTAATTTTCTCGTGATTATTTCTTCCGCTACATGCTCTTTAGCCAGATCTATGGAGCAGAGCTTGCAATCACCCTCTTTATCGAAGTATACGTCCACCTTATCGTCTGTGAACACATGATCAGGTACGGCAGTGGCAGGGATTTGAATATCCTCTACTTTATCATTTTTAGATTTATATCTGGCTCCAAAAATATTCTGATCTTGCCTTTCCTCAGCCGAATGGAAAGCCTCTTGATTTAGGTTGATTTCAACCCTATCGATATCGTCCAACTTTTCCTGCTGGAGATGGTTTAGGGTTTTAGTAAGAGTCTGGTTTAGGCTCTTTAAACTAAGTAATTGTCGCTCAAGACTTGCCACCTGAAAAGACAACTCCTCTTTACTTAGTTGATCATCTTTAAAACTAGTAGTTTTCGAATTGAATAATGAATCCTGATGCAATGAATCCTCTTCAGTAAATCTATGGTGCATCTTTGGTTATGAAGACACTTTAAATGCCTTTCAAGTATTTATGCTGCCATGCATAGATTACTTGCATTGCCAGTTCTCACGGACACCTCTTAAGTGCTGCCTCTTTTATGGATGAACGTTAGTAAAATGCTTGATTCCATTGCTGATTTTTGGAATTTCTCCTGACAAAAACCACCGCGTTTGCTACTGATTATTAAACAGGCCAAGGACGTACGTTTGAGAAAAAAAGCACTAAGACATAAAATCCCTAATCGCTTCCTCGTAATCTATAGAGATAGAGGAAAAGAGGCCAGGGAGCTAGCGAACGAGTTGTCAGAATGGTTAGTTGAGCATGGAAAAACAGTATTCTATCACTCCGCCCAAAAGGCACTAAACAAAGCGAAAAAAATATCAAGTGAGCGAATGTTCAGTACCATGGATCAAGTGATTGTAATTGGTGGTGATGGAACCTACCTCAAGGCTGTAAGCTACGTCGGGGAACGAAATATTCCGATAATGGGCATCAACATGGGATCTCTTGGCTTTCTCACAGAGACTCGAGTAGAAGAAATGTATAAGTCTGCTCGGATGCTGATTGATGGTAAAATGAAATATCAAGAACGAGCTCTTTTAAGAGTTAAAATATTACAAAAAGGAAAAATCAAAGCTTCCAGTCTTGCGTTGAATGATCTCGTTTTAGAGAGAGGCCCTTACTCCAGATTAATAAGCCTAGCCATATACTCTGAGGATAAACTTGTCAGTGAGATGAGAGCGGATGGACTAATCATTGCCACCCCTACTGGGTCCACAGCCTATAACTTAGCCGCCGGCGGCCCAATTATTCACCCAGATGCAGAGTCTTTGGTGATCACTCCAATTTGCCCACACTCCCTAACCAATAGGCCATTAATATTGCCAGATAATCATAAAATAAAATTAAAAATTCAGTCCGCCACAGACAAGGCCTACTGTATGATAGATGGCCAACGACAAGCCATTTTAAATCCAAATGATGAAATAGTAATCCACTTAGCAAAAGTAAACCACACCCTTGTACGTCCCGCCTATCTTTCTTACTTTGAGCTACTAAACACCAAATTACAATTTGGTCAGAGGGTTTAAGAAATCCTCCTCGGGGTGACGTATGTTAGTTGAATTAACGGTAAAAGATTTTGCGATCATAGACGAAGTTCAAATAGAGTTTCGCGATGGTCTTAATATTTTAAGCGGAGAAACAGGAGCTGGAAAGTCTGTCTTATTGAAAAGCCTTGGATTATTAATGGGAGGCAAGGCCTCATCTGATATCGTTCGAACTGGGGCAAAACAGGCTGTGATTCAAGGTTTATTTGATATCTCCGGACGCGATGATGTTAAAGACAGACTTCGAGAGTTTGGAATCGAGGAGTCAGAAGAAGATCTCGTAGTTCGCAGAGTTGTTTCAGCAAACGCTAAGTCTAAAATTTATATAAATTCCTCATTAACTACTCTAAATACACTTTCACAAATCGTATGTCCCCTTATCCAATTGACCGGGCAGAGCGCGCCATTAATAGAAATAACGGGACAACACGACAGTAAAAACCTTCTCGATCGATCCTATCATTTAGATGTACTAGATCACTTTGCTAAAAACCTAGATCTTAGAAAAAGTTATCAACAGAGTTTTAAAAAACTCTCGGAACTTCAAAATCATTTAAGCCAAACTTTGGAAAACCAAAAACAAAATGATCAGCGACTTGATTTTTTAAAATTTCAGGAAAAAGAAATTGTAGATTTAGATCTACAGGTTGGTGAAGAAGAGGATCTAGAAAACTCGTATAAAATTCTGAGAAACTCGCAGAAGCTTGTCGATTTCAGTGATGCTAGTTTAAGTATTTTAAGTGAAAGTGATGACTCTGCCATGCAACGTTTACAGAAGGCCTCCTCTCTATTACAAGAAGCAAGCCAGAAGGATTCAAGCTTAACAAAAATGGATAGCAGCCTAGAAACTGCCATGGCACATCTAGAAAGTTATATTGAGGACCTGCAAGACTATGCCGGAAGTCTTGCCTCTCAAAACTTAGATCCCATAGAGATAGAGTCGAGAATGGCGTCTTTACGTAGGCTACAAAAAAAATATGGAGTCTCCGTAGAAGAGATTCATCTACATCTAGAAAGTATCCAACAAGAAATTTTAAACATTGAAAATCAAGATGCAATCATAGAGAATCTTGAAAAAGAGATTAGTGCATTAAAACTAGGACTGAAAAAACTTGCTCAACAAATGTCTCTTGCAAGAAAAAAAGCGGCTAAAACGATTCAGAAACTAGTTAATATTGAACTTAAAGATTTAAACATGAAAGGCATGGAGTTTTTAGTTGATGTTAGCCAAACAAAAGAACTGAGCTCTAAAGGCAATGACTCCGTTGAGTTCTTATGTAAAGGCTCTCCTAAAGAACAAGCTAGGGCTCTTGCTAAAACGGCCTCAGGCGGAGAACTGAGCCGAATTTTACTGAGTCTAAAGCAGGTTATTGGTAGAACAGAACTTCCTCGCACTTATCTATTTGATGAAGTAGACACAGGCGTAAGCGGAGAAACAGCAGAAAAAGTAGGGAAGAAACTTCGTCAAATTTCCGAGGGCCAACAAGTAATTTGTGTTACTCACTTACCACAAGTAGCAGCCTTTGGTGATACCCATTTCTACATTGAGAAAGCAAGTAAATCTGGTAGAGCTATTATGCAACTCACTCAACTAGTAAAAGATAAAAGGGTAAGAGAAATAGCAAGGCTCATTTCTGGAGAGAAATTAAATTCTACCTCCATAGCTCATGCTAAATCTCTTTTGCACATTAAATAGATAATCTATCGTAGGTTGTTAGAGAGTTTCGACTATAGCATTTGGAAAACTTAAAAGATTCACTTGAGTTACTAAAGCTATATCTAGAAAAAGCGGTTTTGATAACAAACTCTATATTTATTACTTTTAAAAATATATTTTAAAATGAAAGCTTAACATCTATGGGTTAGCCTCAACGGTCTCATGATCTTTCCACCTAGAATTTGCCTGTTTTAGTTGAACTGATTCATCTAATTTGTTCCACTTCTTTAACGTATCAATAAAAAATGCATTATAAAACAAGTACACCTTTCCATTAATAACTTTAAAGGTCTCGGGATCAACACTTACTAAATCACCAGATTTAGCCATTGCATAGGCACAATAGCCACCATACGCGATACTGTATTTTTCTGGTTCAGAAACAAACAACTTTTTATTCTCTTCACTGGAAAAATAGATTTTCAATTTTCGATGCTCGATTGAAATCTCTTTTTTTCCTTTTTTGGCAGTATTCGATTTCAAATAGCTAACTGGATCGTATCCATCAATATATATTCCATTCTCAGAATATAATGGCTTTGCAAAGATTGAGAAAGGCAACAAAAACGAAGCTAATAAAATAATGAATTTAAACATTTTGATCCTAATTAGAAAACTCAGGAAGAGTCACAAATTCAAACTCTCCATTTTGTAGTTTTAAATATTCAATTTTACCAAACCAAGAGCCTAAATTTATACTTCTTTTGTTTTGGTTAAAAGTATATATATCTTTTTGGTGAGTATGACCCGTTATCAAAACGTCAAAATTCGATTCTTCAGACAATCTCTCCGCATATTTACGAATCAATTCTTTTGAGTCCACATCAATAGTATCGGTGTACCTTCGACTAGCCTTACTCGCCTTATCACCAATTCCTCCAATGATTTTACCTGGAATATGATTTAGAACAAAGGAAGTTACAGGGTTCCTTAAAAAAGATCTTAAAAATAAGTAACCCTTATCATCAGGATTAGCCTTATCTCCATGCTCCATCCGTATCCTCAGTCCTTGCCAATTCACTATATGCTCGTCTCCGTGTACTGACATCCCTAAATCCTGCTCCCAGAACTTCTTTAGATATAGATCATGATTTCCTTCAAAAAAATGAATTTCCCAACCATCCTCAAGCATACGCCGTAAGCTTTCAATAAGCTCAGAGTATTCTGTTATAAAATACTCGTGGGCACCCACCCAAAGATCAAAAATATCTCCAAGCATAACAAGGCGGGCTTTTTCTTCTTCGATACTTTTTAGCCAAGCAATGAGAATACCGTATCTGTTGTCCATATTGGAATTTAGATGAATGTCTGAGATAAAGTAAACGGGTTTATTATCGGTCATAGAATTTTAATCTAAACGACAAATGTAATTCCTTCAACCTCAGTGTGGAGCTTTAAGTTTTCAAGCCGACACAATCTTCTTAAAGTTTATGCAAACTAAGTTCTTTTTAAACTCAGAACTTTAAAATCATCAAGAAATAGTTCATTCTAGCGCCTAAATTTGAAACTTTATAAGGAGTTATTCATATGATTAAATTCATACTTGCCGCTGTAGTATTGGCTTCCAGTGGATTCCTAGTTGCTCAGGAAACGGAAGCGACTAAAGCTGAAAAAAATTGGAGTACTGACATTGAGTTGAAGGCCACAGAATTTACCGGTAACTCAAAATTTAGATTGATAGGTTTAAGCTCAACTACTGCGTGGAAGTTTGACAGTCATACCCTTTCTATTATTGTAGCTGGTGAGAACCGAGAAGACGTATCTGAAAGGTTTGATATTTTTAGCTTCGCCATACATGATGATTACGCCATCGGTAGTTTACCAGCAAAACAAACTCCTTGGGCTGCTTTCGCTGATCTAAAATACTTGAGGGATACGAATAGAGGAATCAAGCAAGGTAATGAATCAGCCATAGGTGTTGGTTACAACTTCTGGGGTCCTTATAAATCAGAAAAAGACAGTTTGGTTTTGTCTTTTGGTCTTGGTTACCTTGATCAACAAAATACAGATGATACCAATACGCACTTTGGTTTTGTAGCTGGTAAAGTGGACTATACAAACGTTTTAGATAACAAAGCGACCATCAAAGTCTCTTACTCTTATAATGCCAATGTAAATGATACCGAAGACTACGTTTCTCAAGCCTCAGCAGGAATTGAAAACCCGCTTGGAGATGGAAACAGTATAGCTGTTAGATATGTTCAAGATATTGATAGCACTCCAGTTGGTACTAACGTAAAAGCAGATTCAAAAACAGAAATCTTATACAAGCATAGTCTGTAGATCTCTTAGGATTCTAAATGTAAAAAGGAGAGCACAGGCTCTCCTTTTTTTAATCTCATAAACTTTAATCTTATTTAATACTCAGTATTTCCCTGTTGCTTACGAAGGTAAGCTGGAACTTCCAAATTCTTCGCATCAAAGGGCTGACTTGCAACTTCTTGTGCAAGCTTCCTAGCATTTTGAAGCGGATCTTGTCCTTGAGTGTCTCTAAAAGCCTTGGCTTTTGCCAACAGCATGTCTCTCGCATTAGTACTATCAGTTCCTGGCAATCTACGATCTTGCTGATGTTGTTGCTGAGGAGCTGCATACTGCTGCTGCCCTTGAGGCGAAGTAGTATGAAATTGAGCTTGAGGCTGATGTTGGTTTTGTTGGTACTGAGCTTGCTGTGGTGGAATTGGTGGTAGACTGCTAGGATCTACAGGTCTTTGTCCGTTTTGAACTGCCTGCTGCTGCATTTGATTATGAATCTGTTGCAACTGATCTGTGGCATTGTCTTTTCCAAAACCCGTAGCTATTACAGTAACGCGAATTTCTTCACCTAGTGTCTCGTCAATTACGGCACCAAATATAATCTCGGCATCTTCATGAGCAGCATCAGTAATTAACATTGAAGCTTCATTTACCTCATAAAGACTAAGATCAGGACCACCAGTTACATTAATAATAATTCCAGTAGCTCCTTCAATAGATACATTCTCTAGTAAAGGAGAATGCACGGCTTGATTGGCAGCTTCGATAGCTCTGTTGTCACCAGTTGCATAACCAGTTCCCATAATTGCCATACCCTGACTAGCCATCACAGTTCTAATGTCTGCAAAATCTAGATTGATAAGCCCTCTAATGTTTATTAGATCAGAGATACCTTTTACAGCTTGAAAAAGAACTTCGTCCGCTTTCTTAAAAGTATCAATCAAAGAAGTTCTTTCACTACTGATAGATAAAAGTTTCTGGTTAGGAACAACGATTAAAGTATCGACGTTTTCCTTTAGCTCAGTAACTCCACCATCGGCGTGTTTCATTCTCTTCTTTCCTTCGAAAAAGAAAGGTCGAGTCACAACACCAATTGTCAGTGCACCCAGTTCTTTAGCTATTTTTGCTATTACTGGAGCTCCCCCTGTACCTGTTCCACCACCCATTCCGGCAGTTACAAATACCATATCGGCACCTTCTAATTTTTCAACGATATCGTTATAGGATTCGATTGCTGCGCGCTTTCCGATTTCAGGATTTGCACCAGCCCCTAGGCCTCTAGTTAATTCGCTACCCAACTGAATTTTAGTTGGAGCTTTGTGGGACGCTAAAGCTTGAGCATCAGTATTGGCAACTATAAACTCAACTCCCTCGAGTCCGCAGTCTATCATAGTTGTTACGGCGTTATTTCCGCCTCCACCAACTCCGATGACTTTAATGTTCGCTCCTAAACATGTGTTGTCTTCTAATTCAAACATATCGATCCCCCTTAGGCCTCTAATGAATTCTTATCAAATAAATTTTGCAAGCGACGCTTTACTCCAACTAAGAAACTTGGCTCCACTTGCTCTCTGATTGCATCGGCGTTTCCTTGTGACTTTGCAAAATACAAAAGTCCCACTGCCGTAGCAAACATTGGTGAACGTACTGTTTCCGATAAACCACCAACATCCGTAGCAGCTCCCCTTCTAACAGGCATATCAATAATATATTCTCCTAACTCGGTCATACCCTCTAGAAGGCTTGTACCACCAGTCAGAATTACTCCAGACCCTAATAATTGAGATAAGCCACTTCTCTCAATACTATCTCGTAGCATATTTAGAACTTCTTCAGCTCTAGGCTCTATAATTTCACATAAATCTCTACGGCGTACTGTGCGGTGATTTCTACCACCAACGCCATCTATTTCTACAGAATCTTCTGAGTCCACAACACTTGCGATGGCAGCTCCGAAGTCCTTCTTCAATTCCTCAGCAAAGCCTTGAGGAGTTCTCATCCCAACAGCAATATCATTTGTTATATGTGAGCCACCAACTGGAATAGAGTCTGTATAAGACACGCTACCTTGATGATAAATCACTATATCCGTAGTTCCACTTCCGATATCAGCGACTATGGCACCAAGCTTTTTCTCATCTTCGCTTAAACAACATAAGGCTGAAGCCATGGGCTGCAAAACAAATTGAATTACATCAAGACCCGCTTTCCGAGTACACTTGATAGCATTCTGTATAGCCGTCTGACCGCCAGTTACTATATGAACACTCGCCTCTAAACGCACGCCTGACATTCCAACTGGATCACTAATCCCGTCCTGTTCATCTACTTTAAAATCTTTTGGTAATACGTGAACCACTTCCCTATCAGAAGGTACTGCTACAGCTTTGGCCGCTTCGATCACTCTATGAATATCTGAATCTGTAACTTCGTTATCTGCTATCGCAATCATACCTTTTGATTCAAAGGACTTTATATGACCACCACCAATAGATACAAAAACTCTATCAATTGCAACGCCAGCCATTAATTCTGCTTCATCTTTTGCTTGTTGGATTGCATCTGTTGTTGCGTCGATATTTACTACAACACCTTTTCGAATTCCTGAACAGGCAACATTACCGAGACCAACAACCTCTATTCTACCATCCACCTCGTGGCCAATTACTACTGTAACTTTGGAACAACCAATGTCTAGGCCCGCTAGATATCGAGCTCTTTGGTTTTCTTTAGAAGACACCGCATGATTAGCAGTAGACATTCAACCCCTCCGATGGATCACTATGTTGCATACTTCTGGGTACTCTAACTTGGGCTTCTTGCCCGAGCTATACTTTCATCCTAGTCCAAAAGACCGGCCATAACTATATATAATTACTGGTCCTTCGACTAAAGGCTAGCGACGCTTACGCAGCTTGACAACAATTTTTTTGGCGAAGCCAGAGGAGATAACGCTCGCTGTTAGATTTTTTTCTTCCAGATACTCCATAACTTTTAGTAGTCTCTGGACTTTTAATCCATGGTGCTCGCTATTGATTTTTATTTTGGTATCGCTACCAAGAAGGCTGAGTTCTAACTCCCCCTCTTCATAACTTCTGATTTCAGATATGGTTTTTCTACTAAGCAAACCTTGAACAGGTAACTCATTCACTACACTACAAACAATCCTACGCAATTCTTCATTTTTCTTAAATTGATCACCAATCATCAGAGGTACATCAGCAAATTGATCCACACCTATCGTAGGTAATAATTCACAATCGGAGGACACCCCTACCCATTCATTCTTAGAAGGGAGATGGATACTCGCAATCCACTCCTTAGGTTTTATTTCTATACTTAGAGTCTTTGGAAAACGTCGGCGAATATTTAAATCAGCAATCCAACCCTCTTTAAGAATAGAATCATGAATGGAAGCGATAGGTAATGACCATAGGGACCGACCGTCAAGGCTTGAATAGTTTTCTTTTAATCGATCACGCCAATTGGTCATTGCGGGGAACTCATTTTCCGTAGGAAAGTCTACGAAAACCACCTCGAATTGGCTTAAGTTAAAAAAACCTTCTCTATCTAAAAGGAATCCACCTACAGCAACAAGAGCCACGAAAACTGAGCTGAGTAAAAATCCCTTTATCCATTCTCTCACCTACCAACCTCTCCCTTACAAAAAACCACTTTGTTTTTATTTCAGCACGTACCAAGAAAAACTTCAAGATATCAAATAGCCAAGAAACATAGTGAGCTAAAACCTATACAGCAATAAAAAATGGATTAGGTACTTTTATAATCTAGTTGAGCCGTTTTTATCAAACCACTTACAAGTTCTACAAATGATATCCCATCATGTTTGGCAGACTTAGGAATCAGAGACGTCTGAGTACAACCAGGAAGAGTGTTTACTTCAAGAAATTGGACTTCACCCTGAGACAACATAAAGTCTACACGAGCATAGGAACGCAGATCCAGAATTTTAAAAATCTCTTCAGATAACTGCTTAATTTTATCAATTACCTCCTGAGACTGCTCCGGAGGTAAAATGTAGTCTGTCTTCCCTGCGGTATATTTATTCTTGTAATCATAAAAGCCATCCCTAGGCCTGATCTCTATGGGCGTCAATGCCTTCCCATTTACGACCGGCACAGTCAACTCAGCTCCATCGCAAAACTCTTCCACCAACACACCTGTGTCGGACAAAAAAGCATTATCGATGGCATCTTTTAGATCGGCCTCACTTTTAATAAGACTGATTCCCACACTACTTCCCTCCCTCACTGGCTTTACTACGACAGGAAGCTGAAGTTCTATTTTATCTGATTTCGACCTAAGGGTTTGAAACTTTGGGGTTGGAATATTGTAAAAGCTAAGAATCTCTTTAGTCTTAACTTTATCCATACAGAGGGCAGAAGCCAAAACTCCTGACCCAGAATAGGGTATTTTCAAAAACTCGCATATGCCTTGTATAGTTCCATCTTCTCCGTATTTTCCATGCAAAGCATTGAGAACAACATTAGGTTTATAGTTTTCCAAGTCCTCAAAAACATTCTCCTTTGCATCGATCATTTGGTACTCAAACCCAAGCTCTTTTACAGCAGATTCAAATGCTCTAGACGTATCGATACTCACTTCTCTCTCCGCACTCATACCACCAAACAAAATCGCGACTTTCATTATATATCCCTTTATCTACTATCTACTATCTACTATCTACTATCTACTATCTACTATCTACTATCAACTATCTACTATCTACTATCTACTATCTACTATCTACTATCTACTATCTACTATCTACTATCTACTATCTACTATCTAC
>JBGCGH010000071.1:0-24936 GCA_045110695.1 Bdellovibrionales bacterium | reverse complement strand
GTAAGAGTAAGAGTAAGAGTAAGAGTAAGAGTAAGAGTAAGAGTAAGAGTAAGAGTAAGAGTAAGAGTAAGAGTAAGAGTAAGAGTAAGAGTAAGAGTAAGAGTAAGAGTAAGAGTAAAAGTAAAAGTAAAAGTAAAAGTAAGATACGAAAGTAAGAGGGGATAGGATGTTCCTTGTTTTGAGAAAAGGATTTTCTCTGATGCTTACTAGTGTAAAAAATAGATATAGTGTTGATTCACTATAAGTTGTACAAATCAAAAAAACTTAAGCAACTGCTTAAGGCCTAGAATCTATTGCGATTCCCATCTAAGAAGTAAATAAATCATCAAAGAAAAAATTATCAAATAACTAGACTCAAGCAAATTCAAAAATATGTCGATCAGTTTTATGCAATAGCTACGCGTAGGATTCACGAAGCATTGCGGAATTTTTTTTCAACCCTATGTACATGATGTACGTATTGCCAGTAGGATGGCGCCAAATCAAGGAGGATTTGCTATGCATGGAGGATAGAATATGGGATTACGAATTAGAACTAACGTTGCCTCGATCAATGCTAGGACAAGTCTTTCTGGAACTCAAAGGAACTTAGAAAACTCACTAGCAAGATTAAGCTCTGGATTTAGAATTAATAAGGCGGCGGACGATGCGGCAGGACTCGCAATCTCCGAAAACCTTAAAGCTCAAATCAGAGGATTACGCCAAGCACAGAGAAATGCAAATGATGGTATCTCTCTAGTACAAACAGCAGAAGGCGGATTGAACGAGATATCCAACGTACTTATAAGACTTAGAGAATTAGCAATCCAAGCGGCTTCAGACACCATAGGTGATACAGAACGGAAATTCTTGGATGTAGAATATCAGCAGTTAAAATCAGAGGTACAGAGAATTACGGAGACTACGGCCTTCAACAGTACTGACCTCTTAAATGGAACCGGGGGAGTGATTGATGTCCAAGTGGGAACCCACAACGACCCTTTCAAAGATCGGATCTCATTTAATGCATCTGCTGCAAATTCAAGTCTCGAAGCTTTAGGAGTATTTGCGGAAAGTGTTGCAACGAAAGAGGCTGCACAGATTAGTATCTCTAGAGTAGATGATGCTATTGTAAGTGTAAATGCCATTAGGTCGAATTTTGGTGCGCTCCAAAACAGACTTCAAAGTACGGTATCAAATATATCTGTCTTTGATGAAAATTTAAGTGCGGCGAATTCGCGTATACGAGACACAGATATAGCAAAAGAAACGGCTGAGATGACCAGAAACAATGTGTTGATGCAAGCAGGGATGTCGGTTCTACAACAGGCTAATAATACTTCTCAAATGGCTCTTTCATTACTGAGCTAGGAATATGAGTAAAGGGGAGGACAAGGGAGTCCTCCTCATTGAAACATACAGGGAGGTTTTATGGAGCAGGTTCAAGAGTGGGGCTACGTGATGATGATTTCATTAATGGTAGCCGGAGCTTTTATATCTAATTTTACAATCATTTAATTTTTTAGGGGAGCTTCTAGCTCCCTTTTTTTTGTTTATCTTTAGACTAGTTCCACGCATGAAATCTAAAAAAACATAATAAGTATTCCGATAAGTAGGTGTATCAGGGAGGATATAATGTGGAAGTTATTTTTAAGTACAATACTTATTTTTAATATGGGTTGTGACCTAGAGATGCTTAAAGAGCTAGATGATAGCGACTCAACAATACCCTGTGATTGTAAGCCCCTATCAGATTCCCAACAGGAAACTGTTCGAGTTACAAGTTTAGTTATGAGCTCATTTTATGATGGTCTTATCAAAGCCTACAATCAATCCTCAGTGAACCAAGACATTCTAAACTCTGATCCTACAACTTCAGAGGAACTATCGGACTATATTGCTGCAAAATTATCTTCCAGTGAATGCTCTATTAGCCCAGCTGGTTTTGTTATTGGTGAAGATGCTTATGTAATTAATAATGTTTTTATACAAGCAGGTATCAACGTAATTGGAGAAAACTGTCCTCTGGAATCGGTAAATATAGTTGAGGCTACTACTTTTAACAACACTAACACTAAATTCTATATCGATGGAACCTACCTAGTTAGAGACGAAGATTTAAAAAGGATTCTTGGTTTTGAAAGTATGGTAATAGACGCTACTTTCAATCAAATTCAAAATACACTTTTAAACGGTTTTGCTGAAGTAAGTGTAGCAAAGTCTTATAAAATGGATATCACGGAACCCGGTGGTGGGAGCTATGTGATATCTCAAAAATCCAATTACTATGAGTCCTCAAAAGGCTCCAATGATGAAAATACACTGGAATACGTAATCGAAAAATCTGTTCAGCTAAATATTAAGCTGGATGGAATATCCGCTGTCATCAACCAGCTCTATGGAGTGGAATTTAGCCAAATAGAACAGTCTGCCAGGGAGAATGTTCTTTATTACGTAAATGGTAAAAGAATCGGTAAAAGCGAATTTCCACTTAGTTTTGGGACGAATTTATTGAATTAAAAACATTGGATAAATTCGAAACTCTTAAACTTTTCATTCTGTTTAGATGAACGTAAAGTCGATTTTGTTTTTGGTCACTGATATTTGAGCAATTTCTTTTTTATAACCCAGATAAACCTAGTTTTATAAAACCCAAGCAGCCTATTGGAAGCATTAGGAGCGCTGTTTTTCTCTAGTGCATAAAGAAAATAAATTGATTTTCGTATAAGAGTTAAACGCTCGAGAACGTTTTTCAATATCATCTTTGCAATCTAGTTAGACCGAGAATGTTGATAGAACTGATGTTATTATGCCATTCTACAGGAGTTTTGTATGAACAAGGTGCTATTGGCTTTATCGGGTCTGTTTGTTTTTCTAACTTGTCAATCAGTGCTTGGTGGGATTAAGCCCATATCTTGTGCTCAGGGGTATTTGGACAGTAATATTCAAGTGGATCGATATGTATACTTCCGTCTTAATCCCTCGGAAGAAGGGGTGCTGAAAGTTGCTAGTGATCAGCGTCCGCTTAATACGGTTTTGATAAAGGAGATCAACCGATTTAAAGGTGAAGAAGCACTTAGCGTTGATAGTCTATATTCGAGGCTGTCTAGAGGTCGCAGAGATTTGTTTTATGACCATTCTATTTTAAGTCCTCAACAGCTAGCAGCCTATTTTTTGCTTTCCTTTAATTTTGATAGAGTAACGAACCAAGGAAAAAAAGCAAAAGTTATCTCAGATTTAAATCGAATTACAGAGGGCTTTCAGGTTAAAGAAATTTCTCGTGGATATTACACTGTGCTCCGCAATACAAGGGCTTCGGGAAGAGTTTTGTTTAGAGATGTAGAAGCCTTAAAAAGGGAGGTTCTCGCTCAGGTCGATAAAAATTTGAACAAAGAAGATAATGAGTTTATAAATTTTGAAGATTTTGTATTGAATTTCATGAGAGATATCACCAACGATAAATTGCGAATTCGTACCTTGTTAGATGCTATTAAAACAATTCCTGAGTTGTCACATGTTTTACGTTACAGTATCCAGCCACGAATGAAAGAACTGGGCAAGGAAGTCGTAGTGATGGAGGCCTATAAATACAAGTTGGAAAATCTCGACCCGGTGTACTTCAGTACTTCTGTATCAAGAGAAGATGCAAGATTCTATATCAGTTATATAATGCTTAAAAATACAAAAAACTTTACTTTGCGCGAAATATACAAAGGATCGGAGAGGCTTTTTAAGGATTGGGGAATGAACAGCTTTCAGGATTTCCGAGTTTGGTTTCTCGCGAGCCCTAAGAAATTATTTTCTTATGGGCGCACGCCAGAATCGATCAAAGCCGAAGCTAAACTTAATAGTACAGAAGTGACTCGTCTTGTTCTATCGCGCCGGATAGTAAAGGCGATAAAAAAATTAGATCACCCTCCTGAAGATACTGCAAAGTTAGTAATGGCTCTAGTCGATCGCCTTGAAAAATATGTGTCCCAGTCTACTAGAATACCATCAAATATAAAAAGCTCTAGTGAGCTTATTCTCAGCGAATTAAATCAAATGGGGCCTAAATTAGAAATTGAATATCTCAGCTTAGTTGAAAAAATAGTTCCAAATCAAACTAAAAGTAAAATAACTTATTTAATTAAAAGAGATGCTACACGTAGATTGCGAAATGAGAATTTACAAGCTGGAAATAAAGTTGAACGATTAATGGCGAAAGAAGTAGGTGGTATTAAATCTAGGATTATTGGTCAAATCCAAAAAAACTTGAAAGATCCTACACAAGCAAGAGGTACTGAATTAATTGTAGATTTTATTAATGAGGCTAACTTTAGATTGCGAGAACAGGGGGTTCGACAAAGCCTTAATCAAAAAATGTTTCACACTTTCGAGCTGTTACTTGGAAATTCTTTTAAGCTTGGTAGCCAGAGGCCAAAGATGGAGAGCTTGATGTATCTGGATCCATCTGCTCGTTTACATACAATTGAACCAAAAATTTCGATTATAGAGGCCAGTATTCATCTAGCGCTAAATTATTTTTCATCTGAATATAAATTAAGCTTTGATAGAGTTTATCAAAGAAATGAAAGAAATTTGGTAAAATGGGGACTAGCAGATCCTATAGATTTTAAGGTTTGGCTGAGTCGTAACTTTCATGAGCTTTTCCCATTTCTCGAAAAGTCGAAAGAGTTAGACAAAGAATTTTACAACCTAGACCGATTATATGTCTCGAAGGAGCTAGCACCTACTGAGAGAACAGAGCTCAACCAATATGGCATTGACGCCAATATGTTCTTACTACATGCAATGCAATTCCAACGTCGAATATATGACTACATCAATAGAAAAGAATTAATACCAGAAGAGGTAACAGATTCGATCGTACTAGCTCGTGAATTCATAGTGACAGATAGGTTAGATGCTCAGCCAGTTTTTTTAAGGCTTCTTTTACAAAAAATTGAAGAATCCAGTTACCACAAAATAAATAGTGTTTTTAAAGAAAAAGAACGAGCAGCACTTGAGCAGCAAATCAAATCGAACCGAAAAACATCTTCTGAGGTTATTTGGCGAAGGCTAGCCAATCATTTATTTATATTGAGAATGAATAGCATGCAGGTGCAGTGGAAAAATATTACAGCAGAGATAGGGGTGCAAGGCTCAAAAATGAAAGAGAAGCTCAGAGATGACTTAATTTTACATCCTAGCGATCCAAAGGTTATGGATTGGATAAAAAGTAGAGTCCCAGATTGGTCAGTACGTTATTTTGACGATCTGCGGGTAGCCACAAAAGAAAACGATCTTAGAAAAGTAGTTTTTACTCCCGGAGTGCATAAAACAGAAAAATATAACTATAGTAGTTTACTCAAAGTATTTGAAATGAAAAAACTCGACTACGATGCGCAACCCAGACTTGGGAACCTCAGTGCAAAGGATAGGCAACAATTACTTGATAGGGTTTCTAGTAGTGTTTTAGAAAACTATAAGGCAACAGGAAATGTTTTTAGTGGAAAAGATCTAAGCTACCAAAGCAGTAGAAACTCAAAGCCCCGGGAAATTAAAGAAGATAATCTTTACGCTTTTTATGATGTCTTAAGACCAAATGCTGCTAATGCGGTTCTTTCCAGTTTTTCAAAAAATAAGGATTTCTCTGAACGGAGAACCGAACTGATTGATCGTCTAAGAAGTATGTCGGAAGTGGGAGTAATCCAGCCAGGTTCCATAAATAAGATTATTGAGATCGAGCTTAGGCAGCACATGATCACTAAAAGAAATTTTCAAGATTGGGCAATTAATATAAATGGTGTTGCCCGTGATCGTTTGGAAGACTTTTTTAATGAACTAAACTAGCTGTTTTGTATAGACTTAAAAGGATCTAAATTCCATTCTTGAGGAGGTGCTATTAGTCTTGCTTTCTCAGCCTCGTTTCATATAGTTATAAAAACTCAAGAACCCGAAAAGTGTAGCCAGCGTGAAGCTGATAAAGCTGATCGCCGGAGTGCCTAGTATAAAACTTCCCTCTGTTAGAAATAAGCCCGCTGTACCGGCCAAAATTAGTGATCCAATAACCAAGCCTAAGAATATAAGGTTAGATGATATCTCAATGGTTTTATTGATTCTATCTAGCTCATGAACCTCATGCTTCCACTTAAAATCTGGAGAATTAAACTTTTTAAGAGCCTGGCGAGTTTGTCTGGGTAAGGTGTATAGCAGCGCGCTGGAGTCTTTGGCAAGAATTGCCATGCTTTTAAGGATTCGCTTTTGGTTGTATCGAGACTTTAAAACCTCACTTGCGAATTCATTACTGTAAGCTAGCAGATCAATATCCTCACCAATGGCTCGTCCCATTCCCTCGATGGAAAGAATGGATTTAAATAATAGCATGAGTTCACTAGGAAGTCTTAGGCCATGTTTACTACTCACTTTAGAGCTATCTAGCAGTAGCTTTCCAATTTGGAATTCAGAAAAATTTAACCCATGATAGGGTGCAAATAAGCTCTGAAGATCATGCATCAGTGTATCTGCATCAATGTTATAAGATTGAGGACTGAGCTCCAAAAACTCATGAGCTAGCTGCTCGTAATCTTCCCCAGCGATGGCTATTAGAATACTTGAAATGGAGTCTCTGGACTTTTGAGAAAGATAGCCGACCATTCCAAAGTCAATGAGGCCAATTTTTTGGTTTGGTAGAATAAAGAAGTTTCCAGCGTGTAAATCACCATGGAAAATTCCATCCTGAAAAATCATCTTTAGAAAGCTGCGTAGTCCAATTTGAACCACATCCTCTGGGCTAATATTTTCCTGATCAAAAGCGGTGGGATCTGACAAACGTCTTCCCTGGAGTTCTTCAAGAATTAAGACTTTTTCATTAGAGTACTTCGAGTAAACCTTTGGGATAACCACATGTGGATCATCAGCAAAGTTTTTTCTAAATCTTCCAATATTATTTGCTTCTATTATAAAATTAGTTTCCTGCTCTAGATAACCAGCATATTCCTCAATCATGCGAGAAACACCGATGACTTTTAGCTCTGGGAGGTAATTTTCTGCAAGCTGTCCCAGAGAGTATAGAATATTGATATCCTCTTTAATGCTTGCGTAGATTCCAGGGCGTTGAATTTTTAGAACAACGTCTTCTCCGGTAACTAACTTTGCTCTATGGACTTGAGCAATACTAGCTGCACCCAGAGGGACTTCTTCTATAGTACTGAAAATATCATCTATATCTTCTTCGTATTGTTCAGAGAGATGCTTTCTAAGAGTTTTAAAATCTACCGCTGGAACTTGATCATTTAATTTCTGTAACTCTTGAATGAAATCATCTGGCATAATATCTGGACGGGTAGCCAGCATTTGACCAAATTTAATCCACGTTGGACCTAGTTGTTCAAAACTCATTCTCAATCGTTCTGCGGTGGAATATTTCTCAGAGATACTGGAGCCAGATACTTTTTCAAAAATAAACTTACCCAACTGAAGTTGTTCAGCAATATTTTGGAATCCATGCTTGGCAAAAACAGCAACAATATGACGCATTCGATTGGCAGACATTAAAGTCGATCCAAGCCAGCGATTTTGAGTCAACATTGCCATAGAGGTCCCCTGATTAGATGGTTTGAACCAGCTTACTTAAGGAGTGGAAATTGGTCAATTCCATATAGATACTAAAAAAGCTCTCCTATGCACAAGAGAGCTTTTTCCGGTCTTCAGATCAAATCTAGAGCCCCTATTTACGCCTTCGTTTTTTATTAGACTTTTTCTTTTTCGTACTAGATCCGCTATTTGGGCTAGAAGTTTTTTTCTTTCCGATATTTGGTGTTTTCTTTCTACCAAATTTTTTAGACTTCTTTTTTCCTTTGGTGTTCTCTGACTTTGAATCAGATGACTCTGAATGCACCTTTTTCTTCTTTTTTCGAATACTTGTCTTCCGTTTACTTTTCGAAGGGGTGAAGGCATCTGAAACCAAAGAAAAGTCTATCTGACCTAAATCAGGGTTCGCCGCCGCAACAATTACGTTTACTTCTTGTCCCATCTTATAGATGTAACCACTTCTTTCACCTCGCAATTGAAGAGTTTCTTCTTCAAAAATAAAGTAGTCAGCACCTAAATCAGAAATTCTAACTAATCCATCAACATCGTACTGCCTTAGATTTACGAAAATTCCAAATTTAGCAATAGAACTAATAGTTCCAGGAAGCTCTTCGCCAACCAATTTTTGAGCAAACCTCGCTTTCTTGATAGAAACCAATAATCTTTCTGCTTTTACCGAACGTTGCTCGGTGGCGGAACAGTTTGTTCCAGCAGTTTCCAAGTCCTCTAGCTTCTCAAATTGGTATCCATATTTGGGTCCGTATACTTGCGCTTTCAGAAGTCGGTGAACAATCAAATCTGGATATCGTCTGATGGGGCTCGTAAAGTGGGTGTACTCATCAAAGTTCAGACCAAAATGCCCCTTGTTATCAGCACTATATTGCGCTTGCTTCATGGAGCGCAAGGTGAGCTGGCTTAAAATTTGACCCTCTACCTTGCCTTTAAATTTTTGCAAAGCCTTGGTCATCTTCTTTTGCATTTTCCCGCCACTTAATGTGATCTTCTCTCCAAAAGTTTCTAAGAAACTTTGAAGGGTTTGCAGACGATCTGGATCAGGGTTTTCATGATTTCTAAAAATTGCATCGATCTCTTTTTCTACAAAAAACTGCGCTACAGAAATATTTGCAGCTAACATCAGCTCCTCAATGAGTCGGTGAGCAAAAACTCTTTCCGATTTCACAATATCCACCGGAGTACCAGACTCGTCTAGTATTACCTGTGTTTCTGGAATATCTAGATCTAATGATCCACGACCACTTCGTCTAGAAATCAATATTTTAGATAAGTCATAGGCTCTTAGGATGTCCTTTTCAACGTGCGCATGTTTCTCAATCGGGTTTCCATCGATAATTTCTTGAGCCTCTGCATAGGTAACTCTAGATTTAGAGCAAATAATGGCCTCATAAAAATCTTTGGACTCAATTTCTCCTCTAAAGTTCATATGAATATCAGCAACCATTGCATATCGGTCCACATTAGGTTTTAGAGAACAGAGCTCGTTGGATAAAACTTCCGGCAGCATCGGTACCACATACATGGGAAAGTAACTGGAGTTTCCTTTTTCATAAGCATCGGAATCCAGAGCAGAACCTGGTTTTACATAATGACTTACATCTGCAATAGCAACGTACAAATGAAAACCCTTGCCTGTGGTTTCAATATAAACGGCATCATCAAAATCTTTAGCTGTTACTCCATCAATAGTAATAAAATTTAAATCTCTTAAATCCTTACGTTTAGATTTTGGATCAAGATTTACTTTATGGTCGATTTTTTTTAATTCTTTCAGAGTATCATCGGAGAATCCTTCTGGAATCATATGAGTGGCAATAGCTCTTTTAGTATCAAACAATGGATCGTTCATATGACCGATCACATTCGTCACTACTCCTGAAAACCCAGCTGGATGACCTGGATAGTTTTTAACTTCCACCTCTACCCAGTTGCGGTTCTCCGCACCCTTGGAATCTTCCATGAGGATTTTTAAATTTTCACCCCAATGGTTTTCTTGGTCCACAAGAACACCGGTTTTATCATTTAGAATTGTAAAGACACCCACAATTTTCTTTGCAGATCTCTCTATTACTTTTATGATTTCGCCGTGAGTATCCGTATTTTTAACTTCTTGGAATACTTTTACTAGAACCTTATCGTTGGTCATTATTCCTTCCATGGTTCTTTTTGGAAGAAAGACATCTTTTTTATCTGTTTCAATTGGAATTAAAAATCCATATCCGTCGGGATGACGTTTTACAAAGCCTTCAAGGCTATAGAGGTGTTTGGTCATATTGATCCTGGTTGAGTTAAAATTTTAGCAAGACCCTTTGGGTCTGCTTTCCTCTTACTTTTAAGTCTAACTAAAATTTAGATGAACTTGTAGAGGCTTTTAGTTGAAGTGCTGCTTATGGAAGCACTATTTAGGGGGAATAGAGCCGATTCTTAAAAAACGGCTCAAAAAATTAGGTTTTTAAATTAAATACTATAATTTCATTCTCTCTCTATTGAAGTCTTTGTAAGGACTCCTGTAGTTGGCCAAGCTTGGATTGCAGTAAGTTTAGATTTTCCTTATCTCCGGCAACTACTTCTTTTGGGGCGTTTGCAACAAACTTTTCGTTATTTAGTTTCTTACTGATCGCCATGATTTCTTTATTTGTTTTATCTATGTTTTTATTTATACGCTTAATTTCTTCATCAAAATCTACCAGCCCATCAAGGGGAACTACCACCTGGATATTGCCATCTACAAGTTGGATAGGGGAAACGGCACATTTCATCATATTCCCAGCTTCACCGATACTCAAAGACTCAAGTCCTCCTAAAGTTTCGATCTGTGAAGAATTACTCATGAGTATTTTTTGTAGCTTATCATCACTTGGAACTAGTATTGCCTTAATCTTTATCCCATGACCAATTCGGTTTTCACCTCGAATATTTCTAATAGCAACAATACAATCTTTCACAATGTCCATGGCATAGGCGGCCTCTTCATCAGCAAGGCTTAGCCAGGTAGCATCGGTTTTTAAATTAGGATAATTTGCAGTTATACAAGCCTCGGAATTGATAGGAAGCTTTTGATAGATTTCCTCTGTAATATGAGGAATCATCGGGTGTAGCAGACGCATAATTCTATTTAGAGTTTGAGCTAGCACCAGTTGTGTCGCTTTTTTTTCCGGGGAATCCTCACCGTAAATTACAGGTTTAGAAAACTCTAAATACCAATCACAAAACTCATTCCAAGTGAAGGAGTAGAGGTAATTGGCAGCATCTGAAAATCTCTCAGCTTTCAGTGCCTTATCCACATTGTCTTCTGTCACTTTAAGTTTTTGGATGATCCAAAGGTCTGCCACACTTAAATCTGACTTTTTAGGAGTGGCTTCAGTTCCCTCTAGAGGCGTTTCAAAGCCTACAAGCGCATTATTCAATACAAAGCGCGTGGCATTCCAGATTTTGTTCATGAAGTTTCTATTGCTCTCTAGTCGCTGGTCCGAGAATTTTATATCTCTCCCACTAGCAATTTGTGAAAGCAAAGTAAATCTTAGGCTATCGGCTCCGCTGGTCTCAACGATTTCCATCGGATCTACAGAGTTACCCAATGATTTTGACATCTTCCGACCTTGTGAGTCCCTAACCAGTCCATGGATATAAACTTTTCTGAAAGGAACATCTCCTTTAAAATGGAGACCCATCATTATCATTCTAGCTACCCAAAAGAAAATAATATCGTGACCAGTTACAAGCGTGTTTGTTGGGTAAAAAGTTTTTAATGCCTCTTTATCTTCTGGCCAACCTAAAGTGCTAAATGGCCATAATGCACTTGAAAACCAAGTATCTAAAACGTCTTCATCTTGGCGAATATTTGTACTACCACAATGGGCACATTTATCTGGAGTGTCCTCGGTAACTGTATGTTCCGGGCAATCATCACAGTACCATACTGGTATTCGATGTCCCCACCAAAGCTGACGAGAAATACACCAGTCGGTAATATTATTCATCCAATGAAGATAAGTTTTAGTCCAAGATTCTGGTTCAAATTTAATGGTTCCTGTTTCAACGACATGACGAGCAGGAGTTGCAAGCTGATCGATAGACACAAACCATTGATCAGATAGCATTGGCTCCACAACACAGCCAGTTCTAGAGCAAATAGGTGTTTTAAGCTGGTGAGCTTCTGTCTTCTCTATGAGCTCAAGCTCTTCTAGGTCAGCAAGAATTTGCTTTCTTGCCTCTTTTACGTTTAAGCCTTGGTATTTTTCAGAAACTTTTTCATTTAATTTACCATCTCTATCTAAGATACTGATCATCTCGAGATCGTGTCTTTTACCCATTTCATAGTCATTGAAGTCATGGGCAGGAGTTATCTTTACAAATCCAGAGCCGAATTCCATGTCGACATAACTGTCTCCTATGATCTCAATTTCTCTATCAGTGAGGGGGAGAAGTACTTTTTTTCCGATGAGATGCGCATTGCGTTTGTCATCTGGGTTTACAGCTACCGCGGTATCACCAAGCATAGTTTCAGGCCTCGTTGTAGCAACAATCAAAAAATCTTTTGAATCTTTAATAGGATACTTTATATGCCAGATGGAACCTTTGGTGTCCTGATGATCCACTTCTAAGTCTGAAATGGCAGATCCCAGTTTTGGAGACCAATTTACAAGCCGGCTTCCTCGATAGATTAGCTTTTTGTTATATAAATCTACAAACACCTTCCTAACCGCGGTGTTGGACTTCTCGTCTAGGGTAAATCGCGATCTTTTCCAGTCCAAAGAAAAACCAAGGCCCTTCATTTGATCATTGATCCTATCGCCATACTGGTTTTTCCAGTCCCAAACTTTTTCTAAAAATTTATCTCGTCCTAGATCTTGTCTTTTTATTTTTGACTCTTTCATGAGGGATTTTTCTACAACACTTTGTGTAGCGATACCGGCGTGATCCACCCCTGGCATCCACATAGCATTGTAACCGCTCATTCTTTTCCATCTAATAAGCACATCTTGTATAGTTGAGCTAAGGGCATGGCCAATATGTAGGGAGCCGGTAACATTTGGTGGTGGGAGGACAATAGAAAAGGGCGGTTTAGTGCTTTGATCCTCAGATTTAAAAAGATCTTTCTCAAGCCACCAGTTATAAATTTTTTGTTCTACGTCTTTGTGTGAATAGCGATCAGATAACTGCTCAGACATGTTTCTATCTCCCAAAACTATAAATATCAACCCGCCAAGCCTACTAAAGAATAGCAGAATGAGCAAGGTGGATACTGGAGGGATCTTTTTCTAAATGCCTGATATTAGGTAGATTTATATACAAATTCTAACTTTTGTAAGTTATCACCAACGAAGAGGGCAAAACCACCCATCTATTTGTGGTTTAATAAGTTGGGATCACCATTGAGTGTAGTATCAGGTACAACTGTCTCAGATTTCAGGTTGTATTGATTCATCTTATCTACTTCGGCTATGTTTTCCAGAAAATCCAGATAACTTGATTCCGCGGATTGATTTCCAAATTCGCCTAGGATCATTCCAGACCCAAACCCAATAACCATTATTGTTAACAAAAAAACGTGCTTCATCTCATTCTCCCTTTACGGACTACTCAAGTTATAGGAGCAAGGCTTATGCCGAGGGAGATTGCTGTTTAGATTCGTTTTCAGATAATTTGCTGGGTAGATTTTACCAACTTGGCCTTTTTTCGCTCAACAGTTCTTTAAACAACTAAAGCCTTCCAGGTATTTTTGAAAGTCTAAAAAAGAATGCATATTCTATGAATCATATCGGATCGTAAACAGAGTTTACAGTCTTTGAACATTGTTCTAACAAATAAAATAGGGAGCAAAAAGCGGTTGTTTTAATGTTATGATTACACCTTAAATAGAATATATAGATTATAAATTTATTTGTTACAGATTAAAAGGAGAAAGTATGAAGCCTATTCTTTCGCTGAGCACACTATTGCTGGTTCTTATTTTAAAATCTACAGTTGTTTTTGGTTCTGCTGAGGACTGTGTGTCTTTGGATAGCAATTTAAATTTCTCTGATTATGCTAAAGCCCGACTAAATGCAGATCAAATTTATCCTGCTGATATTTGGCTTACAAATAGTTTAGATAGAAAAGAAATAGAGACCGTCTGGTCAGCACAGAATTTTCCATTCAAAGAATGCTATACATGTAACTTTACTAGAGTGAGTTTTGTTTTGGATAATAAGACCTATACCTGTAATTATGCTGAAAAAGCAATTGGAGCTGAGGGAAAATCAATTATGCTGAGCGGCTGCGCCGACCTAGAGGGAGCTAAAATTTTTAATGGTCTTTTCTTAGAAACAGATAACTTCGTTCCTAAGCTAGATCAAAATTTTCAAACCGTTTTACCAAAATGTAGTTGAAATATCGAAACCTAGTCCGAATCGTAACTAGGTTTCAAGAGTAAATTTTAGTTTGAATTCCTAATAGAAAACACTGAGTTGTCCTGCATATATGGGATGAGAATGGTATCTGTTTCCTGAACATAACCTATGTCAGCTAGTCCTTTACTGCCTTTAAATACTAAGCTCACCTGACCATTATTCGTGATATTATAAACTTTTCCTGCAACCCAATCTGAAACTAGAAAATCTCCATCTTTGCTTTTTTCTAGTCCATCTAAATTGCCAAGTGGATTTTTTGTAATATAGTTAATGTTCTTAGTACTGATATCAATAGCATACAGCCTACCCAATGTTTTGGTCGTCCAATCCTTCGTTAAACCCCAAGAAGCGACGTAAAGTTTATCATTTAAATACAATAAGCCATTGGGCGATTCTAACTGGCTACCTTCCATGAATATCGATGACTTGAAATTTTTAATTACATGGATTTTTGAAGAAATAGTATCAGAAACATAGACTATTCCCTCAGGAGAGATCGCTATATCGTTTAAGAATTTAGCTTTTTTTATATTGATTCGTTTGATAATTTTTGATTTTTTAATATCTATAACGAGCACACTATCAATATCAGTAACCCACAAATTACCTTTGTGAGCTCTCATCCCCTTTGGAGCATTTAGGCCTGAGACCCATTCTGTCTTTAAGGTACGCCCTTTACGGTCTAGTTTGCTAATGTATCCAATTTGATCTTTCTCTACTCCTCCACCTACAATATTTGAAACAAAAATATAATTAGAGTCTCGATCAAAATAGATGGATTCGGGGTTTAAAACTTTTTCAGAGTTTTTCCAGATCTCTTTTTTTAAGGGAACTGTTGCGCAGGCCGAAATAATTAAAAATAAAAATAAATAGTACGATCTCATGATTTATTTACCTTTGGTTTTACGGGGTTTAGGTTGTTGATTCAAAGTATTTTTTTGGGGGGAACAATTGGTTAGTGAAGGCTCAAGTAAATATAGAGCATGGCACTTTTGTTCTTCCGCAGCGGAAAGTATGAAATCTCTTTTTTCATTTTCTGATAAACCAAGAGATTCAGAAAAGTTACTGGCAAGCCGTAGGGATAATATAATTTTCCCGGAATTTAGTTTAGAGAGATAGCTGGTGTCACAACCTAGAAGCCGAGAATAAGCTCCCAAAGAGTATCTTGGGTTCTTAGAAACCCGTCTCGTTAACTCTCTATTTAAAACTGTCCTGTAGAAAGCGTTCATATTAGCCATTATGGCCTTATAGAATATTATAAATCTGTTGGCAAACTCAGGTTGAACTAAGTGTTGAGCATCAGTTCAACGAAAAACTATTTGGCAATCATCTTATTGGTTGAACGAGAGGTGGCGATTAGTTACCAACAAGACTTAACTTAGCTTATGAGGGCCGTATGGAACAAATTGGTTTATTCGCATTTATTGTTTTTGCTGTTTTAACTTTTTTGCTCCCTTTTTCTAGGAAAGCTGCCTTATCTCGGTCCTTTACGGGGTGGATGGTAGATTTAGTCAGTCTTGGCATTCATTTTTTTATCTTACCAGTACTTCAAATTTATATTGTGTTTAGCTTACTAAATATGTGCTTGTATGAGATTAAAGGTAGTTTTTCGGTGGGTATTGGAGATTCCTTCTTCTTGTACCTAATTTTGGACTACGGGTGGTATTGGAACCATCGTTTTTTTCATGCAGAGACGCCATTTTGGTACCTCCATAGCACTCACCATAGACCAGCTAAATTGGATTTTTTTATCACTGCTAGGAATTCATTAGTAAGTCATTTTTTTATGGTCTATTTTTGGGGAATCGGTCTTATTGTATTTCTTCTAAAAGACGCCTCATTTTTTCTAGGATTTGTTACCTTTGGTATGTTGATCAATTTCTGGGGGCATACGTCGTTTAGTTTCAAACTAAATGGTTATGCGGATAGATTACTGTCATATATTTTTATAATGCCACGAGATCATCATTGGCATCATAGTAGGGAGGTCTCAAATTGTAATTTTGGAACCGTCTTTAGTATTTGGGACCGCTTACACAATAGTCTTTACCGACCGGGAAAATTACCAGATAGATATGGTGAGGATTCTAAAGAGACAGTCTGGAACCAATTGATTTGGCCATTCCAAAATAAATGAAGCTAAAAGACAGAGATAAGTACTGCGGTGGCATGAATTTACCGACAAAGGTCGAGATCATCTACCGCTGAGACTTGGTTCTAGTCCAGCTTATAGAGGAAAAAGGTTTATAGTTTGAGCACAAATAAAAATTGTTGTGGAATGAATATGTGAGCGGATCAACGAAAAGAGAAGATGGTAGTCAGGAGACAAAGTCTAAGATCTTTGAGGCAGCAGCCAAAGTTTTTGCCTTAAAAGGATATCAAGGCGGCAGTATGCGAGAGATTGCAAGAGCTGCAGACGTGAACCTGGCCCTTATCAATTATCATTTTAAAGATAAGAAGCAGCTATTTATTAGCGTGTTTGATCATGGGCTTGGTGTTTGGGCAGAGTTGCTGGAATCAAAAAGAGGGGCAGAGCTTTCGGAGCTTTTGGCTTTTTTAATGAAAGAAACTACGGATATTGATGGTGCTGCATATTACATGAATATTTTTATGAGGCTCTTTTTAGGTAGAGATGTGGAAGTGCCTCAGCTAGAAAGAATCTTCACCGAGGGTCCTCCGTCTATTGATGTTTTGCAGGAAGCTGTAGCTAAGCGAATGAAGCGAGATAGTATCATTGACCCAGATGTGATCCTTGTAACAAATTACCTTATGAACTATTTAGTTCTTTCCTCGAGATATAGCTTTGGAATGACAAAAGAGATCTCCGATAAATCCTACATTCGCCCCTTCTTGGAGGGCGAGGACCTTTATACTTCCGCCATCATTGATCTCGCTGATAGATTATGTAGATGTATTTGAGAGGCTAATCACAATTACTAATGGCTACCTATTAAGCATTAAATTTACTTTTAAATCGAAGGAGAGGGGGATAGGCCAACTTTCATAAGTGTCCGATTTTAGTAGATATTTCACCAAGAGATTAGATATAGCACCTGCTTTCATAAGTATCTCTAATGCAGCTTGTGAAAGGAATACTTAGGGGTTTGAAAGGACTACTCGAATTAACCAAAACATACTTCTATTTACTAGTGCCTAATAAATACAAATTCCATAGATTTACTCCATCATCTTAGCTGCTTAGAGATTTTTACTTTTGTGCACATCCAATGTGGCACAAGTGTTGCCTATAGAGTTAAGCAAAACCCAAATCTGAGGAGAGGAATTATGAAAAAACTTCTTACAATTTTAGCAGCTACAGCTGCTATCCCTGCGGTCGCATCCCAAGGTACTTTTCAAGGTACTACCAATGCTCCGCAAGAATTATCCGACAGAGGAGCTTTAAGTTCTGGTGCAACGTCTGCACAGTCCGACGCTTTTTCTAACAACAATGGTGCCGATGTGGCTGATTCTGAGTACAAAGCTGTATCTCAACCAATGAGTGCAAGTGTACGTTCAATCACAGGTATTACTGAAGTGACTTTCAACGCGATATCTAGTCTAGACGCTGATGGTTTTTCTGCTAAGTCTGCAGGAAAAGCTGGTGACTCTGTTGATAGTGGTGCTCAGTCTTCTTCAAATGCTTCTTCAAATGCTGGTCAAGTAATCGAAGACGGTGTTGAAATTGCTGGTAACGGAATTAGCTCTTCTGCTAATGCAACAGTAGATAACGTAGCAATTTCTGGTCAAGGTACATCTGACGCTGCAGTTTCTACTTATGAAGAAACTTCTTCCTTCCTAATTAACTTATATGAAGCAACTCGCTCTGTTTTTGCTTTCGTATTAGATGCTTCTGAGAAAGGTGTTGATCTTACATCTGACGCTGCTGAAGCTCTAATTGATGGTATTAGCTCTGCTGCCGAAGCAACAGGTCGTTATGCTGAGAATGTTGGTTCTTACTCTTCTGAGCAATCAGGTGCGTCTGCGGATAGTACTTCTGATTCTGCTGATGAGTTAGCCGGTAATCTTGGTAACGAGAAAAAAGCTGCTGCTTCTGGATACTCTGCTAACCTAACTTCTTCTACTGTTGATAATGCTGCTGCAGCTATCTCTGGTATAGTTAAAATTACTGGCGGATTAGTTCAGGTTCTAGTTGGTGTGGATAAAGACGAAGCCATCCAATTAAACGAAAAAGCTCAAGAACTTGAGCAAGCTTTAATAGACACAGTTGGTACTGATATGGAAGGGGAAGTAGTTAATTCTATTCACCAGTTCGTATCTGAAGGTGCTCTGTAATAATTCCACTCAGGAATATGTGTTTTGGCCGATGCTTTTGAGTATCGGCCTTTTTCGTTTTTAAAGGGCTTTCTTCGCCTTTATCTAGAATCTAAGAATACAATAAAAATACTGTATTTTCCTATTACACTGATTCTCTGTTAAATATAAAAAAGCTAGTTTTATTAGGTAGATATGAAGATCTGTATAGCTACTTTTCACTGGGTAAAGTTTTCCATCCACCTAAAAATCAAAGTAAAATATGTTATGTTCTCTGTGAGCAAAACCACCAAATTATTTAAAGGCTAAGGAGTGGCATTGAATGATTCTAAGGGTTTAAACCTTTAAGGAGTATTGATGATCCGTCCTCAAGTTAATCACTGCCTTCAGCTATTAATTAGTATTGTTTTTCTACTTAGCATTAATTTAAATGCTGCTGACAAAATATCAATCTACTTTGACGACGACCTACACTCTGGGGATAAGGCTGAAATTAGGGTGGCCTTACAGGACGCTTTTTCCGCTCTTCCTGCTGCTGTTCAAAATGAGTTACCAAAATCTTATGCTGTAAGATTTGATCTAGTAAAAAAGAAGTCAGTTTCAGTAAGAGCGAATAAAAAAGGAAAAGTGGATCCCATTGATCTAAAAATTGCAGAGGCGATTAACTCCAGATCACAAACAACTAGAATAAGAGTTCCCCAATGCCAAGACGATTCTGTAATGACAAAGAGCCAGGCAAATAGAGTTACCAAAGAGCTGAAGAAAGCTAAACAGGTTTTTGATCATGGGTCTTTGAAATATAACTTTCAAGCTCTGAGTGCATACAGTGGAAAAAACGGAAGATACACCATTCACTTAAATCCGGTACTTGCTGAACAACTAGCTGGGCGAAATGTCCAGAACTACGATTGTGGGCATAGGGATACCCATAAACTTGCCTTGGGTGCAGTAATACACCAATGGGCCAGAATATTTGATGCTAGTGGCCCAACGCTTCTTGAAAAGAAGTTTTTGGAGAAAGTTTGTAAAGAAAAGAAACTGGTAGATCGCTGTCAGTTAGGTGACTCGGACCCTTTGTGGTTTTTATTTAAAGATACTTGTAATGAGCATCTTACTATGAAATATGCAAATGTTTGGAAAACTAAGACGGACTACCGAGGAAAGCGATCGGTTAAGACTAGCAAACAACGATCTTTAAATAAAGTTAGAAGAGATATCGATAGGCGTGGATATGGTGAGTCCGTATGGAACTGCCAAATCCTTAGGAGTAGAGATACAAAACTATCGGAAGATTATAACCTTCTTGAAATTTCCGAGTGGGAAGATGAAGATGAGCCAATAAATAAAATTTGGCCAAGAGCTACGACCCCATTTTCTTATGCTTCTGATACTAAGAATTACTGGGCAACAGAGCTAGAGTTTTTAGTTCTAGACTCTGAGTATAAATGTAGAAAGCCAGCACACTACCAATTGCTTCAAAAGAAGTTGGCTGGTGCCGATGGAAAGTTATTTGAGATTCAATCTGATTGCCAGTTAAACTCAAAGGTAACTAATCCTAAGAAGACTAATTTTATTGAAGCTAATAACCAGCCAAGGTTAAGTTACTCTTCCTTGGATCTTAACCCTAAAAATGTACAAGCTGTTCATTATTTCAAAGCCGGTTCTGCGGAGAGTTTAATGTCCGCTTTTGGACACTCGGCCTATCGTTTGAGTATTTGTTCTGATGGACAGTTGGTAGAAAGACTAAACCCATTCACAAATAAAACCGAGTCTGTTTGTAGAGGTACATTAAATGATGTGATCCTTAACTATAGAGCTAACACTATGGGGCTTCAGATCGACTCAATAAAAGGTTTAGGACTGAGATCTGAAAGCTATCAAACCCAGTTGTTCATATCACCATTTTTTGAATACGTGAATGAATATGCGGCTCAAGAAGTTAGGAATATTTATAGCCATCCTATTAAGTCGGATTTATCCCCAGATGCTGAGGGTTTATCAAAGTTTGAATCTGATCTTTTTACTAACTTTGCTCTAGAAAGACATTGGATGTATTACGGTGAATACAGTTTTGCGTTTGCCAATTGCGCAGACGATGCTTTTAGGCATAATCAAGCGGGAACAACGAACTATTCTTTATCACGAGTGGGAGTACGTACTCCAAACGATGTGGACGAAAAGCTAACTAAGCTTGGATTTGCAAACTCTGATGACCTAAACGAACTTCGTGATGAGGTAGAAGAGGATCTGGATTCATGGGACGAGTTAGAAGATGCGTATAATAGTGTAAGAAATAATAAGTTTGTATTTAAGTCGACGGAATACAAAGCTCTGCTAGATATACGAAGTTTGTTAAGCAGTTTTCTTGGTTTTTTTAGTTCAAAAGATGTTGTAAGGCTAAGAAATGGAGAAAAAGCCGTTAGCCTCAAGGTTGCTAGAGAATTTATTTCTCAAAATAGAGAAGGATTTAATGACCTCAAATACGTAAAGGGAAGAAAAAAGAAATCTCCTAAGTTGAAGATCGCTTATAACATAGCTCTTCAGCTGCCAAATGTTTGGAGATCTTTTCTATCAAGAAACGGAATTTCTGCTTCCGATAAAGAGTCCGATCGTCGAAGAGTTCTTCATAAAATAATGAAGGACTGGGAAGGTCTTCCAACGGTTACAAACGCAGAGTTCTTTGATGTCGTAGACTACCAGGCTATAAACCCAGAAGATAATGAAGTAAAAGTAATGAGTCGCGATCAGTACATAGGTTTCTTGAACGCGAAGAGTATGGAAATGCTGACAGCTCATCACCTTTTTGTGATAGAGGGATCAAGTTTAGATTGGTACACGGAGTTTAAGGAAGTGAGGCTTTCTGAAGCTAATAACATCGTTAGGTTCTTTAGTGTTCTTATGAATAAATCGATGGGTGAGATGGGTATGGGGCAAATCTGTGCCATCGCTGATTGCTCTGAGCCAGATGAGGTTGCTATTCAACCTCTAGATATGAAAGAAATTTATGAAAAAGTAAGTATGACTCAGGACCTGGTTGGTACAGATGCTGCGGATCAACTTTCACTTTTTCAATGTAATGTTGAAATTTATGGCCATGAGTTCAAGAAAGCCTCTACTGGTTTGGCTGCAAGTGCGTTTGAAGACGACGCTCAAATTGTGGAGAAGCAAGTTTCTAGGATGAATTTTGAGTACAAGCCCGATGCAAAGTTTAATAGTAAGTACTTAGGTAATGTTGAACGATGTAAGAACCCACCTCAGAGTAAATTAGATCTCGTGAAATGGCAGCTAATGCTTCCGATCAATCCAATTCCTGAGGATCAATTAAGAAAGTTATCTCCTGAGAGAAGGGCTGAATTAACTCAATTGGTTGCAACTCATTACTTCCAACTTCAAAATGCTAAGAATCCCTATTTCGGTTTTAAGGTGAAACATGGTTATGGAGTTCCTCTTAAGAGTGAGCTTTTGATTGAAAGAGGTGCCGGTAGCCAGCCTGTTTATGAAATAGGAACTACAGTGGATCAGTATAGGTATCTTTATTATAAAGAAAGAGAGTTGCTGAGAATGCTTTTCTTGCTAGTTAAAGATGATCTTAGAGGAGCTTATACTTTTAATAACAAGCTTCTTCATCTAAAGAGACAAGTTGGAATTCTTGTTGCTGACAGTAAAAGAATGAATGCAGATAGACGAGCTAACTGGGTTAGATAGTGCTATTGGAACAATATTTTGAAAAAGCTGTCCGAGTCCGGACAGCTTTTTTTATTTGTACTTGATTGTTTTGTTAAGAGAGGTCTAGACTAAAGATAGTTAATTAGAAAAAGCATAGTTTCGTTCTGGGGGGAATATGGCTAAGCCTATTTGGATTCTATTACTGTTTTTTTCAATAAACAGTTATTCGGCAAGAAATTTTAAAGCTATCGAAATTCCTAACACAACATGTGCTGATGGAAGCCCTTATAAAGTTTTTTATGACAAGGGCAGAGACTCTTCGCGCTTAGCTGTAAAGCTAAAGGGAGGAAACGCTTGTTGGAGTTATTTTACTTGTTTCCAATTGAATATTACACCTAAGAAAGCTCCGGAGTCCGTAAGTGATGGCATTGGTTTTGGCTCAGATAGTTCCAGTCAGAGTCCGGTAGCTAGTTCCGATTTTCTTTATTTCCCTTATTGCACTGGGGATGTGTTTTTAGGGGACCATAGGGCAAGTTATCGGGGGAAATTTTATTCCCATGGTGGGAGGCAGGTCGTAGAAAAATCTATGAAGTATTTGGCGGCTCAAGGGTACTTTTCTAAAAGACAAGAGGTGGTTTTGTATGGTGATTCCGCAGGTGCAATGGGCGCGCTTTATCACCTTAAAACTTTAGATCAGCACTTACATAATGTAAAAAGAAAAACCCTTATTGCCGACTCTCCCGGCCTTCACTTCGGTGATACTTTTTGGAGTTTATTTACAGATAACTTATTTTCAGATTATTCTGATGCTTTGGCTGAAATAAATTATCCTATTTCAAAAAACAAAGGTTTAATCGCCGGAGTAGTACCACAGCTATGTCAGGATTATCCCGATTGGGAAATTGGCATCATGCAGACTAGCCGTGATCGAACTATGAGTTTGATTTTTGGGCAAATCACAGAGTCATGGCACGAAAGAAAGGTTTTTAGTTCTGAGGGGATTTATCAGTTAACCAAAGATGCTAGTGACAATTGTTCTGCTTTTGTGCCAAAAAGCAATTTACATGTAATTTTGAATAAACGTAAGGGCATGGCTCTCCGTGCGGGTGGGATTTCTGCTCTTAAGTATGTTTTTGATTTGGTGGAGAATGGTGCGGGGGAGACTTTTTAGTTTTTTTTGTACCTTTGAACCGTATTTTTCCCAAAATTGAAATCTATCTCTTTTGGGGACGTGCAAGCTCATCCATGAGATACTCTACATTGGGCTCCTGCCCAACGAAGCCCCAAAAGAGATAGATTTCAATTTTGGGAAAAATACTCTTTCTAAGTTGCTTTGTTTTTAGAGAGTGAAGTTGGGGTTTGCCGGAATTGGGCTTAGATTATGCTGAAATTATTGTAGGTGATTATTGGAGCTGGGGATAGCTTGGTGTATCTGGCGGAGCTTAGTAAGCCTTGGTTTCTGTAGATAAGATAGAAATTTTTTGCTTCGTTGATTCTGGACGAACGATATGATTTTTGAAATGTATTATTTGTGACTTTGTGACTTTGTGACTTTGTGAATGGGGAAGTTGAAAAAAGACTGAAGGTGTCTTCAGTCTTTTTTTGATTTTTATTTATTGTTTTCTAGTGCTTGCCCGTCGGCTACTTGTTTTGCGTAGGTCATGGGAGTGGTGCCGTTAAGTTCTCTTTTGGATTTCTTTTTGTCCTTTAAGAAAACATGATCTTTGTTGCTTGGGACGTAGGCGGAGCAATTATCATGCGGGTCTTCTGTTAGAGCGAGTACTCCTGTTGGTCCGTGTACTAGTTTGTGGTGGTTTTTTCTGGAGATTTCGCCAAAGGTTTTACTCATGACGCCGTCTTTTGAGGCCTGCAATACTCCGACATTCCAGTTTGGATACATTTCGCATATTTTTGGTATGACTCCCGCTACATTTCCTTTTTGAACATCCATCGGGAAACCAAAGCTACTTAGGGCCTCTGAATAGTCTGCTGTTAGGTCTTGAGAGAATTTATTCCAAAAATCATCTCCAAAATGTAGGCCAGGCGAATCGAGAATTAGAGATTTGTTTCCAACCTTTTCAACATAGGGTGCAAGAGTTTGAATATGGTAGAGAGCTCCGATTGCCCCAGCTGAAGCTCCGTATAAAACTACTTCGTCGTACTGGTTCCAAAAGTCATTCCCTTGGTTTTGGAAGTAGTCCCAAACAGCTTGCACGTTGTTTCTACCAACATGGTTGGCAACTTTTCCATCGTAATTTGCGGTATGGATTCCTAGGTGAACATCTCCTGTGCAGTATGGGATATACATAAAATCATGCTCTCCAAACTTTGAGACACTCTCATCTAATGAGTAGAGATGTTTTTGACTATCGTATTCCTCAAGGGTTTCCATTCTGGTAAATGAAAAGAAGCCGTAGCAAGTTCTTCTGCTCCAGCAGGCGTTACCTCCTGCCATTGAAATAAATAGTTTTTTTGAACCAGTTTGATTGTTCCAAACAAAAAAGTTTCCACCTTTTCCACAGGTAGCGCCCGGAATTTCATGCTTTATCCACTCTCGCTTAGTTGGTTCTTCGTCGGCGAAGGCTTCTGGTAGATTAAAGATTAGTGAAAAAAGAAACAATAGGCCTAAGATACCGTATTTCATGTTGTACATCCTTGTTGAATTGAACTCCTCACTGAGTTTTTAAATTAAAGAGATTTTTGATTCTTGATTTCCTGTGCAAAATATTGCTTCCTTGGAATTCATTTAAATTAAAAAAACACTCTTATATCAGTGATATGTACCGATCGGGACCATTGTTTGTTAGGTTGAGTAAATGAAAGTATTTTAGGTGGTACGTCCTGAGTTTTTGCCTACTTTTGTCTAGGCTGTTGAGTTTAAAAACATAGTTTAAAATGTATCTGACTGCCATTGGGGTGATAAGTTATTTTTAATTACTTGATGGTTATAAAGTTTAAATGTTTTTTTTTTTTTGTTGATTGTAGATAGTAGATAGTAGATAGTAGATAGTAGATAGTAGATAGTAGATAGTAGATA
>JBGCGH010000070.1:0-10422 GCA_045110695.1 Bdellovibrionales bacterium | reverse complement strand
ATCAGCGACGATCTGGAACCAAATTTTGGCTTTACCGCTCTAGGGATATATAAAGTTCCAAGAAGGACTAACTACCAGGACTACGCATTTGTGCAATATATTAAAGGCTGTGTTTTTATGTCTGAAAAAAGACCTGATGGTAGTGTTGAATATAGAGACACGGCCAGAGAGTTTTTTGGTGAGTACATTAAGTATCGACATGAAAGTTGGCAAATTGACTCGCTAGACAGTGATCCAATGTATAAAAACATGTTACCCAAATATTTTGATCAAGATGGGGTGAAGTTCCCTCAAAGACATGGTTTCTATGAGTGGAGTAAAACGCGCGTTCCAGATAAAAAAATACATCAGTTCTTGTACCAATCTAAACCAAAAGGAAAATATACTTACGTAACAGATCGTTCAGCCAACGCCTTTTTTGCCGATGGCCAAGCAAAAAATGTTTCATTGAGTTTTAAAATGTGTTTGCATAGAACGAAGGATATTCCGTTTTCGGTATCCTCTCCAGATTTGAAGATAGCCAAACCCCTTCACTGCTTTACTTTTTCAAACTCAAAAATCTACAATCACGATACAAATCAATTTGAATCTATAAGTGGTATTCACAATTATTGTAAAGGGGATTAGAGAGTTAACAGTTTCTCGTATTTCTTCGGAATAAGCTTCTCCAGAAGGCGCCGAGTTAAACACAGCTTCATAGTAGTACAAGCTTTCAAATTCAGATTTCCCAAGCCCAACGGATTGAGCTTTCAATTTGCCTTTTCGGTTGAAAACGAATAAGGTGACTGTGTAGACGCAAGTATTTAACGCACCAGCTTTCCGATGGGTGGCAGTGTAGACGCTATAATCTAACGCAACAGTAGGCTATAAAACCACTGAGGTGTTAGATATGGGAAATTACTAATGAGCAAAAACTTTGGTTTAGTTATTGAATTAGAGAAAGAGCTGCATAGCCCTGAGGTTCGTTTGAACAAAGAGAAGATTTCGTCTCTCCTTGCTGATGACTTTGTAGAAATTGGAGCTTCAGGGAAAAGGTATTCTAAAACGGACATTTTAGAAAGGTTGTCCCAAAGTAAGCCTGAGCCAATATCTTCATCAGATTATGAGGCTCGTCTTATTGGCGGACGATACATCCAGGTGCTTTATACGACTTTCAGATCTGAGGGTGAAAAGACATTTCGCTTTTTGAGATCGAGTATCTGGAGAAAAGAAGAAGATGCCTGGAAAATGGTTTTTCATCAAGGAACACCATCAGATAGATAAATTGTTACTACGAATAAGGTGACTAGTCGGTAACCCTAGTTACTCCCGATCACTTATGATCTTTGATTTTTCCGATGCAGTAAAAGAATTACCATATAGAAAAACTAAATAGGCTTCGCTATGAAGTCTATCTACTTACTAGTTTTTATTTTCTTATTGAATCAAAAAAAAATGGTGCCTCCGGGGAGACTCGAACTCCCATGATATTGCTACCGGTGGATTTTGAATCCACTGCGTCTACCAATTCCGCCACAGAGGCCCTGTGTTCGGCGATGCTCTGGTATAACGGCAGCAGCTTGGACATGACAAGTTAAATATAGGTAGACCATAAATTTGCCTATTATATAGATAAGCATAGAGATCAATTAAGACTATTTTATAAATCAGTTTCAATTTGCTGCCCTAGAAATCGATCTAGATAATATTCATTTAAAATCGTAAAATAAAATGACAGAGCATAGAATAATTTCTTAAATGCTTTATTTAACAGCAAAAAATAATCATACGCGTTATAATTTCCGCACTAAGTTAGGTGCTCTTGGGTTTGAGAAGTATTTTCACTCTTTGCGCACCACCTGGGGTCAATGTGACCTCAAAACAGGCAGATAACTAAGTCTCGGGTTATTTAAAGCGCTTATAATACAAGCCCTTAGCTGATTTAGAGAGATGACGTAATTTTCGGCATAGCAATTGCTGCACTGTGTTTCGAAAGAACTGAACTGATGGAGTTGTAAAGATGAAGAAGTGGATCGTATTACCAATATTATTAGGTGTGACCAGCCTTAGCGCCCAAGAGAATCGCTCGGACGCTTTAAGATCTGAGTTAGACCAAGAGATCGAGCGATTGTACCAATCAACTGGCGCTCAGGATTACGACAAAAGAGTGGAGCGCAAGCGAGTGGCGCAAAACAATCTTCCAGCTAAAGTCACTTACGTAAATCCTCCTACAGCTTATGTGGAACAAAGACCAACCACCTACGTGGAAGCAGCACCTTTGGTTCAAACAGACGCATCAAAGCTTCGTAAAAGAAGAGAAAACATTGAAGTTCAAACTGAAATGAAAATAGTTGAGAAGCTAGAGCAGGACAGAATTGAATCGGAAAATGAAAGAGCGGCTCGTTTGTTTGGAAATAAGTTTGATAAAACTCAGCAAAGACCAGAACCAGTGGTTCAGCAGCCAGTTTATCAGGCTCCACCTCAGACTGTTTATGTGAGTCCAGCAACTAACTCTGCTCAAACTGAGTTTGAGAAAGAAGAATTTAAACAAGATATTAGAGATATAGTTACCGAGCTTAGAACGGATGCTGTTGAGGATGATGCCAGTAACTCTGTTTTGCCAGATGGCAGAATGTACGCTTTGGGTCGTTTTGGAATTGGCGCTTATCCTGATGTTCAAAATGTTGAGGGTGCTTACGCGGTAGGTGCGGCTCTTGGTATCGAATACGTAGATGGTTTTATTCTAGAGGGTTCATTTAGTTTTAGTAGCTACGATTTGGACAGGAACTGTCAATTTTCTGTAAGCTCGTGCTTTACTAGAGGCAATGGAACTGAGGAAGTGGATCAAATTAGCTTCGGTGTAGATATGAAGTATAAATTTGACCTGACCTCAAATATGAAGCCGATCATTGGTGTTGCTTCTGCTTTTACAATGAGAGAATACACCTCATTGACTAATGGGAGTTTCTCAGGTCAGGGTGGAGTCCAATCTAACGCTTTTGATCTTGGTTTTATCGCCGGTGTGGACATAGATTTAAATAATAAATTCTCTGTAGGTGCTGACCTTAGATATATGTTTAATATCAGTAACAGGTATGACAGAGATACTAATTTCACTAATACCTTTGTTAGCGACAGACGACTAGAGGATATGCAGTACTATATTTTTGGAATCAGCGGTAAAATCCTTTTTTAAATTCTGAAACAGTTTTTCCCTGTATTTTTAAGAAGCGAGTCATTTGGCTCGCTTTTTTGCTGAGAAAATTAAGACTTTAATGTAACTTGATCCTATGCGTTTTTTAATCGTCAGTTTTTTGTTTGTTTTGATAGGAATGCCTGGGCTCAGCTCGGATAAGAACCTAATTAACCGAACTCTTGCCAAAATTAATGGTGAGTTAGTTTCCACCAGAGACTTAGAGGCCTATAAAATCCTCGAATCTATTCTGAAATCTGACAGCAAGATTCTTGTCCTAAGCCAGAAGGATCTCCTTGAGAATTTAGCATTAAACAAAATAGTCTATGCAGAAGCTGAGCAGTTTAATTTAGGGCCTGCAAGTTCGCGTGAGATCAATAATTTAAAGTCACAGTTTTTTAAAGGACTTAAAGCTTCCAAGCTGGAAACTAGGTGGAATCAACTCGCGATAACGAGAAGGGAACTCAGTGACTTAGTCGCTCAATCGGCAAGAACTACTAACTTTATCAAAATGAAAAAGCAAAGTTCCCAGGTATTGGTAAGTGAGAATCAAATCAGGTCTTATTTTGAAAAAAACCGTAAAATTTACCCAGGAGAACTCAATGAATACAGGCTTAGTATTCGCTCCGTAATTGGTAGAGAACAAGGTGAGGCACGGCTTGCTGAATGGTACCAAATACTCAGGCAAAAGTATAAAGTAGTCCTCTACTAGGAATGTGTTTTCGAGTATTTTTAGGGTTAGTTCTGTTTTCCAAAAAACCAGTTGTTTCTTTTCTTCAATTTTTCTAGCAGAGATTACATTTCTTAAATATTTTTCACCGCGGAGTGTCAATTTATGGCATATTTCAGTTCTAATGAAATTTGCCGGCGGGGGCCGGTCATGAGGGTGTAATCATGAGTTATAAAGTGATGCTTTGTTTAATGGCATCTATAGGTGTCCATGCGGGTAGTATAGATGATAACCATTACGGAAGATACGCTGGGCTTGATGCTAGCGGAGACGAATGCTTGGTCGAAGTGAAAGACAACTGGGTTCATGATAATGAAACTGTTTTGCTTGAGCACTACAATTTAAAGAAAACCGCCATAGACGAGCCTAAAGTTCGAACAGTGTACGAGTACAGAACAAACACAATCGTCGATCATATGAGAGGTATTGTTTCCGCTCTTCCCGAGTTTGGAGACAAAAGGCTTCAGCTGCATGTTTATTTGTCAGAATCAGGGGCACCTAAGCGTGTTGATATACTTAAGGATGGTTTAAAGGTGGAAAAATGCACACTAGTAAGCAGCGGTCAGATAAGCCGAGACTCAATGAGGCTTACTTACTACAGCTCACAGAGATAAATGATCTCGATGGATACTATGAGCTTTTTGAGCAAGTCAGGCAAAGAAGTACATTGGCTCGCTGGTCAAAAAAAGACCTGTATCAATCCATTGAGAATAGAGAGGCTTTTCAGCTCTCAAATGGTAGGGAAATACTTGCGGGTCTAATTGCACGTTCTAATTCATTTGAGACCGAGATATTTCAGGTTTTTGTAAGCCCTCGGTTCCTGAGAAGGGGCTTGGCCACCACAACTCTAGAGCTTTACCTAAAAGATCACTGTGTTAGACCCTCAAAAATCTTTCTCGAGGTTGAAGAGGGAAATGTGGCTGCTATTGGGCTGTACAAAAAAATAGGCTTTATTTTTAGTCATATTAGAAAAAAATATTATAAAAATGGAGAATCAGCTCATGTGTTTGAGCTAAATATTGGCAAATAATTCACCCAATTTATCAGGTTTCCTCCGGGCCTTAAAACCTCATAAATCGATTTAAATGTTTAAAAAGCCTTGTGAATCATGAATCCAGCTGTTATAAAATCCGCACACTTAACAGTGTCACTAATCTTATATTTTTGAGAAAAGTGGGTTCTACGGACCCATTTTTTTTTGGGGTTATGCTTGGCAGATAAACTTTCTTGGAAAGAAAAACTGAATCAAATTGTGGAAAGTGCATGCGAGAGCGTGGGCTGTAAGCTGTATGATTTTCAGTTTAATAAAGGCGGTCGAATTCTTACCGTCTTTATTACCAAACCAGACTCTGAAGCGATTCGCTTGGAAGACTGTGAAAAAGTCTCAAAGAGCCTAAGTGAGATGCTGGATGATCAGGATGTTATCCCAGGAGACGAGTATTCTCTTGATGTTTCGTCACCTGGTGTTGAGCGAAAGCTAACGCGAGCTTGGCATTTTATCGACGCCGTCGATAGCAAGATTCAAATTAAGCTTTTTGAATCACTTGGAAGAATCCATGCAGGAGCACCCAAGAAGATTTTAAGACAAAAGAGCTTTGAGGCTGTGTTGAAATCAGCTGATGAGCAAAAAATTATTGTGGATATGGATGAGTTGAGTTTGGAATTTTCCTATGCGCAACTTGCAAACGTTAATGTTATATATGATTTTTGAGAGGTAAAACATGGCAGATAATCTTTTTTCAGACTTGAGTCGAATGATTGAACAGGTTGGGAAAGACAAAGGGATCGACAAAGAGCTAGTCATCGATGCAGTTGTGCAGGGGATGTTAGTGGCCGCGCGCAAAAAGTATGGTTCCTACAGAGATATAGAAGCGATGTTTAACGAAGATATCGGTGAAGTGGAATTAGTTGAGTTTAAAGAGGTTGTGTCTAAAGAGGATTTTATCGATGAATTGGTGGAGATCATTTTAGAGGAAGCTCTTGAGCTAGATCCAGAGGCCCAGATAGGAGACTCCATTGGTATTCCACTGGATGGAAAAGATCTCGGTAGAATTGCTGTTCAAACAGCACGACAAATTATAATTCAAAAAGTAAGAGATGCTGAGAGAGAAGTGATCCATGCAGAATTTTCCCAACGAGAAGGGGAGATTGCATCTGGTATCGCGCGAAGAGTGGAGCGTGGTTCTATCGTAGTAGATCTAGGTCGAACAGAAGCGCATATGCCTTATAGGGAGCAGATTCCTGGAGAGCAATATAAATCTGGAGACAGAATTCAGGGCTTTATCAGTGAGGTTAGACAAACACCTCGTGGTCCTCAAATTATCATGTCTCGTGCTGATGAACGATATCTGATGAAATTATTTGAAATCGAAGTTCCTGAAATTGATGATGGAACCATTGAAATTATGGCAGCTGCTCGTGAGCCTGGCCAACGAGCAAAGATAGCAGTTCGTACATCTGATCCAACGGTTGATCCGGTGGGAGCTTGTGTTCGTATGAAGGGTTCTAGGGTTCAAAATATTGTACAGGAATTAAAGGGCGAAAAAATTGATATTATTACTTGGGACGAAGACATTACACGTTTTGCTTGTAATGCTCTAGCGCCGGCTGAAATATCCAAGGTTTTCGTAGATGAAGGCAATAACGAGATGGAGGTTGTGGTTCCAGACAACCAGTTGTCCCTTGCTATTGGTAAGAAAGGTCAAAACGTTCGCTTGGCTGCAAAGCTAACGAAGTGGAAACTAGATATAGCCTCAGAATCACAGGCTGCAAGTAAAGCTGCTGATGCTGTTTTCAACTTGATGTTGATCCCTGGAATTACGGATACAATGGCAACGGCCTTGTTCCAGTACGGTTACGGAAACTTTTATGCTGTAGCGGAAGCTCCAGTGGAAGAGTTCGTAGGAATTCCTGGATTTGATGCCGAATCTGCAGAGAAATTAGTAGCTGATGCAAACGTATTGGCTGAGAAATATAAAGATGGTGAGGCTAATATTCCTACTAGAGAGATTACTCCTGAAGAAGTTGAGGAGCAACAAGCTGCAAGTACCGGTGGTTCTGCTAAAGAAATCGCTGAACAAAGACTTAAAGAAGGTCTTGCTGAACTTGCGGGAAATAAAGATGCTGATCCAAAACAGGAAGAAGCAAACGACTAAACTAGAGCTGACTGTTTAGTTTAGTACATGATTGAAACTAAGAGTCCTAGAGCGAGATAGGAGCATAAATTGGCAAACCCTAAGGTGTTTGAATTTGCAAAAGAAATTGGCGTAGAAACCATTACGTTAATGGACAAGTTACGTAAATGGGAAATCCCAGTAAAGAGTCATATGGCTGCTCTTTCCCCTGATATGGTTGAAAGCATTCGCGATAAGTTGAAAAACGAAGACGCCCCTGCTGATAAGACAACTAAGAAGAAGGCTGCAAAGAAGAAAACAAAGACTGCGGCCAAGAAAAAAACAGTAGCTAAAAAGAAAACGGCTTCTGCTACGAAGGGAAAAAAGGTTGTTAAGAAGAAGGCAGCAAGTGCTGGTACTGAGGATGATGTAAAGAAAAGCTCTCGCAAAGTCATTCGAAGAAAGGCCGGTGCTGCAGATCAAGCAGCGAAAGCGGCAGAAGCTCTAGCAGCTAAGAAGAAAGAAGAAGAAGCGGCAGCAGAAGAAAAACTTGAGGCTGTTGCAGCTGAACAAATTGCCGCTACTGAAGCAGCAACTACAAATGCAGAAGCTGTAGAATCTGGAATTGCAGAGACTGAGTCATCAGTAGAAAATAAAGAGACAATCGGGGACTCGGCGGTTAAAGACTCTGCTGAAAAGGCAAAGCCTGAAGAGGCAAAAGCTGCGGAGCCAGCAACTCCATCTAGAAGAACAAAAATATTAGGAAGAGTAGATCTATCTAAGGTTCAACCCAAGAGAAGACCACAATCTGCTCCAAGAGGTGATCGCCCTTCTTCCGGTCCTAGAACAAGTAGTGCGCCAAATATGGCCGCTGCCAATGTTGTTGATCCGAGCAGAGCTGGTGACGACAGAAAATCAAAGGGATCTCGTTTTAAGGCCGTAGAAATCGGTCCTAGAGCGGACGCAAAAGCTGCGGCTGAGAAAAAGAAAAAAGGTAAAAACCAAACTGCCGGGGAGAACCTGGGTAGTTTTAATAGAACAGAGTTTCGTAAAAGAGAAATTGTGTTCCAGCCTAAGAAAAGAATGACTGATCTAGGAAGGGATGCAATGAAGACTGTTATAACAACTCCAAAAGCCTCAAAGATGGTTGTTAGAGTTCACGGAAAAATGACTGTGAATGCTTTAGCCGAGGAAATGAAAGTAAAATCTGGTAAGTTGATTAGTTTTTTAATGAAACAAGGGATCATGGCTAAGGCCAATGAGGAACTCGATTTCGAGACGATTTCATTAATTTCACCAGAATTTGGTTTTGATGCAGAAAACACTTTTGAATCTGTGGATGAACTTCTAGAAAAGTCAGCTCACGGTGAGGTAGATGCGGATCTAGTACAAAGAGCTCCGGTGGTAACAGTAATGGGTCACGTGGATCACGGTAAAACATCACTACTAGATTCCATCAGAAAAACGAATGTAACCGATGGAGAAGCCGGTGGTATCACCCAGCACATTGGTGCTTATAGAGTGCAGCTAGACGGTGGAAAACCAATCACCTTCTTAGATACTCCAGGCCATGCTGCTTTTACAGAGATGCGTGCGCGAGGGGCAAGTGTTACAGATATTGCTGTGATTGTTGTTGCCGCTGATGATGGCTTGATGCCTCAAACTAAAGAAGCCATCAACCACGCTAAAGCCGCTGGTGTTCCAATTATTGTTGCGGTTAACAAAATGGATAGACCAAACGCAAATCCAGAAAAAATTAAACAACAACTTACCGAGTTTGAGTTAATTCCTGAAGAATGGGGTGGTAGTACCATGTTCATCGAGACAGTTGCTCCAGAAGGTAAGGGTATAAAAGAAATATTAGAGGCCATTGAGCTTCAAAGTGAAATGTTAGAGTTAAAATCAAATCCAAAGCGTTCTTGTACTGGTGTAGTTATTGAGTCCAAGCTTCAAAAAGGCCGAGGAATTGTTGCTACACTTTTGATTAAAGATGGAACCTTGAAAAAGGGACAGTATGTGGTTGCTGGTAAGTCTTACGGTCGAATCAAAGCAATGTTGGATGACAAAGGTAAGCCAATGAAAGAGGCTGGCCCAGGTGTTCCTGTTGAAATATTAGGTCTTAATGACAGCCCGGCGGCTGGAGATCCTGTAGGTTCTACGGAAAAAGAGCGTCAGGCAGCTGAGATTGCAAATCGAAGAGTTCAAGAAGAAAAAGATGCCGCGAAAAAATCTAAAAGCTCCAATATGTCTTTGGAAGAGCTTTTTGGTGATATGAATGCTGGTAATGTAAAAGAGCTTCCTATTGTTCTTAAAACGGACGTGAGTGGTTCTGGTGAGGCAATTAAAAATCTTTTCGCTAACGAAAAAAGTGAGAAGGTTAAAATTAATGTAATACACTCGGCAGTGGGTGGAATTACAGAGAGTGATATTCTTTTAGCGAGTACGGCTCAGGCCATGGTTATTGGCTTCAACGTTGGGACGGAAGGTTCCGCAGGGTCCCTCGCTAAAAAAGAGGGTATCCAGCTCAAACGTTACTCGATCATCTATGAACTTGCTGATGACATTCGTAAAGCCATGAAGGGTCTCCTAGATCCTGATATTGTTGAAGAGTCGCAAGGTGCAGCAGAGGTTAGAGAAACGTTTAAGGTTCCAACTCTTGGTATGATTGCAGGTTGTATGGTTACTGACGGAAAAGTACTAAGCTCAAGCTTGGTCCGCTTGTTCCGTGATGGTAAGCAAATTTATGAAGGAAATGTTACAAGCTTAAGAAGATTTAAAGATAACGCAAAAGAAGTAGCCTCTGGTTACGAATGTGGTATCGGCATCGAGAATTACAACGATCTTAAAGTGGGAGATAAACTAGAATTCTACCAGAAGAAAGAGGTAGAGGCGGAGTTGTAAGTATGGCAGGCCTTGGTGTTTCAAGAATAGAGAGAGTCGAGAAGGAGTTGAAACAACTCCTCTCTTCTTATTTTTTAAGAACTTTAAATTCCTATTTTGATGGAATTGTTACTGTAACAACGCTGAAAATCACCAAAGATCTCAGAAATGCAAATGTCTATATCTCCTCAATGACCGACAATCCTGACAATGAAAATCTGAAGGTTTTAAAACACAATCAATCAGAGATTCAAAGATATATCGGAAAGAATCTGCGTACAAAGTACGTACCCAAATTACAGTTTTTTAACGATGATACCTACACTGAAAACGTCCGAATCATGGGGCGTTTAAAAGATTTAGGTTATGACACTCGTGCAGAAGATTTCATAGATTAGGGGAACCCATTTTGAACAAACACAATGGTCTTTTACTGGTAAATAAACCAGAGGGGATTACTTCCCATGACGTAGTCGCAAAAGTTCGTAAAGCTCTTGGAATTAAATCCGTAGGTCACGCTGGTACAT
>JBGCGH010000069.1:0-45939 GCA_045110695.1 Bdellovibrionales bacterium | reverse complement strand
TTAGATAAAGTGGATTCTAAAGTAAAAAGAATCGCTCTGAGGTCTGTGAAGGGTAAATCAAAAAAGGAAAAATATCTAAATCTAAAAGCTATTGGTGATGAACTAGCTGGAAAGAATACAAATCTTTATGATCTCCCTCAGGTTCTCGCAAAAACAGGAAAAGTAGCCGATAGGTTTAAGCTCTCTACATACATAGGCTTGGCAAGTTGTGCTGGATCCAATATGAAGTTAGCCGATGATAACTATGCTTATAATGTTCACTATGGAAAAGGTAATGTTGATAAAGACGACCGAACAGGTAGGAGCTTTGGAGCTAGCCGAATTTTTCAAGCAACGGACTCATCTTACACTCACTATTTAAAGACATTAGAAAAATATATTAAAAATTCTCCTGAAAATTCAGAGGATTTTATAAAAACTATCATGGAAATCATAACTAATTCTGAACCGAGAAACTATGAAGAGGTAACAGACTTAGGAGACGCCGTGTTGACCGATTTTGTAGCCATTTGGACAGCAGAGCAAACTAGAAATATTATGGATGGTGTTGTTAAACCTCACTGGGACGCTGCTCTTCTTCAGGTAACTCTATTGAGCAGTTTCCATGCAGGTCAAAAAAACATAACTATGTTTTACAAAGACCCACTAACCAATGAAGCATTCTTCACAGACAGAGCTTTCAGCCTAGCCTGGCCAAAAAAGAATAGAGCGAATGAATCCTGTGATGTGGATTTAGAGTCTCGCAAAATTAGAGATGCAAGCCTCACTGACTATATCGGTGTTCACTATATGACTTTTAAACATTGTGGTCGAAGTGGTGTAAACATGTCTCGCAAAGAATGGAGAAAGCTGGGTTTAAGTATTACCAATTGGTTAAAAGGTGACCCTAAAGGTAGTGTTAAACTTAACTCTTTAGTGAAGTCGATTGAGAAATACAAAAAGGTAAGTCAAAAGAGACTAGATATTTACAGAGAACTAGCTAAGTTATTAATTAGCGATAAAAGACCAAGTAAATTAAGTAATTGGCATGTGTTATCGCGCCAAACTGCTGATCTATTGAATTACATAAGAGAAAATGCAGAAACTATTACTGAACAGATCCGAAAAGATAACCCAAAGCAACTCAACTAATCTAGAGCATTAATTGTCCATTAACTTTTAACTATCAATTATATAAAGAAAGCCTCGTCGTTAGTAATGACGGGGCTATTGATCTTAACTAGCTACAAAATAAATCTAAGCTCAATTAATTTTATGGATTTTATTCAACTGGTCTTAAGGACTTCCACCAGGTATCAAACTCAATATCCGCCTTTACATCCACGACTTGACCCATGACTGGCGATACCAACTTATAATTCTTCTCTTTCGTTAAAGAATAGATTTCATCGATGGGGTCAAACCACGAATGAAAGGACAAATTAAACATACCCCAATGCACTGGGAATAACCGGCTCGCATTAAGATCTTCAAAGGCCTTTAGAGTATCCTCAGGTAGGAGATGAACCTCTTTCCACATTTCGTTGTATTGACCGTTCTCCAAGAAGGCAATATCAAAGGGTCCGAGTTTTTCACCTATTGATTTAAAATGCTCATCATAACCAGAGTCACCGCTAAAATAAATATTGTGATTGGCTGACTGGACAACCCAAGAAGCCCAAAGAGTTTTGTTTCCGTCCACACCTTTTCTTCCAGAAAAATGCTGAGCAGGGGTAGCAATAAACCGGATACCATCAGCAACATAACTATCCCACCAATCCTTTTCCTCTATACGATTAGCCTCAATACCCCATCCCTGGAGATGTGAACCTACACCAAGAGGAGTTATGAATATGGCCTTTTTATTCACGAAAAATTTAATTGATTTCATATCAAGGTGATCATAATGATCATGCGATATTACTATATAGTCGATCTCTGGAAGTTCTTCCAAAGAAAGTGCTGGTTCCTGGAACCTGGAAACAACAAAAGGTAGTGGTGAGGCCGAACCAGAGAAAACAGGATCAAATAAAACCATTTTACCCTCTACATTAAGTAAAAATGTGGAGTGACCAAACCAAACAAGTTTTAGCCTTTCGGGGTCTTTTTTAAATTCCTCTAAATTAGGCCGGACGGAGGGAAGCTTTTCTTTTGGCACTCTGTGGGATTGCCCACCAAGCCAATCCTTGAGCATTTTAAGATTAAACATTCTTTTATGCATTTCTTTTATAAGACCAGGACGACGGTTAACAAATTGCCCCGATTCTTTATCAAAATTTTCTGACTGTTCAAAGGTCTCAATAGAGTTTTGATCTGGACTAGTTCCTAAGGATGAATAACTCAAAGTAACTCCTAACACGAGTAAAATGGCGAGACAAATTCCTAGCTTTTTCAAAAGGCACTCCAATCAAGTTTTTTTCGATTCGATCAAGACTTAGCATGAGAGTTTGAATCCGAAAGCCTCAATACTGAAGAATAAACTTTAAACCAGGAGAAGCAATGGCTCTTTGAAATTCATAGACCATTTGATGATATTAAATACACTAATAAAGAGGATTAGTTACCACAGTTGAGCCAAGTAGTACTCTGTAGCGGCGGGCTGCCCAGCCCAGCCATCTTAAAAGTATGAAAAACAAGAAAAAGAATATCGCAAGTTTGATCTATTCCCATTTTTTCATATTGTAGATAAATCAAAATTTGTGCCCTTGCCAGGGGATTTGGGAAACTTAAAGAATCGAAAAAATTAGCACAGAGAGTCGCATACCCGGTTAGAGAATCTAAATAACCATAAGAAAAATCAGAAACACATCTAGGAAAATTATAGTTTCCACCGGGGTAAGCCCACTCTACTTCTTGATCTAAGGCTTTAGTTAACAATTTCTTCCAACGGTAGAGACTAGCGTCCCTTGCTTTAGAAATTATTTCTCTTGATAGTGCAATGTCGTTGTGGAGCTTAAAGGATCGCTTGGGATCCATTGAAACCTCTGAGCCAAACAGCTGTACGCAGCTGAAAAACAAAATCAAAATAAAAACAAAAGCCCTCATTGTTGATGATTACCATGAGATGACTTAAATAGTCCCGAGAGCTGCGTAATGAATAAATTTTCTACTCAGCCATTATATAAAAAGGAATTATGTTCACATTTGACCTGTAAGCTAAAAGAATCATGAATACTTAATAGAAAACCGACTTATATGTAGAATTATAATCTAGATATACGGTTAGCCTCATCAATTTGCTGATTCAGAGTCCATAAGTCGTAGAGCCAACCAATTCCGAAAAGACCGCCAGTGAAAAGGTAAATGATACCGGTGAGATATTTTTTTAAATAGAAACGATGAACACCGAAGAAGCCAAGAAAACCTAAAAGAACCCAAGCAAGGGTGTAATCTATATCCCCCATAGCATAGCGACTGTCAGCATCTTCATCCATTCCAGGTATAAGGAAAACATCAATCAACCAGCCAATTCCGAGCAGACCAAGTGTAAAAAAATAGATTGCACCAGATAATTGTTTTCCAAAATAGAATCTATGTGCGCCAGTAAAACCAAAGATCCACAATATGTATCCAACTGCAACACTATGGGTATTTTGCTCAATCGTTGTATTTTTGACTTCCATATTTTCTCCAAGTAATTAAGATTCAATTTAGTTTCACGTGATATGTCTAGAGTTCAATATAAACTACCAAGGCAGCGACTCTCCATTTGCATGAAAAAACTGTCCTGTGTTTTCTAGTGAGAGGGAATCCATTTGGGTAATTAAGCCTCTTGCAGCCTCATCAGGTAAAATATTACCATTTCCTCCCGTCATTTCAGTCTTAACATAGCCTGGGTGTAAAATTCTAAGAGAAACATCTCGCTCCTTTAGGTCCAGAGCCAAACATTTTGATATCATATTTACTGCTGTTTTTGAGGTTCGGTAACCATAGTTGTTTGAGCTAGAGTTGTCTGCAATAGAACCAACTCTTGAACTGACTATCCCTACCTTTGATCCGACCTTCATTTTTGATTTAAGAGCCAAAACTGTTTTCAATGGTCCCAAAGAATTCACTTCAAATTGTCTTCTCATTGAATCTAAATCAATTTCTGGGAATCTATCACCCTCTAGAATACCTGCATTATGAATAAGAATATCAATATCGATTTCAATTTCTTGAGTGGTCCTTGTTACAACCTCATCATCGACGACGTCAAAACCTTCAACTACCGAGACCCCTAGATCTTTCAAGTCCGAAGACGCTGACCGACACATACAAAAAACATTGTCCCCCGCCGCTTTATACTGTCGACAAAGTTCCAAACCTATCCCTCGATTTCCACCAACTATTACAACATTTCTTGCAGACATTTTATTCTCCTTTTTAAAAACCGATACAACTATCTCATGCTATGAACATAATTTAAAGTTTTACATTTTATATCTTGTCTGTATTATTCAATTCTAAAATAAAAAATATGATGAGGTAAGAATGAACTATTTTGCTTTTCTGCTGTTGTTAGCGCTTCCAACTATAACTTTCGCCGATGAATTTAATGTACCAACAGGTTGGGCTTATGAAATAGGCTTCAACAATTACCAGCAAGGCTCAGGGACAAGAGCACTAATAGAGAGTCATGAGTTGTGGGCAATCTACAGCAATGGTAAGCAAAGAAAAGACTCCTACTCCATTTTGTATGGAATCCAAGAATTCAACGACGCCAAACTCTATTTAAACACCTTGGCCTTAGGGCTCCGCATACGAAGAAATAGTAGGGAAAGAATGAATGCTAGCTATATGGACATTCTTGCCCTAAGAACTCTAAGCGACTTGGATAAGAAGTTTTCAAAGGACGAGCTCTATGCTGCACAACTTAGCTTTGGGCTTGAAATACCTTATATTTCTTATAGTAATCCTTTTAGGAAAAACGATAAATTTGAGGGCTACTTTTTCATAGAAGGAGGTTGGATTATGGGATTTCCTGAGCCGGTTTCCAGTACAGACCCAGAACTCAATAAAGGAGTCTATAGCTCGATTGGATTCAAAGGTAAGTTCAACTGAAGCTTTTGCTAAGTTCAATTAAGAAAAAATAATATGGCATGCCGAGACTTTTCAATTTTTATCCAATAAGCTATTGGTTACTTTCGAGAGGTACTCATGAAATTATTAAGCCTATTAATAACCAGCTTGTTTTTCTATTCCAATGCTTTTGCAAAAACATTTGGAGATCAAATACCAAAGACGGAGAAGGCCTACACTATTTCTCAGTTGAAGTCTCAACTAACTAACGGGAAAAGCCCTGAAAGAGTTTTAGCCGCCTCCACTGAAAAAGTATGTAAGAAAAAGGGCTGCTGGATGAGTATTAAAGACGGTGACCAATCGATTCGAATTAAGTTTAAAAACTATGGTTTTTTCGTACCAAAAGACTATGACAATAAAAAGTTCCTCGCATTTGGGCAACTCCAGCAAAAAGAAGTTTCAGAAAAAGATCGGAAGCATTATTTAAAAGACGCAAAGGCCAGTAAAGAAGAGATAGCCGCAGTGAAAGGCTCATCAATTGAATATATTTTTATAGCTTCTGGGGTTGAGTTTCTATAAATTAAATTTATAAGTTTTTACAAACCTCAGACTTAATTCACTGTTTTAAAAAAGTGAGTTTATTGGCTGCATCATAATTATTTGGCAAAGCTTTCAAGCAATTAAAGCCCAGCTGCAACTAAAAAGCCTTCAGACGTAAAATTTTTCCAATTTAGGCATATATTTCATAAACTTAGACCTGCTGCGATTTAAGGCTTTCTTATCGACAATCTGTGTTATAATCCGGAACTTGTCTAAAAAGAGGTGAATAAGTGGAAGATAAAGAAATTGGATTTGCAGAGCTAGGTATCGATACGAACTTTCTAAAAGCGTTGGATGACCTTGGGTTTAAAAGTCCTACAGAAATACAGCAGAAAAGTATTCCGTTGTTAATGAGTAACCAAAACGACTTCGTAGGTCAGGCACAAACAGGTACCGGAAAAACCGCTGCTTTCGCCTTACCACTACTTCAGAATCTTTCTGAAGAAAAAGGGAAAAAGCCCCAAGCACTAATCTTAGCTCCAACTCGCGAGCTGGCTATGCAGATCAGTGACGAGATTTTTAAGTTTACTAAATACAACAGAGTAGAAAAAGTTAGTCTTTGCGGTGGGATGTCTTACAAACCACAATTAGATGCATTGAGATCTGGAAAACTACAACTTGTAGTTGGAACCCCTGGACGTGTTATCGATATGATTAACAGAGGGGCTTTAGATTTATCTGAAATTCAAAATATCGTTTTGGATGAAGCAGATGAAATGTTGAACATGGGCTTCCTTGAGGAAGTACAAAAAATTATTGAAGCTTCAGGTGATAATAGAAGACTTTGGATGTTTTCCGCAACCATGCCTAAGCAAATTAAGAAGATTATTGAGAAGTCTTTTAGAAACCCTATTTTTGTTAATACAAAAGTGAATCAAGTTACTAATACAGACATCGAGCAATCTTACTATCTTGTAAAAGATAAGTACAAGCTAAATGCACTAACTCAGGTTTTAGATTTAATTGAAAACTTTTATGGTGTGATTTTCTGCGAGACCAGACAAGAAACAAAAGATCTTGGCCTAGCTCTTATGAATCTTAACTATAATACTTCAGTACTTCATGGGGACCTTTCTCAGAGCGAAAGAACAACCGCTATGAGAAACTTCAAGAAAGGTAAAACGAAAGTTTTAATCTGTACAGATGTTGCTGCTAGAGGAATTGATGTAGATAACTTAAGCCATGTTATCAACTACGGACTACCAAGAGATAAAGAAAGCTATGTTCATAGAATCGGTAGAACTGGTAGAGCTGGAAACAAAGGTCATGCTATCTCCATTCTTCGTCGTGAAGACCTTGGAAGGTTAAGCAGAATTGAGCAACTTCAGTCTACTGCCATCAAAAGAGATAGACTTCCAAATATCAGAAAACGTAAAGAAATTCTTCTAGATCAACGTAGTAGAAAAATAGATACTATTATCTCTTATTTTGAAAAAGATAGAGAAAGCTATGCTGTGGATGAAGTGTTTAGTATTTTCTCTGATAGATTTGATACTCTTTCTAAAGATGAGTCTTTAAAAGTTATTTTTAATAGTTGGTTTAGAAATGATTTACGTCGAATGGAAGAATTAGAGGATATAGAACTAGAAATCTCTAAAGAAAATCTGAAAAGTGCTAGATCTGCTAGAGATAGCGGAAGAGGTCGTTCAGGTGGCCGAAGAGGTGGAGGCCGATCTGGCGATAGAAGATCATCAGGCGGGAGAGGTGGCTCTTCTGATAGAAGATCATCAGGCAGAAGATCAGATAGATCCGAGTCATCTGAACGTAGATCTTCAGATAGAAGCTCAAGTCGAAGATCTGAACAGAGATCTGATCGTCCTTCTCAGGAATGGGGATCGGAAAGAAAGCCGGCTAGACGTTCAGAAAAGTCTCCGACAGACTGGGGTGGTTCCAAGCCTTCTGAAAAAAGGTCTGAAAGAAGACCTAAAAAATCTTCTGAAAGAAGAACAGACGAAGCAAGTGGCGGAAGACCTGAAGGCAGAAAACGAAGTGTCGTTAGTAAACCAAAAAGTACCGGTAGCAAATCTGGTTTTTTCACCCCTTATTCAAAAGGAAAAAAATCTGAAAAACCAAACTACAGCAGAGATAATGCTTAGAGCTTAGGTAAAACCCATTGATAACATTGAGGACTATTCGAGAGAATAGTCCTTTTTTTATTCCCTAGGCCCTTGATCGGATGAGATAGGAATTTTTTCACCGGAGTAAAACTTCCAGCTCTTGTGAACAATAAGTCTAGCACCTCTACCAAAACTAAAATAACCCCACATCCATTGTAACAAAACAAAGAATCTGTTCTTAAACTGTACTAGGTAGGCTACGTGAATCACCACCCATATGGACCAGGCAAAAAACCCAGTGAATTTAAAACCACCCGTTTCGACAACAGCCTTTGACCGACCAATAGTGGCCATAATCCCCTTGTCCAAATATTTAAAAACTTTACGCTCCTGACCTTTAATCTCTCGCTTCAAAAGATTTCCTATATACTTACCCTGCTGAATTGCTACAGGTGCAAGACCTGGAAGATATTCCTTTTTACTTTCATCAAATGAGGCGGCTTGGTCCCCTAAAACAAAAACATTTTCAATACCCTCTAAGCTTAAGTCTGAACCAACTAATACTCGCCCATCTTCTAAGGTTTTAGATTCTAACTTCTTGGTAATTTTAGCCGGCTTAACACCCGCGGCCCAGATAATAGTGTGGGACTTAATAAACTCATCTCCCACATTCAGACCGTCAGCGGTTAGATTTGAGGCTAACTTACCTAATATCACTTCTACTCCGAGCTCCTCTAGGTCTTTTTTGGCTGAAGCAGATAAGTCCTCGTGGAAGGCATTTAAAACCCTAGAACCGGACTCAATCAATAAAACTTTTGTTTTAGATAAATCTACATTTTTAAAATCCTTCTTCAATGTTGTATGAGCCATCTCAGCAATGGACCCCGCCAATTCAACACCAGTGGGTCCACCACCTACAACTACAAACGTTAAAAGCTCCTGTTTCTTTTGGGAATCAGATTCTTTTTCTGCGTATTCAAATGCAAGTAAAACCCTTCTTCTGATTTCAGTGGCCTGCTCAATAGTTTTTAGGCCGGGAGCAAATTCCTCCCAGTGATCTTTTCCAAAGTAAAAATGCTTTGAGCCACAAGCCATAACGAGATAATCGTATTCCAGCCAGTCTTCATCTACCATTAGCCGGTTACTCTTAAGATCAAGGATCTCAATTTCTGCCATCAATGTGGTAACATTTTTAGATTTGGAGAATAGCCTTCGAAGGGGGACAGAAATTTCTGAAGGGTTTAAGCCCGCCATGGCTACCTGATAAAGAAGAGGCTGGAAAAGGTGATGATTCCTTCTATCAATAAGTGTAACGTCAAAGTTTTTATCCCCTGACAATGACTGAGTTACTGTGAGTCCGGCAAAGCCACCACCGATTACTACTACTTTTTTCTTCATGATATCCACCTGTATACCGCTAAACAATACCACAGCTCCGATGGATTTATTATTAAGATCTTTCACTAAAAAGGAAACCTGGGACAGAGTTTTTTGGCGGCTCTCTCAAAATTGCATACTTAAGACTCAGCCGAATTAGGTATATGTCCGTAATTCTCAGTAACTAATTCCACTAGACCAAGCTACGTGTTATTTTCTCTTCAGGAGCTATAATGACATCAAATGGCGGTGAAATATCTAAATTACTCCAAAACATTGGAAGGAACCCCAACTTTCTTCTTCCAAAGTTTTTAGATGATGCATCTCTAGTGGAGCGTTCCGCTCTTCAAGAGGAATTTAGAAGCCTTTTATATTTTATAGACTTCACAAGTATCTTAACCGATGAAGGTGTCGTTACAGAACAAAGTTTTATATCTGAGTTTTTCTATAGATTTAATAAAAAATTCTTTCCAACGATCTATGCCGATCGAGATTTTTATTCCTATCTCTATAAAATGGACTATAAATATGATTTTAGACGAATATTTTTACAACTGAGCCAAGAAAATTTAGCTAGATTTTTTGATTGGATAGTAGATTCTGATATAAAAATACAGGATCATCTGGAATCAAAAATTTCTGAACCTTTAAATATCCTAATGATTCGATTGGTTTATTACGGAACCTCTCGCCAAATTAGCTCTAGAATTAAAATTGCCCCTGAACTAATGAACTGTTTTACTAATGCTCAAGCTTCAGTAAAAGAGTTCATTAAATCTCCCTCTATTGAAAATAATGAGGTACTTCTAAGAAAGTTAGATAGTTGTCTAGAGGCTTGTGAACTGATTCGATCCAACCGCTTAGTTGAAGGAATATCGTTTGATGTAACCTTTCGAATTATCATTATTCAAGATTTAGTGAGAAGGATTCGAAATCTATCTAAATTGAAGGTTCGAATTGAAGAGGAAAACAGATCACTGATGATTGCCAAGATGGCACAGACACTCCTTGAGTCGGAAAAAGACTCTCGAAAAATTTCGACACTATTTTATCGATATGTTGAGCTCGTCTTCTTTGAAATAACTGAACATACCGGTCGATTGGGTGAGAACTACATAAAAAATGATTCTGCCGGATACCGCAAAATGTTTAAAAAAGGTCTTTTAGGAGGCTTAATCGTAGGTCTTTTTGCTTTTTTGAAGCCAGTGTTCTCAGATTTTAATTTGGCTCCTTTTATAGAGATATTTAGCTTCAGTCTCATCTACTCAGGTATTTTTCTACTCATATATTTTCTTAATGGAGTTTTGGCAACCAAACAACCCTCCATGACGGCCTCTAGAATTGCAAAAGAATTGGATGAGTCCAAAGATAAGATTTCCTACCTTTGGAATATAACAGAGATGCTAATAGATACTTTCCGAACTCAGTTCATTGCAATCATGGGAAATTTTATTATCGCTATGCCAATTTCGGCCGGGATCTATCTATTAATGAGTGAGTCTGGTAGCTTTCGATTTACAGATGCAAGTGCACAATACTTGATCGATAGTCTTCACCCCATATTTAGTCTTAGTCTTTTTTACGCTTTTGTAACTGGCGGCTGTTTGGCACTAAGTGGTATTTTTTCTGGGGCTATCCGAAACTGGTATATTTTCAACCATATAGATCAAAGAATTATTCTTTCAGCAAAACAAAATAAATGGATGACAACATCTACCGCAAAAAAACTAATTAGCTTTTTAGACACTAATTTAGAGGGTTTAAGTGGAAATATTTCTCTTGGTTTCTTGTTAGGTACATTATCTTCTACAGGCCACATCACGGGCCTCCCGATCGACATCAGACATATCACATTCGCCGCGGCACAAGCGGGTACAGGATTAGCTCACTTTGTTTCAGATTTTCAATGGGGAACTTTTGGAGTATTGGTACTGAGTGTTCTAGCAATTGGTCTTATTAATTTAACTGTAAGCTTTGGTATAACATTCTTAGTGGCTTTTCGATCGAGAAAACTTAGCTTTAATCAAGGCAGAGAATTAATCAGCCTATTAATGAAGCGTTTTATTAAGAATCCTAAAAACTTTTTTTACAGATAAAAAAAGGCCATGATTTTATTCATGGCCCTAATGCTAATTTTAAAATTTACAATTTCCTTAAAACATATCGTTTCGCATTACTTTTACCCATGCCTTTGAAAAGTCATCTGCAAATTTACGCTTACCATCCGAAGAGGCATATACTTCCCCGATTGCTCGAAGTTCTGCACTAGATCCAAATGCCAAGTCGACTGGAGTTGCTTTCCATTTTAACTTACCTGACTTTATATCTTTTCCGTGGTATAGACCTGGCTCCTCAGACTTACTCCACACCGTAGACATGTCGTAGAGATTTACAAAGAAATCCGGGCTAAGTTTGCCGACTCTGTTTGTAAATACGCCATACTGAGAATCTTTTGAGTTAACGCCTAGTACTCTCAGACCACCGATTAAAACGGTCATCTCTGGCGCGCTTAAGTTCAATTTACTTGCTTTATCAATCAATGAGACAATGGGAGAAAAGCTCGCCTTTTTTGAGTAGTAATTCCTGAACCCATCGGCAAGTGGTTTAAGAGCTTCGAAAGACTTTACATCTGTATCTTTTTGTAAAGCATCCATTCTGCCTGGTTTAAATGGTATCCGCAATTTGATACCAGCATCATTTGATGCCTTCTCAATGGCGGCAGTACCACCCAATACAATAACATCTGCTAAAGAAACCTTTTTACCTGGCAATAATTTTTTATTAAAAGTAGTTCTGATTTCCTTTAGTTTAGCGAGTACTTTGGAAAGCTCTTCTGGGTCATTTGCTTCCCAGTTTTTTTGCGGCAGCAGTGCTAGCCTAGCTCCATTTGCTCCGCCACGCATATCTGTTCCACGGAAACTAGAGGCAGATGCCCAAGCCGTTCCAACAAGTTCTTGAATACTGAGCCCAGATCCCAAAATCTCTCTTTTTAGTTGAGAAATTTCTGATCTATTTATCAATCTATGGTTTCTCTTCGGTATTGGATCCTGCCATTGCAAAACTTCTTTTGGAATTTCTTTTCCAACATACCTTGCTCTTGGTCCCATATCTCTATGAGTAAGTTTGAACCAAGCTTTTGCGAAAGCTAATTCGAACTCTTTTGGATTAGCTAAAAATCTTTTTGTGATTTTGCCATAAGCTGGATCAAATCTTAGCGCTAAATCTGTAGTGAACATTATCGGTTTATGCCTTTTATTTTTATCGAAAGCATCCGGAGACAGATTTTTTGCACTTTCATCCGTTGGGACCCATTGTAATGCTCCACCAGGACTTTTTACTTTCTTCCATTCAAAACTGTATAGGAATTGAAGGTACTGCATACTCCATTTTGTAGGTGCAGAAGTCCATGCGCCCTCTAACCCACTAGTGATTGTATCAGCACCTTTGCCGGTTCCACATTTATTCTTCCAACCCAAACCTTGGCTTTCTAAATTTGCTGCTGCAGGTTCCACTCCGACACATTTTGATGGTTTATTGGCTCCATGCGCCTTCCCAAAAGTATGTCCACCAGCGATTAAGGCAACTGTCTCCTCATCATTCATTGCCATTCTACCAAAGGCCTCTCGAATAGCATTTGCAGAAAGAGTAAAATCAGGCTTACCATCTGGTCCTTCAGGGTTAACATATATTAGGCCCATTTTGGTAGCGCCCAAGCTTCTGTTTAACTTGCCACCCTTACCCCTACGTTTGCTGGCTAAGAACTTTCTTTCCGGTCCCCAGTAAACTAAATCAGGCTCCCAATCGTCTTCTCGGCCACCAGCAAATCCGAAGGTTTTGAAACCCATATCTTCTAAGGCTACATTACCTGCCAAAACCATCAAGTCCGCCCAGGAAATTTTAGATCCATACTTTTGCTTTACAGGCCAAAGAAGCCTTCTTGCCTTATCTAGGTTAGCGTTGTCAGGCCAACTATTAAGTGGTTCAAATCTTAGCTGTCCGCCAGCAGCACCACCTCTTCCGTCTGAGATTCTATAGGTACCAGCGCTATGCCAAGCCATTCTGATAAAGAAAGGACCATAATGTCCAAAATCTGCTGGCCACCATTCTTGCGATTCTTTCATTGTTTTTGCTAAATCTTTTTTTACTGCCTCTAAATCAAGTTTCTTAAACTCTTTGGCATACTCAAAGCTGTTCCCCATTGGATTCGAAGAAGGCGTATGCTGTCTAAGGGGTGAAAGGTTAATTCTGTTAGGCCACCAAAATTCATTTGTCTTAGCGATTCCGTCTTGAAAATTATTTCCCGAAGACTCCTTGTTCGATGAGGCACAACCCGCCATTATCGAAAGAGTAATCAGGGATAGGATTCTTTTTTTCATCTTTCCTCCATAGGAAAATTAATCAGTTAAACTGGTCTAAAGGCTTTGATAATTCTTTAGGAAACCTTATTCTAATCGAATTTTAAAGACTAATACTTTTTTTCTATAGGATGATAGACTGAGGCTATGACTTGCATAGGCATTTTCTAAGATTGTCTAAAAAACCAGCCTTATTCGGCGCAGTAAGCTTTTAGAATTTTACAGTTTAACTACTAGCTTTGAATCTAAGTTTTCGAGTGTTCTAAGGGCTAGAGCAATTCACTTCAATCAAGCACAAGAACGAATAACTCTATTGGCAAACCGTTTCTTAAAAAACCTAAATTTTTTTCTCTAGATAGAATGCCTGGCTAACTTAATGTTTTTTTTAACACTGGGAAATTATTTCCTCCCCGATAGTCTTATGTAGACAGAGAAATATTAAAGATTCCTGTCGTTAATGTATACTAATGGTTCAAACCAATTAATTTCCTGGAGGAAAAGTGATTAGAAATTTTTTAATTCTAACTAGTAGTTTCGCATTGCTTTCAGCATGCGGTGATGACGCTGCTAATACGTCAAGTAATGTAAAAGTTTTTTCATCTGCAAGTAATGCTGTTACATCGATGTATAGTGGTTCTGCAGGTACTATTCTGCCTGCATCAATGAGCTCTATTACATGTAGTAGTGGATCTCCAACTAGCTCTTCCGCTGGTGACGCGACATTTGCCGGCGAGCAAGTATATTGTACGCTTAACACTAATTCAAAGTCCCCTGATACCGTCCAAGGGTCTTACTTTCTAGTGTCTAACGTCCTATGTGCGATTGAAAAGCAAACTTCACTGACCTATGCAGCAACCGCCACAGAAACAAACAATTTAACCCTATTAGAGACAGACTCCTGCTTCGGAGACGCTGGATTTGATATTGATGGTAATGGTAATCTCAATGGCTCTTTTGACATCGCGATCCAGGATAAAGCCCTATCCAGTGGCGATTATGATTTCTTCGTCGGTATTCAGCTTGGCTCTACAACCTATGATACTAGCGCTGAACCAAGTGTTAGATTTTATCTAAAGGATAGCGATGGAATTTTATCAGCTAGGATCTATCAAGAAAGTGACCAAAGCTATGTTGAATTCGTAATAAACACCAATAACAATAGCTTTTACTACGAGAACGTTGATTATGGTAATGAAAGACATATTCGACTAGCAGCCAACGGAACATTTTCTGGTGACTCCGGTACATTTACTAGTGTATCTGATGCGAAATTTATCCAAAGTGACGGAAACACCTCTGCCGGAAGGTCTGTAATGATGCTGTTTGATGGCACTAATGACTCCTACGATCACCATATAAACAACTCAAGAGACGGTGACTACTCAGCAATTGCAGGTTTAAGCTATAATTCTGCGTTTCTGACTTGGTCAGGAGCAATTACGGATATGGATCCAGAAGCCGATCCATTGTTAGAACTTAGTACTTTTGATATGAGCTTCTAATTTTAAGTTTAATAAAGTTGGTTCTATTAAGAACCAACTTTATTATGAATCGAGTATTTAATTACATTGTTTCATTTTACATAGAAACTCACTTAGCCCCTCTGGATCATCTGTAATGATGCCATCTACACCCATGTTAATAAGTTTCTTCCAATCCTTTTCCCTATTTACTGTGTAGGGCACTACTTTTAATCCTAATTCTCTGGCTCGCGCTAAAGACCTTGGTCTAACAGATTTGAACTTGGGATTTATTCCCATAAAATTATTTTTTACAGCTGCCCTCAGACTAGATGACTTTATTCTACCCAAGTAACTTATATCCAAATCAATATTTCGAGACCTAGCTATTTCTAAGATTTTCAAGTCAAAGGATTGGAGCATTATATGTTTTTTAAAATCAAATACCGTTAATGAATTCAACACTTGGTCGACAAACAAAGCTTTTCGAATCTCTAACATATTCTCTGTAACTTTAAACTCAATATTAATTTTAGCCTCCATAGGCCTATTGATATTCATAGTATTTATTTTTTGTAGTAAATCCTCAAGACTTGGTATGAATTGGTTAGGAACAGATCTCTGCCTTTTGAAATCCTTATTTGTTTTGGTTCCGCAGTCGATAGTTTTTAGGTCCGCCAATAGCATATTAGCAATTTCCAACGAGGAATACTTTTCCTTTATATTCGAGGGGACGATGCAAAGATCAGAATTTATTACTGGGTCATGATAGATCACAACCTTCTCGTCAAGGCTAAGGTGTATATCAATCTCTACGAAATCTGCACCAGAATTTAAAGCGTATTCGAAACCTATCAAAGTATTTTCCGGATAAATAGATCTAGCGCCCCTGTGGCCATGTATTTCAAAACCAAAGGTCTGGCTACTAATTAGCATAAAAATAATCGTTAAAAAGGAGGCTTCTTTCATGTGCAAAACTTAGCATAGCTTCAAAGCGATATGTTACTTTTTAATGCTCAATCATCAATAGACTGTAAATTCTAGAAAGATTCTGACTGGTAGAATAGAGAAAAAAATAGGACTTAGACCATTTTGAGTAGAATAGCTCAGTTTCCGAAATTTGATTGCTAGGTGCCCGGCTTAAAATTACAATGTAGCCTGATAAACTACCCCAAAAAGGACGACGATGAAGCTGCTTATTTTACCCCTCGCAATGTTATTACTATCCGCCTGTACAACCACTTACCCCAATCAAAAATTAGTTGGTAAAAATTTCCCTTCTGTTTCGGGAACCTCGCTTGATGACAAAAAATGGAAAATCCCTGAAGATTTCAAAGGAGAATCAGTTCTTCTCCTGATTGGCTACAAGCATAAATCACAATTTGACATCGATCGTTGGTTTATTGGTCTTGATATGAAAGAAACCACTATTCCCACCTATGAAGTCCCGACTATTCAAGGCATGTTTCCACAATTGTTTTCTACTTTAATCGATGAGGGAATGAGAAAAGGAATACCAAAACCCATTTGGAAAGGCGTAATTACAGTCTATAAAGATGGTGACATCATTCAAGAATTTACCGGCAATGAAAACCCAAGAAGTAGTAGAGTTGTGCTTCTAGATAAAGAGGGTAAAGTTGCCTATTTTCACGATAGTGGTTTTAGCGTTCCTGATCTAAACCAGCTTATACAAACCTATGATTCATTAAATAAGGATTAAAATTGCACGTATATCGGCGCCTATTTATCAGTTGATATTTTAGGCGTTTTGTTTCTGCGACACTTTTCACTACAGTATTTTACGTCGTCCCAATTATTTCTCCACTTCTTTCTATATTCCATAGGCTTCTTGCAGTTTTCACAGATTTTAATTTCTTTATTCTTCACAAAAAAAACTATATCTGAATTCAAACCCCGCGAAAACCCTAAAACTAAAAACAAGCTTCTCCAGATAAAATAATTCATCTAAAGCCTTCCCATTCTCATGACTTGAATTTCAGCTAAATTAGAATAGAATACTGTTTATGTTTAAAACACAGATGGTGGCAAAAAATGAAGAACTTAAAAACAGTTTGGTCCGACGATGAGGGCGATTTAAGAAAAAGTAAGCCCAAGGATTCAAATAGTATTACCGTAGATAAAAACACTCTTTGCTTGGAACTGAGGCGCAGAACCTCCGGTAAAGGACGTGCTACTGTTGAGATCTCTAATTTACCTTCAAATAAAAGCTGGAATAAAGACTTAGCTAAAAAACTAAAGAAGAAACTTAGTGTAGGAGGAGCATTTAAAAATGCCTACATCGAAGTTCATGGAGAAAAATTGGAAGAGGTTAAAAGCTTTTTAGATGATCAAGAAATAAAATGGAAGCAAGTCGGTGGATAAATAGATTCAATTTTAATATTTTACAAATAAAGCCCTGACTATTGCATCAGCAATTGCAAAGAGCTTTTTCGACTAATTCTCGCTTTTTTTAATAACTTCAAGTAGATTCAGAAAATGAAAATCACCTCTCCATCAATTATTCTTCTATTGATTTTAACAATTGCGGGTTGCTCCCATAGCACAGACTGGAGAACTGCTGATAGATCCAGTACTGGTATAGCACCTAAAGCTAGTGAATATAAACCTGCGGTGGTACAGGTATACGCAGCCAGGGCTTTCAATTGGCGACAATACTTTGCAGTTCATACATGGGTAGCCTTCAAAGAAAGAGATAAAAATACCTGGCAGGTCTTACAAGTCGTCGGCTGGAGAACCAGAAGAGGTCTACCAGCAGTTGTTGAAACAACAGAATTACCAGATAGAAGGTGGTATGGAAATGATCCTGAAATAGTGATGGATATTAGAGGCGACCGAGCAGAAAAAGCCATTGCCTCCCTGCGCCAGGCCAAAAAATCATACCCTCACCCGAATACCTATACTGTATTCCCAGGACCAAACAGTAATACATTTGTTTCTTACCTAGTAAGAAATACTCCTGAGTTAAAGGGAGAGCTTCCACCGCACGCAATTGGCAAAGACTGGTTAGTCAATTCTGCATTCCTTTCAAAAAATGAGTCTGGAACCGGTTTCCAAATTTCGATTTATGGACTATTAGGCTTAAACCTTGGGTTGGCTGAAGGGATTGAGTTCAATATATTAGGGATGATTTTTGGCCTAGATGTTTTAAGGCCTGCTATTAAATTACCATTTATTGGGAGATTAGGTTTTTCTGATAAAGTTATGGATTAGCTTCCGAATACGCTATCTGCAAATGTATCCAAACCTTTTAATGAATCAATACAATTAAGAATTTATTCGTTGTTTTTTTTGATGACTCGCGTTTCGAATTATTAAATTATAGCGTGATGAAATATTTTATAACTCTTACGTTAACATTTCTCTTGGGTGCATGCTCTTCTTTTCCCAAAGAAGCAGTAGATTTATCAATTTCTTATAATGCTACTCTAGATACCTTTAGATATCCGTTCCCAGTAAAAACCTTTGAAATTCAAACACAGAGAAAAAATCTTCAAATGCGTTTTATGGATATTGGTAAAAAAGACTTGAAGAAAATAGCGATCTTATTGCATGGTAAGAACTTTTCAGGTTTTTACTGGGAAAAAATTGCTTTAGAACTAGTTTCGAAAAATTATAGAGTTGTTATACCGGATCAAATTGGTTTCGGTAAAAGCTCAAAACCTGATTACTATCAATATACATTTGCGCAGCTATCACTTAATACAATGTCTCTATTAGATGAATTAGGTATTAAAGGAAAAGTACATGTTGTCGGCCACTCTATGGGAGGCATGCTAGGAGTACATTTAGCCCTAAACTATGAGGACAGAATTAAACAGCTAGTCCTTAATAATCCAGTAGAGTTGGAGCCTTTATTTAAAGTACTCTAAAATTAAAGATCCTGAATTTTTCTATAACAAACTGGAAAAAAATAAAACGATCCAAAAAATTAGAGCTTACCAGAAAAAAACTACTACGATGGCAAATGGAAAGAATCTTATGAAGCTTTGGTTAGAATCCATGAAGGTTGGATTAATGGCCCTGACTGGAAAACAGTTGCATGGAACAATGCTCTGACCTATTCGCCAATTTTCTCAGAAGACATAACAAGTAGGCTAAGAGAACTAAATACTCCGACAACTTTAATCATCGGAACAAGGGATCGTACTGGTCCAGGCAGATATTGGAAGAAACCCGGAGTGAAATACGAACTAGGACGCTATGACAAACTCGGCGCTAAGTTCAAAAACTCCGCGCCCCGTGCAACGGTAATTGAGTTACCTGGACTTGGGCATATGCCTCGATTTGAAGACTATGGCACTTTTGCTGATCAGTTTTTTCCACTTTTCTAAGTTGAGTAATGACTGAATTTTTCAAACAACTCAAGTTCTATAAAAGAGACTCTAAATTTATTAAGATTTCGAAAGATTGTATTTAGTGACAATCGTTTTGAAATTTGCCAAATCAACAACACAAGGTCGAATTCAAGATACGCTTTTCTCGATTTCTTGTTTAATAATAGGCACATAAGAGAGCTTAAATAGTCTAGGAAAAAAATATTTGCCTAGATATAAAAATAAAAGTTATAATTATAATAATTTCGAACCACCACTAGACTAGAAAGGAGACTTTGGTTGAAAATTAATGGCCTCATTTTAGGACTATTTTTTATTTTGCAACCACTGTCACTATTGGCTTGCCAAAACCACAGTGTATCCGTGGAAGAGCAGCTCTCTGCATCTAGCCATTGTGGCTCCAAACAAACCTCTGAATCAGACAAATCAAAAGATAAATGTATAGTATGTGAATTTAAAGTTTGCGAAGAGAAACTTATTAGCTTGGCGCAAAACCAAGTAATATCTGATAGCATTGGTGAGCGAAAGAACTCTTTAGAAGTCAGTAATCCTAAGATTGAAAGACTCTTTCTCTTTCGTTCTTGGAAGAAATTCAGCACTGATATCAATATTTACCTTTCCAAGCTGGCCAACTGGCAGGCTTTTTTCTCAGTTTTTCTAAATTGAGAGTTTTAACTACTCAAAAAAAACATATCTAAATTTTTCTAAAAACAAGGAGATGCAATGAAGCTGAATCAGCTTTTCGTTGGCTTACTTATGGTATTTACATGCAGTACTCTCTGGCCTCATCCCACCTCTTTTGCAGGTTCGACCGGAATTATGGGGTACCATTCACCACAGCTAACACACAATCAAATTAACTACTCCTGGAAACATTCATTTGCCACCGGAGTACACTATTATTCCAAACCCAATAATACTAAAAAAACAGCCAATCTTCTGAGCGCAAATTTCTTACTAAAAAGGTGGAATGGTGAAAAACATCAAGCAAATTTATATGCCGTTTTGGGCCTAGGGAAAAGTTCATTAAACTCAGACTCTATTGGAGTTGGCTTAGGACTACTTCAGTTTGACATAGAGGATCGAGATTACTATTTTTTAGCGAAATATATGGAACTTGGTAACTCAAAACAAACCGATTTAAAGCAATCGACTATAAGGTTTGGGGTAACTCCCTATGTTGATAACTACGATGGGATACATTCATGGTTAATTTTGGAGTGGCAGGAGACACAATTTCTAGGATCCACGACACTATCCGAGCTAACACCATTTCTGAGGATATTCTACAGAAATCTCTTGTTCGAGATTGGACAAACTTACGATGGGAACTCAAAATTTAATTACATTACACATTTTTAAAAAGGAAATCTTATGAAAAAAATAATACTAATAATCTTTATATTTATGTCTATGTCAGGGCAACTAGCTATTGCTGAAAAAAAATCGATCTCAATGAAACATCAAAAAGATCATACCCATAAGGCTAGCATAAAGAAAAATGAGGAAGACAAAATTACGATTAAAGTAAAAGGAATGGTTTGCGCTTTTTGTGCTCAAGGAATCGAGAAGAACTTTAACAAAAGAGCTGAAGTTAAAAATACAAAGGTTAACTTGGATAAGATGGAGGTCTATATTGAATTGAATAAAGGTAAATCTCTGAGCGAAAGCATATTAGAAGAGATCGTTACAAGCGCAGGATTTTCTTTTGAAGGAAAGCTGCCATGAAGAGTTTCTCTACTTGGATTTCGCTTTTTACATCTACAGGAACGCTTCTTTGCTGCGCACTGCCTAGCCTGTTGGTTAGCCTAGGTATGGGGGCAAGTCTAGCTGGCTTAGTATCAAACTTCCCACAGCTCATTTGGTTTTCAGCTAACAAGTCTTGGGTTTTCCTAATCAGTGGTACTCTACTTAGCATATCCCTGGTAATTTTTTATAACTCTCGAAACAAACCTTGCCCGTTAGATCCAAAACTCGCTGAAACATGTGATAGAACAAGAAAGTGGAGCTTAGTAGTTTTACTCTTTTCGGTCTGTATTTGGCTTATAGGAGCATTTTTCGCCTTCTTAGTGCAACACTTATAGGTTGTTAGCCTTTCGGGTCAGGAAAAATTCCTTCCTGACCCGAAACTTAATCAAATAATTGCGACCCAATTAGAATCAGGAAATATAGACTAGCCTAATTTTAAAGGTATAGTTTGACGATAAACCTAACAATTTTATAGTGCTCAACAATTGATTTAAGAATATAGTCTTAGATAAACTACTATACTTGAACAGAAAGGCTAAAAATATGAATTTTAGGAAAAAGATAAATATCGCTGCACTATTCATCGCAACAAGTTTACTCTCTACAGCACTTTATGCTGAAGATAGACAGAGTCAATATTGGAGCTCTATCAAGCTCTCATCGGCCTTTGGCGAAAAAACTACTTTGCTCGGAGAGTTACTCAACCGATATTCTGATGAGTCTGATAAGTTCACTACAAGATCCGTGAGACTGGGACTAAAATATAAATTTGAAAGTAGCATGTACTATGCATTTATTGTGGAAAATAGAACGGGAAGCTCAGACAATAGTGATGAAAACCGTTATATAAACGAGTTCGGATATGCTCAAAATTTGGAAAAGCTAAAAATCGGTTACAGAGGAAGATTGGAATGGCGAGAGTTCTCAAACACAAGTGCCTTTCTAAACAGATTAAGACTAAGAGTTAAGCTTGATGGAACTGGTTATCAGTTTGGATCTATGACACCATTTGCTCTAGTTGAACACTTTCAATTCTTGAATGATGTTTTAGGCCGACCAGAAGGTTCAACAGAACTAAGAATACAGGCTGGAGTATCGTTTAAAGCTATGGGCGGAAAAGTCTCTATATCTTATCTAGATAGAACTACTAAAACCCCAGCCTTTGAGAGTAGTCCAAGTTCTGAATCTAAATATGGGATTGTCGATATTGGCTTGAGCTGGAAACACTAAAAAAGAAAAAGTCGCTTTGAATGATTCAAAGCGACCTCATTTTTAAACCAATTATACCTTTTAAAATTTCTTATTGAATTCCAAAATTAAACGATTAGCATCGTCAGAAAATTCCTCTGCTTTATAATTTGCATATTTAGCAAGAAACAACACATCCTTTACAAAGCCTGATTGTCCCTCTTTAGTTAAAAAAAATAATTGAGTATTACTCTTTAAAAAATTAGATTTTATTTATCGTATTTTCTTTTTATAGAATGGAGGACTTGATCTAACTTAGAAAGGAATTGGGAACGATCTTTTTTTGTCATACTAGAAGGACCGGTCCCTGACTGCCCTAAGTCTCTTAAGTGTTGGCTAATCTCTCTAGAGGCTAAAGCATTACCAATATTATTCTCGTCTAGTTCACTTCCCTTTTGCCCAATTACCCGAGCTCCTTTTTTTATCGCCCGATCTGCAAGTAGAAGATCGGAGGTAATGAGCACATCACCCTCCTGAATTTTCTCTACGATCCAATCATCGGCTGCATCAAATCCACCAGATACAACTTCCATACGGATGTTGGGACTCAGAGGTACATTTAAATACTGGTTAGCTACAACAAAAGTTTTTAACTTAAATCTAGCTGCTACCTTGTATGTTTCATCTTTAACAGAACAAGCATCTGCATCTATAAAAATATCTAGCACTTAATAATCCTCGGACAAAACCAAACAACATATTATTGATTCGAAATAAAATCGAAAAGTAAATTTACCAATTCTAAAAAAAGCATAAATGAACCTATAAGCATAAAAGAAAATAGTACAAAAATAAAACTCAAAAATAATATTATTTGTATGCGGGAGACAGAATTGACTTTTTCGGGATTTCTTATATCAGCTCTTAGAAGTTCGATATTCCTAGTATTAGATTTAAAAACAAAGTCAAAAAATAGACCCAAAACGGGTATGAATTTTATTATATAATCAAATACAACATTTAGTACCATTCTTACTAACACCCAAAAAGATACTTCTAAAAAAATGGCTCTAATCAGAATAAATATTGATAGGCCGGAGCTTACTATGTCACCTAGTCCAGGTATTAAACCAAGTAGTCCATCTATACCGAATCGAAAACCAAATGGGCCCTTGAACTTAGAATCCAATAAATTTGCTAATTTACTTATATCATCAGGTATCTTATTCATTGGTGAGATTATATCCTCTCTGCCAATATTTTTCTAGAGCATTCGAAAGCCGTGTACTAAACAATTTAGTCGGCACAATTGGTCTAGGTATTCTTTTAAAATAGGCATAAAGCTAGGCACTACTTGTTAAGATCTATTCGCTCATCCTAAGCTTATTTAGTAAATATTGATCAAAACTGACCAAGGAGAAATAATGAGGTTTTTATTATCAGCCATAGTCGCACTTTTTACCTGCCAGCTCTTTTCGTATGAAAAAGGTGATTATGTTAAATATCATTTTAAAGGTTACAAGAGTGAAATTTCAGAGCTTGAACAATACTATATTAAAATGGAAATTACAGAGGTTGATGATGACCTAAACATGGTCAGACTTGCGCAGTTTAATTCTAATATGGATGAACACTGGACACTGGTTCAAGAGCGTTGGATTAGGGGAGAAATACTCAATCCAAGTGTTAGGTTTAACGATAGATATTTAGATGGTTGTCTTAGTCAGCAGGGAGGAAGAGTCGTTTCAATTCCAAATGTTAACGGTAATCCTACAAAAGCATGTAGATCACAATATCAGAGAGATAATATTAGGCCCCTACTACCCTCAGGCTTTTATGGTTGGGCTGAAATCCATTATTTTGGTAATTTTCCCATACTGGGCCTAGGAAAATTAGAAACAAGAAAGCCAACCGTATTTAAAATGGTCCTTATAGATACCAATCTATAGGTCATCTCTCCAATCAATAAGGTAGGGAAGAAGTTTACGATATCCCTACCTTTGATATCCGATTTAACTATTTTAAATAATCACTAATTACTGCGCCAAAAAGCGCCGGAAATCCAACTATTATCAATCGTTTGATTGCAACAAACGGAGTTTCTGTAATGGGAAACTTATCAATCAACACTAGAATGAGAACTATACTACTAGCGGTAATTAAATAAGTGGCTAATACTCTCTTAATAAAGTCAACCAAATGGCCCTTTAGTTTGTAGCGATAAAAGTTAAAATAGATAAAGAGCGCTACCGTAACTAGCGAAACAAACCCCAATCCAAAGACATTTGATCTTTCTAAAGTGATACTCAACTGCCAAACTTCTTCAGTAAAACACAATGGGGCTGCGACAAGAAAAGCACCTACAAAAATTTGTAAAATATCTCTTGGCCTAAGCTCCATCATAAGTGGGTTCATAACCTGGGACAAAGGCTTCCCTGAGGAGTCGAAAAAAGTAATCACTTCTTTGAGGTAACCATTGATTCTCTTGATCTCGGATTTTTGTTTAACTTCCATTCTGCTATCCTAAATTTTTTGAGTTTACTTTTTAATACGGCCCATTAAATCAATGAAGCTTTGAACCATTTGGAACCTCACTATCAGGAGAAAACAAGACTATACCCCCTTCAGAGTCAGAAAAACCAAGTACCAAAACCTCTGATTGAATCGGTCCAATTTGCCGCGGGGGAAAATTCACCACTGCCGCTACTTTCTTACCTATCAGATCCTCACATTCATAATTAGTAGTCACTTGAGCACTAGATTTTTTTAACCCAATTTTTTCGCCAAAATCTATTTGTAAAATATAGGCTGGCTTTCGCGCCTCTTTAAATTTTTTTGCGGAAATAATTTGCCCTAATCGAATATCAATTTTAAGGAAATCTTTCATTGTAACTTCATGGGAAAACTCAGCCATTAGATCACTTTCCTCTGTAATAGCTTTAACTAGCTCTAGTCAATTTGACTCAAAAACTGATCTGATTCAATAATAGAGTCTTGAAGTCGACCAATTATTTTTTCTATTTCAGTTTCAAGTATTTTAACTTCAACAGCCAAATTCCCGATCATTTTTGCGTTTAAGTTATGCTTTAGAAATAGGACTTGATCTTGGTACTTTATCAAAGTTCGATTCATTTCCTTCTCTGTAGTCTTCGCATTCTTTACCAAAATATTGAATTTAGACTTTGTCTTTCTTAAACTTGTTAAACTCTTTGCTCTATAGGCCCTATTGCTCAGTTGCCCTGCTTCATTTTCCCATTCTACGAAGAGATCTGAAGCTATCGATTCGACCTTCTCCAACTGCTCTTTAACAGCATTCACCTCAGATTCTATATCCTTATAATCAGAAGCCATTTTATCGTAGGTTCTTTCCAGAGAGCCCTCTTTGAAGTCGTAACTGGATCTAATACGCTCCAAGGCATCTTCCATTTCCTCTTTAGCACCACTTTGATCTTCTTTTAACTCCGCCACGTTCGAGACTAAGAGGTCTCTCTTATCTTGGCCTAAAATTTCCCAGGATTTATAGTAGAGATGTGAACAGCTTGTAAATAAAAGAATACTCAAAATAGTAAAAACTGTCTTTTTTTTGAATGTCATTTATTGATTCCCTCTTGTCTAATCTTATTAACTTACACTTTAAAAATCGATTTTGGTCCAGTCGTTAATGGAAGATACCACCTTTTCAATACTTTATAGAGGATAATTTTATAACATTAGCCGATTGACCTAAGGTTTTACTATCTAGGCACATGCTTTGATGAAAACATGAACAAAAAATACCCGCTGGAAAAACAGTAAAACCTAGGAATATCTGGCCGTTGGCTTTAAACTATAAAATAGTAGAAAGAGGTTACTATTATGAACTACATTTTCGTTATTTTTTCTCTGTTATACACTAACCAAGGATTTACTTTGTCACCACTCCCTCCAAAAAAATTGTGGTTAAGATAGGAAACTATAAATTAGTTTCGAAACCACAGAACGCTTCAGGAAAAAACTCTACAGACGTTTACAGTTTAAAAAGTATTGAGGGAAAGCCTCTTTGGTCCTTCGAACAATATGTGGGTAAGACTAAAATTTTGATCGACGAGTCTGGAGAAGAAATAGTCTTATTTGGGAGCAGTTTGTTCGGAAATTTGGTCCGAAACAGTGAGGAAACTATAATTCTTGAAATTGTTAAAAAGGGACAAGGCTTAAGATCTTACACCTATAATGACATCACTGGCTTGTCACTTGTGAAAGAAGTTGAAAAACTCAATTTACCACCTCTAGGTGGAGGATGGATTGGAATTGATAAATTGATCACAATAGATTCTATGAACTGGGAAAATAGAACCATTAACTTCAAGGCGAAACAAAAACCAATTCCTTTTAGCTTTTAGCTTTTAGCTTTTAGCTTTTAGCTTTTAGCTTTTAGCTTTTAGAAAGTAAGTATACTTTTCATAAAAAAAGAAGGAGGAATTTTTCTAGGGATTAACTTCATTCCTTTTTATTTTTTCTTGGAATTGCGCGATTCCTATTTGCAACTAAAACATCTTACATCAGGCTGCAATTTTCGAAAGTTAGTGCTCTAAGTTTCTAGTAATATAGGACTGTATTAATCCGAGTAAGTTTAAGACATTAGATCTTCATCAAAAACATCTAAAGCACGTTTAACGCCCTTAGAATCCTTAAAGGTTGCTATGTGGAACATTGCTTCCCCTTTGTTTACCAAAGGAATAGTGCTCATACCAATTATTATACCACCTTCATTAGCTCGAACTTCATGTTTGTTTCTGCCAAATGGATCAGATATAACTGCAAGTAGGCTACTATCAGCAACATGCGCGCCAATTTTTTTCTTTAATGAAAAGGTACCACTATGTGGCGCTCGAACCCAATAACTCCCTCTTGAGATAAAATTCTTAGGCTTACTGGAACTAGAAATTTTCGCAGAGGGAATCATACCAATTTTTTTCATTACAGAAAGACAACCACGTACACCAGCTCTAATAACTTCTTCTTCAAATCTCAATGCTTCGCCTCCCTCAAATAGCAACATCGGGATATCTTTCTTCCGTGCAGCCTCACGCAATGATCCGTCACGTAACTGTGAATGCAGTAGCACTGGAACTCCAAACTCCTTGGCAATTGAGAGCGTTTCAGCATCATCAAGACAAGCTCTAATTTGCGGTAGATTAGTTCGATTCAATGCACCAGTATGAAGATCTATCCCGTGGGTACATTTTTTAACAATCTCTTTCATAAAAAGATGAGCCAATCTACCAGCCAGCGAACCGTTTTTAGAACCAGGAAAACTTCTATTTAGATCACGACGGTCTGGAAGATAACGCGACCGAGTATTGAAACCAAAAACATTAACTATTGGCACAGCAATCAATGTGCCCTTGAGATTTTTATAGATTTTACGGTTTAAAATTCGTTTTATTATTTCGGTACCATTGATCTCATCCCCATGCATGGCCGCACTGATAAATAAGATTGGACCTGGCTCTTTTCCCCGGATTATCTCTACAGGGATACTGAGTTTTGTATAGTCATACAACGAGGCTACATCAATATTTACAATCTTCCTTTCGCCGGGCTTTATTGTTGTACCACCGATAATCATGATGGGTCCTGATTGGTAGATACAATTTCTGTATCCAGGGCTAGCATCTCAGGTCTACGTCGCTTTCTGGTTTTCTCAGGAATCATCCCACGCATGGCCTCAAGTTTACCAAAACAAAGTAGCCGATCATCAGCTTCGAGTATTCTCGATGGCTTTGGGTTAGGTATAGTTTTATCTTCTTTATAAAGAGTTAATACATTTAAGCCTGCATCGCTGAGTCCGGAATCTAAAATACTTTTATTTTCAAACTTAGACCCTTCAGGGATATATATTTCAGAAACCCCATAGCCCTTACTTACCGTAAGCCTTTGTCGTAAATCAATTTCAGGAAAGTCGACCTGAGCAGCAAGATAGTCAATAATAGACCCAGCTACATCTAAGCCAGTACAATTCTCTATCCCTTCTAGACCAGGGGAAGAGTTAATTTCTAAAATTTGTGGACCTTCATTTGTCTCCAACATATCTACTCCAGCAACTCTTAGACCCATAATCTGCGCAGCTCTTACGGCTGCATCGGCATACTTTTTATCCAGCTCAATTTTCTCAGCTTTACCGCCGCGATGAATATTACTTCTAAACTCTTGTCCCTGTGCCACTCTTCTCATAGATGCAACAACTTGATCTCCCACGACTAGTGCTCTGATGTCCTTGCCCTTGCTCTCAGCAACAAACTTTTGAATCAATACGTTCTGTTTCTGACTCTGAAGCAACTCAACCACAGACTGTGCGGTTTCTATAGACTCCGCTAACAAAACTCCAATTCCCTGGGTACCTTCAATCAATTTAACTATTACCGGAGCTCCACCCACTCTCTTTATTGCAGGGAGTACATCTTTCTTATCTCTTACAAAAGCCGTCTTAGGAATTCCAATTTTATGCTTACTAAGGAGCTGCAGACTTTTTAGCTTATCTCTAGAAACAAGAATACCATCAGCGGTATTCATACAGAAGACATTCATTTGCTGGAACTGCCTTACTACCGCAGTTCCGTAATAAGTAATGGAAGCTCCAATCCTTGGTAGTACAGCGTCGTATTCTGATAATTGTTTTTGTCGAAAGTAGAGGTCTGGGGATTCTTTTTCTAAATCAATAGCAAACTTAAGGGTATTCAAAACTTTAACTTCATGCCCTCGATTTAACGCTGCCTCTTTCAAACGACTAGTACTATATGAATTTGGACCACACGATAAAATTGCTAATTTCAATCTTTCCTCCTAGAAAGTTTTCTACACTACTTAACTGTTATTACCGAGTTTTTTTCTCCGTAATATGATTTTCCTGCATCAACAAGCATCTTATTTCGAAATCCTTCTCGTCCCAAAAGCATTCTAAATCCCATTTCATCTCTATTGGTAAGAGTAATTTCAATGGACCAAGTTTGCCCCATAAGATTGATTTCAGTGGATATCACTGGACGCCTTTCAGTGTATCCATTTGAGCTCTTAATTTTTCGGTATTCTATTACTCTGGCACTAGTTTTAATGTATTTTTTGGAGTTTTTCTGTTCTGGAAAAATTTTGAATTTTACATACTCGTTACCATTACGTTTATAAAACTCCAAATCTACAGCATGTAAGCTTGACGATCTAGCACCGGTATCAATTTTGGCTTTGATTCTTCCAATCTTAAGCTTAGGAAGTGAAACCCACTCTCTCCAGCCAATTATAATTTTCTCTTTTGTTTTTTCTGAGGCCAAGGGAAATACATCCTAGTAAAAATATTGATGAAACCAACTAGTCTTAAAGGTAAGTTGTTTCTAATCATATGTCAGCAGTTAATAGGTATATTAAACTTAAACAGAATCTGTAGATCACTACTCAAAAACTAAGCCTTCAATGGCACTATTTTCTTGCAACTTACACCAGAAGATATCACTGGAAACATACCATATGGATCTCTTCTACACCTCCAGTCATAATTGACCGATGAGTTTCTTTAAAACCACATTTTTCATAGACACGTATTGCCCGAGGATTAATGTTATAAACACCTAAAGTAACAGAAGCTAAATCAAGCCTCTCAAAGGCGTAATCCAGCCCAAGGTTAACAGCTTTGGTACCCACGCCCTTATCATGAAATTCTGGCAAAATTGCGATCCTAATATTGCAAGACTCCCCCTTGATTTGATTAAGAACTAGCTCACCCAAGAATTCATCACTAATCTTATCAAGAATTGCAAAGTCTACCCTGTCCGACTTAGAAGCAATTTCATTCAACCATTCTTTAATACGTTCTCTTGAAAAAGGCTCAAACTCATCTAGGGGCTGAGTCGTCTTATGTACAATTTCGGAATTAACCAATCTTAGGTATGGCTCGAAATAATTAATAGAAAGAGGTGCAATCCGAATATCTAAATTAGTTTTTTTGTTACACATTTATATCCCGTCATTAGCTTTCACCAACACATTATCACAAAAATATAATTATTAATAAAGCGATTTGAGCAACAAAAGAAGATTACCTAAGACAATCGGCTCCTGTAGATAGTATGAAATTCATTACTAAATCTTTTTTTGTATATCCAAACATTTCCCACCATACCAGTTCACTAGACAGAAGAATAATTTTTTAGATCTAAAAAAATAATATTTAGTTATCATTAAATTTAAGACTAAAGTAGTTGGATATCTACAGAAGGAGAATAAATGAAATCAATGCAATGTGATCAATGTGATTCAGTTTTTTCGGCGGAAACATTCGAAGAATGGTTTAAGCTGATGCAAGGACACTATATGAGAGATCACTCCGACTTTATGAAAGAGGCCCAAAATAAAAGTAAAGAAGAGGGGATGCGGTGGATGTCCGTAATGAAGCAGAAATTTGAGAACAAACAAAGTAATTAAGCCAAAGAAACAAATCACTCAGTAGTCGAAAGAATCTATCTCTCAACTACTTTTCCTCAAATAGAAAATACAAACAGAAACTCTTTGGGCCCTACAAAACAGGTTTCGGTACTCTTACGGGCTTACCATCCTTAAAAAATGGCGAACTTTTCCCCCTTGAAACAAAAAAACCTCTGATCATAAAGGCCAGGAAACTGATCATAAAGCTCTTCGGGAATTCGTCGTAGACTCCCTCTCTTTTTTCACCTTTAGAATACTTGCCAAAAGCTCTCATTATGACCGGCCCAAGCACTCTATTTTTTTCTTCTTCAGACTCAAACCTCATGAAACAAACAGGGATCCCTACAAAAGGAACTTTCGGCGAGCTCATAGTATTTGATATTGGGTAGTTACAACAAGACGTATACCAACGAAAAAGTCCATTTTCCTTAATTTGCATACAAGAAATATTATCCTGACCCTTTTTAAACTTTAGATAACAAGGATGAGTTTGAAATAGTTCTGTCGCTCCGTATTTATCTAAAACCGTGTCATCAGCTCCAAGTTTCTTAGCATATTGCTGACAATCACAACATAAACACTCCACATGAAATGACTTTGTTTTTGATACTACCTCAAGCTCGGCCTGAACTTCACCGCAACTACACTCTAAATGTACGACTTCACTCACTTTTCCTCCGTGACGATTTTAGATTGATCGATATTAAAAATATTAACCGCATTAATTCTAAATATTAACAGTTATTTTAAAGAGTACGAAAGAAAATAAAAGAGTCCCGCAAAGTTCCTTAAAAAAGGCTCATTTAAAACCCTGTTATGCTTTAGCATAAACCTCTATAGCAAATAAATTAACGTCTTCAAAACAAAGATACTCACCATCTCTTTTTAAAATATTAATATTTTTCTTAATGAGATCTTTTTCAAGCTGATCAAGCTCAGCCATGGATCCCCCCATAAAGGCAACATGGTTCAAACCAACCCCCTGTCTAGAATTCACTTCTCTCTTGCTCGCTTCTTCTAATTCAACAAAGCAAATATATGTTCCATTTTTTTGTTTCCAAGATACTCCTGAACCCCACTCAGCTGACTTAGTGTAACCTAAAAATGGCATAAACCAGTCCCAAAACTCATTAGATTTTTTTAGGTCTTCTACATAGTATTCTAAATGATGTAACTGTCCAAAATCCATAGCTTCTCCAGGATATTAAAATCCATTCTTTTATTAAAAATCTAGATACTTATCCCAAAGTATCTAGATTTTCATCTTAAACCAATCAAAATTAATTTTTAGAGAATTTTTTCGAATTAATAGTTCCGTTCTCTTCCAAACTGAAACTCGTGGAACCCATAAATTTCTTTGACCGGCTTATAAGAACAATTAATTAACCTCAACCTAGGAGAAAAGGGTCTGAGTTCTAAACTCGTGGAGGCTTTAAATTTGGAGTATTCATAAATGTGAAAACGCACAAAAGGGATAGCCTGGATAAATTATCGAAAGGATTAGGCGGGTTTTTTTTCTCTTTCCAACTGCTCTTCAAAAGAACCTGCTCCCTGAATAGCGTCCATAGTATACTCCGCTAAGCCCCTTCCCGCTCTGGTCATTGTGAGATAGGTGTGAGTAGCTCCGGCCTCAACAATTCGCGCTTGATGATCCTCGTAGAGTGAGTTTGAAACTATTGGGCCGCTAAAAGATTTTTCTTTTAACATTCTAATGGATATCAATTTGGCTTCAATATCGTCCAATGCTAAGATTACAGCCTTGATCTTATTCAGAGAAACACTATGCCAAAACTGACTATCCTCAGCATCGGCAAACAATACATTCATACCCTTTTTCTCTAAACGCTCTATTTTATATTGATCCGCATCCAAGCCTACTGGCTTAAATCCTAAACTTTGCATGTGGAGATAAGCAGCCGAACCAGTTCTTCCAACACCAAAAATAAGTACATTTGCGTCTTTCAAATCTTTTGGCTGTTCATCGGGGTGTACGGAGTCTAATTCATAGTTCACTATTTTCGCTTCCCACTTCTCAAACAAATTATGAGCGTATCTGTTCACAGGTGCTGAGATCACATAGGAAAATGCCATTGTGAGTGCCAGGGTTACCATATACTCAGGGATTAATGCTGCAGCGACAATGAGTCCAAACTCGCTAAAAGACATTAAGCTGAGAGCAGATAAGAAGGCCGTTCGAGCTCTTAGTTTGAAAAGAACTAAAATTCCAAAGAAGAAAGCTGCTTTTAAAGGAAGGAGTAATGAAAATAGAGCGGCAAACTGAAAGGACTCTAGAGTGGGCAGGCCAGAAAGACCGATACTTAAAAAGAAACACACAAGAAAAAGTTCTTTCATTGAAAGGAGATTTGCTGAAATCTCCCCTGCCTTTGGGTGATTAGAAACCAAGGCACCAACAATTAAAGCACCCAACTCCGATGACAGCCCCATAGCAGTGAAGCCTGCGCCACCTACAACTATTGAAAGTAGCATAGCCACCAAAACCATTAGCTCCCCATGCCCTGCTATATCAACAATTTTATGAAGAGCAATTCTAATTAAAGGTAAGCCCAAGAGAATAAGAGCACCATAGTTTGGGATCTTACCGCTAAAAACAGCAAGTACTGCTAGAGCGATTATATCCTGGATAATCAAAATACCTATCGTTGTTCTACCGTGAAAGACTGATAACTCACGCTTCGTTTCTAAAAGCTTAGCTGCAAGAACAGTTGATGAAAAACCCAAGCTAATAGCCACTATCAAAGCAGTTCTCAATTCAATTTGAAAAACAAAATGAACTACCGGTAGAAAAAGCCCAACGACCAATGCAAAGTGAAGTAGTGAGCCACCAATTACTTCGGATTTAACGACCTGCTTAAATTTTAGTTTTAACCCAACAGTGAATAATAACATAAGCACACCTAAGTGAGCTAAATGGTTCATTGTGCTAGTAAAGCTTTCGCCCAAATCAATGTAGGGACTAATAAAATTTATTAAAAACCCACCACAAAGAAACCCAACCAGAGGTGGAAGTCCGACAAAGCGAGCAAGCAAACCCAAACCTAAGGCTAGTGAAATACAAATGACTTCTAACATTATTAATCCCAATATAAATAATTATCAATAAATACCATCATTTACTATTCGACATATATGGGTATAATTTTAGACCCTTAGCACTGAATTAGTATTTATTAGACTGAATACTAGCCTCTTTATATCTATTTAGCTTTTTGCCTGGAGCCCGGAGGTAGTTATTATAGGGGGGGGGTATGTTATTCACTGATCTTCATACACCCAAAAAGGGAGTTAGTCTTTCTCCTTCATGGATGTACGTGAGGCCATTGATTAAAGGGCCCATTTAATCAATTAAATATAATACTAATGAATAGATCAGTTAGTAGACCTCTACACCTAATAAAGGAAACCTAATAATTGGTGGTAAAGGGGCTGCACGTGGCACAACCTCTAGAACGGCAACCCAAGGGCTAAACGATAGTCCAAATCCAAGCTCAATCATGTCAAATCCACCACTACCATCACTGACATGTACTGCGGATAATCCATTGGTGATAAGTATATAATCCATAATATTATCATGATTATATTCTAATGGTTGAATACTATATACAGAGTAGATACTTGAAAAAGTTACCTCTGAGGTAAAACCACCGGATCCATCGTTGAGAAACACCTCATAACTTTGTGCAGTAGGATTAGAAACTAGAAAATCTGTGTCACCATCACTATCATGGTCCATGATTACCTGGAGAGCGTGGTTAGTACCTGAATTAAAATTACTTGTTGTAAAAGTACCATCCTGATCATTTATGTAAACCTGCACTCTTGCGGATGTTAAATTAGAGTTTTCCGTCTCAATAAAATCTGGATAAGTATCACCATTAATATCAGCAACAGATAGAGTATATTGTCTATTAGTAGAGTCGAGTGCCAGCTTAGTAAAATTATCAGCTCCATCGTTTCTAATCCAACTGGATTCCTTACCCCAGGCGACTATATCGATATCTGTATCTAGATCCATATCTAAAAACTTGAGAGAGGTAATCAAGTTAGGTCCTGTTACGATATCTTTTTTAAAAACATAGCTATTGCTAGTTCTCTCAATCCACACAACTTTATCATCACATAAATGAAAAATATCGTCATCACCATCGGCATCCATATCATATTTGAAAGTAGTTGGTGTATTATGTAGTACCCCACACTGAGTTAAAAAGCTTCTAGTAGGGCTTCCACTATTTGACAGCTCTAAATAGAGAGAGTTCTCCACCCGAGCAATATAATCATATACACCGTCAGAATCTACATCTTCTTTCTCACCACCATAAAATCCAAAACTATCAACCAGAAAACTTGTCGAAAAAGATCCATCATTGTTATTCGTTAAAAAATGAAACTTATCTACAAAGAAATCAAGAGTATTATCTCCATCAAGATCTAATATTTTAGAACTAATACCAGTTTTTATTGAAGCAGCAAAAACTCCTGAACCGTTGTTTAGGTACAGCGTCCCGATATCGATATCAAGATCTCCATCATTATCAATATCTCTCAGCTCAAATGAACTATAATAAGGAGTAGCATCTACTTTTGAAGCAAAAGTATCATCTCCATTGTTTTGGAACCATGCGATACTATCCCTATCGTAGGTAGATATAATATCAGTATGACCATCACCATTTATATCTTCGTAGTAGACAGGACCTAAATCGTCGCCTGCCGCAGTAATTAACATTGTTTTTGTAACAGTACCATCGCCATTATTTTTAAGATAGAAAACCTGATCATTGGATAAGTAAGTGACGATTACAAAATCTTCCTCACCGTCACCATCCCAGTCTTTCCGGGTTGATGATTGGATTCTACCACTATGAACCTCTGTTAATGTTGCAGGATCTGATTTAATATCTGCAACAAATACCCGACCGAAATTTCTAACCAAAATCTCAGCCTTATTATCACCATCTATGTCAGCCGCATCGATCACCGTGGTATTCGTCGAAGTGACACCAAGAACAGACGTTTTTTCAACTACAGATCCTGCATCGTATCCAAAAAGATGAACAAACTGCTTTACTGTACTAGATTCTGTATCTTCATAAGTGACAATCAGATCGTGGCCTAACCCCCAATCCACGTCTATATTATAGCTCCCCATGGTTCCACCCAGTCCGCCACTAAATGTAAAGGCGATCAATCTATCTATATTTATAGTTGAGGGTATTTCTGAGAAACTTCCCGTACCGTCATTAATTAAAGCAGATAAAGTCTTTGCCTCAGGAGAGTCTGCGCTACCTGATTGAACAAATAAATCTAGATCTCCGTCATTGTCTAAATCAAGCATAGCTACCGCCGCGAAAGACTTTGTTGTGTCAAAAATAACAGTTTTTGAGAAGACTCTAGCTACGTTTTTCAAGATAACTAACTGGTCAGAAGCATCAATTCCCAACATATCAGAATCACCATCACCATCAAAATCTTCAATATACCATACCGAACTAAGAGTGTTGCCTGGATCAAGGAGAGTAGTCGCTGACTCAGTGGCTCCTCCAGGGACATAAGTGGAAATTCTCTTACCAGAAACCCAACTTGAAGTAGAAGTAACTGAGGCGGATCTATTCCCCGCTCGATCTACTGCTACTATGGAAAAAACATGAGGTGTTATGCTCATTCCAGGAACAATGTTTGGAAAATTTTGACCTTTCTCTAATCTTACCCAAGAGCTTACCCTTGTGCCTGCTATTTGATTAATGGCGGCAATTTCGTAATGAGAGATTCCGGAATCTCCTGTATCAGTAGAGTCTGACCAACTTACACTAGGGGTACTAGATCCATTCTGATTTAATTCAATACTTGAAGGGATCTCTGGAGGAGTCACGTCATGAAGTACTTGTATTAGTTCACAATCAGATTCCTGATTTTCTGAATCTTTAAAACGAATATAGTAATTATTCATCCCCTCCTGATTAATAATAGGAATGAAGAAGGAGTTTGTTTCGGGTAAAGGTAGCCAATCACTGGAAGTATTACAGGCCTCTTCACTGTTTTTTAGGGAGTAATGGGTACCATTTAAACTTTGTAACTGAACTTGTACTTTCATCTCGTTTGTATTTGGATTATTTCCATTTACCGCATACTTAGCGTAGTAACCTAAACCGACAGAGGTGTTATCTCCACTTGGTGCAGAAAAACAAGCACTCAAAAGCAAGGCTAGAGTTGAAACTGATAGAATGTTAAAAGCCCTTACTGCTCTCACTTATTTCTCCCTATAAAATTGTATTCTACCGTCTTTCACACCTAAAGAAACCCCGATTCCATTTTTTTCAGAATAAGCAATTGGTTCTACATTATCAAATTTAGTACTTCTAAAACTATCCATTCTGTTTGCATTTCCATCGTATGTGTAGATTCTTCGCAGGTTATTTGGGCCTGTAATAGCGGCATATCTTTTAATATTTTTATCTAAAGCTAGATGGTCAATTGTTCCTATTTGAGGTTTACTTTGAATTAAAGTACTTTCGTATTGATAAGCATTGCCTAATAATACTAATGCTTTATCACTTCCAATATCGCCGGTAAAACCGAGCTTTTTAATCCCAACATTCGACATTGAGTTGGTAGCGTAAGGCGTAATCCCCTGCAGAGAGGTACCGTCGTAATTCATTTCGAAAAGCTCAAATGTACCGGGAGTATTTATATCAGCAGTAAAAATGACCTTTTGCCTGACGGTATCTAGCTGAACAGAGTCGATACCTTTGTGTCCAGAGGCTGGTTGATGTAAGACTTGAGACACACTGCCGTCGGAACTTCTTACGGATAATGCGATACCAGCTACAGTGCCATCGATAGGGATAAAAGTTCTGTCAGCAACAGTATCAATCATAACATTTTTAACATTAGTGTAAAATCCATCTTCCCTATTAGAAATTCGACCAAGAGTAAGATTAGCACTGCTATCGATATCGAAGCTAAATACGTATCTATTTTCATCAGAAGCAACAATCTTTGTCCCAACTAACCTCATGAAAATATGGCGCTCTGAGCTAAATGGGCTCCTTGCGCTCAAGTAAAATCTACGATAGCTAAAGTCATCTTGATTTATAAGAGAAAAAACTCCACTTAATGTATCTCCTGCTAAAATGGCATCCGTCTCAACAGCGGGAAAGTATTCGGTATGGAACCCTGGAATACCGAGTTGTTTTATAACTCCACTACTCATGTCCAAGGCACGATAAAACACATTAGAGCCACTAAGTCTAACAGAATAGTAGATCGTTCGACCATTTTTACCTATTCGGAATCCCTTAATATAATTAGACCAAGAAATCGACTGAAGTTGTGTATCTCCAAAAATTATATTATCTGGCTCAGAAAGCCTTATAAATCTAAACTCATCATCTCCACTAGATTCGTTATCACCAGGTATAAGTATATAGGTGTCTTGATTTAATTTGTCTTTAGAAACCAAGGTGAATCTGGGAATAAAGTTCTCAAACTCGATTCTTTTCAGTTTATTTTCTAAAATATTAAAAACAATAACTTCACGAGAACCAACTAATACCGCTGTTGCACCGTCTTCCGATTGTACAAAGGCCTGAATATCATCAGAGTAATCCTGGTAGTTAAGCTCTTTGTCACTCAACTCAAGGTCTTTGTTTACATACCTAACTACTCCCTTTTTGCCGTTCATATCAAAGTAAAATCTTTCTGGTGTTGAGGTATATATAAAATTAGAAAAGTTGTTCTCAGGTTCAAATACATCATTGATACTTGATGAATCATAAATTCTTGTTTTAGTTGATATTGTTCTAAAATATCTATCATCAGGCCCATAAAAATTTACTCCATTCACTGAACTTATAAGACCATCCTCCTTAACTAGCTGTTGAAAACTTCCAACACTCAGATCAAAGAAATACGAATTATATTGGTAAGGAGAAGACAAGCCCACGCGGTTTGTAATAACAAACTTCGAACCATCGGTGTTTGTCAAAAAAGTAAAGTTAGTTCCCGCAGGAGCTAATCCAAGATTTTCTATACTTTTATCGGAGTGCTTGATTCGTATAAACCTAGTTTCTCCAGCACCAAATTGGTTATTCACTAAGGCAAGAGTATGTGTTCCATCTAGAGAAACTCTATATTTGTTAGCTGAAACCTTGTCAGTCAATAAAGTTGTAGTATCGTCACCAATATCATAAAGGTACAAGCCATCGCTTTTATAATAAACAATTTGATTGTTATTTTGTACCATCATCGTCAAAACCGAGGAATCAATTGTGGAGTTAGATCCTGATGACAAAGTTCTTTTTATCATGTTGCCACTAGATAGAAAAAAACCATAAGTTCCTGTGTCCTCAGACGTCCAAGGAGCACCTGTAACATTAGAAGGCCGCGTACCATCAAGATTAACCTGGCGGTTAACAAAGCTCCCACTCTCACGATAAACAGCATAACCTTTTTGTAAATGAAAGAGGAATATGTTTGTACCGCCCAAGCTAACTCTATTGCTGCCATCTGCATCGATTCGGTAAATTCTATCTTTAACCCCATCATCTTCATGTTGGCCGATTACTATAAACTTACCCTCAAAATCTCTATGTACCGAATGAAAGCTATCGAACCCGTTCAAATAGGGAGAACTAACTATTGCTCCTGTACTCAAGTTGATAACCTTGTTAGCGCTTATAGAATTGTCAGAGTAAAAAAAGATGTCACCTTTAAAGAAAAAAGAATTTCCCGAAGAATCTAGCGCACTTTGAGAATAAAACATACTTGTTATTTGGCATTCAGCGTTGATCAGCTTGGTAAGCTTTCCATCGATAGGAGATAAATGAGAAAAATCACAATACCCATTCTCAGTATTAAAAGTAGACTGTTGAACCAAAAGCTTACCGTCGGAAAGCTCTTTCATGATCTTGAAATGGTTCGAAGAAAGAGAAACATCTATAGGCACCCCAGATTTCTGGAAATCAATTAGATCGGCTGGATTTAAAAGACTCGGTATCTCGTTTCCACCAGTACCAACAGACTCAAGTACAGTAGCCTGCTGACAGGCAACCAATGTACCTAAAGTTATGAAAAGAAAAAACGTTCCAACAAATCTCATAGATATTAGATCGGCAAGATCTATTCAAAACTAAAGTCTTGAGTAAAAAACATCATTTTTTTGTCGATTTTTTAGATAATTTTCTCAAAACAGTACAGATTTTAGAGGATCTTAGCTTCAGCCCGTGGGCCCTAATAGAAGTAACTCAAATTCAGACCAATTCATTCATAAAAAGAAGGCCCTTATTTGTTAGATATATCTGGACTGTAAAACAATTATACAAGCCTATAGTTTTTCTAGTTTTCCATTATCCTCTGAACGAATCTATAAAATATGCTATTTTCGACTCAAAGAGGTTAACCCATGCTCCATAAAAATATAGCAACGAAACATTCAAAAAGTAATCTTGTGTTAGGTTTATACCTGGCTCTGACGGGTTTTTCATTCAACGCCTGGGCTGTTCCAAAAAAATGTAATACTGCTTATAAAACCAGTTCAAAAATCTCCGAATCAGAACTAAATAAAAGCATTGAAGAGATAATGAAAGATCCTGCTCAGTTTAGGCTTCATCAGGCAATCAATGAATTTAAAAATCTCCCTCGGGCCATCGAACATCAATATTATGATAAAAAGAAAGTAGCTCAGTTTAATAGATGGCTCAAAACTTCTGGCTGGCAAGAGGCAGTCTTAGCTAGAAAAATACCAGATCTTAGTAAGTTCCCAAAAAACGGTTTGGTACAAAAACAGTTTGTAATAGAATATTTTACAGCTCTATTTGGGACTAAAAGAACCATACACGATATGGCAAAAGAGGAGATACAATCTCAGCTTGAATTCTATCGAGAAAAAATAGAAGTTGGTCCTGAGCTTTGGTCTCAGCACAAAAAAAAGGGTCAATCAGAAGTTGATGAAATTCTGGCTGAAATTAATTGGGAAAGACATGTAAAAGACTTGGACCCGAATATCATTAAGGCGATAAAATCTAAATCTAAAGCCGATCAAGAAAAATTTCTTAAAGCCGCTATGACCAATCATCGGAGAAAGGTAAATCGAGCCTTAAAACTAACAGAGCAAATTGTACAACTATCTAATATCAAGCTAGCAATGTATCGCGTAGAAACCCCAGATCAATTTGCCGGAAAAAATGCCCCTTTTCTAGAAAACAATATAAGCCGATCGAGTTCTGGTTTACTTCGTCATCATCAACAAGAAACCAAGGACTATGCAGAAACACTATTTGCAGGTACAAATTTGGCGCCTTTAATGAAGACTCATAAACGTGCAATGTACCAAAAATATGCTTTTATTGAATTTAAAGAATTACCTAAAGGCATCAAAATGATTCCCAGCTTTAGTAACCCAGATGCGAGAAGATTCATTGGGTCGTTTCTATACCGTGTAAACCTGGATCAAGTGGTTGATCGCTCAGTCTATTTGCCTCATGATGGAAGTTTCTATTGGAAATCAAAAACTGATATCCTAACTACGAACGTAGTTTCCGATTACGGTAAATTTCAGCAACACCTGAGAGAAGACCGTGGTATGTTAATTTTTAACGACCTAACAACACTGAGAGATCTAACTAATTTAAAAAAGCATGTGTTTTTTGGGGTCCTGAACTACCGTGAAATTACGTTAATGGATAAATTAGGCATGGAGCTAATGATCTTTGGTGAAATGAAATACGGAGAAGATTTTCAATAATTTTTAAAATCAAAAGAAATATTGTAGCATACAGTTTCGTATTTCAGGGCTTCGTTTTCTAGCTTCTTCATTCCAATCTTCTCTAATACTCTTGCTGACGTTAAGTTTGATGGAGACGTAAAAGCAACAACCTGAAAGATCCTCAGTGATTCCTCAGCATAGTTTAGCATTGCAAAAGCTATCTCCGTAGCATAGCCTTTCTCAGATTGTGAGTTGAGTACCATATACCCAAGCTCTGGTATCATTGAAGTAGTCGGCTTTAACATTACCCAGCCTACAAACTCTTGGCTATCCCTTACCACAACTCCCCAAATACCTTGGCTTTGAAGACCTTCCTTTTTCCATCCCCTTAGTGCACTTCTAACTTGGTCTTTTGACTGTGGAACCTTGAAGCCAGTAAATTTCATAGAGTCCGCGTCGGACATTAAAGAAAAAAGAGGTTCGAAGTCTTTATTCTCAAATTGCCTAACAAGAAGTCGTTCCGTCTCTAAAAGAGTCTCAAAGTTTAATTTCAATACCTCCTGAGTAGGTAAAACCACCCCACCATTTTCTTGGAGGATCTTGTTCTGCTTAGTAACTATATTTTTTGGGTTTTGGTTTTGGTTTTGGTTTTGGTTAATCTTCGTACTGTGGGCATCACTTGCAATGATAACATTATAGTCATGTCCTAGGGCTGAAATAGCAGTATTTGTAAAACAATGCTCACTATGTAATCCGCACAAGACGAGGTTCTCAACACCCAAGCCTTTTAAATAATTATTTATATTAGTTCCCTCGAACCCACTACTGCTTTGTTTATGAAAAACTTTTTCCGTTGAACTAGGTGCTACTTTAGGATGTATTTCCCAATGAGAAGTTCCACTCTCAAAAGCACCCCCCGGACATCCGCTATCCTGTATAAATATAACCGGATACCCCTGTTCTCGAAAATAAATCTGTAGAATTTCCACATTTTCTAAAAAAATTTGAGCATCACTTAAGGGTGCCATCTTCTCGCCATCAAAGGCCCCCAATTGAACATCGATAACAATTAACACTGGTTTACTCACGATATCGACCTTTTGGATCTACCATATTCATCAGACTCTCTGATATTAAAAGCTTCAACCACTAGCCTTTTCCTCTCGCGACCATAATACCTTCTAATTTTTTCTCAAAGGCGCTAAAAATAGCGTCTCCAACCTGCTCACCCTCTAGAATCTCCATAGCAATGGCTATAGCATGCAAGGTTGCCATCCCACCCTCTTTTGATTCTTTTCTTATTCTATCCATAGAAAAATTTGATTTTGGCACAACCACTCTTTTGAGATGTTTAATTTCATTGTGGCGATAATGAACCTTACTAGCCTGTCTCCAACTGCCATCTGGAACAATCAAATGAACAGGCTTAATAAAGCTAGCAATAAAATCGGGAGTTAAAATCTCTGCGTCTTCACTTGGATATAGAAGTAAGTTCTCATACTCAGGTAGGTCACATATACTCATATTAGTCGGCTTATTGATTTCACCACGAATAATCATTTTGCTGTTTTTTAAAACCCTTGTAGCAAGCATTCCTGTGTTAGTGGTTTTCTGAGTTTCACGCCGGTGGATAACCAATGTTAATCTAGTTGCTAAATCTAACAGAGGCAACTCTGCACAGATACATAAACTCTCTCGCAAGCCACATCCCTCACAAGGAATTTTCGTTTTCCTTTTTCGATCCAAATATTTTTGGTCCCACATTACCTACTACTCACTTTTCATTTTCATTTTCATTTTCATTTTCATTTTCATTTTCATTTTCAATATAGATTTTGAGATCAGAGAGATCCTTTAGCATACATTTTCTAAGAGGTCTCTTCATCAAAAACATCAAAGGACTCATTAACTTTGCCATCATAGATTCTGGTGTGGATCGAAACGATTTTGAAACAAAGGAACTGCCCTCGCTTTCTCGCAAACTAATACCAGAGTGGTAAATCGCCCCTGAGCTTCTTGCCTCTGAAATAAAATACTTTTTTTCCTCAGCCTCTTTAACCCACATCGTTTCTTCTGCTTCTTTTCCCATAAACTCTCGAGTTTCTTTCCATTTATATCCAACCAAAGACTGATCCGATTTTTTTATGACTTCAATAGCCTTAATATCTTTAAAAACAGTCGCTAAATTCTCAATATTAGTAACCGCTAGCCAGATCTGATCTATTGTTCCCCGAATCTCTAATTCTACTTTTATTTCCATTTACAAAAACTCCGACAGTGCTTTAAACCGATTTACTATAATCTAAGGTTAGTGAAAAAAATAGCCTGATTCTAACCAGTCTAATTAAACTTTCAAGAAAACTCTACCATAATCAAGAATCATAATTAACTAAAGAAAAGAATGAGTAATTACTTCTTGTATACCCATAGGAATATCAGACCAGTATGGGCAGATTTAGATATATTTGTAGAAGATTTTAATCCCTAACTAGGGTTAATGGTTGATTTTATTCTTATTGAGAGCCCCATGTCCGTCATTAATCGTACTACTAGAAAAGTGGTAGTAGTCCTATTTATGGTCTCTCACTTCATATTTTATTTTTAAAAAAATTTTTATATAACTTAATCATAGTCGGGTAGATCTAAGGAGAAAAACTGTTCTTGTAATTTCAAAAAAAGATCTTTTGGTATTAGATGTTCGTTATGAAGTTGAAATAAATTTTTATTTAATGGTCCGGGGGAATAGTTAGTAAAATTATTTTCAAAAAGATCTATCGCTCTTCCCTTTATACCTTTTTTGGCACACAGATAAAAAGCCAAGATAGTTTCTTCTTCCTGCCCAATACACTCAAAAGGTGTGTGCTCACCCAAGCCAAGCATATCATAGAAAAATTTTTGATTTTCATCTAAATCAAATAGACTGGTACCGCCAAAAATTTTAACCACATTATCCTCGTCAAAATAGGCCATATAATTCAAGTAAACATAGGCGCATTTTGGACATTTCTTACACCACGGCTTCTCCACATTACAGGAATGTGCAAGTCCTATGTAAGCTTGGTACTTTTTTAAGAATTTAAAAATCAAAGGATCCATCATGGGTTTGAGTAAACTAAAGTATCGACAGTCAGCTAAAAGATAGTCGTTAATGTAATTTGATAATAACTTCTCTGCCTCAAAAGACTTCCCCCACTGATGGTTTATTTCATTACCTTGTTCTTTGTCCCACTTTAGATTAGGATAGTTAGCGCTGCGCTCATTGCCTAATACCATTCCCGTTTTTTGATTTAAAATCACATACGGAATAGCTGAGAATAAGGAGCTTGGGGTTTCCCCTCCTATTAATTCCTTACAATTAAACTGTGATAGTTCCTCTTTAGTCATAGACATCAAATTGTCATTTACCGATATATGTAAATATCCTGCTTTTTTACTGACACTAGCAACATTCTTTATATATTCTTTTTGCTTTTCTTGATCACCGTAGAAATCTATTGAGTAGCCTAAAATATCGAAATCAATATTTTGTTCGCTCAAGAGACAGCACATCAAAAGAGAGTCCTTACCACCCCCGCAAAACAGAAGGTAATCACTATTTTTTTTCTTATATTTAATGGGCTCAAGTGATTTACCAGAACCGCTTAATTCAGCATGATTAAAATTAGGTTTATTATTTTGAAAGCGCCACTGGGCCCAAATATTTTTAGTACAAATATTCCAAAGCTCTGCCAACTCCGGGCTTACAAACTCCTGATAGATCCCCGGATCAATATTATCCGCAGCCAACGAGGTCAGCTTGTTTGCTTCAAACAACGACATGTGGAATACAATCCGGTCCATAGCCTTCTTCCCTATGACCTTCTCCAACGAGATTAAGCAAATATCTTCGTACTTATAGCGAACATGAAAGTTTGATTCACCGAGGGAATACCTGAGTAAAATGTGATCAGCCGTATACTCATGTTGATCTATATAAATGGTTTTGCTATTTCTCAATTAAATTTTCTCATTTTTTTATGCTTAAACCGTTTAGACAAAATAACAGCTTTTTAGAAAAACTAAGACTTTGCTCTAACCTGAGCCCTAAGACCTTGAATAAACCTTAGAGGCCATTTTTTTTGGATTATATTCATCAGCCAAACTGGCATCCAACCCTTCATATCTCCATGGAATTCAAACTCTAGCATTGTTTCTGTTGGACTAATTCTGTCAACAATAATACTAACCACTTTTACATTTGCCTGGATATGACTTTTCTCTTTCAAAGAGTCATCCTTGTAAGATTTTGCCAAAAGATGGTATTTAGTTTGAGACAGCTTTACCAAACTACCTTTAAGTAGAAACTCTCTGTCTATAGCGGGCCATGGAGTTTTATAGTACTCTGAAAAAATGGCTTCATCCTCGCTAAGCATCTTATGAATCTTAACTGACTTTAACTTTGGAGCCCATTGAGGTTTTAATTTGTGATCCATCAAGATAGAAAGAACTGTTTCAATATCAGCCGCTACGATCCCCTTGGCTTTAAATGGAAGAATCGCGCCCTCTGTTTTTTTATTAAAAACAGTGATATCGTCTTCGTAAAGAACTTCAGTCCATTCACTTTCAATAGCATTTAATCACCAAGACATCACTATGTAAACG
>JBGCGH010000068.1:0-53924 GCA_045110695.1 Bdellovibrionales bacterium | reverse complement strand
CGTGGCTTCATAGCTGTTAATCCTTTGTTAAGTTCGTTGAATAAACTCATCAAAGTAAAGATTAACTAGTTTTTGAAGCCATTTTTTTATTCCTAGACCACACGAAATAGGGAAAGAACCCGGATGAGTTCTGAGTTTTGCTTTTTCTTTCCATTAGCAATAGGTCTTCTTTAGGCAGGAGCCTACAGCAGAGCGTCCCGATTGCAAATGGAAAGAAAAAGCAAAACTTAGAACGGCTCGGCAGAGTTCAAAACGAAAATTACTACTGAGTAAAAGCACGTTTTCTGAGAAGCTCTCGGTAGTAGCGAGTTGATTCTAAGCGCTTCTTTTTAGCCGCTTTACGGCTTTGTTCTTTTTGGATAGCACTAGCCACTTTACGAGTGATTATTTTTTTATACATTTTGGAACTGTCATGTACTGTATAAGCCCACTTTTTTCTGAATGAGCGAACTTCTTCACGGAATTCTGACTTCGTTTTTGGGTAGATTCGGGACCATTTCCTAACGTGATCCACAAAAGCGATGGGCCTTGGTACACCAGATAATGTGGAGTTTGTTTTTACGTTAAAGTTTCCAACCCAGTTTTGATAATATATGGGAATCTGTATTCTCTCCCCTCGCTTGGGCTGAAAGAAGACTTTTCCCGCTATAGTCCGAACTAAAACTGTGTCTTTCTGTCTTTCTAAAAAAACTTTGCAGTTTTGACATAAAAATTTTCCAGATTCAATATATAGATCGGTTTCTAGGTCAGTTTCGAGCCATAGCTCACCGGCTAAAAAACTGATCTGACCATTCACATTTTTTTTAACAGAGGATTCACTTCCCAAAGTAAACTTTGATGAATTCCAATGAAGATAAGTTTTATGGAAGAAGGGACTTTTAACAATACAGGCTTCAAGTCCCACAGAACAATTTTCTGGAATCTCTAAGGACGTACTACTCAGTGGATAACTTATGATGGCCTCTAGGTCCAATGCCTGGCTGGGGCCGTAGGAGAGTAGCAGGACCAACAATATCCAGCTATTTTTCATAAGGCTATTTCCTCAATAAGAAGCCGGGCTTGCTTTTTGAGCTTCTTATCTTCAAACTGTTCCGCAATAAGCCGATAGATAATAATGGCGTTTTCTGTTTGATCGTATTTTTCATAAATTCGCCCCAGTCTCAGAAGCGAGAAACCAGTCATTACATGCTCAGGAAAAAGCTCCATCATGCTCTCAATAACATCCATGCAGCTCTCAAACTCTTCTAACTGGTAGTAACTTTCGGCTAACATGAAAGCACTCTCGACAATATGAATACTTTCTGGATAAAAAGAAACTATCTTATTGTACTCCACAGCCGCTAGCTCAAATTTTCTCTCATCAAATAAGGACTTAGCATTCCTAAAAACGGCACTCGCATTTTCAAACCTTAGAGTATCAGATGGTGTGCCCACTACACTTGCTAAATTCCTAGTGTTGTAATCATAAGGATTAGATTTAATTTCATCAGGCAAGATACGAGCAACTTCTTGCTTAAACTCTCTCATTTGAAAACTCAAAAGATCATTTCCTAACCTTTCTTTCTCCAATGAATTTTTTAGTTCCACTACTTCCTTCGCCAGAAACTTCTCCTGGCTAAAGTGAGACTTAAAAAAGTGGAACGCTTGAGTCCACCCCAACATAATCGCAAAAAAACTAAAAATAAATAGCTGCATCTTCATCATCTAAGTTATCGGAATCTGTCACAATCTTCTGAATCCAAAGTCTAAGCAACTAGACCGAAGAAGGGCTCAAAATGAAACATTCCCCAACCAATTACGACCATCTAGATCCAGATAACCAGTTTTTTCCAAAAAAAACAAAAGCTCAACTCAAAAAAGACATTTTTCATATTATGCCCCCATTCAAGTACCACCATCTTTTACTTAAACAAATCGAAACCTTATCCCAACAACCGAAACCAATAACTCGACATCCTGAAGAAAAATCTCCCTTAAGCCACTCCCCCACCTACTACCTATAAAAGCTAAAAAAATAGATTTAGGAAGGGAAAAAGACGATCTATGAAACCAAAAAAAAGGCAGTTTCACCATTGAAACCACCTATCAAAAAACGAATTTTAAATAAATCTAATAAAGCTTCTTAAACTCCGTTTCAAAATCAGAAATCCGGTTAGCAACCGACTTCCTGTCCTTATAATTCAACTTCGAAGCTCGAATCTCTTTCACTTCTTTCCAAAGATCCAAACGTCGACGTTTCAAGGTCTCAAATTCTTCAGGATTTACATATAGCCCTTTGTTTTGCTCGTTAAACTTTCTAAGCTCTGTGTGAGCTGTTTTATAAAACTTGCGCTTCCAAGTATTGTAAAAAGTCTGCCAATCTTCCTTACGAAGCTTCTTTTTTTTCAATTCTGTTTTAAGATCTTTAGTACGCTCGGTTAAACTAGAGGCCACATTTTTAATAATTTTACGTTCTAGCTCGTTTCGCTTTTTTCTTTTGGTGTTAAATAATTTAAGCTCACGATCAAAATGAATATCATCCACTCCAATAAACAGTTCTTTTTCGGCTTTTAGATTACCTAAACTGGCGTTGATACGGTATAGACCACTTGCTAAGCCTAAATCTATCAAAGGGATTAAGTTTTCCTGTTTAGGCTTAAAATCTACAGTCAGGTTTTTCTCAAACCTATAATTATTTAAAATTTTACCTTCGCGACCTAAAATTTGTATTTGTAACTTATCCGACAAAGGGAAATTAGACATAATTTTAAGACGAGGCTTCATACTACTTAAACCCTGACCAAATAAACGTAAAACCAGTTTTTCTTGTCCTGATTTAATGGCGTTCACACTCGAAGTAGCATTTGCTTTCGATGAAGAGTCGATAGAAATATATTTTTGCCCAAAGTAGGCTAAAAAAGAAAATGCAATAAGGAACCCGGCTACAAGCGGAAGGCTTTCTTTTGCTTTTTCGACTAGACTTTTAACTTTTTCTCTAACAGGCAAAAACTTTGCAGTAGTTGCGTTGGAAACTTCATAGGAAGGTGATGTTTTAGCCTCGTTGAATTCCAATTGTAATTTCTGAGCTTTTTCCTTCAAAGGAATTTCAAAAACTTTTTCATTTGCAGATCTTAAAGTAAGGTCTATCCCGTCTGACTCTGAAGGCACTAAGGTCTCTGATTCATTTGGCTTCTCTTCCAACACAGCCACACTTTGTAAAAGCTCCTCTCGACTAGTATTATCAAGAAGTTCGTTGTGAAAATCTACTTTATCTTCAGAGGATTTTTCTCTAAGTAACTGACTTGGAATGAAAGACTCTAAATCCCCAATTCGTTCCCAGCTCTCAAAACCTGGCTTCCAAACACGATTGGAGAAATCTATCTCTCCCATTGACACTTTAGTTAGAACTTCTCTAGTGGAAAAAGGGCCATCTTGCTCAAACTCACCTGTCCCATGAGTATCGACTAGAACCACCCAATGACGATCCGGAAGACTATCCACCGGCATACTAAATTGCTCGCCGTTAAAATAATCAGAGGTTGGAACTATATCCGAGGCTAGAAACCAGTCGGTAGATCCTTCCTTACAAACATAAGCCGTTGAAGGAATTGCTGATTTTTTTGCTGCATTTTGCAGTTGCTTAATAGTCCATGGACCAAAAAGCTTCTCACCGAACTGTACATAGTACTTTGCCATCTTCCCACCTTAGAAAATATGCTCAAAACGTAGACGCAATTTCACGATCTAACAGTTTTAATGCTAACAAATACTAGGCATTTGGCCAGAAAAAGTTTTCGAAAGAGTGGTTTTGCTGAAAGCATCAACAACTTCCTAGACGTCCTAAACCATCGGCATTACTGAGAAAGTTAAAGTCTAAATCCCTTGAGCATTGACCAGAGCTTTGAAGAACAATAAGCTCTGCCTATGGAAAACTCAAAAGACACAAGCTTATTTTATGTTCAAATTATCTTTGCTCTTATCGGTGCCGGGCTCCTGGCCTACCTTACCCAAAGTAGTTGGGCCTTAATTTTAGGTACTAGCAGTGGAGAAAGTGCATGCAATATAGGTACAGTCTTTAACTGTGATGCTGTTAGCGCCTCAAAATACGGGAGTCTTTTTGGTATTCCTCTTGCTCTCTTTGGTGCCCTAAGTTACGTAGCTTTTCTGATTCAAGCTATCTCCGCTCAGCTAACTAAAACAGAGGATGCCGACAACTATAGCCTATTACTTTCTGGAATCTTATTGGGCGCAAGTATCGTTATGGGTGCCATATCTATTACGTCTCTCAATACTTACTGTCTTTTTTGTATACTGACCTATGTGGCATCTTTCATAATTTTCATTGCTACCTACTTTAAAGTAGGTGGAATAGATTTTTCTACAATGAAGGAAAGTATTCTAGCGCTATTTAAGCGCAACAAAGGAAGTCTTGGTTTATTTGTCGCCATACCAATTATGGCCTGGTTCGTTAACGAAGGGGCGCAAGGCGAAGCTTTAAAGCAGTTTAGAGAGATGAGCTCTGTAGCTGTAGCTGACTTTAAAAGAGACACGGCCAAAACTCTAGAGGTTCCAGCAAGTGTAGTTATTGGTGCAAGTGATGAAGAGGCAAAATATGTAATAACGGAATATGCAGATTTTCTTTGTGGCCATTGTAAGAACGCAGCCCCTACTCTTAAGGCTTTTGTGTATTCTAAAACCGACGTTCAATTGAGATTTAAGAACTTCCCACTTTCTAACGCATGTAATGATGACGTAGGTGCGCCTGATAGAGGCTCTTGCCGGCTAGCTGCAACCGTAGACTGTGCAGAAAGGCTTCATAAAAAAGGTGAACCAGTTTTAAAAGAACTTTTTAGAAAGCAAGGCGAGTATACTACGGCCAATGCGGTTAATGGTGTTTCTAAGCTATTTCAACTGGATGAAGCTAAGATGAATCTTTGTGTAAATTCAGATGAGACTTTGGAGAGGCTTAAGGCCCAAGCCAAAGAGGGAATTGAGGCCGGTGTAAAAGGAACCCCTACCGTTTTTGTAAATGGAAAGAAAATTAGGTTTGGCGCTCGCCTTCCATTTTTAGAAGCCATCTATAGATCGATGGAATGAACACCCTAATACATTAAAAAAGCCTCGAAGTGCTTAAATACTGTCTCAAAAGGATTGTCAAGGAACTGGAATGCCTCGTTTAAAGCTGCCACACAAGCTACACTTACAACTGCTAAGGTTAAGCTTTTTAAAACCCAAACTGTAGATCGAACATCCTGAACTTTTAAATCATGAATTACCGATTCTACTCTTTTGAGGGTATTGTTTAGCTCATCAAAATATAGAAACACTTGCTCATGAACCTTTTTTTGGTGAGCCGCCGGAAGATTTTCAAAATTGGGAATCGATTTATGTTCCTCAATAGCCTCTATTAAATGTACGATATACTTAAAGTATCTATCCGTTTTAGTTTGAAAATAGGGCATATTCTTATCTTTATCTTTTTTGAAAGCGCTAATATCGTGCAACACTGACCGATACTTTTTCGCAGCCACCATATTTAAAATATCGGACCTAAAGTTAGCTGAAGCCTTTGAACCAGAATACTCATTGGATATATAAGACTCTAAATCCTCAGGATTGTTTTCTGATTCTCCGCCACCATCGATGGCCTGAAGCTCTGTAAGTTCATTCACAGCGCCAACAGCTTCTTCTTGATCTAAATTTTGTGCTAATTCACCCATACTAAAGTATCGGGTCTCTCGACTTTTAGCTTGAGAAAAAGCCCCGCAGTAGCTCGTTTTCCCGGGTCAACTAGACCAAGGTCATGCCTCAAAAAGAGATCTTTGAACTTTTTTTCAAGGGCCTTGCTTTGACGAAGCCTCCTCTGGCAAAATAGAGACAGGATTAAGGTCCGTGAAATATACTTGCAAGGAGTGCGAGATTGAATTCTGAAAATAATATTCCAATTCCAAATAAAACACCTGACTTATTATCAATGGAAAAAGTTCCTTCAGAACTATTAAATCATAAGGTTTTTAAGGAGTTAATTTCTCAAAACAAAGATCTCCATAGTCGTTTGATTATACATATACGCAGGAACGGAGAGCAAGAAGTTCAAATTAAAAAGTTGGCTAAGAGAATTGAACTTCTTATAGGACAAAATGAAGATCTGAGTGAAGCTTCACTGCAGAGCAGGGAGCTTGCTCAATCTCATCAAAAAAACTTAGAGCAGGTTCAGTTTCGTTTGCAGGAAGCAGAACGAGAGCTGGGCCTTGTTTACAATGAGTATCAGGAATTTAAGAATAAGAAATTCACAGAGTACGATGATCTAGATAAGCAAATCAACCAACATAAAAACTATAAACGCAGAATTAAAAAATATATCAGACCCTTAATAAACCAGTTAGTTTTAGAGAAAATTGACCTAATGAAGAGTTTGAGATCCAGTCAGCAAAGTGGAAACGTGAACCAAGAGACAATCCAACGTTTGAGTGAGGACCTGGATAGGATAGAGAACAAAAGCAGCATAAAAATAAATCAAGCCGAAGAGCTTCAAGTCGAAATCATATCCAGCTACGAAGCCGAGCAAAGAAAACTAAGAGACTTATTGGACCTGAGAGATATCGAATTGAAAAACTCGGAGAACCAAAGACGTAAGCTTGAACTGATCCGTGATAAGTATGTAGCAATGGAAAATAAAGCCATAGCAGCGGATAGAGTAAGATTTGAAATTGAACGCACCTATGATCAAAGAATATCAGAACTAAGATCTGAGCTACTTGGGCTTCAAGACAAATATGAATCTGACAAAACATCTTTTCAAGAAAGAGAAGAAAGACTGGACAGAGCAGAAGACGAGAATGCTGTTCTCCATACTCAGGTCTTTGAGCTAAAAACGCGATTGGCAAAATTGGAAGGCACAAATAGAACTGATTTTGTGGAACTAGAAGAACTCAGAAGCTTTTCAAAAACAAAAACCACCAAACTTGAAGACTTGGAAAAACGTAACCTAAATCTCAAAGAGGAGAACCAGGTTCTCAGAGAGGAATTGAGCCTGATTAAGAACCCTCCCAAAGTTCCTAGTGCGAGCCCGAGTCTATCTAAGAAAGATGTTGGGGAAAATTCAAGAGCCGAAGAACGCCTTTTAGAACTTCAAAATAATGCTGAACTAAAAGATATCGATTTTGATGAGAACATGACTGAAATAGACCGCTTAATAAAAGAGATCGAGTCCGGCTATGCAATAAAAACATCAAGTGCTGATCTTGAAGAGTTAAAGATCAGAGATCCAGAGACTAATATCTAGTGCAAATAACCATATGGGAGAAGAGAAAGCTCTTGTCTTTTTTTAGGAGCCCATCTCCCCTTTTCCGATCGATATGAAAATCTTTTTCAAGATAGCTCAAAGAACTCATTCTATCCTTAAGACTTCGAATGATCAAAATCTGTCCAGGCTTAGAATTAGAACTTATAAATTCTACTGCTGACCTAATGGACTCTTCATCCAGGTAGTCAAAATAGTTTCCAAGACTAACCAATTCGAATTTGGAGAAATCACTTAACTCTTTAAGATGATTCTCCAGCACTGGAAAATCAAAATCTAAACCTTTTTTAGTTAAATAGTGGGGCTTAGCATCATCTTTGTATTCACTAAAAAAACATTGGGAAAGAATATAATTTAATTTTATATCACTTCTTGAAAGAAGCAGCTCTATGTTCTCTCTAACATGAGTACATGAATCTTCTGACCAAGTTCCACCAATTATAGATTCTAAAGTCGGCTTAGAGAAAAACATCTCAAAAGACCTTTTCCAAGCAGGATTAGAAAAAATATTTTCTAAAATTTCCTTTTTTTGTTCTTCGTTGCCATCCCAAAAACAATTTTCAAAGGCTTCGTGTTTAATGATGAATTCATAAAAGAATCTCCGAAAAATTCGAAGTAGAGATTCATATTTTCCACTCTGATTCAGTCCCTCTTGACCAGGATGTTCGTCATTGAGTAAATCATAGTCTTTTCTTTTTAGTGCACTTTGCTTGGCCTTTAGATGATCGGTTTCATTTAAGTCATCATTAAAAGCAACAATATTTAGATCAGGAAAGTAAGCCTTCAAATTTAATAAATTGCATCCACCCGAAGCCCAGCCTAAAATAGATTTGATATCATTTTCTTTAATGATTTCTTTCTCAGCCAAAGGATCCTCTGGCTGAGTCGCAAATTTTAATGGAATATTGTGATACATTTTCTTCCCTTATAAAAATAGGGCGAAATTACTGTTAATCCTCTTTATTGGCAAGGCCAATTCCGTTGATTTTTATCGGATATACTACTTTTTCAGAAATATCTGCTTCAGCTCGGCCACCGACATAAGCTCGTCCAATTGGCTCCTCAGAAAAACTACCAGGGCTTGGGCTGTAGGTGCTACCAATTGCTGCTTCCTGTACAAACATTGCCTGGGAATGATTTGCAGCTGAGGTAAAACTCTTCAATGCCTGGAACTCACTATCAAACTGCATAACGTTGTTAAGACCAAGTGAATCCAAGAGTTTTTGGAATTCAACGCTTAAGTTACAGAGCCTTGGATTTACCTTAGTTCTTGATTCAAGATTTCGGATAGCTTGAAAAAAACCTTGAATACCGATGGAACCAACAAAGGACAGGTCATCAAAATTGAAAACTACTTTTTCATCCAATAGCTGTTCACAAACTTTATGAAAGGAGTCTACTCCCTCATAGGTTAATCGACCGTAAATGTGTACTATATGAATATCTCCATCCTTACGAAACCTTGCCTCCACAAACACTCCCCTATAATTAAAGTTTGCAATTGAACCCTAGAAGGTTCTTGGTATATCCTTCCATTATACAACTTTAACTGGGTCTTCACAATTGGACCGAAAGACCAGGATTTTTTACTTGCCTGATCGAGACGAGGTACAAGAATGACAGGTAAACTTTGGATAGTGGCTCTACCTATTGGAAATCACGGGGATATTTCAAAACGAGCCATAAAAATATTAGAAAATGTCGATATTATTGCCGCTGAAGACACTCGTACTTTTAATGCTTTAGGTACTAGCCTATGTATCAAAACGAAACAGGTTATAAGTTATCACGAACATAATGAGTCAAGTATTGCGCCGAAGTTAATTGAAAAACTTAAAATAGGGCAAAATATTGCCATTGTTTCAGACGCTGGTACCCCTGGCGTTTCAGACCCTGGTTTTCGAGTTGTAGATTTGGCACTTAGGGAAAATCTTCCCGTTAGTCCGATTCCAGGGCCCAGCAGTCTTGTTACCGCCCTCAGCGTTTGCCCACTAGGCGGAAATGCATTTAGCTTTTTAGGATTTGCACCAAAAGCTGGAGCAGACCGAATACAATTTTTAAAAAATTTAGGAGAACTTCCACATAAGTCCGTATTTTTTGAAAGCCCGCGCAGGCTATTAGATACGCTAAAAGAATCCCTTGAACATCTTGGAAACCGAAAAGTATTTATCGCCAGGGAAATTACTAAAGAATATGAGAGCTTTTATTTTGGTCTGCTAAGTGAGCTTATTGATAAATTTGAACTTAGACCACCAAAGGGAGAATTTGTAGTCTGTATTGATAAGCCAGACTTTTCAAAACCAAGCCTTTCTAACGAAGACCTAGAATCAAAAATCATTGCTGCTCTTATTTCTGGAGAGAGAGCCAAAACGATTCAAAAAAGGTTTCAAAGCTCAAGTGGTCTATCTGGAAAAGAACTTTATAGCTTGATCTCTGAGCTAAAGGCCAGAAGAGATTAGAATCTGATTTGCTTTTTTAAAACTAACAATAAATGCCGATAAACAGAGACAACAACTTGGAAATGCAACGTGAGAAATATGGAAAAAATTAAAAAAATATTAATAAAGCTGATCAGTCCAAGCGCCTTCAAACTTGGTCTTGTCATTACATTTGGAATCTATTATGTAGCTAGTGATTACTACTATCTGAAAGCTGCTGGTCTAATGAAAGACCAAAATGAATTAAGCCTGGTACGTGTCATCGAGGATTGGAATTTACAATCGAACGACGTAAAGCTATTAGCCAGAGGTCCACGCTATGGAACAGATCAGGTAGCTCTTTTAGCCATTGACGAAACAAGCGTTGAGAATTTAGGAAGATGGCCGTGGCCAAGAGGGATTATAGCGGAGATGATCGAAGAGATCATGAAGTACGATGCAAAGGTCGTAGCTTTTGATGTCATATTTGCCGAACCTGACAATAACCAAGCTGTTCTATCCTTAAACAAATTAAAAGAACAGGTACCTGTAAATAGTCCTTTTGATAATATGATCAACGAGGAATTGAAACAGGCTAATACAGATTTAGAACTTGCTAAAACCATAGAGAAGTATGCCGATCGACTTATAATGGGGGTATACTATGATCCTCTCTTTGTTCAACTAGATCCCTATCAAGAGTTTTGCTCGGCAATTGCCTATGACTTAACAAGAGAAGGTTCCAGCTTAATGAACGAGGAAGTCCCTCTGGCGGTACTAGATTCAGTTGAGGTTGGACTTCCAGATTTAGTATTAGAGTTTCTTGAGGGAAATTTTGAGACCATTGCCACAGATATCAGAGAATCTGGTTCCGTTGAAGAAAAAAATCTAAATCAAGAAATTTTCAACAAGAGTTTGGAATTTTGCGCGACCTGGCTCTATGATCAAGATCTCACCCGCTTAGAACTAATGGCTGATTGGCCACAGATAAAGGAAGAGGAAGAAATTGAACTAGAGTTTGAAGATTGGGCTAATTACCTAAGAAACTATTCACCAAGAAGTCTAGTGGAATCGGCGGGAAGACTTTGGATGAATATGCCAATACTTCAAGAGAACACAAAGCACACGGCCTACTTCAACGCTCACCAGGATAAAGACGGAACCATCCGCAAGGTAAATTTACTTCACCGATATGGAAACACCTACCTGCCCTCCATGGGTTTAAAAACGGTGATGTTAGCGACTGGCCAGGGCTTACTAGTAAATGTAGACAGAAACCCCTACGCACCAAGCTTAAAAGGGATTTCTAGTATTCAATTCACAGATTCTGAGGGAGCTATTACCACAAAGATTCCAGCCGATGTGGAAGGTCATTTACCAATAAATTATGCAGGTAAATCTTTTATGTTCCCCTATATTTCTGTCTATGAACTCTTCAATGGCAAAGAAACAGCCATCATTCAAAAAAGAAATTTAGCTGGTGAAGTAAAAGAAATTGAGGTCGACAAAGCGGAGTGGATTAAGGATAAAATTTTTTTAGTCGGCGCTACGGCAACTGGTATTTATGATCTTCGAGTCACTCCCTTTCAAGAGAACTTTCCTGGACCAGAGACCCACGTAAATGTAATAGATAACCTACTAAGACAAGATTTCATTAAAAACCACCCTGATGAGACCAACTATATGCTGGCTTCCATACTGATAGTTGGGATCATTTTCAGCTTTTTGATTGGTCAACTCGGTGCTCTATTTGGACTGATTTTAACAGTAGCATCTCTAACAGGTACCATTTTTGCTGATTTTCATTTTCTGTTCTTATCTGGCTTTAGCGTAAGTATTATTTTTCCGGTGGTTCTATTTATTAGTTTATATATAGCACTTACGTTTTTTAAATACTTAACTGAAGAAAGAAAAAAGAAGGAATTAAAAGGTACATTCCAAAAGTATGTCTCCCCGGCTATTGTTGATGAAGTATTGAAAGATCCAGAAAATGTCCAATTGGGTGGTAAAAAAGAACGAATGACCGTTTTATTCTCTGACATTCGAGGCTTTACTACAATTTCTGAGCAGCTTGATCCTCAAGCTTTAAGTGATCTATTGAATATTTACCTAACACCTATGACGGACCTTGTATTTTCAAATAAAGGTACCCTGGATAAATATATGGGTGATGCAGTAATGGCTTTCTTCGGAGCACCAATCTCTTATCCTGAACATGCTAAAATGGGTGTGAAATGTGCTCTTGAAATGTTGGAAAAACTGGAGATCCTTCGAAAAGAATTTAAAGAAAAAGGTCTTCCAGATATGGATATAGGAATTGGTTTAAATACTGGAGATATGTCTGTAGGAAATATGGGGTCTGAAACAGTTCGAAGCTACACTGTAATGGGTGATGCTGTGAACTTAGGGGCCCGACTAGAGGGAATTAATAAACAATACGGCACCCGAATTATCATCTCTGAATTTACCTATCAGGATTGCAAAGATGATTTTATTTGTAGAGAAATTGATTGGGTAAAAGTAAAAGGAAAACTGGAACCCGTTCGAATTTTTGAGGTCGTAGGATTCAACGATTTAAAAGATCAAAACTTGGTTTCAACGGTAGATAATTTTAAACTTGGTTTTGATGCCTATCACAGTAAAAACTTCGAAGAAGCTATGAGGCTGTTCCAAGAAGCCGAGTCTCTAACGCCAAAAGATGGACCGAGCTTATTGTATATAGAACGTACACAAAACTATTTAAACAGCCCACCTCCAGAAAACTGGGATGGGGTCTTCACTATGACCACCAAGTAAGCATAGTGCCACTCGTCATGAACTAAATCATGGCGAGTTGGATGAAATACATGACTAGGGCACCTCTAGTAAATTAGAATTCTACTATGAAAATCAAGGCCTTAGGAGCCAGTGGCGGAGTTGCCCCGGGCTACCAAACAACATGCTATCAAATTGATGATCATCTTTTGGTAGATTGTGGTGCCGCTTCCAGTGAAATGAGTGTGGAAGCGCAGGCTAGTCTTACTGATATTTTAATTACACATCCTCACTTAGATCATATCAAAGACATAGCATTCATCATTGAAAATTCATTTTCTGCTAGTAGACCAGTTTTAAATCTTAGAAGCAAAAGTAGTGTATTGGATGATGTACACAGGCATCTTTTTAATGACGTTTTGTGGCCAGATTTTTCTAAAATTATCAATAACCCTAAAACGAAATCTAATATTCTTAATTTTCAATCCTTCGAAAATCAGTTGGAATTGGATGGCTACAAAATAACAATGATAGATGTAAATCACCCAGGAAATGCAGTTGGCTTCATTATTGATGATGGCGTTCATCAAATTGTGTTTTCTGGTGATACGGGCCCTACAGATGAGCTTTGGGAAATAGCTAACTCACAGGAAAACCTAAAGGCTGTCTTTACTGAAATAAGTTTCCCCAATGATATGCTTCCTCTAGCAGAAGCATCAGGACATATGACTACCAAGTTACTGGTACAAGAAATAAAAACCAAACTTGATTCAGATGTTCCACTTTTTATAAACCACTTTAAACCCCTATACTTTTCTCAATTGGTAAAAGAGTTCCATGAGCTCGCCCCCTCAAACTGGACACTATTACACCAAAATCATGAACTTAATTTTTAAATCCATTCCCTTACTACTATTTTTACTTTTTTCCCCCATCTTGGTATTGGGACAAAATGGTTTGATTTTGAAAAATGCTGACAGCATGATTAGAAATGATAAACAAAATAATGTTGAGTTAAAAGGAAATGTAGAACTTATATTTAAACAGCAATTTGTATCCGCGGACAGTGTATTCATAGATTTGAATAAAAAAACTATGAATGCAAAGGGTAATGTCATCATAGCAACCCCCACTACCTACTTAGAAGCGAGCAAAGTTTTATTAAACTATAAAACGAACAAAGGGGTCTTATATGATGCCCATATACAAAATGGTCAAATTAGCTTTGATGGTAAAATCGTCTACAGAAAAACGGAAAATGATTATGAAATTTTAGATGCAAGTTATACAGCATGTACTAATTGCGCACCCTCATGGAGTTTTAAAGGAAAAACCATAGATGCGAATCTCAATGGCACAGCTAAAATATCTAATGCTACACTACACTTAAAAGACTTTCCGGTATTTTGGTTGCCATATGTAGTATTTCCTCTAAATAGCAATCGCCAAAGCGGAATGTTGTTTCCAATCTTCGGTGGTTACCCTAATGGAGTCTCTCTAGAGTTCCGTTACTTTCAGGTACACAATGACCAGGCAGATAGCATGTATAGTTTTAAAACTTATTCCACTAGAGGGATCAAGGGAAAATATAACTACCGCTATAAACTCAGTCCTGTGGACGAGGGTGAACTAAATATTTCCATTTTGAACGACAGAGAGTTTGCGGATTACTATAGCGATATCAACTCCGCTTTCAATGACTCCAGTCTAACCAGGTGGATGCTAACTTATAATCATAGGTATGAGCTACCTAAAAATATTATACAACGAACGAATCTTAGACTTGCATCCGACACTCGCTACTCTGTCGATTTTTCTGACGAGCTAGATTTCAACGGGGCACCATCTTTGAGAAATGATATCTCTCTCACTAGAAATTTAGAAAAAACCCACGCCAGCCTTGAAGTTCAAGCGAATAAAAACCTCCTTAAAGATGACCCTCTAGATTCAAATGCCGACGCAGTTCATAGATTCCCTGAACTTAGGTGGGAAAAAACTATGGATGTCATAGGCGAGACCAATTTATTTTTTAAAAATGCCAGCTACTTCAGTAATTTCTCGAGACCCAACTACGCTTTTGACAGAATAAGTTCAAGCCCCGATCCGAGCGTGAGCACCGGAGACTGCGTCACAGATTTTAACGGTGAATGTACCTATTACCTCGATCATAATGGTGAATACAATCCTGGTCAGGATCTTATAAGAACAGGACAAAGACTCGTTCTAAATCCAGAAGTATTTTATCCCATCAACATCGCTGACGTGCTTGAAGTTCTACCTAGCGTTGGTGTAAAGACAAACTTCTATCAGTTTGGAGTTGCACCTCCCACTAGCCAAGATCTAATAGATGTGGGTAGTACCGTTGATGAGTCCTCCAGTGGACACCAATTGAAACTACAGACAAAAGTAGCTATGCGATCAAGATTTAGTAAAATTTATGGTGATGAGAGTTCCATAGATGCCTATCGACACGAGATGGTTCCAAGAATCATTTACAGACAAACACCACTTCTGGAACGTTCGAAGCACAGTTTTTTTAATTTGAATGATGAAGACTTCCTACAAAATAACCAAAGTATTTCTGATCTAGACTTAAACCAAGCAAATGGGGATAGTATCCAATTTGATTATCAAGATCAGTTCATAGATGAAAGAAGTATTCAGCTAGGAATTGATAATATTTTGGTTCGCCGAACCAAAGATGGAACGGGTCGTAAATACAATGAGATACTATTTTGGGAGCTCTATCAATCCTATGATTTTAAAGACAGCGACGCTCCCCTTTCTGATATTACAAGTATAACCCAACTCAACTTAAACAATTGGGCGATCTTTACAGAGTTTCACTATTACCCCTATCAAAACAAAACCTCTACCAATGCTAGAGTCCGCTACAATTTTTTACAAAACTCCTACGCACAAATCGCCTATGAACGTAGCTTCGATATTCGTAATGCTGAGGAGTTTGATCCTAGTACAATTAGGGAGGATGTGACTCTATCCAATTACTACCGGTCTTCTAGTTTAAACTTTGGTAGCTCTATTCAGTACTCCATTGAGGACCAAGAGATTAAAAACTATAAGTTTGGTCTTCAACTTCAACCGGAAGGGGCTTGTTGGAGGTTTAGTTTAGTAGCTATTCAACCAACAGGTGGAGAAGTGTTTTTTACCGGTGACTTCCAGCTGCAGTTCAATGGCCTTAGTTGGTCGTCAAAAGAGCTGAGAAAGCAGTTAGAGCTATAAATAGTCCAGTACCAAGCTAAGTAAGTCCTTTGTTAGACTTGACTAACGAGCGGTGTGAAAAGACAATAGTATTATGATTCGCTCGCTGCAAAAAGCCATAATCCTATTTAGCCTAAGCACATTCTTTGGCTCCTCTCTATTGGCCCAAAGCGAAGCAGAATCAAAACAACGCTCAAAAGAATTTATTATGAGTTGTACCTACGGTGTATTAACTGGGACGCTCGTTGGAGCAGCTAGCCTTGCCTTTACGGAGTCTCCTGGCGAGAATTTAAATCGTATCGCCAGAGGAGCTTCTTTAGGGCTTTACGCGGGAATTGCTCTAGGAATCTATGTCGCTTATTATGTACCGGATGGCGATGAGATCCCATTGGATGACGGTTTAGCACCTTTAGAAGGCGAAGAACTCTCTAGCCAATGGATGATTTTGCCTAGTTTTAATTCCAATAATAAGTTAGATGGAGCCTATTTTCAGCTCTCAACCTCCTTACCCTCATTCTTTTAAGAATTATCTTTAAATACCTGCTATAGTCGACCTATGAATTTATCAAAACTTCTCCCACAAGTAGAGCAAATCGCCCTTGATGCAGGCGAAATACTTAAAAAGTATTTTAAAGATCTCAGTGATACAGACTTTCAAGTGAAATCAGACCAAAGCTTGGTAACTGTAGCTGACAAAGCTTCTGAGGACTTTATAAGAAAAGAACTCCATCGAGTCGCTCCAGACATTGGTTTTATCGGTGAAGAAACTTTCACTGACCAAGCCTTAGAAGGTTGGAATTGGGTAGTTGATCCCTTGGACGGAACCAATAATTTTATTCATAAGATGGATCATTTCGCAGTAAGTATAGGTTTAATGCTCGATACAAGCAGTAAACTAGGAGTGGTTTTTAGCCCATTAAAAAAAGAACTCTACAGTGCCTTTGAAGGTGGCGGAGCATTTTTCAATAAACAACAACTACCTCCCCTACGAATTCGGCCCACTGGTCAAAGCAATGTTATAGTAGGTAGATACTTTTCTAATTCCTCCGACCTAGTTCCACTAGAGGAAGAGAGATTAAAAAATAGTTATGCGTACTTGGAGAGGTTTAATAGCGTTCGATCACTCGGAGCAGCCGCTTTAGACGCTTGCTATGTTGCCCAAGGTAAGGCCGATCTATTCTTTCAAAGAGGATTAAGTATTTGGGATTGTGCTGCTAGTATGGCTATATTGAGGGAACAAAATGTTTTTATAAAAAATTGTAGAAATGAAAACTATACTCCCTTAAAAAACAAAGAGTTCATTTGCAGCCTTGATCCCGAAAAAATTAGAGATCTTTGTAAAATACTTTGCGGTTAGAATTTCTTAGCCCCTAGTAAAACGTAAGTATTCATCTATAGTATCAATATCATAATACAATGGAAAATCTACCGACACTTTACCGAAGCCCTTAAGAATCTTGATAAACTCATATGCAGTTGTGTCTACTGAATAGGGGACGTCTTTCCAAACTCTTTTATCTAAATCACTTTTTCCTGCGAATAGATAGTAACCACCATCCTCGACAGGAGCTACGGCAAAATCATTCTCTTCTAAGCTTTGAATAGCCTTTTCGATATCCGAGTTTTGAATAAATGGACAATCAGCACCTATGAATACAATAATATCATGTATTTTTCTAAGGGACTTATACACAAAATCCAATCTATCACCTAAATCCCCCTCACCTTGTCTTAGTCGAGGGAAATCCTTCCAGTGAATACTATCAAGAGCCTCTGCCTCAGCAACGGCCCAGTAACATTCCAGGTTTGGTCCCAGTGTTTTAAATCGTTTTTGTAGAAGCTTACAAGTATCTATGTGAAACTGTTCTGCTTTCTCTCGCCCTATCGATTTTGCAAGGCGAGTTTTTAGCGGGGAAACCCCCGGTGTTTTCACAAAAATAGCGAGACCCACACTTGGCGTTGACATTCTTAACAACAACTTCCCGCGTAGGGCTCACAAACGCCTTGTTCTTCGTAGGTGGTTAAACTGTAGTCATCACCCTTTGATTCTTTTGGGTTCCTCAGAAGCACCTTTTCGACACAAGGAAAAGCTTTTTTAGTCTCCTCTGTGACCTGAACATAAGACTCAATTGGCTCAAACATTTCTTGATAAGGACCATTCATTAAAATATCAAAAGTTTTTCTACAAACAGCAACTCTTTCACCACGAGGATAAAAATGACCGTCGTCGTCACTTACAGAGCTAAAGGGGCCTTTGTATACCACAGCATCTTTATAATCCCAGCAAGCACCCTCTTTCCCCTTATAGGCTTCGATGGTTACTGATCTAAACTCAATACCATTTACCACATGCCAAGGTTTTTCGTCCCTTTTTAAAATAGTGACTCCGTAAAAACCAGCATCTTCAAAAGCTTTTAGAAAATCTCTTTCTTCATAAGCTCCAGAAATACATCCACTCCATAAAAAATCATCTTTTTGCATTTCTAAGGGGACAAACTCATCGGATACAATATCAGAAATAACCGCTCTTCCACCTTTTTTTAAGACACGGAAAATCTCTTCAAACATTTGATTTTTTTCTTCTGTGGCAACTAAGTTCAAAACACAGTTAGAAACCACTACATCTATTGAGCTATCTGCAATCATCGGATTACTAGATTTTTCTTTCTCTATCCACTCTTCCATCACATGAAGATCGGCCTCATTCTGCACTGGGTTTTCATTTAGGTAGGTCTCCAGTGTCATTCGATCCAACTTCAAGTCTTGAATTTTTCCTTTTCGAAATTCAACATTATTGAAACCTATTTGATCAGCAACTTTAGGAGCGGCAGAGTGAGCAAGATCTAACATATCATCCGTCATATCCACACCAATCACTCTTCCCTTCTCCCCTACAACTTGGGAGGCAATAAAACAAATCTTTCCTCCACCGGAGCCAAGATCTAGGACTGTCTCTCCTTCGCGAACATACTTACTAGGATCACCACAACCATAGTCACGATCGATCACTTCCGCAGGAATAGCTTTTAAATACTTGGGATCATAATCCACTGGACAACATAAAGCCGCCTCCTGTTGTTTTGCCCCTTCTGCATATCTTGTTTGTACTGACTCCACTATAGACTGACTCATATCGTCTCCCAATTAAGTTGTTGCTCCACCACATGAACTTCCAGCGCCTGCCGTACACCCATAACAATGGTTAGCTGTTGCAAAATCCTTAAAGTCCAAATCCGAAATACTTCTAATGCTCCAAATATCATTCACACCATTTGCTTGAGGAATCTCGAGCATTTGGTTAAAGTCGCAATCATAAATTTTCCCATCGTAACTGATGGAAATTAAATCACGGCACATAACATTGTCTGCGGCCGTTCTGTTATAACTATCTAAAAGAAGCTGCATATATTCGTCTAACTTATCTTGTTTCTCAAGATCTTCTAAAAATCTTTTTATTGGCATATTTGTGATTGTAAACAGCTGATTAAATTCGATCCCCAAATCGTCCATCAACGTTTTTTTATAGTCCGCCTGTAAACTGGCTTGATCCGGAGGAAGAAAAGCTCCAACGGGATTGTAAACCAAATCCAATATTAAGCCAGAGTCTTTTTTGCCGAAGCCTAGTCCGTTTAAAATCTTAAGGGCCTCTACAGACTTATTAAAAACCCCCCTGCCTCTTTGCTTATCTACATTGTCTTTTGAATAGCATGGAAGACTCGCAACGATTTGCACTTTTTGGTCTTTGAAAAATAAAGGTGTATCTTCCTGTCCAGGTTCAAACAAAACCGTAAGGTTGCAGCGAACAACTACTTCCTTTCCAAGCTTCCGAAGATTCACCACAAAATATCTGAAATTGGGATTCATCTCAGGAGCACCACCTGTAATATCAATAGTGTGGACGGCCGGGGTATTAGCCACTAGCTCCAAAAGACGATCCACTGTTTGCATGGACATATTCTCAGTACGAATAGGACTAGATTCCACATGACAATGATGACAGGCCTGATTACACAGCTTGCCAATATTAACCTGAAGCGTAGAAACCCTGTTTCTTTTAACAGTGCTACCTGATTTACTGAGAGTTTCAGAAAAGCTAACAACGGACTTATTTACTTTTTGCTCTAAAACGTCCAAACGATTCTTTTTTTTGAGCTCTTGTGCTGCTGTTGCCAAAATCAACCTCCTTAAATACCAAAAAAACCCTCTGACAAGTGTATTAGAGGGCTGGTTGATTACAAGATTTTTTAAAAATGTGATTTTTTTATAAAATAATGGATAAAACCAACCCAAGACTATTTTTTTAGATTAGCAAAGAATCACCCTCCCCCCTAAATGTTTAAAAAAAAAGCAGAAGAATAAGCAATACCACCCTCTAACACACCGCCAAGTTTTATAGGTTTAGCCTTTTAAGATCATTGTAATACTGTAGAAATAATTGTCTGTATCAAATCGAACTCTATTCGAAAAAAATGAAGTTACTATATAATTACTTTAAGAATTATTAATGTTGAAGAAGGACATTTTAAGAAACAGAAAAGTAACCAAACAATAGCTTTTTATCACAAAATTATATCTAACTTAAATTTCTGTTTAAAAATCAAACCTATACAAACTATCAAAAAAACAAGAATTCATGTTCTCTACTAAATATTTAGACTCCATTATGCCCCATGATACCGGAGTAAAATAGTAGGAGAATAAATCTCTGTACTCTTTATCAGAGCGTTGGAGGGCGTAGGGGTCTTTGAAATTTAAGGATTCCTCAAGTTTTCCGTAATCTTCTTTTGTAGGAACGTGAAGATAAATGTATTTACAGGAATAAGCTAAAATAGATACCGCCTTCTCCAGTTCCACATCGGGAATATATTGGAGTACTGAATTGCAGACACCTATGTCGAAACTCGCCTCTGGGGGAACAAAATCACATAGACCTATGTTTTCAATTTCAACTCCAGAGGAACGCTTTAGCCAACCGGAATCATTCAAGTTTTGAAAGGCAAATTCCGACACTTCAAGACCGTAAAGTGATTTAGGTTTTAGCGTTCTATACAGCTCATAAAAAACTTTAGCCTTTCCAAAACCAAAATCAGCAACAGTCTCTAGTGGAAATTCTAGTAACTTGAAAGTAGCTTTAAGGTAGTCAACGTGACTCTTCGCATTAAAATCTCCATCAATCAGGGAGTTCTCATCGTATATTTTCCGAAAATAATCCTCGCCAAACCGCATAACTCTCCTTATAGCAAAAGTCTTTGCAAAGCTCTCTAAAAGCATACTAGCATTTGTTGTAGGAGTAAATTCAAGCTTAAATCTTTAGTAACTGAGTTTATGAAGGGGTAATGAATGAAATTGTTTTTAGGAATATTGAGTTTTCTTTTTGTTTTTCAAACTCATGCATCTGAACGTAGATACCATAATTATGGAAGAGTAATTATAAATGGTGGGCAATTAGCCTGTGAAATACAAAACAACACCAATGACACTGGAGTGATTCACAAAATCAGATACGCTTATGAATGTTCTAGTGGAAGAAACGGCAGACCAAATCATTATGTAGACTATTTTCGCTGTGGAGAAGACTACGAAAATTGTGAAATTGCTGGTAACGATTTTGATATGTTACCAGGACCAGATTTACCAAGATGTCATATTCAGAGAGCTAGCTGCTACTTCACCTATAGCTTCATCATAGACGAAGATGATGATGATGATGATGATGATGAATGGTTAAACGCGAACTAATTATCAAAGGGCGTAGTTTCAAAGGGAAGCTTCATTGTTTGCAGATGAACTTCCTTCATTTCTTTGACCCAAGCACGATTTGAAGAGTCCCATCTAAAACCAGCTTCTTTGGCTTTATTCCTGTCATCATAGCTTACAACCGCCTGAACCTTTACTGTAGGCGATTTACTAAGTTCAACAACCTCATTAATGTCGTAGTTTTCAAGAACCTTAAACATGGTTAATACATCAAAGCAGGCTCTATGAGAATAAGGATTAAGAAAGGCATGTTCTGTGGCTAGGTAACTGAGTTTGCGTGTTTTTATACCATCAGAATAGGGCACATCGTGCATTGTATCTATCCATGGAAGTGATAGCTCTAAGCCATGGCTCTCTAAAGCTTTGTCTAAGAACTTTTTATCAAAACTATTTCCGTTATGAGCTACGACATAATCACAATGTTCTGCCAAGTTAATGGTGCTCAACAAAGCTTGCTTTTCGCTGATTCCAAATTTCGCTAAGTCTTTATCAAAAATACCCGTAAGGTCAGAAATAATTTTAGGTAGACTCTGCTCCCCGATATTTACGAGTTCACTTTGAATCGCAACGGGGCGACTCTCATCCGTATCCCAAACAACTGCACCGATCTCAATAATTCTATCAAATTCCCAACTAAGGCCTGTGGTCTCTAAATCTAATCCAAGTAGTAACATATTTAATTTCTCCGTTCTCCCCCTTATTTAGAAGAAAAAATGCTAAATAGAAAGGCTAATCTTCATATGGAACTTAATTGGGTTAATTTATTAGCAAAACAAGAAGTTGTTAGTACAGAAATCACCTTCATACAATTTCCTAAGGGATCATTTATGGCCATAGCTAGCAACCAATGATAAAATTAAAGTCTCGGAGGTAATATGTTACTCAGCGACAACACTATAGCAAACATTATCCAGAAAGGCTTAGATAAACAGGCCGATTTTGTTGAGATTTTTGCAGAAAATAAACTTATCAATGATATGTTTTATCAAAATGATCGGCTAGAAAATGCAAACCTAGGAGTGGAGGCTGGAATAGGTATCCGCTTACTTTATGGTACTGAAAGTATCTATCTCACTTCCAATTCTTTTGAGGAAAAAGATCTTATTGCACTGATCGATACCTACAAAAGAAACTCAGGCTCTGAGTCAAACACCAATTATAAGCCTAGCCCTGCTAAAAAAGTGGAGCCAAGCTACATTCGTTACAGAGATATACCTTCGGATCAAAGCTATAAGAGTCGAATGGAATTTATGGAAACTATAGCGAAAAAATCAAAAGAACAAAGTAGTCTTGTCCAGCAGGTGGAAGTAAAAACTTCGTTTCATCTACAAGAAGTTCAAATAGCGAACTCCGAGGGACTACACTTATTTGATACTCGTCCCTACACGAGCTATTTAGGCCAATGTATTTCTAGGAATGAAAAAGATCAAGAAATGGGGTTTCAAAGAGGTGGCTCTATGACCGACCTCTCTCTTTTTGAAAAGGGTTTTGATCCTGAAGCCATCGCAAAAAAAATTACGGACCAATCTATCCGACTTCTAGATGCGGAGTTTGCACCAGCAGGTGAAATGCCTGTAATCCTTAGCAATGGTTTTGGCGGTGTAATATTTCACGAAGCTTGTGGGCATGGGCTAGAAACAACTAGTGTTGCAGCTGATGCTTCTGTTTTTTGTGGTCAATTGGACAAACAAGTAGCCAGCTCCGTAGTTACTGCCATCGATGATGGTACCATTGACTCCAGCTGGGGAAGTATCCATGTAGATGACGAAGGAATGAAAACTCAAAAAACTACCCTAATAGAAAATGGAATTCTTAAAAGATATATTGTGGACAGAGTGGGGCACCTAAAAACGGGCTTTGAGCGTACAGGAAGTGGCCGTAGGGAATCTTATAAGTTCGCTCCCACCTCACGCATGAGAAATACATATATCGCTGCGGGAGACTCTAGCTTGGAAGAGATGATTAGAGATGTTGATTTTGGACTCTACGCCACAGATATGGGTGGAGGATCAGTTAGCCCAGGAACTGGAGACTATAACTTTGCTGTTAAAGAGGGCCGAGTGATTCGAAACGGAAAACTAGAAGAACTTGTTAAAGGGGCTAGTTTGATTGGTAGAGGAATTGATACTTTAAAAAAGATAGATAAAGTTGGAAATGATATAGAGCTTGCCAACGGAACATGTGGATCCAGTAGTGGTTGGGTACCGGTTACTGTTGGCCAACCTTCTTTGCTCGTTAGTAAACTCACTGTCGGTGGAAGGGCTTCATAATGAAAATTAATAAAGAAAAGTACTTCAACAAAGCTGCAGATCAATCTGTAGATCTTGAAATTTTGAGCACAAAAACTGAGAGTTTTGAATGTTCCTTTCAAAAAGAACAAATGGATGGCTTTCAAAGTTCTAATAGTCAAAGTCTTGGTTTTAGATTGCTTCGAGGAAACTGTGAAATCACCAGTTTCAGTGAAAACTTTAACGAAAAAGAATTAGATAAAGCATTCGATTTAGCTCTGGAAAACTTAGACTCTTTTCCAAAAGAGTATCAACCAAAACTATACAAAAATGATTCTAGTGCAAACGATGATTCAAATTTGTTTTATAAGGAATCACCAAAAACAATTAATATTGATCAAAAAATTGAAATGGCTAAACAGCTAGAAAAAAAATTCTATGAAATGGACTCCAATGTTACTGCGGTCCCCTATGGTGGCTACTCTGATTATACTTCTGTAGTTAGATTGCAAAACAGCTTGGGAACCAATCGGACTAGTCAGTTTTCTGGTTACTCCATAGGCGCTTATCCTCTTCTAGAAGTAGAAAACGACAAAGTCATGAAGGGCGCAGGCTATTCCTCTTTGCAATATGAAAGCCTAAATCTAGATCAGCTTTGTAAATCGGCTCTAGACCAATGCCAAAATGCTCTTCAAGCTACTCAACCAAGTACTGGCGTATATAACTTAGTAATGAAAAACACTGTGGCCCAAAGCCTCATTGGTCTGTTGGTCGGGCACCTAAATGGTAAGCAGGTTAAGGATAAAAAATCCCTACTAAAAGATCGCCTGGGAGAATTGTGCTTTTCTAAAAGCTTAGATCTCAAAGACCTACCAATGCTTGAGGGAGCTAGTGGAAGCCGTGCTTTTGATTCTGAAGGCTTTGATAGCCGGCCGACTGATTTAGTAAATGCAGGGAAAGTATCTAATTTTCTAAGTAACTCTGTTATCGCAGCAGAACTTGGTATTAAAAATAGCTTCTCTGCCGTTCGATCAACCAAATCTAATCTAAGCGTTGGAAGTTCTAATATTGTAATGGAAAAGGGTGACAAAGATAGAACGCAACTTTTCAATGAACTAAATCAGGGAATTTATATTACAGAGTTTAAGGGTTTACGCTCTGGGTACAACTCAGCTAGCGGAGATTTTTCCGTTCAGGCAGAGGGTTTCCTAATTGAAAATGGAACTAAAAAAGCTGCAGTGAAAGACTTTGTCGTATCTGGAAATATTATAGACTGCTTTAAAGAATTTGAAGCTTCGAACAATTATCACCTAGCGGGTGGTAGTATGCGAGTACCAGATATTTTGATTCCGAATCTTTCAGTAGCTGGAAAATAACGAGCTAGCTACTAAAAAGCTCTAGCTCCACCGTATCAGACTGTGCCTTGAAAACATTTGCTTCTTCAATAGAAGTGAATATTTTTAAAGGTGCTTTTACCAAACAAAACTCACTGTCTTGAAAAGTAAATTTCTGAAGTGCTTTTAGCTTTCCCAGTTCACAAACGATAGTATTGTCTTCGAACTCTAGAGATCCTGATAAAACCTTCAGACAAAATATCCTTCGAGGTAATTTACCAATATTTCTAATTTTATTGATCACCTCCTGTCCGGGGTAACATCCTTTATCATCATGAGCAATTTTATCGAATACTTGGGCTTCAGTAAGAATGTCTTTTTCACCAAAATCACTAGGAATACTTGGATAAGACTGGGATCGTAAAAGATTTAAATAGAACTCTTCACTCTCCAATTTGAAATCAATTTTGCCAGTTTTTTGAAATATCATAAAATGATCAAGATCTTTTAAAGGAAAAGAGGGAAAACAATCCCCCGCCAGCTTACTACTGAGTTCAATGCCGACCAATGCATGTAAACCTAAGTCTTCGCCCGAAGAAAAAACAAGTTCTAAATCTTCACCAAAATGAGCGTCTTCTAAATATTTTTTGAATTTCTCTTCTTGAGTACCAGGAACAACAAGAAAAAATATGTCTTTCGATTTCCGATAGACATTAAATACTGAAATAACCCCAGCTTTACCGGTAAGAAAAGAAGCTCCAACAGCATCTCCCACTTTTAAACTTAAAATATGGTTACTGGTAATTCGGTGAAGCCAATCCTCTGCTTCAAGGCCGAAGACCTTACAAATTACGTATTCTTTCAAAAACACTTTAAACATGTTCTATTCTCTTTCTACGCCTATGACGCCTTTTATTCTTTGAATATTTTGAATTACATGGCTTAACTGAGTCGTATCCTTAACCTGTACGTCAAAGTGAAAAACAGCCTTGTTATCTTTTGTTGTTCGAATTCTTGCATTCATAATATTAGCATTAGCGCTTGAAAATGCCTCAGATACTCGTTTCAGAAGTCCTGGTTCATCCAAACTAAGGATTCTTATTTTTACGTTATTTGACTGACTATGGTTGTCAGACCACTGCACATCAATCTGTCGACTCGCATCAATATCGTAGGCCTTAGGACAAGTGGAAGTATGCACAGTGACCCCTCTTCCTCTGGAAATGAAGCCAACAACACTATCACCTGGAATTGGGCTACAGCATTTTGCAAATCGCACCATAATGTCGCTCATGCCATCCACTGTAATTAAGCTACCCTTTTTCTTTTTTTGCTCTCCGGCTGATTTGAAAACTTTTGTAAGAAAACTCTCGTTGTCATCCGTCGCCTCCGAGGGAGCTTCAGATTCAAATAGACTCGGGTTCATATACTTAACAACGTCTTCTGTTGTCGACTTTCCATAACCAATAGCAATATAGATTTCGTCTTCGGTTTTATAGCCATTTTTACGCATAAAATTTTCTAAATTATCCGTATCGAAAACTCTACGCACACTAAAGCCCATTTTACGTACTTCTTTTTCAAATATATCTTTACCAATGACGAGACTTTTCTGACGCTCTTCCTGTTTTACATAAGCACGTATCTTTGTTTTCGCTCGACTAGTAACGCACATGTTTAACCAGTCTTTACTAGGAGTTTGATGTGGTGAAGTCATAACACCAACAGCATCACCACTTCTTAGCCTGTGCTTTAATGGAACAATTTTCCCATTCACCTTCGCACCCACACACTTACTCCCTACATCTGTATGAATCGAGTAAGCAAAATCAATAGGGGTCGAGCCCTCTGGTAGTTCTTTCACATCCCCCTTAGGAGTAAAAACATAAATTTCAGATTCAAACAAATCCGTTTTAACATTCTCTAAGTATTCGTCAGAATCTCCGGCTAGCTGCGAGGTTTCTAGAAATTCTCTTAGCCATTTAAATTTTTTCTCTGTGTCCTGATGAATTTCGCCACGTTCTTTATAAGCCCAATGGGCAGCAATACCGCGCTCTGCGATCAAATGCATGTCTTGAGTTCTGATTTGAATCTCAATCCTCTCAGCACTTGGACCAATCACTGTAGTATGCAAACTCTGATAGTTATTACTCTTAGCAATGGCAATATAGTCTTTAAATCTACCTGGGATGGGTTTCCATTTGGAATGAATCATTCCTAAAACAGCGTAGCATTCTGCCACAGAACTAACTATGACTCTGAAAGCCATTAAATCATAGATCTGATCAAACTCTAGACCTCGTAGGTCCATTTTTTTATGAATAGAATATAAATGTTTAGGTCGGCCCTGAATCTCCGCCTTTATGCTTTGTTTTTCAATTAAACTAGATAGATGACTTGTTACTTCGTCTACGTACTTCTCTCGCTCTTTTTTCTTGCGGTTGATTTTTTGAACGAGATCATAAAATAAATCTGGAAAGGAATAACGGAAAGATAAATCTTCTAACTCAACCTTTATAGAAGATATCCCCAAGCGATTGGCCAATGGAGAATATATATCGAGAGTCTCTCTGGCGATCCTCATCTGTTTTTCATAAGGCATGGAATTTAGAGTTCGCATATTGTGAAGTCGATCTGCAAGTTTGACCAAAATAACTCTGATGTCTTTACCCATAGCTATGATCATTTTACGGATATTTTCACCCTGCTTTTGGTGTGTGTTTTTAAATTTCATTTGAGAAATTTTAGTAACACCATCAACAAGATCCTTAACATCTTCACCAAAGTGCTTTTCAACATCCTCTAGGCTGACTTCAGTATCCTCCACGGTATCATGTAGTAGACCCGTTATAATGGAAGATTGATCTAAGCCAAGTTCAGCCAAAATGGCTGCCACACTTAAGGGATGAGAAATATAGGGTTCTCCGCTTCTACGGAACTGTCCTTCATGAGCTTTTTCTGAAAAAATATAGGCTTTTTTTAGGAGATCAATATCTACTGAAGTGCAGTTTTTCTCCACCCGATCCACTAGTTGATCAATGGAGTCTATGCAGGTTTCATCTATTTTGTCGACTCTTGATGTATCCGCCATTACTTCCTACTTGAAAGTGCGATCCAAAAATGCCTCGCCCTTTATGCCATAGTCCGTCATCGGCTAAATACTTAAAAAAATAAAGGTATTTTACTTTTGGAGACCCCTAGGATCAGAGGTCTTTTGTTAGATCTGCGCCTTCTTAGCGGTTCAGATCTCCTTCTAATTGTACTTCTGGGGCTCCTGCTGTTGCATCTGTATCAAAAAATACCGTGCCTTTAGCTACTTCTCTCAAAGAAAGAACCACTTCTTTATTTCTAGTTTCAGAAACCGTAGGAATTGCACCTTTGATCATCTGCTTCGCACGCTTAGATACCAACATTACCAAAGAGAAACGATTTATTGTTTTATCTAAACAATCTTCAACTGTTACGCGAGCCATCCAAAACCTCCTAAAGATTTGCTAGACTACTGGTTTTGCAGGTATTTTTCAATGATTTTCTGGAACTCTGCATAAGCTTCCTCAAAATTATCGTTTGTAATTTGATAATCAAACTCTGGAGCAGAAAGCATTTCATCCACTGCGTTGGCTAGCCTCAGCTCTACATCATCCGTCTTTCCAGGTCGGGACAGTAACCTTTGACGCAACACATCAACTGAAGGGGGAAGAATAAAGAAACTCACTGCGTCTGGGTAGATATTTTTTAGATTCTGAGCTCCTTTAACATCAATATCCATAACTACCCACTTGTTTTCAGCCCATAGATTTTCTAAAAACTCTTTTGATGTTCCATAGTAGTTCTTGTGAACCTTTGCCCACTCCGCAAAATAATCTTCTTCAATCAAATTTTCAAATTGATCCACGCTTCTGAAATGATAGGGATGCCCCTCTGACTCCCCCTCCCGAGGGCTTCTGGTTGTAAAAGAAATGGAGTGAACCACACGATCTTGGTTCTCGTTGATCAAACGATTTATAAAAGTGTTTTTTCCTGCACCACTAGGGGCTGCAATTATGAAAAGCTTTGAACCCAAAAGTTTTACTCCACGTTTTGTACAATCTCACGAACTCGCTCAATAATACCTTTTGCTTCTACTACTCTTTTAGTAATACCAGAATGTTGTGACTTAGAGCCAATAGTATTCACTTCTCTCAGCAATTCTTGGGTATAAAAGTCTAGTCTCTTTCCCACAGGCTTTGTTGCCTCTAACAATTCTTTCATCGACCTAAAATGCTCTTTTAGTCTCAAAACCTCTTCTGTAATATCTGATTTATCCACCTGAACCACGATCTCTTGATGTAAACGTGCCTCATCTAAATCAATACCTAGCTTTTTAATTTTATCCATGTAGCGATCTTTTAACTCGGAGTTCACCTGCTTACGGTGTTTCCCAATCTCTGAGATCTCTTTTTCCAAAGAAATAATCAGCCCTTTAAGGTCCTTGAAGGTCGCTTTTCCCTCTCTGAGTCTTTCTTTGGCGGCCTTTTCTACCACCAAATCCACACAGCTTAATAAAAACTCTTTCTCTTTTGCGCTTAAACTGGTGCTTTCTTCAACACTCAATACACCTTGCACCTTACTCAGAGATTGCATTCCTAAATCCATTTCCAAAGAAACCTCTGTAGCCAATTGCTTGTAGGATTTCAAATAGGCTTTGGCCAAACTCACATTAGAAGTAACCTTTACTTTTGAATTCAAATTACTTTTTTTTCTCTGAATATAAATATCGACCGTGCCTCGTTGGAGGCTTTTAGCGATTCTTTTTTTGATTTCAGATTCTACTGCGAAATAATCTGGAGGAAGATGGGGCTTTATATCTAAAAATCTACCATTTACAGAGCGGAGACGAATGCTTAAGCGTACTCCTTCCCCCTCTTTTTCTACCGCAGCAAAACCGGTCATACTTGTCATTGATCTAATTCCTTTGGTCCGAATTGCCACTATTAATAAACTTTTGAATTTCTGAAAGCAATTCCTTTTTCTGCAGAGCAACATCACTGAGCAAATAGGCTTCAATATCTCTTCTAAACCAGGTTCTTTGACGTTTTGCCAGTTGTCTTGTTTTGATGTGGATGGCTTCTATTAGAGCTTCTTTACTTTCAATGACTCCATCTAAATACTCTCCCACTTGAAGATAGCCCACTGATTTCATTGGTGGCCAATCCGAGTAGCCAGCTTTGCGAAGTCCCTCCACCTCATCTATAAATCCCTTATCTAACATTTTCTCCACACGTTGAAGGATTCGCTGAGAACTGGATTCTCGATCCAGCTCTAGATTTACTTTGAACAATGGATAGGGAAAACTCTCTTTATCAAATTCTTTTTCTAATTGTGAGGGTAAATGTCCAGATCGAATCAGAGCTAAATGACGAAGAGTTCTATAACTATCATTTTCTGAGATTTTATTTTTAAGGATAGGATCTTTTTTTATCATCTCTTGATAAAGTAGCGACAAGCCATCTAGCTCTAGGTCTTTATCCAGCCCTGAAGTGATTTCTGGAGAAATATCAGGAGCGGAATACATCCCCTTTTCTAAGGCTTGAAAATAAAAACCAGTTCCGCCAACTACGATTGCCAGTGGACAGGCTTTTTTTTCTAGTACTTTTAACGTATCTAAAGCCATTCGCCTGTAAGATGCAGCGTCGAAACTCTCTGGATATTCGACGAAATCGAAAAGATGGTGTGGTACCTCTCCTTGCTCCTCAGCACCGGGCTTTGCACTTCCAATATTCAAATGTTTATAAATCTGTATCGAGTCACAATTTACAATTTGGCCTTGATAGCGGTGCGCTAAATCTAGAGCTAAATCAGATTTACCACTGGCGGTAGCTCCGTATAAAAACAAAACCTTCATTAAACTATTCTACCAAAATCTTTATCAATTTTACTGAAAGGATACTCTACAAAAACAGGCCTTCCATGAGGACAAAAACTAGATAGTGGGTATTCGTCCATTTGTACTAGAAGGGATTTCATCTCCTCTATGCTCAAAGCCTGGCCAGCTCTAACTACGCTATGACAAGCCATTGTAGCGGCAATATCACCAATTTTATGCTCTAGAGCGGTTCCGCCACCATGTTTCTTTATTTGGTCTGAGAGCTTTTCTAAAGCCGTCTTTAATGCTTTTTCTTTTAAAATAGAGGGATAGCTAGTTACACCAAGCTGTTCAGGGCCGGTTCTTTCTAGATAAATCCCCATTCGAGTCAGTTCGTCACTACATTCAATGAGAGATTCAACACTTTCTTCATCCATATCGATAGTCAAAGGAAGTAGAGTCTGTTGAATCTCGATTTCCCCGCCTCGCCATGCACCCATTATTCTTTCAAAAGCTACTCTCTCGTGCGCAGCATGTTGATCAACCAAAACCATGGAGTTTTGTGACTGACAAACTATGTAAGTTAATCCGGCTTGCCCTAAGACTTGTAAATTACTCCAGTGGTGGTTCGCGGCCAATGGGTCTGAACTAACAGTTTTTTTTATTTCCATCTCTGGAGTTACTAAATTAGTTTTTGTTTCGACAATGCTGTTTCCTCGATGATCAATACGAAGCTCTCTAGATAAAGCTCGTCGACTATAGCCTTGCAGTATTTCCGATACTTTGTCCCTTTGCTCGGCTACTATATCATTTACATCAGACTTCGACTTAAATTGAATACTATCAAAACTATTGTCGACGAATTCCAAGTTATTCGGACTTGCTAGTGCAGGAGTTGGAGCTTCATGAGAATTTTGGGTAAATTGAATCTGATCAAAATTTTCTTTTGGAAGTAAATCTTCTAACCAAGGCGCTTTTGCAACGGCCGTGCGAATGGCCTCCCTTACCACTCTAAAGGCAGTTCTTGGGTCTCTGAACTTTACTTGAGATTTAGTAGGGTGAATATTAACATCCACATCCTGTGGATCACATTCAATCCAAACAGCACAGCTCGGGTATTCTCCATGCATTAGAGTATTTTCAAAACCAGCCATTACAGCAGCCGTTAATGAACGATCTAGTACCCATCTATTTTGAACAAAAAACCAAATATTTTGTGAATTTCTTTGAACATCGTTTGGAGGAGTAAAAACAACTTTACACTGTGTTAGGCCAATTTCAGCCTCTCCCTCGTACATCTTTTTTTTCTCGAATACCTGGGATACCCTCACCGTCTTTGAGTCAGACTTAGTCCATTGATAAAAAAGCTTTCCACGGCTCTTTAATCTGAATCCAACCTCAGGGAAACTCATGGCCATCGCTTTTACAACTTTTTTAATCGCTGTAGTTTCGGCGGTATCCGATTTTAAAAATTTTAGTCTTGCCGGAACATTTCCAAAAAGCTCGGTGACTTCTATTGTGGTGCCACTTTCTCTACTGGTTTCATAAGGTTCCTCTACTTTTCCAAACTCACAATTCATTCGAAACGCTTTATAAGCCCCTTTTTTCTTTGATATTATTGTTAGTTTAGAAACAGCACTAATAGAACTGAGTGCCTCTCCTCTGAATCCATAGGTATTTAAACCCCAAAGATCAGCAGCGGCGTCTATCTTACTTGTAGCGTGACGCTCTAAGCTTAGCTTCATATCTTCCGGATCAATTCCACTTCCGTTATCAGATACACTTACGAATCGACCACCGTCTTCAATTTGTATTTCAAGATCAGTACAACCAGCATCTAATGAGTTTTCCAATAACTCTTTTACCATATTTGCAGGACGTTCTAAAACTTCGCCGGCTGCTATTTGATCGACAACATCTGGGGATAGGCGCTTTATTCTCATTCCCTCGGTATAACCTTGCTCCTCTCTAGACGCATGGAAAAACCCCCTTGATATGGTGCTCCAAGAAGGGCTTTTGTTAAAACTTCAAACTCTATGACCACCAGCTACAAAAATGAGAGGATCGATCGTATGAAATTATCAAAAAACCAGAGTCAATTTGCTGTTTTAACACTACTGGGCTCTGTAGTGACTTTCACATTCATGACTGTCGGCGTAAAATATTTAAGCTCCTGGGGCTGGCCTAGTTTCACACTTATCTGGGGGCGCTTTGCACTTGGTTTCTTGGTAGTGGGCGGCTACTGTTGCTATAAAAAAGAAATTCCTAAGCCTCGGAATCCAAAAACTGTGTATTTGCGAGCCTTTACTAATTTTACAGCTGTAAGTTTATTTTATTTTGCTATCAGCTACACTAGCTTAGTTAAAGCCAACCTCTTGAATATGAGCTACTTGGTCTTTGTAGGACTACTCTCTCCACTTTTTTTAAATGAGAAAACTTCCGCTCGGCAATGGCTAGCTCTTATTATTAGTCTATCTGGAATCTATTTTCTTTTGGGTACCGAAATCGAGTCTTGGAATCATGGAGATATTTATGGAATACTCTGCGGTATAGTTGCGGCGGCTAGTATTATGAGTTTGAGAGCTGCAAGAAAAACCGATGATTCCAATACCATTTTATTTTATGTGATGGGGATTGGTTTTATTTTTCTGAGTCCTTTTTTCCAATTTCCAGAGATCTCTTCCCATCGTTTGGGCTTGGAACTTTCGGTTTTTGCTGGAATTTCGATGGCGGGACTTTTGGGGCAATATTTACTGACAATTTCATTTAAGCACATTACCGCCGTCACGGCCTCACTTATAGGCAGCCTGAGGGTACTTTTGAGTGCCGTTTTAGGATTACTTCTCTTTAATGAGGCCTTAACTTGGAACATATATCTAGGCAGTATACTTCTACTTTTTGGAATGTTTTTTTTAAAACCAACAAAGACCAAAAAAATAAAACAATAGTATTTAATTTAAAACTTTAACTTATTTTAACTACTTCAGAGAAAATGGAAATACTACTCCAAATGATAGGCTTAACTCTGAAGCCGAACTGCCACTAGGACCATCTAGAGAGATAAAACGAGCACTAGCTTTCAAATCGTAGCTATCGGTAAAATCTCGTTCCGCACCCAAGGCGATACCGAATCCAGCATAGCTAGACTGAACGGATTGAAACTGTCTTTGGTGGAAGCTTAACTCAACGAATGGTCGATAGGTGGGTTCAATTTTAACAAATAAGCCTTCAACTCCTCCCATTATTGGTGCGCTCGGTCCCAATGGATACCAGCTTACACCGAAATCGAAACCATAACCAAGATCTCCACCTACAATATTAGACATGATCAAGGTATAACCTACATTGAAATCTAAGTTTCTAGTTAGGTCCATTGCATAATTCGCTCGATATAGACCGAGATTAGCCGAGGAGCCAGACGCGGAGCTTGTTTTTGCTTCTAAACTATAAAACCCAAATCCTAGATCCATCTTACCAGCAAAAGCTTGTGTAGATAGAAGTACTAGAACCAAACTAAGCCACTTGCTCATCCTCTCGTTCCCCTTCATCGATGTTTTCTACTACTTGCTGTTTTTTATTTTCTAGATCTGAACAATATTTTTGAAAACTAGTTCCCATAAGAGCACGCATGGCCCCAATTTGATCGGTACTTGGATTAGAGCGATCAAAATGGACGAGGTATTCCATGAAAAGAAATTTTTCTTTCTCACCAAAGTACTGGTCAATACTCTTCCTGGCATCTCGCTTCACATTAAAAAGTGCTAGGGCCCATTGTTCCGCTTTAAAAAGTTTCACAAATTTTATGAACTCTTCTTCCATCATTCCTTCATTTTCTAAAATTTTGTAAAACGGAGGTCGTAGTTGATTCAACATGGAGCTTTCTCCAGCCGCTACGTAAACTTCTTTCTCTATCGTTTCACTTACTGTATCAAGGTAGTCAACTAACTCCATCTGAGTTCGATACTCTTGAACAACATCAAAATCTTTAAGTGGTAAATGCTCTAAACTCAGCTGATAGTACATTTCTGACTTTTCTGCGTCCAACCTAGTACTAGCTTCTTCAACTCGTAGAACCGAGCCCCAGTTTCCAGGAAATATGGATCGTGCCAAGGGAACACCCAAATTTTTAGGCATTTCTTTTAGTAGAACCATCGTATCCTCTTCAGGAAGACTTCTTAAAAACTCTTCAGCAGACAAATCAAGTCTCCATAGCTGAATCAAAAGCTTCTCCCAATTGGCTTCATACTCTCCAGGGCGGACTCTTCCCAGCTCTTCAATTATTTCTAATGCATCGCTAGTTAATTCTCCAGGCTTAGAGAAAGCATCCAACCATGCGTTTCCCTTCCCAAAAGAAAATAGCTCTTTTTGGATATTAACAGGGAACATTCTAACTAAAGCACCCAGTGATCTTGGGTTTTTCTCACCAAGTTCCTCTAAATGCATCATATTATCTATTCTAAAAAAACTAGGCTGCGATGATATGTTCTCAAGCCACTCTGAAGCAACTTCTCGAATTTTTATCATATCATTGAACTTGATATCACCAGAAATTTTTGAAGCACTTCCACCAGCAATATCTGAAGAAGGTACAATACTTGGCCCACCAGAGGAAATTCCACCACCAGAGGCAGAGGCAGAGCCATCGGACTTGATAGCACTAATCACATCGGCCATTTTTCTCATGCTTAAACGAGAAACTACGAAGAGTCCCAATAGATAAAAAAGTATTACTGCAGCAACACCTAAAACTATCCACTCTAGGTGGGGTAGCATCTGCCACTTTCGTTGGGTGATCTCAATTTTATCTCGACTAGGCACTAGTCGCAATACAACATTTAACTCTGATTTTATTTCTGCTATTTCAGCTTCTTTCAATGAAGAAGGAAGACTAAGGCTAACATTTACATCTTTTACTCTCGTCAAAAGTGAGTAAAGACTTACAGTAGGATCATCCCACTCATCTTTTATTGCCTCTTCATCTAAGGCATAAAAAGGTAGATTCTCTCCCTGAATTTGATAGCCCTGAGAAAAACTTCTTCTAAGAGGATTGATCTTAATAGAAATATAAAACGGAAGATCAGGAAATCTAGCGTTGAGATATTTAGTAGCATCAGCCATCAATTTATCTTCCAGCTCAGACACTCTAGGGTGGGAGCTGCTCGCAAAGGCTTGGGTCCCCACTAAAATACCTACTATAAAAATTAATAGGAAGTTTTTCATATTTCAACCTCCGGTCTCTCTTGGGGTTCTATTACTAATACTATTTTTCTTGAAAAGGCTAGGTGGTCAAATTCCTCACCAGACTCTTGCGCTTTTTTCGCCAAGCTTTCTGCTGTAGCTTTTAACTCTCCATATCCACCAAGTCTCATACGATCCAATGGAATCCCTTCTTTCTGTAAAAATCTCATGGCACTAATACTCCTCAGAGCTGATAGCTCTAGGTTATCTTTGTACCTTCTCCCCACGCTAGTTACGGGACGACTATCTGTGTAAGCTCTTATGCCAAGAATATAGTTACCGGCAAAAGGCATATATAAATTAACAAACTGCTTTAATGTTAGTTTTCCAGAGCCTGATAGATTCAACTGTCCAATTCCAAAAAAGGAAGTGGTTTTAAAATCTACAATAATTCTTTGACCTACAGTGTGAATTTCTGCACCCCACTCATCGAGAACTTTACTTTCAATATTTTCACCCTGGTCTTTTCCAATATTTAACTGGCTATTTTCCGCAGCCGAAACATTCTCGCTCTCATCAGGGCTCAATGCTTTTTTCTCAGCTTCTTTAGTTAGGGTCATGACTAAAGAACTTTGCAGGTTTTTCTGTTTTTCCTTATGGGGGTCCACCGTGAAAAACAATACGAAGAAAGCCAAGAGTAAGGTAATCATATCACCATAACTGATGGCCCAACTCCCCTCTGAATCTACTTCCTCGTGTCCAAAATCCCTGTTACGACCTTTTTGCATTAGGCAGCTCCCTGTTGCATTCCACCTAACTGGATTCTCTCTTTCTTTAATACCATGGAGTTCAAAAATTCCTGTGACTCAAGTAAACCATCGTCACCGGCAGCCAGTAAAATGGCTTGTAGTGCGATATCACACATATTTTCTTCGTCTTTAATCATTTTAGTCGCCTGCTCACCCGCTGGACTTATAAATAGGTTGGCAACCATTAAACCATATAGAGTCGCAACCAATGCAATCGCCATCTTAATACCCGTTTCTTTTACAGGCAGGCCCTGACTCACGCCTCTCATTAGCTCAACAAGACCAAATACAGTTCCTGCCAAGCCAAAGGCTGGGGGGTATTTAGCTAAGGATCGAATACTTGTAGCCACATTATAGCTATCCTTCATATAGGTATGGATTCTTTCCTCCAATATGTGTTCAACCTTATCTTTTTTAATTCCCAAGTTTAATAACTCATACCCATCGGCCAAGATTTGATCAGCTGGGGTGCTTACAGACTTAATCTCGACGTATCCACCAGCTTTATAGCTTTGGATAGTTCCAATACATTTTTCTAAAAAGAGTTTTTTACTTACGGTACTATTAAATAGTAATTTTCTAATAATACTAAAAATAAGTTTATAGTTTCTCCAGGGAATTACTGCAGCACTCACAGCTAGTGTCCCACCAAAAACCATCGCGAAGGCTACAAAATCCCAGTACCTCACCAACTCTTGATCTAGGTGAATCAAGGAAGCTGCGACGGCTGCTGTTGCTAAAATAAGTGTTATAACAAAATTCATGAACCACCCCCATTTGCTGGGATCCGTGAAGGCGCAATCTGCCTAAGCTTGTTGACCATCATTTTGGTTTCAAATCCATTTGGATTCAAACGAATAGAGTTTTCGTAGGCCTCTAAGGCTTGAGATAATTTTTTATCGAGGTAATAAACATTTCCCAAAAGATCATATATTACAGAACTCGTTGGGTTATCATTTAATAGATTGAGTAAAAGATTTTCGGCCTGTTGGAATTTTTTCTGCTGGATAAAAAATTGAGTTTTAGCAATGTCTCTGGCTATCTTGTCAACCATCTCTGTGGTTTGTGTACAGCTCAACGGAAGTTTACTTTCTTTCATCTTTACATCGATTTGGACATTCTTTTCAAATAGCATTGTTGGTACGAGGTAACTTGCGTCTTCAAAGCCATCGGCTCTCACAATTACCTTCACCGCGTCGGTACCACTTGCAGAGATCTGAGAACTGGGAATGTTTAATGGAGTTTTACCAATTCGCTTCGGCTGTTGAGCGCTCACTTGAACAAATACATCAGCATCCTCTGGGTTACTTTGAACCCTTAGCATCCCCATAGAACAGGCATTTAGAAATAAACTTAACGCAATCAAAACAATACGCACGATACACACTCCTAGTGTAATTTATGTGTATTTATCGGGCGTATTTTAACTTTGGTTTAGGCTGTGAATTTGATTCTAGACTTAGGTTATGGCTATTAAATGGATTACCACCACTTTTTAACCATCCTAATTACGCTGGACATTCTTTCGGTGATATAGAGATTACCGTCACTATCAAAGGCTAGTCCGTATGGACTATTGAGACCTGCAGAAGTGGCCGCGACTCCTTCCTCTTCCGTGCCAAGCTGAGTTCTCCCTTTCGTACTGGCACCGTCACTTGGCCCCACTCGTATCGTGGCATTCGCTAAAGCGTCGGATCTTCTTTTACAAATAACATTATGAGAGCCTTGATCTCCCCTAGTTTCACTTCCACTAGTATAACAAATGTGATCACCAAAAATAGCGAGACCAGAGGAATATCCACCTGTTGTATATATGGTTCCGATCGAATTTGCGGCAACTGTAACACCACTCACTGTTACAGAACTACTAGAATTGTTAATATACTTAATTTTACTTGTTGTTCTATCCATCTGATCTACAACAAACAGATTTCCATCCGCGATAAAATCAGGATCACTGACAATTTGGGTTGGATATCTAAATCGTATGCTTGATGAATTTACCGGCGATCCATTTACATCACCGGCAGATCCACAAGTCCCTGCATAAGTAGTTATTACTCCAGTATCAGTAACCTTCATAATACAATGAGTTTCATGATTGACTATGTATAAATTTGTACCGTCAGTAGCCACGCCTTCTGGTCGATAAATCCTTGCATTGGTAGCGGCCCCTCCCTCATAAGTTCCACTCCAAGCATTACAACCAAGGGCATAATTACCGGCAACAGTAGAAACTTTATTTGGACTTATTATAGTATTAAAGAAATTTGTAGAAGTGCTGTTTGCATTCCAAGCCCTTACTAAGCAGTTACGGTTTGTCCCGTTACTTTCGTATTTATCAGCAAATATTAATCCACCATTATGAAAGACCATTCCTCTAGGCCCCCGCATAAACACGTCCAATGGATCTTCTTCATCCTGATCACCGTTACCAAGTCCCGCCCCAATAATAGTATTTTCAGCCCCAGTCACTAAATCTACGGATCTTATTCTTCCATTATTGGCATCAGAAAAAAGCATTCTGTTGTTCGTGGAGTCATAAGTTAAATTGGTAGGCTGATTTATCACAGAGTCAGGCGCTGGGGTATTACTACCTCCAGAAAAGTCGAACTTTTCCTTTCCAGCTACAATTGATACAGTGGTTCCATTGTTTACATTCACTGGTAAAGATCGCACTCTATAATTTCCTCTATCAGCGATAACCAAAGAGCTATCATCTGCGGTTTTTGTTAATCCCCATGCACGTTGGATCAAGCGGTTAAAGGCATTGTCGCCTTCTCCACTATAACCATCAGAACCATTACCCCATACCCTTCTCACTTCCTGAGAGGCAATGGTTCGGCCTCCAATTGTTTGCGTAGAGCTTGTGTTATTAACAAATAATATTCTATCATGATCATCCGAACTTACGAACCAACCAACTACGTTGTTTGATCCATCGTAATGAATAGCTAAACCACGTGGATTTTTAAATCGTGCCGCCGTATAGGATCCTTCTGTTGAATTACAATTTCCAGTCCCAGAAAGTGTTCGAACCTCACCTGCAGCAATCGTAATATTGGAATTAATAAAACTAACACTACTTCCAGTAGGATTGGCGGCTTTTAGTTTACACCCAGCTTGCTCAATAAAATATACGATACCATCTTTTCCAAGCTCTATTTCCCAAGGGTTATTTACCCTCATATAACTCCCACTTGTCCCGTTACCTATTACACCTGTGTTATCACTACCAGCACTAAATGCACCGGATCCATTTTTTCTTCCCACAAATATATGTCCTGTCCAATTCGTTGGATCCGCATTAGATACGTCAAAATACTTGATACTGTCTCTAGAAGTGAGAGTAGCGTAAAGATAATTATTGGCGGAATCGAATTCAAGCCCAGCTACATTTCCGCACTGATGAGAACTAGCTAAACCACCATCTGAATTATTTGCCTCATTATTTGTGGTGCTACCATTACAAATATCATGTCTGGCGATCCCACTACTAGTTACTCGTACAATTCTGTGTCCCGAGTAACTGGCAATATAGAGATCTCCTCTCACGGAGTCCCAAGCCATTCCATAGGGATTATAGAGCTTGTAACTTAAGGCATTACTCCCAGAAGTCCCCACCCCTTGAGATCCCATTCCTACTACTACTTTGATTTCACCTGCTGGTACTGTTGTGCCAAGTACCGTAACATCTGCAACAGAGCGGTTATAGAACCAAACCACATCATTACTATCATCGGCAATGAAGTAGTTGTCGTTACCATCATTTTCTAAATGCGCAGGCTGAACCTTTGATATTTGGGGGCTAGTTATTGGGTTTACACCACTTCCAAGGCCTGGTTTACCGACAATTGTACATATCTGCCCTGCTTGCAAATTGTTACAAGCGTCTGAGAAATAATTAACCTCAACGGTCCAAGAATAGGTAGCGGTTTCATTGCCATCACTGACTAAAACCTTAACTGTTTGGGAGCCAATTAAGCTTACATCTGGTGAGAATATTGCCTGTGAGCCACCTACGGTTACAGAATCTGCCAAATACCCACTTATAGTATCATTTAAAGTCCAAGTGTAGCTCAAAGAATCGGAGTTTCCATCACTAGCATCAATACTAAAGGTGGCAAAGGACTGATAATTTAATTTTGTTACTGACGCCGATGGTGCCTCATTACTAATTACTGGTGGCGCATTTCGCTTCACCGTAAAATCTTGTGAGTCATTAGAATCAAAGTCACTAACTTCGGCAGTTAGTGTATATGTTCCCGCCGCCAATGTACCCGCAGATAAATTAATAAAAGAACTGGTTTCCCCTGGAATCGCTGTTCCGTTTAACCGCCACGCGTAGGCCAAAGGATCTTTACCAGTGGCACTGATTGAAAAAGCCTGGGAACCAGTACTTGGGATAACGGTTATAGCACCTAGTGGAGAGTAAGAATTAATTTGAGCAACACTCGGGTTAATAACACTAACACTCCAACTTTTAATAGTGGTATCAAAACCATCTGTTACTTCCAGAGAAACAGAGTTAGCCCCACTCAAAGCACAGCTAGGAGTAAAATCAAGAACAGATCCACCAACAGAACTAGTTTCACTGAAACTAGATGGATTTGCAGATCCATTGAGTTTCCAAACAAAACTTAATCCGTCTGCATCAGGGTCACTGGCTGTAACTGTAAATTGGAGAGTACCTGATCCACAGGAAATTAAGTTCCCCGCAATACCAGGAGTAAAAGTATCAATTACTGGTGCTTGGTTTAAACTTAGGTTAAAACTCTGGCTATCTGAACTTTGCTCATTAGAAGCTGTTACAAGTAACGAATTGGCTCCCGCCGTTAAGGCTGTTCCAGATATATCTATAAATGGCTTGTCTTCACCAGATAATGTGACCCCATTTAACTGCCAATTAAAAGTAACTTTCGAACCAGCTGAAGCATTTACGCTGACCGCGAAAGTAGTTTGAGTCACACTAGTTAACCGAATTTCATTTGCAGTGGGAGTAAAATTGATAATCTCTACGTCTTCAATTGCAGAACCAGGCCCAATTTCTTCTTCGAAGAAATTAAAGGCTTCCTTGGAGTCCTCACAAGCTACCAAAAAAAGAGTAAGAATAAGTGACCTCAAGGCCATAGTAAAATAACGAAACATAGCAAACGACCTACTTTTTTACGCAATCGAAGTAATAGATCGGTATTTTGAGCATTTGGTTAAGACTTTTCGACAGCAAAGACCATTTTAATGGCATTGGTGTCTCATAGATGAACGTTATTTAGATAAATTAAAAGTCTTTTTATTTACTAAAGTTAAAAGATCTCCTGCAAATATATCCTAAATCAATAGATGTAGTGCTACTCAAAGTTGGTACTGAACTCCGAAATTAACACCAAGGTAATTAGTCTCGGCAAAATAAAAGGTTGGTTCAAACTTTAAAACAAACTTACCGAAGGAGTAAGCTCCTCCAAGCTTTAAACTTGCACCCAAGGCCCATTCCGTGGCTGGAACAGAAACAGAAGAAACAGTGATTTCAAAATCTGTATAAAACAATTGAATGGCAGCCCCGTAGTAAAGACTGTAGTTGTCGCTACGATTGTTAAACATAGGGTTTAATAAGCCCACATCCACCAACATCACATTACCCACTGCTGGAGTACTACTAATGTCATCGTAAAAAGTGGGGAGACTAGCGGCAAGTAATACATTGGCATCCACAATTAATGGCCCATCTAGGTATTTGGAAGGTCCTGTATATTTAAAACCAACAAACATAGTACTACTGGATTTAGTGATTTGTGATCCATCACTTGAGCTTTTAAAGCGGTCACTGAAGGAAATACTTCCAAAGCCTGCACCAACATACTGACTACCCATAACCGGTTTATTACGATATTTCTTAGAAGAAGCTTGCTTTTGCTTGTTAGCATTTCTATTTCTAGCTCTTCCTTTCTTGGATCGCTTTGTACCAGATAAAGGTTGAACATCAATATCTGAAACGTATCCAATAATTCCTTGTTTTAGTTTTACTCGGTAAAATGGCCCGTAGGTTTTTGAAGATATTTTTACTTTTCTGTTTGCTCTTAAATAGCCTAGAACAGGAGCATCGAAGTCTCCCTTTTTATAAACTATAGCGCCATCAGTAACAACCGTACCAATCTGTGCTGCATCCAGAGATGAGGCAAAACCAAATAGAACAAAGCTAAATAAAGCGAATCTTCCAAACACGATACAAAGCCTCGAGAAATATTTTTGAATCCATCTTACTTTGCCCTTCACGGCGGTCTTCAAATACAATCGGTACCTCTTTTACTTTAAAACCTGATTTCAGCGCACGATATTTTAATTCAATTTGGAAACTGTAACCATCAGATTGAACCTTATCCAAACCGATCGTTTCTAAAACCTCTTTTGTCCAGGCATTAAAACCACCTGTCCAGTCTTTAACAGGTTTCCATAGGACCATTGTAGAATAGAAACTACCACCCTTACTAATGAATTTCCGAAACAAGGTCCAGTTTTGCACGGCTCCACCATCAATGTATCTAGACCCAATCACAACATCAGTGGATTCAATTTCTGTGGCAATCTTTTTCAAGTCTTTTGGCCTGTGAGAAAAATCAGCGTCCATCTCAATCATTGCCTCATAGCCCTGAGACAAGCCCCACTGAAAGCCCGCAATATAGGCACGACCTAAACCTTCTTTTTTAGTTCTATTTAATATGTGAACTTGGGGGTTGTTTTGTTGATATTCAGCAACCAAATCAGCCGTCCCGTCTGGACTTCCATCATCCACAACTAAGATATCTAAGCCTTTGATTTCTTGCTCTGCAATTTCTTTGAAAAGCGGGATGATATTCTCAGCTTCATTGTAAGTGGGAATAATTACTAGTTTCTTCATCGCCTGAAAATATCGCCCTTCAGGTCTGGAGGCAAGGGATGCTTATCGCCCGATGGCTATATTTTTTAGAATGCCTGCATATTTGCTATTTCATGAGGCTTTTTTTCTGCCAAGGCTTCAAGACCAATTTCACGTTCAGGAGCGTCACTAACCCATGTTTTAGTACTTAAAACCTTATTTTCAGAGGATTCCTCTTTTTCTTCTAATCTTTTTATTCGAGCCAACTTATCATAGGTTTTTCCACTCAAATAAAACATTGGATCCTGTTTTCTAAACTGCATGAAACTCTTTACTCGGTTGCATGCCGCCTGCTTATTTCTTTTATACAAGATTGGATCAAAACCACAATGTTGGCAAATTACACCAAAACGATACCTGAAATGAACTATCGTCTCTGACACTACGAGCATCGCAACAAACACTACCATGGATCTCGGCTCTACCTCTTGCCAAAAAACCATACTGAGCAAGAAACTAAGAACGCCCACTAAAAGCACCTCAGAGAAGCCTAAATGCTTTTTAGAATATATCTTTCTTTCGTTTTTACAGAAGGCACAAAAACACTCCTTCCAGACCTTAGTCCTAAACATACGACTCCCCGCTCACATTAACTCCTTTTATTGTAATCTATTTTAAATAAAAAAGAAGGGACAAATATTTGACATCGCGAAAGGCCAATAAGCTTGATAGGATAATGATATGAAAAACTTTTTAATTTTACTATTTGCAATTAGTCTTTATAACCCACCCGCCTCCGCTCAGTACGAGGAAGAGGATCTAGTAGATTATGAAAGTATTGTTAGGCAGCTTTCTCAATCCAATAGAACTAGAACTCCTCGGGCAGCTTTTAATTACCTGGATGACATTCGTTTTCACCTAGGGGTCGGTATAGTTAACTCAATGTCCACAATAGGTACTGACTCAGGGGAACTAAAAGCAGGTGTCAATGGAGTTCAAACTAACTTTGGAATAGATCTTTTTTCTTATGAATGGCGAGCTGAGGGCGGAATTACAAATTTTGAAAACTATAAGGATACTGACACAGGTACTAGTTATAAAATGCAAGAATTTGATCTAAAATTGGTTTACTCCAGTCAGCTCTCCAAAATATGGGGCTATAAAATTGGTGGCGGATTAGCGGGAAGATACATGAGAGTTACAAAAGATGATTTAAGTTCTCAAGAGTTCACAACCCCATCTACAAATCTACACACTGGAATTGTTACTCGCTTCAGTAAGAGTGTAGCACTGAGCACAGACCTAGTCTACAGAAGGGCTCTTATTTCAGAAACTCCTGATAAATCTGCTATAGACTTTACGATAAGAGTCGATGGGACCTTTTAAATGATTATTGGTTTTATTGTCGTTTTAAGTAGCTTTTTTGCCGGCTTATTTATTTTAAACAATAAACTTCGCGCTAAACCCATTGAGCTTGATGAACTTAAACCAAATCTCCTCATGGCCCAATCTAGGCTTGTATTTGTAGAAGGTAAAAAAAGTATTGTTTACTACAAGTCCTATTGGAACCAAATACCTAATTACCTTCGGCAACACGGTTTTTTTGTAGACGAGGCTAAACTCTCTTGGCGCAACTCTGAGGAAAGATTAAAAGAAATACGCCTATACCTAGAGCAAAGAAAACATCCAATGACTTTATTTTTTCATGAAAGTGCTGCTCAGGAAGCCATCGAGCTTTCTAAGTTTCAACATCCCTATTTAGAGTCTATTCATATCCTTACAGCTCAAGAAACCTTAGACATTCCAGACGATATCAATGGCGAGAGAAAATACTATATTCATGTACACAAATTAGATTCTAAACCGAAACTTAGTTTTACTGGCAAATCTATGTACAAAGCCCTAGCTTTGATTCATAAGCAATTTGTTAAAACCCAAGACTTTGATCCTTTTATTTTGGGGGTCGATAAAAATATGAGTAGCATGAATGCTGTTCTTCCCACAATCCAAGAGATAGCTGAAAGAGAGTTACTTCAACCATGAGCCAGGCAAAGCAAAACTTAGTGGAGCAACTCAAGGAAACCTTAGTGGGCGCCTTTCATTTTCTTTGGACCTTTATAAGAAACCCTATTCCTTATATGAAAAACGTTCCAGAGATACCTAGCTCTGAACTCATTACCGCCTACGCGGCCCTTAGTACACTAACAGGACTTGCTATGGGTATAATAAGCCAAAGCCTCTTCACTATGCTATGGGCAGTTTTTATCTATCCTTTTGTGGTATTGATAACCAGTGCAGTACTTTCGTTGATAGTTTTTTATAGTGCGAGCTACTTTTCTAAAACTAAAATATCTTTTCAAGCTGTTTATACCGCAGTTTTTTTAGCCTCGGTTCCCGCGCTTATATTGAGAGTCGCATTCCCAGTTTTAAAGAGCGTCGATATAGTTGGATTTGCCATTAGTAGCATCCTACTCAAGATGTCTTTAGAATACTATTTTGGCTTAGATAAAAAAAATGCGAAACTTATAAGTTTTGGACTCTATTCACTTTTACTTTTGCAATTTCTTGGCGCTTTCCTAATTTAAATAGCTTGGGTAACTAATGCTCGATTTCTTACTCTGATGATTCTTCAAATGAGCCTTCACCTCAGTTAAAAATCTAGGCCCTCCAAATACAAACGAACTATAAATTTGTACCAAACTAGCTCCCCGATCCAGTCTCCACTCGGCCTCATCTGCACTATCGATTCCCCCAACACTAACAATGGGAACCGTGCATCTTGTTGCACACATCATTAAGACTTCTCGGGACCGTAGACGAATTTGACTACCACTTAGACCACCAGCACCCTTATTTTTCACCCACTCACTTGCGCTATGATCAATAGAGGTGTTGTTTAAAATAAGACCATCATATCCGATATCCTTACAAGCCTCAGATATCTCTATCAATTGCTCATTGGCAAGATCAGGAGCTAACTTTAAAAAAAGTGGAATACTATTTTCAGTTTTTACACTCTTTGAAATTTTCTCAAGGCTTTCTAAATCTTGTAAGCCTCTTAAGCCAGGAGTATTTGGAGAACTAACATTTACTACATTATAGTCTCCCAATCCTTGGAATCGTTTAGCGAGTAATCTATAATCTTCTTCTGCTGTCTCATTTGGAGTCGATTTATTTTTACCAAAATTAATCCCTAATGGAACCTTCATTTTTTTACTTGAGCAGAACTCAGAGATTCTTTGGTGAACACTTTCCATTCCATCGTTGTTAAATCCCATTCTATTCAAAATACTCTTAGAATTCATGTCTCTAAATAGTCTCGGCTTGGGATTACCTTCCTGAGGAAGAGGGGTAACAGTACCAATTTCAATAAAGTCAAAACCCACTAACTGTAAAAAACCAAGCATTTCTGCATTTTTATCAAAGCCAGCTGCCAAGCCCACTGGCCCAGGAAACTGAATTCCTGCAACCTCTACAGGAAGGCGGTCCACATCAGGGTAGCTATTTAGACAATAGTTTTTGAAAAAACTAGAGTTTTCCGTATAACGCGTGATAAGTTTAAGGAGCTCATGAGATTTTTCAGGAGAAAATTTAAAAAGTAATTTTTGAAGGGCCTTTTCCATACAGGGAAACTATCACTCCAAAGAATAGCTGGCAAGGGAGACAAATCTATGACGAAACTAGTACCCATCTATGAAGACAACTATGTTTTTATACATCAAACTAGTAACAATGGCGTATATATTGTCGACCCCGGGAAAGCCTCCGAAGTTATTGCAGCACTCGATAGGGAACAACTTAGCCCCACTGCAATTCTTATCACTCATCACCATTGGGACCACATCACTGGAATAGAAGAAATTAAAGAAAATTTTAATATACCCGTTTATGCAAACCAGGCAGATTCCCATCGAATTCCCCACGTAGATCATTTAATAGAAAGAGAAGGTGAATTGAAAATTGGAATGGACTCCATTGAGGTACTTTTTACACCAGGGCATACCACCGGGCATATTGCCTACCATTTCCCAAAAGAGAAATCTCTTTTCTCGGGCGATAGTCTTTTTGCTTTGGGTTGCGGTAAATTGTTTGAGGGTAGTGCTGAGGATCTATGGTCTACTTTTGCAAAATTCAAAAGCTTAGACCAAGAGACAAAAATATATTGTACCCATGAATACACTTTAGCCAATGCTGAGTTTTGCGAAAAAATTGATCCTCAAAACTCTGGACGGCAAAAATACATCAAAAGCTTCCATGAGCTGAGAGAAAAAAACAAACCAAGCATTCCCATTCTTTTATCCAATGAAATAGAGTGGAACCCTTTTTTAGATCCAAAAAGTATCCCGATGTTTTCCCATCTAGACTCTATAGAAGCATTGAGAGAATTAAGGCTACTAAAAGACAAAGGCTAGATCCTTGGATCTAGCCTTTATGGATATTATATTCAGATAAATTTTATTGAATCACTCTTGTATTCTTAGTGATACTGGCCGTCTCTTCAGCCTTCTTCAGCCAGTCTTCCACTACATCACTTGCATAAGCTCTTCCCTGACCAATTGCGGGAGCCGCTTCGTCGCTTGGCTTGTCCTTACCCATTGAGCTTAACTCGATGATAAACTTCCTACCACCGGCGTTGATTAGGTCAGGATGTAAGCCCTTACTATCCATGGCAAACACTTTATCTACTACAGCAGGTAGGTTTCCAAGACCGGCAACAGTATCAGTATTGGCTCTCAAATCTTTAACATCCTGCCATTTTAACCCAAGACTTTTTAGTTTCTTGTTTAAAGCGCGTTTGTCTTTAAGTTTGGTTTTAATGTCTTCATCAAAGCTTGCAATTTTCTCATCCCTTAGCATTTCTTCAGCGATAGAGTCTTTTACAGTATCAAAAGGCCTAGTGCTTTCTGCCTTTTTCTCGTCAACCAATATGATGTGGTAACCAAAGTTTGACTTGATTGGTTGAGAGATTTCTCCCACCTTTTGAGAAAATGCAGCTTGTTCAAATTCTTTTACCATCATTCCTTTTTTGAAAAACCCTAGATCACCACCCTTTGCTGCACTACCTGGATCTTCAGATTTTTTCCCAGCAACAGCCGAGAAGTTTTCCAAGTTCAATCCTGTGCGGATCTCATTGGCTTTTGCAAGAGCCTGGCTCTCTGCACCTTTTTCCGATTTTACAAGAATATGTCGAGCCTTTACTTTCTCCTCTACCTTAAAATCAGAAATATTTTTATCGTAGTCGGCTTTCACTTTCTCAGAATTTGAGTTTAAGAAGGACTGGATAGCAGCTTTATCGATCTTTAATGACTTTTCTATCTCGGAAGGCTTCAATTCTACGATCTTAAGACTTCTTTTAACCAATCCAAGATTTTTATCCTTGGCAGTCTCTAAACTACTAGGAGCTAAAATAGCCTCTACCGTCGAGCGAGTTTTTTGAACTGTTAAACCCCTGGAAAGATCTTTTTCAAATTGACCAGCTGTTAACCTTCTTGATTCTAGAAAGTTAAAATAAAAATCTTTTCTAAACCTACCCTCTTCCTGAAAAGCAGGAATATTAACGATATAGTCTCCCACCTCTGCAGGGGTAACATAAATACCTAACTCCTTACTTTCCTGAGACAGTAGTTCGTCACGAATCACGCTATCAAGTGCTTGGTTGCCGAGAAGTTTGGTATCAAAGTTGTTACCCATAAACCGGCTGTAAAAACGAGTTAAGTTATTCAAGGCGTTTCTGTACTCATAGATTGAAATCGTAGTATTATTTACTACGGCAGCATTACCACCAACAGGGTTTGTATTCATGTCCATTCCCATAAACACAAAAACCAAACATATAGCGCCCAATATAGTGTAAACGAACACACCTTTTCTAGATTTAGCGTTCTTTAATTTATCTAACATTCTGATGAACTCCCAGCTCACGGTTACAATTGCACCATCTTCCTTGATAGCCCCCCCTTTACTCAAGACTTTTCCTGAAGTGTGACCAGCTTTTTAGCAAAAAAAGACGCAAGGGGTTAAGACTTCAAAGCCTTGCCGGGAATTTTTAAAAAATACTATAATTCTAGAGAGAGAAATTGTTCTAACAATTTTATAAAATTCCTACGAACAAGGACATCGTTTGAACTGGTTACGCTTGGACTACAGAAAAATTGCCGCTTTGATTTTCATCATAAGTTTGCCTATTTTATCCCTAAACCTACATAAGCCGGGAGAAAACCCCTGGGTATTACGCCCCTTCTCATTTGTAGCTGGAAGTATTCAAGAAATCTATGTGGGTTTCACCACCTCTGTTCAAAGTACTGCCGCAGACTATGTACATCTTGTGGGCATAAATAGTGATATCAGGAAACTGACTGAAATCAACTCAGCCCTTCAATCCAAACTACTAAGCTATGATGAGCTGGCATTGGAAAATTTAAGACTTCGGGAATTACTTAAGCTCCCATCAAAAATTCCAGCCAAAACAAGAGTGGCTCAAGTTGTTGGCTTAGACCTTTTTGCTGAACGATCTACCCTTCGGATTAGTATTGGTGCCAAAGATGGTGTTAAAAAAGGCATGGCTGTCGTTCATCCTCAAGGGGTTGTTGGTTATGTGCTAGCTGCTAACTTGAGCAGCAGTATAGTTTTATTACTTACCGATCGCTATGCGGTTATTGATGCAAGAGTTCAGAGAAGTAGAGCTCGTGGAGTTGTTAAGGGATTAAACCCCAACGAGGCTGAAATAGTATACCTTCAAAGAACAGATGACGTAGAAATCGGCGACAAAATTGTGACCAGCGGATTGGATAATATATTCCCTTCCGGATACCCTATTGCAAGTGTTGAAACCGTTACAAAGGAAAGTTCTGGTATCACTCAAGAAGTAATACTTAGACCTATGATCGATACATCACAACTAGAAGAGGTTTTTGTGGTTTTTGATGTGCTAAATCCCGAAGTTGAAATCCTTGAGGAAGCAGCAACGGTCAGCCAAAGTAATAAGACAACTCTGGAAAGCAATTAATGGAAGATACAAAAGCGGAAAGTATAAACCTCTTACTTTACTCCCTTCTTTGCCTATTAATGGTAGGAGTTCAAACCAGTATTTGGCCTCGATATCTTTCTCCCCTTCCAGCTCCCATGTTTTGGATCTACCCCTTAGTTTTTTTCGCGCTTTTTCATAATTTCAAATGGTCTATGTTCTATATCTTGATCTGTGTGTTTATTATGAGTTCCTTCAGCATCACACCACTAGAGTTGTTATTTGGAAGTTTGATATTGATCTACCTTGGAATCGCTAATCTAAAAGATCGAGTTTTTTGGCGAGGTCTTTCTTATTTCTTGCTCTGTACTTTCATAGCCTCTGTTGGTTTTCATATTTTGTACTACGTACTATCCTTTGTGATGGAAGATACAAGTATTTCTGGCAGCTCAAGAGGAAAAAGCGCCTCCCCTCAATTCTTTTTTAGTTTTTTCCAAATTATTACAACTAGCTTGGTGGGCATCATATTCTATTGGATAAATATGCAGATTGAGATTCATACAAGAAAATTTGACACAGACGATGTGGAAGGTATTTTATGAAGTTTGAAGTGCAAGCCTCAGAGGAAGAAGTAAAAGAATATCTTCCTCGTTATAAAACTCTCTACATTACGGCCGGTGTGATTGCATTGATCTTTTGTGTTCGCCTTTGGTATCTACAAATCATTCAAGGAGATTCGTTTCGTTATTTCTCTGAGAAAAACCTAGTGAAAGAAAGTACTATATACGCTCCCAGAGGCGCGATTCTAGATCGTGAAGGAAGAATACTCGTAGATAATCAACCGGGTTTTGAAATTAGTATTACTCCACAATATGCAATGAAACTAGAGGAGACCGCTGAGTCCATTAGTAAAGTGATCAATGTACCTGTAAAGCGGATTCTTTCCAAAGTGAAAAAAGGAGCTAGGCAAAATGGGAAATTTAGACCTGTAAGAATCAAAGAAAATTTAAATCGCGAGGAAGTAACCCGCCTTGCTAGATTACAACTGGACAACCCCGGTTTGAATATTAATATGTTTATAAAACGCACCTACCCTTTACATAAAAATGGTGCTCAATATTTGGGATATGTTGGAGAAATATCAAAGAGAGAGCTACCGAGATTAAATAAAGGAAAAATAATTGCTGATCGTTTTCGCCAGGGAGATATTATTGGCAAAAGTGGTTTGGAGCTTCGTTACGATGAAACCCTGAGAGGCGAGGATGGTCTTAAGTTTATTCAAGTGGATGCTCTAGGCCGTGAAAGCAGACTAAATACTACCGGAATATTTGAGGCTTTTAATGAAACCCAAGAAGCCAAGCCTGGGAGAAACCTCATTCTAACTATCGATGCTGACATTCAGCAGGCAGCCTATGAGGCCTTTAACCTAAATGATAGAATAGGGGCGGCCATAGCCATCGACCCGCGAAACGGAGAAATACTAGCTTGGGTTAATGCTCCAAGTTTTGATCCAAATAATTTTACAACTGGTATATCAAGAAAACTTTGGAGTCAGTTGAGCAATGACCCATTCAAACCTTTGAGAAACAAAGTAATTCAAGACCACAACCCACCGGGCTCAACTTTTAAGGCACTCGTGGCATTGGCCGCACTAGAAGAGGGTGTTATCAATCGTGCCACCACACACCACTGCAACGGAAGAATGCGTTTGGGTAGAAAAACCTATCATTGCCACTTGAAGTACGGGCATGGAAAAGTGAATATCGTACAAGCCCTGGAGAGGTCTTGCAATGTGTTCTTTTATCGAATCGCCAACCAACTCGGTATAGATAAAATAGCAAAATATGCTCGAGCCTTTGGGATGGGCAAAAAAACTGGTATTGATCTAAAAGGTGAAATCTCTGGTCTTATTCCCGACAAAGAGTGGAAGAAAAAAAGATTTGGTGAAGAATGGCAACCGGGAGAAACCCTAAGTAATGCTATTGGCCAAGGATATGTTTTAGCAACTCCCTTGCAGCTTGCTACTAGTTTCGGAGGGCTTGCCAACCGAGGAAAAATCTATAGGCCACATATTGTTAAAAAAATCGTTAACGATCAAGATATAGTCGAGGCAAAATTTGAACCGGAACTTACAAAAGACCTGATGAAGGACAAAATCATAACCAAAGGACCTTTGGATACGGTTTTGGAGGGGCTTTACCAAGTCAACAATGGGGAACGAGGTACAGCTAAATGGTGGAAAATTCCAGGTGTCCACATGGCGGGAAAAACCGGAACAGCTCAGCTGTTTAATCTTTCCGCTGATCAAGTTTACGCAAAATGTAAAGAGCGCCCAATGAAACAGCGACACCATGGTTGGTACATAGGAATGGCCCCGGCGGAATCTCCTAAAATTGTTGTGGCGGTATTGGCTGAGCATGCATGTGCTGGATCCAGCGGTGGAGCCCCTGTGGCAAGAGATATTATCAAATCCTATATGGAAAAATATCATCCAGAATTACTAGAAACCAAAAAAACAAGAAAACAGGCTGGAATGTAAATGCGCATTGAGAACCGTACTACCTTTAAAAAATTCGATATTAATCTAGCTCTAGTTATTCTGTTCTTGAATGCTATCGGGCTTTTTAGTTTATACAGCGCTACCCATCATCCAGACAGTGCAGAAATCAGCAGAACCTTTCTGTCCCAACTGGTTTGGTTGGGTGGTGCTTGGATCATTTATTTGGTAGTGAGTTTTATTGACTACAAACTATTTCAAAAAATTGCCTACGCGGCCTATGGAATAAACTTGTTTGCCCTTGCACTCGTTCCATTCATTGGAAAAAGTTTTTATGGAGCGCAAAGGTGGTTGGACTTTGGTTTTTTTCGTTACCAACCCTCTGAAACTATGAAGCTTGCATTGGTTTTAGTTCTAGCAAAAGTACTAGCCAATAAAAATACTATCAATGGTTTGGGCGTTAAAGACCTGGTCTTTCCCCTAACTCTTACCGTTGTACCCTTTGTTTTAATAGCCAAGCAACCTGACCTTGGAACAGCCTTAATGCTTTTTGCAATGGGTGCAACCATGTGTTTATTTGTCGGTGTAAAGAGAAGAGTTTTATTATCTGCAGTTTCAATTGTGATAATTGCTCTGCCTCTGGCCTGGAGTTTCGCATTAAAGCCCTACCAAAAACAAAGAGTCCTCACCTTTCTTGATCCTGGAAGAGATCCAAGAGGTGCGGGTTACAACTCCATTCAATCTAAAATCGCCGTTGGCTCTGGACAATGGGTTGGAAAAGGCTTTT
>JBGCGH010000067.1:0-31157 GCA_045110695.1 Bdellovibrionales bacterium | reverse complement strand
GGCCTGATCCTTTGAAATTCCTTTATGTATGATTAGAGTCTCAGCGATTTGTTCTCCAACTCTCATAGTAGGATTCATTGAAGTCATTGGGTCTTGAAAAATCATTCCAATTTCTTTACCACGGATTTTTCGAGCCTCTTCAATGCTTACACCGATCAGTTCGGTACCATCTAATTTAGCGCTTCCTGAAGTAATTCTACCGGGAGGCATGGGGATTAATCCCATTATAGACTGCATGGTAACACTTTTACCACAGCCACTCTCTCCCACTATTCCAAGAGTTTTGCCTCGCTCTACTTCAAAATCCACTCCACGGACAGCTTGAACTATTCCACCGTAGGTATCAAATTCCACGTTTAGGTCATTTACTTTGAGTACGATATCGTTTTTCATTCTCTTGACCTCATTCTTGCGTCTAGTGCGTCTCTTAATCCATCTCCTAGAAGGTTAAAAGACAAGACGGTGATTGATATTAATAGTGCTGGAAAAATTAGTTCGTGTGGGGAATTGAGCATTGATTTGATGCCCTCGTTACACATAACACCCCAACTTGGTGTCGGAGGCGCTACACCCATCCCAATAAAACTTAAGAAAGCTTCAGTGAAAATTGCCGATGGTATTGCAAAGGTCAAAGTAACCAGGATCACACCAATTGTATTGGGAATCATATGTCGTAACAAAATGTAGAAGTTGCTAGCTCCCATTAGTTGGGCCGCTTGAGTAAAGCCTTCTTCTCTCAATTGTAAAACTTGTCCTCTAACGAGTCTTGCGGTAGCCGGCCATAATAGTATGACCATGGCCAATAGCATAGGAGCCACGCCACTTTCCCCAGGTCCTGCACCAAAAGCTACGTAAAATAGAATCATAAAAAGTAAAAATGGCAATGCGACAACAAAATCAGAGGCTCTCATTAACCAATTGTCTAATGATCCTCCCATGAAGCCCGCAATACCGCCGTAAAGAGTACCAAAAAGGATATAAAGTAGGGGTGCAAAGAATCCTATGAAGAAAGAAATTCTTCCTCCTTGCATTAATCTAGCAAGCATATCCCTGCCAAGAGAGTCTGTACCTAATGGGTAGGCCTGGCTTGAGATCTCAGAACCAATCGTAAGGCTTGGGTCCTTTGCCCGAGCTTGTTCGAGAGTGTAGGCCAGGGTTGGTGTTACAGCGATTGTAGTGTATAGTTCACTCTCATCCGCTCCATCGGTAGCTACTACAGTGTAAAAATATTCTTTTAGCTCTAGTTGAAGAGAATCAATATAACTAAGTTGATTAGCGTATTCTGTTTCAAATAAAGGAATCCCTAAATCTTGATTGCTGGTCGGTTCATGCTCATTTCGATAAACTGCATAGGTGAAAGCTCCTTCCACAGGCTCCCATTGAATATGCACACCAATTGTTGTCGGCGAACCTAAAAGGCTCAAAGAGTTAGTTTTACCTAATTCATCTACAAAATCATCAGGTTCTTCAGCGATGTTTTGATTGATCACTACATCACCCAAAACATCTGCACTCATTACCACTCCAGTTTTTCCTAATTGTGGTGGCTGGGAAATCATATTTAAATTTTGTGAGTTCGGATCTACTTGATACACAAGAGGACCAAGTAAAGAAAAAGCAACAATGCCCAGTATTGTATATAAGGATATAAGTGCTTTTTTATTCTTTTTTAACCGAATCCAAGCATCTTGCCAGTAGCTCAAGCTTGGTCTGGTTAACTGTTGAATGGCTTTATCTTCTTTAAGAGCTGGATCAAAAGCATCGTCTCTTATTTCACTGTTGTTATTTGCCACTGTTAGTTGATCCTTTTTTAGGGAACGAAATTGGCTTGTAGTATTTTCCGTTTCCATCATTTTGCCAACCTTATTCTTGGATCAATAAAACCATAAATAACATCCACTGCTATAACCATAGCCACCAAAAAGGCCCCATAAAAAACAGTCAGTCCCATGATCACCGTGTAGTCTAATTGTTGAACAGCTTCTACAAAGAATTTTCCCAAACCAGGAATGGCAAATATGCTCTCTACAACAAACCCACCGGTGGTTATTGCGGCAATTGCAGGTCCAAGAATTGTGATTAAAGGAAGAACCGAGTTTCTAAGCTCATGTTTAAAAAAGATTCTAGACGGGCCTAAACCTTTTGATTTTGCTGTTTTAATATAGTCCGAATTTGTGACATCCAACATTGTATTTCTCATTAAACGAGTCAAATAAGCCATCGTTCCGAGTCCCAGAGCCATTGCGGGGAGGATCATATGTGATAAGGTTCCCCAGCCAGCTACAGGAAGAACCGTAGCACCAACGATGGAATTGATATTCACCATTCCAAGTCCGCTTAGTGCTGCGACTACAAAGTTGGGAACGGAGATCCCAAAGATAACCATGATCATTATTATATGATCGGGCCACTTATTTCTAAACTTAGCTGTTAGTGCCCCCCATAGAATTCCGCCTAGGGCTGCGTACAAAATAGCTAGTACTCCTAGCAATGCAGAAATGGGAAAATGCTCAGCGATTATATCGTTAACATATCTATTTTTTTGTGCGTAAGAGATACCAAAATCACCTTTCGCCATATTTTTTAGGAATATTCCGTATTGCACGATCACAGGTTGATCCAATCCATATTTTGCCTCGAGATTGGCCCGAATCTCCTCACTCATTGCTTTATCACTAGAGAGCGGGTCTCCTGGCACTAAATGCATGGCAAAAAATGTGGCTGTGGCAATGAAGAAAACTGTGAAGACGCCCTGAACCAGTCGACTAAAGATATATTTTCTCAAAATTTTCCCCCATTAAAACAAACAGTATTGATAGTGTTCCCAATTTTTATTGTCTTCTTCATGCACAAGATATTTTAGCCAGGAGCCAAACTCTCTTATAAAAACAATAAAACTCTCCTTTAATTTCAAATCCATAATTACCCCCCAGTACTTATTGATTTGATAGGACCTATGATTTAGGCGCCTTATTAAAAAAATCTCTATTAGATTTCTTAAATAAAGCGCCTCCGAAGAGGCACTATAAATTACTTAAATCGTGCGTGTATAAAAAGTGGATCTGGTCCAACAACTAACCTTAAAACGCCCTTAAGTTTTGGATCATTTAAATAAACTACCCCTCTCTCAAAATTCGGTAGTAAAGCAACGTCCTCAGTAATGATGTTTTGAAGTTTTCCAAAAGCGTCCATTCTAGTTTTTGGGTCGGCAGAGTTTTGCGCAAGCCTTACGTACTTGTCGTAAGTTGGGCTATTGTACTTACCACGGTTGTTTTCATTCCATGATGCCAATAGATCAGCAAAGGTCATAACATCATCGTAATCCGGACCCCAACCAGCGGCAACGATATCATAATCACCGTTAGTCATTTTTTCTAAACGCTGTTTGAAGATTTGTTTGTCAATTTTAACTTCTAGGCCTAGTTGATTTTTCATCAAAGATTGAAAGTATTGAGCTTGTTTACCAGCATTTTCTCCGTCATCACACAATAGGACTAGTGGTGGGATTTTTCCGCCTAGTTCTTTTTTCGCTTTAGCTAAGTACTTTTTAGCCTGAACAAGATCTTGCTTTAAAGGTTTTGCAGGATATTCTTTTTGAAACTTGTCATTTACCCCTTTTAAGAAATTAGGAAAAAGAGTGTCAGCTGGCTTGAATCCAGGAATAGCAATTACTTTATCAACAAGTTCCTTTTGATTGAATACAAGTTGGATGGCTTTTCTAAGGTTTTTATTGGCTGTTGGCTTTCCTTGCCTATGGTTAAATCCATGGTAGAAAACTGTGCCCTCGGCAAATTTTCTTACTTTCATCTTGTTTTTCACAGCGTTTTTAATGGTATCAGATGTTAGTTTATCAATGAAGGCAACTTTGTTGTCTTTGAATAGGTTGAATTTTGTGTTTTGATCTCTAGTTATATAGGGAATGTTAATGGCATTTAAGAAGATTTTTTTCTTGTTCCAGTACATTTCATTTTTTTCTAATCTGAGAGATGCTCCGTGTACCCATTTTGCTAATTTGAATGGACCATTGTAAACACTGTGATCCGCTTTTGAGGCATATTTTTCCCCGTATTTTTCAAAAACATCTTTCCTGGCTGGATAAAAAGTGGCGAAGTTGGTTAGACCTAGGAAGTAGCCTGTAGGCTTAGCGAGTTTTATTTCAAGAGTGTAATCATCTAGAGCCTTCACACCTAAAGTACTTGGCTTCATCTTCCCAGTGTTAATAGCCTCAGCATTAACAATCGGGTACATAATAAAAGCATACTGAGAGGCTGTTTTAGGGTTCACTACTGTTTGCCAAGCGAATACAAAATCATGGGCAGTAACTGGTTTACCATCACTCCATTTAGCGTTTTTCCTTAAATAGAATGTGGCTTTATCTGCTTTAATATCCCATTTTTCCGCAACACCTGGGGCAACTCTACCTCTACGGTCAAAAGTAGTAAGTCCTTCCATCACATGACCTAGGATTTGAAAACTAACAGCGTCAGTGGAACGCATCGCATTTAAATCTGGTGGCTCACTTTCAATAATTAAAGAAATTTCTTTTTTGGCTCTATCGATTCCGACGGCCATGGCTTGGTTAGCAAAAGTAAAAACTAAAGCAACCAGTGTTAAATGTTTTATCAAGTTTATCATTGTGGTTCTCTCCTGATTTATGTTCCTTGGACGCGATTGGTTGTAGGTTTTACAACATATATTGTCCTTAAACTACTGTAAACTCATATGAGCAAGCGTTGTGCCATTTATAAAGGTGTCAGTTTGCACCCTATGTACTGCTTATAACTTCCTCATTTAGTCCTTTTCTAGGCATCAAGCTTTAGAGATTTAAATGGGGTTTAAAGGCGCAAACGGCTTCCCAAGCTAGGGTTTAGGGCTTTTAGGCTTATGTGTTCTTCAGCCGTTTCAACATGAAATTTATTCCATTATAGGGACTTGAATTTAAAAAAATATTACATGCAAGGTTCGCTTTGGCGCTACTGCTTAAATAGTAGTAAATCCATTTTTTAGTTTTCAAACAATGTGATGCAGGGAACACAAAATTTTAGATTCTCAATTAAAAACTGTTCCTACAAAGGTTCAAGGCTAAGCAATTTAGTGTATTTCAATTTAGTTTCAAGATACTTTGGACAAGCAAGGGGCAAGCTCACTTTATGGCAAAGTTTTTAGTGCTTTCTATTTTAATTCACTCAATGGTCTACCTAGCCCTTGTTTCTTCGAATTTTGAAAAATCCAAAAATCTTGCTCCGACGAACTCCCTAGAGTTTGAAGTTATTAACTCAAAGATAAAACAGCTAGAAATTGGTAGGCAAGACGAAGTGAGCAAAAACGCTAGTGACATAAAGTCGAATATTAATAAGGACCAGCTTAATTTGATCCCTAAATTAGATTTTAATGCCGCTGCAAATAGTAGTATCGCTATGGTCCCAGCAACAACTGATGATTCTATGTATAGTAAAGAAATAAATAATCTGTCCGTTTCCGCTATGGAAAGTTCCTTGGCAATGGGGCTAGGTGAGAGCCTAGCCATGGATCAATTAGCGGACAAGCTATGGAAGAGAATTAATAACTCCTTAAGCTTTCCCGAACAATTTATCGAGTTAGAGGTTTACGGTAGGGTCGAGCTGTTTGTAGAGATTGATGAGGATCTCAATCTCGTTGGGAATATACTGACAAGATCTGATAATTTAGCCCTGGAGGTCTACAGTTTGGCCTTGGTTCACAATAGTTTAAAGGTTGTGGAGCCATTAGGTGATGTTTTCCAGGTTTCTATGGTTTTCGATTTCTTAGAAGGTGACCGGGGAGCCGGAGATGTTTCAGATCTCCAAATGCGGGAAAAAATCGCCAGGAACTATCTTAAGTTTGAGAGGTATTCAGGAAGGGTTGCCCTCGACAACTGGGTTAGGGATATAACTACGCATTATCTTCCGATCAGTCCCGTTGGTTTAGATTTTATCGCACTTTATAAAGTCATAAAAAACTTTAATAAGCCAAACCCAAGGGCTTATAGAAAGTTTCAAGCAAGAAGCTTGAATCGATTTACCAAATTTAAAACTAAAGAATTTAAATCTCACTCAGTAAAGCGCTTTAAGGCTGGTGAGAGAAACTCTAAAGGTGTCAAGGCTGTTAGAAATGACAAATTTGACTCTAGTTTATGAAGTAGCGTCCTGTTGTGGTTTTTTTGAGGCCTTCTTTTTTGAAGGAGCTCGTTTCTTACTCGTTTTTTTAGAGTTATGGTGAATAAACCAGTCTTCTTCTGTTATCGGGTGAAAGTAATCTGTTTCTTCGACTAAGATTCCCGCAGTAGTGCTCTCGACAGCTGCTATTTCTACTCGAACACCAGCGCCCCTTAAGTGTCTTACAAGCTCTACATAATCGCTGTCACCTGACATTATAATAACAGTGTCTACCTTGTTGGCTAATTGCGTGGCTTTTATGGACAAGGGAATGTCAGCCGATTTATGGCAAGGCATCACGCTTCCATGGTAGTTCATGTGTAATCTCTCAGCTAGCTTTGTGGAGATGTGTTTGCCTTCTCTAAAATAGATCAATCGGTTTAGCTGTCGGTTATCTAAAAGCTTAGGGACCAAAGTATCAAAGTTTAACATTGCCGATTTAGTGTTGGCTTCTGAGTGAATGCTTTTTTCTATGTTGTTTCCATCAATTAGAATGGCCACTTTTTGACCGATATATATTTCTGCTTCCATAACAGTTTAACTTCCTTTTAGAATCTTACGTATTCCATATAGTGTTTTAGCTCACCTATGCTCTCTAAAATATCTTCCATGGCCTGGTGACAGTTCTTTTTTTCATATTGAACATTATGTATTCCATTAAATACAACCTTGAAAGAGCTAACATCTAATACTCTATAGTGAAGAGCATCGTTCATTCTAGGCCAATACTTGGATATAAAGCGTTTGTCCTGGTAGATGGAGTTCCCGCAAAGAATAGGTCTTTTTGTTTTTGGACCATTAAGATCAAAGTGTTTTGCCATCCATCTTAAGAGTTCTGTTTCTACCTGCTTTTCTTTTTTGCCATCTGGAATTTTAGCCAGTAGGCCACTCTTTCCGTGATGCTCTTGGTTCCAATCATCCATTTTATCTAAAAGTGACTTAGGCTGTTGAACTACTGCGTGATATCTAGCGAGTTCGTGATAGTCCTTGTCGGTAATGATTGCGGCGACCTCGATAATTCGCTCTTTCTCCACGTCGAGACCAGTCATCTCTAAGTCTACCCAGAGAAGTTTTTCCATTTTTACCCCGATTCTAGGCTCAGTTTATGAGCTCTTGAGGACTAGTGTGGGCTAAATCTTGTCGAGTATCAAAGTAAACTATTCAAGCTGATGATTAAATAGGCCAGATTAGTTCTTTGATGCACAGGGCAAAGCATAGAGAATCAACAGCCATTGTAGTAAAAATCTCCGAATTACCAAAGACTTAGGAGTTTTATCATGGGAAATCGGGCGCATTGGAGTGGGAGATTTGCATTTATATTGGCTGCGGCTGGTTCTGCTATCGGATTGGGAAACCTTTGGAAATTCCCTTATGTTACAGGCGTTAATGGTGGTGGTGCATTCGTACTATTGTATTTGGCTTGTATAGCAGCTGTAGGTCTACCAATTTTAATTGCTGAAATATATATAGGACAAAACTCTCAAAGTAATGCCGTTCAAAGTTTTGAGAAGCTCTATAAAAAAGGAACTGCATGGCGAGCTCCTGGATTTATGGGACTCATTGCAGCTATTTTAATCCTCTCCTTCTACTCTGTAGTTGGTGGCTGGGTGATGGATTTTGAATACCGATCGATAATGATGGAGTTCAAATCTGCAAGTGGAGAAGAGATATCTAAAATGCTCGGCGGCTTGTTTGAAAATCCTGGTCGAATGGCAATTTGGCACACTATTTTTATGGGACTTACTGTGGGGATAGTGGTTGGCGGAGTAAAAGATGGTTTAGAGCGTTGGAATAAGATCCTAATGCCTACTTTATTTTTAATACTTGTGATTCTTCTGGTAAGAAGCTTCTACTTGGAAGGTTTTTCCGACGCAGTAAGCTTTTTGTTTCAACCTGATTTTTCCAAATTAACACCAGCCTCTATTCTAGAAGCCGTAGGACATAGTTTCTTTACTCTTTCTTTGGGTATGGGAGCCATGATTACTTATGGATCCTATCTGGACAAAAAAGAAAACCTACTTAGGACTGCGGTTACCGTTGCTTTTCTAGATACTTTTATCGCATTAATTGCGGGTTTGGTTATATTCTCTATTGTTTTCACTTACGGTTTGGAGCCAGGAGGTGGGCCTGGGCTGATGTTCCAGACTCTTCCAGGCCTATTTGCTCAACTACCCGGTGGGAGTTATATTTCTATAGGCTTCTTTTTTATGGTGCTCTTCGCAGCGCTAAGTTCCGCGGTGAGTATTCTTGAGGTGAGTGTGAGTTACTTTTCCGAGAGCAAAAATTTAGATCGTAAAAAAGTGGCGATAGTCAGCGGTGGAATCATCTATATAATGGGCTACCTGCCTCTTCTTAGTTTCAATCATCTGAGTGATGTAAAAGTACTAGGCCTTAACTTTTTCGATCTATTTGATAAGATTAGTAGCTCGTACCTGCTGCCAATTGGTGGAATGCTGATATCCCTGTTTATGGGTTGGAAACTTTCTCGAAAAGCAGTGGAAAAAGTAGTAGGTGGGCCTGGCTTGGCTGCCACGGGACTATTGTGGTTGTTAAGAGTTGTGGCTCCGTTAGCAGTTTTAGCCGTAATCATTAATGGTATAATCTAGAAAGGTGCATAGAACTGATCTAGAGCACTATAGTGTATTTTATAAAGAACTTGGGGAGTTAAGATCCTATAACTCCTCAGACCTTCTTGAAGTCAAAAAAGACATTTTTTCTGAGTACTTTAAAGAAGACTTCAGTAAGCTGAAATCCAAGGACTTCAAATTTTCCAATAGTTATCATATTTTTGGAGAAACCCCCTATAGCATCAGTCATACAAGAGGTAACCTTACAGCTTTATTTATGAAGCATAATATTTCTTGCGGTGTGGACACTGAACTTAGAAAACGAAAGTTTAATTTCGGAGTTGTAGAGCGAGTTATCCCCAGTGTTCCCGTTGAATGGCCAAGAAACATTCAAATGTGGACCAAGCTTGAGTCCCTCTACAAAGCTTTTTGCCAAGAGGCCGGTAAGTTAAAACAAGACTTACCTTACAGCCTTATACATGAAGATATATCTTGGCTTGGAACCAATGAGCTTATGACCAAATATGGAAGATTCCGGTTTTTAAATGGACCAGATCAGCCCAATTACTACACGAGCATTTGCGTTAAATCTGGAATTCTCTAGTCTCCAGTGAAGATAAAATAATCAATAGTCTAGCTTTGAATTGGTTAAAAAAATGCAATTGGAACCTTGGATGGGCTTTGCTATTCTGACCCTGGACTAAGTGGCTTTTTTAAAATCCAAAAAATAAAATTTTTTAAGGCTTAAACTGCTTCTTGGTGAAATTTCCTAGTTGTTTTCTTGGGGCCTCTGTTTGGAGGCCTCTCTTTTTTATAGCAACCTAAAATAATATTTTTGTTTTATTAAGTTGTACCGGAGTTTAAAATCGTTCTTCTCTAAAAACTTATGTAAAAGGCTAAACCTTTTAGGTACCTTTACCCTTATTTCGTTCACATTGAGCGCTTTTAGGTGAAATCTAAAATGTCGAAGTAAGATAGTTCCGTAGCCAAATTTCCTAAGTTTTCTAGCGATATGAATGTGTTTAAGTACGGCTTTATTATGAATTAAGCTATAGTGAAGAAAGCCAATAATATTTCCATCTAATTTGAGAACGAATGTGTTGTCTTTGCTTCTTCCTGTGTAATCAAATTTTTCCATCTCAATAGGCTCAACACCGAACTGAGTGGCTGATAAATCTATTAATCGTCGACAAAGAAAAACGTCATCTATTTTAAGATTATCAATTTGAATATTTTGGGTGCTCGTTACACCTTTTCCAATACCGATCATAGTAGCAACTACTTCAATCTTGGTGCCAGCCTCAAACTCTATGTAACGGACAAGAGCGTAGAGTGCCTATAATTTTTTCGGCAGTTAGGCCATAATTTACCTGAATGCTCCGTTGATTATAAATAGAAATACTATAGGTAGGAATGACCATTTTTCTCATTGAAAGCGAGTTTTAGCAAGATCATTTTTTTTAAAAAAATTAAATAGAAAGAAATGGAAAAGAACTTGAGATCTTTGAGCGATTTTCCGAGAGGGACTCTATCCCTGGAGGTTTTGATGTTGAGAGTAACTTTTTTGTCTGGATTGTCGGCTATTTTGCTTTTAGCCTATCAAAATTGTGGACAAAATAAGGCTAAGCTCTCTGTGCCGAAGCAACTTTCAAGCGCCAAAACCTCGGTTCCCAGTACCAACTACTAGCTTCTCTTCAGATATTCCTTAACGTAAAGACCGAGAGCATTCTTAACTTTCGGGGCTAGCCAAATTGTAGCGATCATATTTGGTATCGCCATAAATGCGAAACCAATATCTAAGATATTTACGATGTCATCAGCAGCACTGACTGCTCCTAGTATGATAGTCGCACAATAAAAAATATTAAAAGACTTATCCTTTAATAGCCGAGCTCCTTTAAAAAGAAAGTCCCAACACTTAAGGTTATAGTTTGAATAACCTACCATTGTAGATATTGAGAAGAGAATGATAGCTGCACCAAGGAAGTAAGCACCAAAGCCAGGCAAGGCCAACTCAAAAGCGCGTGTTGTCATCACAATACCCGTAGTATTTGCCATTTGCTCTGGGGATAGAGAGACTAAAATAACTAAAGCAGTTAAGGTACAAACAATAATTGTGTCTAGGAATGGACCAAGCATAGCCACGTAACCTTCAGAAATCGGCTCTGAGGTTTTGGTGTTGGAGTGTGCCATGGGTGCAGTACCCACACCCGCTTCGTTGGAGAATGCCGCGCGTTTTACCCCGGTTTTCATTACTTCCATGATTATAGCACCCATTGCACCACCAGCGGCAGCGTCTAATCCAAAGGCCTGTCTAAAAATCTCAACAAAAACACCTGGAACTGCATCAAAGTTGATAAAGATAATAACCAGGCAACTGACTACATAGAGTAAACACATTCCCGGTACTAATCTAGAAGTGAAGTTTGACAGTCTCTTGAGGCCACCTTGCAAAGTCCAAAAGCAAATCCCAGCGCAAAGAATGCCTACAACTATCTTGGCATTAAATTGCGTACCATCTGCAGCATCTTGATAAAATTGATCCACAACATAGGCACTAAGTTGGTTCACCTGAAATAAGCTCAATGTTCCTATCATTCCGCAAACAGCAAAAAAGTAGGCTAGGAAGTGAACGTTTTTTGGAAGAGCATTTTTGATAGCATACATTGGCCCACCTTGAATCTCTCCTTTGTAATTGGTTCCTCTATACATAACGGAGAGAGCACATTCATAAAATTTAGTATTCATTCCGACGACACCAGCAATCCACATCCAAAAAATGGCTCCTGGCCCGCCCTGTGCTATCGCTACCGCAACTCCTGCTATGTTTCCAAGTCCGATGGTTGCTGCTAAGGCGTTGGATAAAGCTTGAAAATGTGTAATCTGTCCTACGGCTTTCTTTTTTCCATGATGAAACTTCCCGCTTACCAGTCGAAAGGCATGGGAAAATCCAGATAAAGGGAGAAACTGGCCATGAACTAAGAGAATCAATCCACCACCCATTAACAAAACAACTAGAGGAAGACCCCAAGCATAGTCTACTACCACGGCTAAAAAATCGCTAAATGTCATTGATTTCCACTCCCTCTTATTTCCGGGCAATTTAGGTCGATTGATGCAGATAATCAAGAAAAAGACCGGGCATTTTCTAAAAAAAAGAAACTAAGTGGCAGGGAACCAAGTTTTGAAACAAAAAATCACTGATTTCAGACCTTTAAGTAGGCTAAAAATCGGTTTTAAAGTGACAAATGTAGTGATCTGGCTTCCAATTAGGGGTGAATAAAAAATGAATCACCATTGGAGGACTCATGAAAAAAATATTATTAGTTTTTGCATTTGTTTTTGGATTGTCTGCAACTGCATCCGCAGGTCTTTTAGTTGAGCCTAAGCTCGGATACTTCACAGGAGACTTTAATTCTACTACGGACAATAGCACGAATGGATTGTTGTTTGGCGTAAAATTAGGTTATTCCTTTTTGGGAGGATATGCAGCTTTAGAATTTGAAACTGGCGATCTTGGTGGAGATTTGAGCGATACCACGGCAACAAATTATGGTCTTACTCTTGGCTACAATTTCCCTATTCTGATAAATGCTTGGTTTACTTTTGTTTTTGATCCAACGGTTACACAGAGCCAAGATTTTAGTGGTGGTAGTGGAATCAAAATTGGTGGAGCATATAAGTTTTTACCTCTATTCTCTGCTTATTTAGAATATGTTGATCTCAGCTACACGAAACTAAACGGTGTCTCTCTTGCGAGTGATGCAAAATTGTCGGGTTTTCAATTTGGCGCAATGGCCACTTTTTAAAAGGAATAAGATATGAAAAAAATAATTTTAACTGCTGTAGTTTTCATGAGTGCTCAGATTTCTCAAGCGGGTATTTATCTTGAGCCTTATATAGGTACTTCGTTTCAATCTTTAGAGTCAGGGACTATCCCGGCTGGTGACCTATCAGGGGAAACTATTGGCGCAAGAATTGGTTATAGTATTCCACTTTTTACTGCTGCATTGGATATTACTACAGGCAGTCCCAAGGCTGAGCTTTCAGGAACCAATAATTCTGCTGATTTGATGAGGACTGGTGTTACTCTTATCTTTGCTCCACCAATTTTACCATTCAATGTTTTGGCTGGGTATTATAGAGCGAATCTTGATGTAGGTAGTCCTGTGAACACCGATTACAGTGGTGATGGTACCAAGATCGGAGTCATGTTTACTATGCTTCCAATTGTTAATATCAATGTTGAGTATTTTAATACAAATTATGGCGCAGACTCCTTGAAGGACAAAGGCTTAGTAGTTGGTGTATCAGCAGATTTCGAGCTTTAAAGAGCTTAATTGATGCAAAATAGTTTATAAATTGGAGGGTCTGAAAAAGATGCCTCCTTTTTTATGTGGTGAGGAAAAGATGAAATACTTAGTTCTTATTAGTTTTTTGTGGAGCGGATTACTGTTTGGATCGCCCTTGAAACCGGTAAAGACGGATAGCCCCAGAGATACTTTTACTAGCTTTTACGAGGCCATGTCTGATTACAAAAGTGGTGTTGAAAAGGGAGATGAAAGCCTTGAGCTGCGGTATTTTGATGCGATTCGAACCTTCGACAGGGAGGGTCTTGGAATCACCTTTACCGAGGAAAAGCTAAGAATAGCTGCGATGCAATTACGCGAGGTCATTGATAGGGTCATCGTGGTAGATTACAAACTTATACCTGATGATGCAGGCTTAAGTCGTTGGAGGCTAAAAAACACTGAGATAACCGTAGTGTTAAAAAAAGATGGGGACCGCGAGGGAGAGTTTTTGATCTCAAAGGATAGCGTTCGCCGAGCCTCTCAGTTTTATGAAAGAGTGAAAGAGCTCCCTTACCTAAAAGGTTCTGGTCAAGGAGCTGGATTCAAGCCCCAGTGGTACGAAAATGGCCTGCCCAGATGGCTCACTAGATCTCAGTTTCTTATTCCCAACTGGCAGCTGTTGGGCATTTTGTTTTCTATTTTCTTTGGATTGATCGTCAAAAAGATTGTTACTGTATCCGTAGATCAATTAAAAAGACTAACAGAAAAAACTAAAAACACTTGGGACGATCAATTTATAGATGTTTCGGAAACGATGCTTGGCAGTATTGCCGCTACACTAATTTGGATTTTATCTATTAGGCTATTAGGTTTTGAGGGCAACGCCCTTCTCTTCTTTGATGTTGGCCTAAAAATTCTTCTTTGTATTCAGGCCGTAAAGCTTGCTTATAACCTAGTAGGGGTTCTGGGTATTTATCTAATGAATAAGGCAAAAGAATCAGAATTTCCACTAGATGATCAATTGGCTCCTTTGGTCGCGAAGGCACTTAAGATTTTTACCGTTGTGTTTGGAGTTTTAATTGCGATACAAAATATGGGTGTCAACGTAATGAGTGTTCTGGCCGGGCTTGGCTTAGGTGGTTTGGCTTTTGCTCTTGCTGCAAAAGATACCGCGGCAAATCTTTTTGGCTCAATAATGATTTTAGTGGATAAGCCATTTAAGGTTGGAGATTGGATCAATGCCTCTGGTGTTGATGGTACTGTTGAAGAAATTGGTTTTAGATCCACTAAAATTAGAACCTTTCATTCTTCCCTCGTAAGTATACCTAATTCACATTTGGCCAACATCAATATAGATAATATGGGTCGAAGAAAACACCGTCGAATAAAAGCGACACTTGGTCTAACCTATTCCACAACGCCTGAGCAAATGGAATCATTTCTCGAGGGTATTAAAAATATTGTAAGAGCAAATCCTGCCACGGTGAAAGAAGGCTTTATGGTTAATTTTCATTCCTATGGAGATTTCAGTTTAAATGTTCTTCTCTATTGTTTCTTGGATGTTAAAAGTTGGAGCGAGGAATTGTATCAAAGACAAAATATATATCTTGAGGTTTATAGATTAGCAGAGGAGTTGGGATTAGAGTTTGCCTTTCCTACACAAAGTCTCCACCTGGAGAGCACCCCTTCGGATGCGAAACAGTCCACTCCTCTGAGTCGTAATGAGCTTCAATCCAAATCAGATGATTTTGCCGAAGGCAAAGCTTTATCTAAGGCTAAAGGGCAAGGAATATTTACTCCTGAGTATTTAGATCGGTAGATTTTTCTAGGCCATTAGTTTCGGTGGCCTTATCTTTTCGAAATTGAAAAATTCCATCAAAGATTTGTGTACTTCTATCTGCATCGTTCAGGAAGTGATCGATCAGATAATTCGTATATTCGGTTCTTGTTTCGGCGTAGTTAATTAAACCTTTAGTTAGAAGGATAGGGTTTTTTCTCTTTTTGATTCTAAGCTGTCTTCTTCTGTCTCTAAAGTACTTATAGTAATTACTTCCGGAATTAATTCTATGCAGGTAGGCCCGGGCGTTATCGAGTATCGAGTCAAAAACAAGAAACTTATATCCCTCGTGATCTATACACTCTGCTGGGTGGTTTTCAACTTCACCTTTTAAACCAAAAGTGTTCTTACATTTCTGTGCAAACTTAGAACTGCCCCAGCCTCCCTCATAAGCCATTTGACCTAAGCTAATACTCAGAGGGACAATGTCAACGCGATCAAGAAGTTCAATAAAATCATTCAATTTATAATTTTCATTTTCCACTTTTAAGTTATACTTAGAAAAGGTGGCTTTAAGAAACTTGAGGTCTTCATCATTAAAAGTCGATTTTCTTTTTAGCTCGTATATTTTGGATCTTTCTACCAAAACTTCGTAATTAACTTGAATTAGGTTTGGTATGGCCATGCAGTAGAAGTTACGATATTTTATTTTCATGTCGTCGTTCGTTAGATGATCTAGATTAAAACCTGAATACATATTTTTAGGGAGGCTTTCGAGGCTTGCCCAATTTGACAGGGAAAGGCCCTGGCAGTCTTTCGGATCAAATTCATCCAAACTTTTCCTATCTAGGCTCTCTAGGTAGTCACCAATCTCAGCCAACCTGTTTTTATCATACTCTAGATGAACGAAGTCCTTAGGCTCAGCCTTCTTGAATACAACAGGGAAATTATCTGAAAATTCAGCCTGTCCATCGGAGAAGTCAGCAGGCCGTGGGCCTTGGCCGCAGGCTAAGATGAGGAAGGGGACGATTATGAATGTTGGTATAAGCTTTTTCATCAAGGTTTTTAGGAGCAAGGAATGGGCCGAGGAGTGTTTTTTTGGGGGTGGGGAAGTGTAGTGATTTTAGGGGCTTATGTGGGGGGTGGGTTTTTGGTTGGGAGGGGTGGGTGTTGAAGTGACGGGGAGGGGCAGGGTGTTCGCTTTTTTTTATTTAGTTTTTCTTTTCCTTTTTAGTATGTCTCCCCTCGGCCGGCCCATGTATGGCTCCTTCCTACAAGCTTGATTTTAAGTAAAGTGGCATCGCTCCCGTGTATTCGACCTACTTATCGGATGAACTTATCCGTGGCCCAGATAGGATATGCACACATCCTCCTAATCGTCCTTTAGACCTCGAAGGCCGTGGGCTGTACAGGTTTCAGATGTGTTGGTCTTACCTTTTTTACTATCTAAATCTCGCTTTTACTTTGATTTCCTTACACTTTTTCTAATATTTATTTTTTATATTCTTCATTTTTTACAATAAGTGCCCACGCAGTACGAGCGTTTCTGTTCGCTATTGCAACACAAGCCTTGTTAAAACCAACTCTCGCCTCTAACTCAGCCCATCTCTTCGCTTGATGCCCCACTCCATTTACTGCAAGAGCTAAAACTGACCGAGCACCGTGAATCATCATTTGTCTTAAATAAACATCACAACGTTTGGTTAACTTCATATTCTGATTCTTTCCACCAGTTCCACTGTGACTTGGAACTAATCCAACCCAGGCTGCGAAATTACGGCCCTGTTTAAACTGCTTAAGGTCTCCATAACTACATACGATACAAGTGGCCGTTATTAACCCAACTCCAGGTATTTCCATCAACCTAACTACGGCTTCATTTTCCTTAGCAAAAACCTTTAATCGTTCCTCACAAGACTTAACTCTCTCATCAAAGCGAACCCAGTCTGCTCGTAACTCACTCAGTAACCAACGAGTATCATATCCTAGCGCATTATCTGCGTCTTCACAGACTAAAGCTACTTGAGTAGCTAGCCTATACTTACTTGCTTCTGTTTTTATCCCCAGTTCTCGTAAATAACCCCTGATCTGGTTGATCACCTTGGTTCGACTCCTTATTAATCCAGACCTCACATTATGGATCATATTTATCTCCTGCTGTCTGAGACTTTTGTGGGGAACAGATCTTATATGCTTTTGCTGCGCGGCCACAAAAATGGCCCTAGCATCATTACTATCGTTTTTATTGCCAATCAAAAAAGGTTTCACGAACTGCGGGGGTATTAATTTAGGGGTATGTCCCAGCTCCGTTACCTTTCTGGCCCAGTGATTACTTGAACCACAGGCTTCCATCGCTATTGTGGCTTCAGGAATGTTCACTAGAAATTCCAGTAACTTATTAGTTTTTACTTTCTTCTTCACTTCTCCAGAGCTTGTAAGCATGTGAATTTGACAAACTTTCTTTGCTAAATCTATGGCAACTAGGTTATTTCTCATATCGGCTCCTTCTACTCCGGTTTCTGGATGTCTTATAAATCCATTTAAGTATTTTTGGTAGAGGAGGAGCCATCCTATCATCCTTGGGCCTCGACAAAGCCTCCTGCTAGTCGAGCGCTCGGGGAGACATACTAAAAAGGAAAAGAAAAACTAAATAAAAAAAGCTCGCTGTGGCTGATTGAAGGAAGGAAGGAAGGAAGGAAGGAGAAGGCTTAGGGATAGGTAGTAAAGGTAGAGGAGGGGGCTTGCGATTTTGTTTAGGGTGTTTTGGTGGAATGAGGCTGGGTGGTCAGTATTGAGATGAGGGAGCGTGAATGGGTATGAGTTGGCGTTTTGATACATAATATTTCTACTTATTTTTGTTATAGGACGTATTGTTATGAGAATAATGCGCTATGGAGTTTAGTAAGGGAGGACAAAAACCGAATAAATGGGGCGAGTTGGAGGTTTAGATGAGAGGTTTGGATAAAGCTTTGGTTTTATTTTTGGGGATTTTGGTGTCTGTTTCTTGTGTCAGAGAGGCGGACAAGGATTCGAAAATTTCTTTTGATTTTTCAGCTCTCGCTAATAGTAGCAAAGTGACCGCAAAGAATGTCGATTTAATACCATCAAGAGTAATAATTAACATTAGGCATGGGGAAAACTACGAAAAAGTTGTTTCTGAGGTTTTATCTTGTCCTGTTCACTTTCAAATTGTTTCTGAAAAGCTTGAAAGTATCGGCCGTCTGGCGACGGTGGGCTATCCCAGTTTTAATTGTAACGAGGCTTTATTTGGGAAAGAAATCGCGATTAGTAGTTTGTTCCCAGTTGGGGAGAAGGCTCTTGTTCAGTTATTGGTAGTATATGAGCATAGAACAACTCGTTTGATGACTCTTGACTATGATCACCAAGAGTCCGTATTCACTCCTGGTCAAACACGAGTAAAATTCTCTCTTTCGCAATTTAATTCTTTAGAACAAAATGTATCTAGAGTGAAATTTAAGGGAAGGGTTACAACAGCTGCTTTGCCTCCTCGAAACATGACCGGAATTTTAGAAACTAGATTAAAACTACCTAGTCACAAAGGTATTAGACCACCAGATATGGTCGTTGATAAAAATTCTATAGTCGGAGGGTTCACCGAATTTAATCTTCCAAAAACTAGTGCTCTTGCTGCTGATCTTGTAGTCAAGAGAGGGGCACAAGATGTTATTTCGGTTTTTGAAGGCTTGTCAGGAACAGCCTTTGCTGGAAAAGCAAATAACGTTTCTGAGAGAATGGTGGAATACAATCTTCCAGCCCATTTCAGTTCCGAAGACTTCGATGGATCCACCTACATTGCAATTGAAGAAGCCCCAGTAGATTTTATTTTTGGTTATTGGGACGCAGATAATACTGATTTTTCAACGAGTGCGGCACTTGATTTACAAGATATTGACAACTCTATAGAACTTGAAAATAGGTATTCTTCAGACCCTGTAGGTGGAGACCCCACTACATTTAATTCAGGTTTAGAATTGAGTACTTCCTCCGTTAAATCTGCAGACGGTATTTCGGCAACATCATCAAGTTGTGCATCCGGTGGCGTAAAATTAGACTGTCTAATTCTTGAGCTGGATAATATGGGTAGTGATTCCCAAGGTTTTTCTGGAACCATTGCAAAATCTAATTTTGTAGGAGAGGCAGAGTTTTTTAATCTATCATCAAATCCAGTACCGGACAGTCCTTACCAGTTTACTTATAACTATCTACCTAGCTCACAACAAATATCCGGAACAAGTTTTTATATGGTTGATGGTGATAGCGAACTAGAACTAAGAACCACAGCTGGTTTTGGAAATATAAACTGCCAAGGACTAGCAGAAGCTTTTGGCCAAAAAACTACATTTTCAAGATCAGGGGCTGAAGTTCCATCAACTCAAGGTATATTCTTTGCTGGTGAAGGATTTCACCCGGGCGGAACAAATACTCTAGCTGTAGCAAATGTAATTGTTCCGAGAGATGTCTTGAGAAGTTCTTCTGACTACGGAATATTAGGATGTTCATTTATAGAAACGGCTATTGGTCGCATTTATATGAATCATGGTACTTTTCAAGATCTAGAAAATGGCTCTACAAACGGTGGGTTAGCTACCAAACTAGCTCTAGAGAACTGGCCATTAAGTACACCCTTCACTAGTATGAATACAGATGTGTGTGTTGAGTATCGAGTCTTTACCGCCGATAGTGGTGGGTCTCGAGCATCAGCCTCAGAAACCGGTTCCACCGTTGAGGTTTCAATTCCAGGGCATTTAGCCCTAACTGACTTTTCTTTTCATAGTAGTCCTGACTGCGGCGATCCTGGAAGCTCAAATAAGAGTTTCACCACTTCCAATGGAGAAACACTAGAAAAGAGTTTTTACGTGAATTGGATAAATACAAATAGTGGAGCTCAAATCATTGCGAATTATACAGGACCTGCCAGTCTTACCTCTTCAGAGATTAATTTGAGCCAGGTAACGGATAACAGCGCTTCCACAGTGACGGATATTCATTTTTTACAAACTGATAATTCACCCATCAGTTTAAACGAATGCTCAGATTTCTTTGTCTATAAAACAGATGCTGCTGGTGCTCCGGTGGCGAAAACTATTGGTACCCTACAATTTGAATTAAGAGATGGCTCAACCTCAGTAACTGGAGGGTACCTGTCTCTCAGTCACAGATGCACTGGGCCTAATACGGTCGATGGGTTAAGTGGCATAAATATAGCTGGCGGCTTCACTGGAGCCAATTGGTCTACGAATGTTTCATTTGTCCCTATTCTTGATCCTATTAAATTTTTACTTCCAACTAACGGCACAGGTGCTAGCGTGATTGTACCATCTAGTGTTACTATAGATCCGTCAAATATTGTTGATACACTCATCTCTCGACCTTCTAATACTATGGGATTTATTTTAGATGATATCGATAATAATGGAATAGTTGATCTAATAGATTTCGACGGATCTGATTTTATTATAGATTTTAATGGAAGCTTTGATGGCAGTGGGGCTTATATGGGGCCTTTAACTAAATCAAAAAATGGAGTTAATTCTTTGATTAGTTATCCTCAAATTTTTAATATGTACAATGATGCAAAGAATGAAGTTTTCTTTGTAGACGGCAGTCAGCGTATAAAATACTTGGAGTATAATGGCTCCACAATAAATGCTGCTGTAGCTCCAGCAGGAACAGCATCTGATGACTGTAATTTTATGTATCCAATAGACGACTATGAGGGTGACGGAGATAGTGACTTAGTATGTTTTGATGTGTCCACGGACAGCTTAAAGTTATTTGCAAATGATGGATCAAACAATTTTTCTTCTCCTTCAAATTTACAGAATTCTTTAACTGGTATGATTGATGGTGAATACGCTGATTTAGATGGAAATGGAAGTAAAGATCTACTTTTTGTTTTTGCCAATAGCGTTTTCAAAAAGCTTCAAACAAGTCCTGGGACCTTCGGTAGTTACGTAAACACTAGTCTTTCTCAAACTGGTATTACAAAATCCATTGCCAAAGATTTAGATTCTGATGGGCATTCCGAAGTAGTAATTTCCTACGACACAAGTGGATCCAACCTTAGAATCTATTCTGGTGGTGTTTGGAGTAGCGACATTCTCGGGAATTCATTCTACAATGGAGCGCCTTATGATTTCACTTTTGCTGATATCGACGGTGATGGAAAACAGGACCTTATTCTCGTTGCCTATGACCCAGGAGTCTTTGTTGCTTACCTTGCGATATATAAACAAAGATCACTAAACGATTGGGATCTGCGCTATAAACGCTTCAACCTGGGTTCATTTAGCTCTCCAAGCGGAGGTGATGTTGATATCGAAGCCAAAGACATGGATGGTGACGGATTGGTTGACATTGTCGTTCGAAAAGATGGAATCTCAGTCCTCAACAACCGATCTATAAATTTCGATTAATAGCAATATTGAGTATAGGGCTCCCAAGTAAAGTACCACCAGGTACCTGCTTGGGTAACTGGTGCCCAATAACAGCCCCTAAATAAATCACAAGACCAATAGTTAGCTGTGTAGGTTCCTACAGTGGAGTACCAGGTTCTGACCATACAGCTCTGCTGGCAAACACCAAAATTATAATAGGGTAAACCGCACTGGGCTATGTCTGCGTTTCCTCGCAGGTTAAAATAACTACCAGAATTGTATTGATCCCAATTATAGTAATATTGTTGATCGTTATAGGTCTGATAGGTGCTGTAGTTGTTCGTGGTCCCAGAGTAGGATTGATTACCCGCTCCAGGAGCACTTACATTTACTTTTCCAGAGCTGTCTTGGTTACCACAGGCAGATAAAAGTAAGCTAAGAATAAGGGCAGTTAGTAGTCTAAACATTGGTTTCTCCGCTATGGGTGTTCATAAAATCGTTAAAAAAGAAGTGCTACACAGTATAGTGGGTAATTAGTAGGCATATTTACGAGCATGTGTAGCGCTGTAATGCTTAAAATTCCAGCTGATAATATCTATATTATGCGCCAAGTCAAGAGCTTAGTGGCAAAGCAGCCTCAATAATTTTGTTGAAAGAACAGGTACTTACACCTAGAGTTCCGGTGTTTTAGAGAATTTTCAATCCTGGAGGTAGGGATGGTTTTTGATGTTATCGAGAAGTACGGCGACCATGAGCAAATCGTTTTCTGTAACGATAAAGAATCTGGCTTAAGAGCAATCATAGCCATCCACAATACTGCTTTAGGACCGGCTTTAGGTGGAACAAGAATGTGGAATTATGCCAATGATGAAGAGGCCCTAATCGACGTTCTGAGGCTCTCCAAAGGCATGACTTATAAAGCGAGTGCGGCCGGCTTAAATCTCGGTGGTGGAAAGGCTGTGATCATTGGCGACCCTAAAGAAGTTAAGTCTGAGGGTTTATTTAGAGCTTTTGGCCAATTTGTAAACTCTCTAAGTGGTAGATACATAACGGCCGAAGATGTGAATACAACCGTAAAAGATATGGGACATGTTTTTGCCGAAACACCTTGGGTAACTGGTATTAGTCCTGCTTTGGGTGGTTCTGGTGATCCAAGTCCTTTGACCGCAAGAGGGGTTTTACATGCTTGTAAAGCCAGCGCGGAAGTGAAATTTGGCTCTTCGAGTTTAAAGGGCAAGACTGTGGCGGTACAGGGACTTGGAAAGGTGGGTTACTACCTTTGTGAATACCTGAGCCAGGAAGGGGCGAATTTACTAGTGGCTGATATCAGCGATGAAAACCTGAAAAAAGCCGAGCAACAACTTAATGCAAAAGTTGTGAGTACCGATGATATCCTTTTTGAAAAGTGCGACATCCTTGCTCCTTGTGCAATGGGTGCTGTTATTAACGACGAAACTATTCAAAAACTGAATTGCGATGTTATTAGTGGAGCGGCTAACAACATCCTGAAAGAAGATAGACATGGTGATCAAATCCATGAAATGGGGATATTGTATGCTCCTGATTATGTAGCTAATGCTGGTGGCTTGATGAATGTTTTTGTCGAACTGGAAGGCTACAGTAAGGACCGAGCTTTAGAGAGAACCGAAGGCATATATGACAATCTATTAGAGATATTCAAAATTTCTGAAAGACAGAGTCTACCAACTTATAAAGCCGCAGATGCATTAGCAGAAAATAGAATAAAAAATATTGGACGCCTTAAGCAAAGACATCCCGGTATCGCGTCCAGACCATTTACAACACTTAAAATTGAAGGTCGTTAAGGCTATATTTATTTGCAAAGTGAAAAGAAAAACCAAGTCGAGAGGCTTGGTTTTTTAGTATAGATCCTCGGTGGTAAATATGAGCATCTTATTCTGTTCCAATTCTTGGATAATAATACGGAGTTGGTTGGCTTTAAGTTCATTTTCTATGAACCAAATTTCTAGATAGATTTTTATACCTTCTCTCAAGTTGTTCAATGAGGCGGTGTATTTATCCTCTGTACGTTGTGAGTAGCTTTCTCTAAAACTGTACCGAACGTTTTTTGTAAATTGCATGCCTGTAAGTTGCTCCATCGCGGAAAGAACCAAGTCAAAACGATTGTTCTCTTCGAAACGAACCGAGCTCAGGAAGTCTTTGGTAGCAGTCGGGCTTGGTTTGTCATTCGTAGTTTTGGAAATGCTAATTATTTTATGTTTTTCTCCGTCTACTGTGGTCGCATCACCGAAAGGCTCACATGCACCGAGTAGAACAGAAAAAAGGAAAAGGATAGAGATGGATTTCATAACCCAATGGTTAGAACAGAATGTATTTAAGGAGTAGGTCTAAGGAGGGAATTGAAAAGCTTACCCCTAAAAATCTTATAAAAGAATCCCCGTCCTACTGCAATGCTGGTAGGCCAGGTTTTTTAGGCTCAGTTTTCGACTGGTTTTCTATGTAGTGAATCAAGCTATGAACGGCATCTGTTTTGTTGGCGAAACGACGTCTATCACAGCCGGTAAACATTAAACCATATCCTGATTTGTCTTTAGCTATTCGCATAACACTGGATCTCATATTAATGTCACCTGTGGGTACTTCAATATTTATATGGCAGCAATCACCCAATTGAAGTGGACTCTCAGCTTCGACAAACACGCCTGTCTCAGAGATATCAACGACTTTTGCATCAATCTTCTGTTCATCGATTGTGATTGTGGCAGGAAGCTTTACTGGAAAACGCTCAATGAATTGGGTAAATGGGCTGAAGCAGGCACTTCGTAAATGATTATGTAGTACCAATGAACCGATGGCACAGTAGCTAACTGCTGCCACAAATGAGTAATAGTAGTTACTCGTTGGGTGAAAGTATAATTGAGTTCCCGCAGTCACAACTAGTAAAAAACCGAACAAATGGAAAGAATAGAAAGACCATTTTTTAAATTTGAGAAAACCCAAAGAAGTGAGTAGACCTAAAGAGATTAGACTTAATAGTAGCCAGCTCTCGATACTTTGAGAGTTAAAGTAACCTAAAAGGTTTTTAAAGGATATCAGACACAGGAGGGTGTTGCTTAAAGCAAGTAAAAGCATATCTTTTGGGTATTTTAAACACGGGTTTTGAGATTCCGTTTCTTGCTGCATTTCCTCTTCTCCAGACATAAGTCTTGTCGGTAAATCTTTAGATTTCCTTAAGAATTAACTATTGAATATCACTAGCGAAATCACGCGTCAAGAATGCCTGGAGGAGACCTGTTTAAACTGGATTTAGAATGAGAAAAATATAAAACTAATTAGAAATGAAACTAAAAATATTTTTAATAATCGACTGTAGCCTATGTTTTCCATAGATTCTTCTCGTCTCATTCAGAGAAAAACTAAAAGAGGACAAAAAAAAACCCTCAAGAAGTCCTGAGGGTTTTTAGTTTTAAGATCAAAATTATGCTGCTTTTTTAGCTGCTAATTTATTGAAAGCCTGCATCTTTTTATCAAAGTCTTTTGCATGCTGACCTTCTTTAGTGATCGCACCGAACTTAAACCAGGCGTAGTGTTCGTTGCAAAACCCAGCCCTATCTGGCTTTTGTTTACAGTCTTCTTCAACACATTGGTTTAAACTGAAAGGAATGACGTTGCTTGCGGGCTGTTCCTTCTTCTTTTTCTTCGCTTGTTGTTCAGGCTGAGCAGGGCCCTTGTTTTGTTGTTCTTCAGACATTCTTCCTCCAAATTGAGAGTCGGTTACCTTTACGACTCACTACTTTTATCGGGGCCTTCCAGCTAGACTTTAGTTTGATTCGGTGTGTTGGCCGGTTTATCTCAATATGAGACAAAAATTCTTCATGTGTTCGATTTGGGAGAAGGTATAGTCTAGTTATACAGCCCGATGCTTTCTATAGAACCTACATTTTCATAAGCTTTATTATGACGTTCCCACGGAGGATACATGAGATTTAAACTTCTCTTTCTTTTGACTTTTGTTGGCAGTTCTTTCGCGATAGCAGATAGCAATCAAAACCTTGGAATTTTAGGTCCTAATTTTCATAGTGTTGAAGAGGGGCGGTTTTATCGGTCGGCTCAACTAAATCCCAGAGAATTTAGGAAGTATATTGCTCGGCATGGAATAAAGACGGTCATAAACCTTAGAGGGGTATCAGAAAAAAAGTGGTGGGTCGAAGAATCGGAAGTCTTATCGGAGCTTGATGTGGTTCATATCAATATTAAAATGAGCGCGAGACGTTTGCCTCATAGAGAAGATCTGATTAAATTGCTGGAGTCCTATGAGTCGGCTCAATACCCTATTCTAATTCATTGTGAGGGGGGAGCGGACAGAACGGGTGAAGCCTCTGCGATATATCAAATGCTCTATATGAATAAAACCAAAGAGGAGGCACTTAAAATGCTACGTTTTAAGTATTTTCATATACCAGCAAGGATGCCGGCAAAGCGCTATTTCATTAAAGATCTTTGGCAGGGGGTCGATTGGGTATACGAATCCTATCATCCATGTGAATCGAATTGGAAATACTACGACAAAGAAGAGTTTTGCATTTAGTTCTTCATCTTTTATTGATTGAGCTGAATCTCAGTTAAGTCTAATTGGTTCAGCTCGTTCAATTTCACGTTTTTAAATTTTCTATTATCGAGCATAGTAAAATACATTCTACCTAGAGGTATATATTTATGTGTAGCTAGTAGTGCTTTCAGGCTATTACTACATTGCCTCTTTGAATTTTTGATACCCGAGGTTTCCTTTAGTTTTTTAACAGCTAAATCGTAGGATGAGTTCTTTAAGCGAATAAAATTTTCAGGGGCATCGCTAGTGAAGTTCTCCATGGCCGCCAAGCAACTGGGTCTGTCTAAGGGAATACCTTTTCTAAAGATACTTGGAGGGTTTTTCCTTAGTTGGGCGATAAAAACTTTTTGCTCCATAGGCCGAGCCTCTATGTTGAGACCTAAGTTTTTCTTCCATTGATACTGAAACCACTCCGCAGCTCGCCGAATATCGTCCCCTCCTGCGGAGCTAAAATTCATTACAAATCTTTGCTTCAAGACCTTTGGGTCTACTTTTTTTAATAAGGCTTTAGCTCTTTCTAAATCAAACTTATAACAGTGGGTTTGATTCATATAGGTACTTGGAATCGCAGGACAGCCAGCTCTGCCAAGAGCATGAAATAATTTTTTAAACTCCTCGTAATTCAATGCCATTGTCATGGCTTCTCGTAGTTTTGGATACTTATCCAATTCACCGGTCAGACCTACGTAGTCAAAGCGAGCCATAGGAACCTGTAGGAAGCTATTTTTCTTTTTATAAAAAGGGATCTCACTTGCTGGTATTCTTCTCAGGAAATCCAGCTTTCCAGCCTCAAATAGCCTAAGAGCGGTGGAGTCCTCTTCAATAAAAATAATCTCAATATTTTTAATTCGTTTTTTACTTGGCATAAAGTGGGGGTTTGCTTCTAAAATAATTTTTCTTCCCATGATCCATTTTTTTATAAAATAAGGACCATTAAACTGCGTTGTTTCCCAGTTGGGTTTTGATGGAAGAGATTTCCAAGGAGTTAAGACTGGGGAGCTAAGTTTGTAGAGGAAGTCTTTGTCTATTTCATCGAATTCAAATAGGAGTCTCTTGTCGCTTTTCGCAGATATCCCAAGTTCTTCAGGTTTTTTTTCACCAGCATATATTGCCTTAGCATTTTTTAAATTAAACAATAGATCTACTCTTCGGGCGTAATTCTTAGGGTTTATAAGATGTTGAAACGCTCTAACATAATCTTGGGCAAGGATTCTTGAACCATCATGGTATTTTACATTTTGATTTAATACACATTCTAAGATTTTGGATCCCTTAAACTTACAATGCTTTGCTCCAGTACCGATCAGGCCTTTGGCATTATCGTATTTATAAAGACCACTAAATACGTTGGAGAAGAAATAATTTGCTTGGCTCGTACTAATACTGGCTGGATTTAAAAAGGCTGGATCACTAACTAGGTGGAAACGAAAACTATCCTGCGCAGTTAGAGTGGTAAAATATAAGAACGAGAATATATAAATTATGTTTTTTATCATAGGGCTAAACTACCGAATATCCCTGTGTTTTCAACTAATTCCATCATTTTGAAAAAAATGAAAATATGTCTCAATTCTAGCCGTTTGTCTCCCGATAAGACTATGTAGGAGACTTTAAAATGCCTAAAAAAATTCTAATTCCTTTGATACTCAGTATCCTAAGTTTAGTTTTTGCTTTTCAGAACTGTAGCCCCCAAATACAGGGAGTGGCTGATAATTCTAGTTTCTTTATACCAGATGATAGTTGTCAGGCAGGAAATATCGATTTACAGATAAATCCATCTGGTGGAACTACTGCTTCGTTGAGTAGAGACTCAGAAGAAATTAGGGTCACTGGATTTTGTCGGGTAGGTAATGCAACAGACTATTTCTTGAGGTATCGTTTTGAATCCACTCAAGGAAGTTTTATGGAAGAGATTTTTCAATCGGTGGATCCAGGGCAAAGATTAGGTAGCAACGAGCTTCATTGTAATAATGGATACTTCGATTTTGATATTGATATCAATCCTGGAAATGGCTCTGATCTTTACAATCGACAAGTCTTAAATAAAGGTAATAATGGTTTCGGATCTTCTTACTCCTTCAATCACGAAGTGGGACATAGTCTCCGATTGGAATTAATAGCGAATACTCCATGCGGTACAAAAACAGCCTCCGATGTAGTCTCTTATCAAAATGGACTTCATAGTGAAGTGGATACAAGTACAATTCAATGTAGCGATGGATCTGGTATTTGCCTCGGAGTGCCTTCAGAGTATGTTCCAGAAATCCATTACCTGAGCGCGGGATATAATTCCATGCGAATAGAATTTATTATGGAGCTTGCAAGCTCTTATGACTTAGATCGAGACAGCAGAGATGTTCATCACATACTTTCTGTAGTTGGCCATGATCCAGATGATCCTAGCAATACGAGTAATGGCTATTATCATTTTGGATACAATACTGGAAATGAATCTAATGTGGGATTTGTAATGAACGCTTATAATGGCCTCAATCAGCCTACTTGGATCTACAATCAAAACTCTAGTTTATTTGACTTTCCTGAAGATAATGATGATCTCTTAACTGATCGAGATTACTTATTCTATAAAATCCAAGAAAGCGGGAGCACTAAAACCAAAACCAAAGTGGCCTACAAAGTAAGTGTTGTCTATTCTGGCTCCTCTGGGGTGAGCTCAGGCTTATGGAGATTACAGGCCGATAAATGTACCAGTACTAGCTGTACGGCTTTTGATAAATCTTCGGCAATATTTGCTACTCTTGGAAGTGGATATTCCACCTATGTTCCTTTTGGATCCAAGGGAATAAAGATTGTCACTGATCCTTCTGAAGATGATCTAGATATTGCCAGGCAAAACATGACAGGTGTTACCTGGGTCGACGGAAGTCTAATAGAAGTAAGATCACTCAAAATGAAGATTTGTGGATTTGATGAAGATGATGAGAACTCTTCCATTTCTAGTAAATGCGAATTCTAAATGTTAGATCTAGGCCAGCGAGATACCACGATATAGACCGCTGGCTTAATCTGGGCATACTTCTTCACGTTATTTTTGTGATTCTTCATTCTAATTATCTTGTAACTGTATTACCCAATTTTCAATATAATGAGGGGTTTAGCAAAGTCAGTCTGATACTGATTGTTTTGGTGGCGATCATCCTGATCCTAAAGCTAGTGTCTAAGCGACCAGACTGGAAATATTTGGGTTACAACTTGGCGGTATATTTATTGAGCTTAGGCCTGTGTGTGTTGAGCTTCCCGGGAGCATTTGAGAAGGTTTTAGAGAGCTACTATATTATCTAGATGGGGCGCTTAATAGCGCCCCTAATTTAAAGAAATCAAAATTCTATTTTTTAAAGTTTTTCATTTCAACTTTTGATTCGGCAATATCTCCATTGGCTAACTGCCAAAGTTGAACACTTGCTGTTCCTCTTAAGGTTCTAACAACGGCACAAAATCTACCGTTCTGATCGGCCAAAGTAGTGAAGGCTGCAGGCTTGTAATCATAGTCTGTAGTAATGGTAATACGATCTAATAAACTAACATTACCAGTTACAGTACCACAAATTTCTGCGGCAGTGTTTTGTTGGTTCCCATTTTCAACATAATAAAAACTAGTTACACGAACTTCACGAGCATCAGCAAAGGCTGAAAGGCTAGCAAAAAGTAATCCAAAAATAAGTAAATTTCTCATTGGTCCTCCATGAAATGATTTATTGGTTTCCTCCATAGACTAGGACAAAATAAGGAAAAAAAGTAAGAAGAAGCAGGTTTTAGGGTCATGAATCAGTACCGATCTCGATCTAAGTCGAGGCGACGTATAATTATTAAGCAAAATGATAAAGTAACTAGAAAGAATTTGAATTTTGGCCCCTCAAGGATTAGTTTTATCGCACGTGCCCGAGTGGCGAAATTGGTAGACGCACAGGACTTAAAATCCTGCGACCCTCACAGGTCGTGCCAGTTCAAGTCTGGCCTCGGGCACCAGTATATTTCTTATAGTGGAATCTTTTCGTCTAGAAGGTTCTAAATAATTTAAAGATACCTTCCTTTCCTGAAGGTTTTTTAATTTTCAGTCTAAAGACTTAGCATAAATTAAAAAAGTTGTCTTAAATTTTGTAAAGTCGTACAGGTGAGTCGAAGGCTCATTGGTGAATAGAGCTAGCAATTTAAACTGGGGGTCATTTAATGAAAATCACGAAAAGTTTAATAGTGTTTCTACTAAGCACCTCTTTTTCTCTATTCTCTTCAGGGGCGTCAACACTTGAATTAAAGGTCTCAGCCGAGGCAGATTGGACCAGTACCGGCATTTACCTACTTGAAGGGCAAGAAATTAATTTGGATCATACAGGTGGATCTTGGAGCATGTTTGAAAATGTGTATCCGATTCATGGTGCTGAAGGTTGGTCTAACTTTCCCTACGAAAATTGTGTTTTTGGAGAGTTGATTGCCAAATTAGTCAAATACGGCGAAAAGCCTTCTGATGCAGAGGTCATTTGTGTCGGTAAGAATAAAAAAATATCCGTGAATTATAATGCTTATTTGTATCTCAGGGCTAATGATAGTTATATGGACGACAATGTTGGCGTACTTAATGTTCGTTTTAAATCACAGCTTGGTAGATTTTGTAAGCTTTCAACCCAAAAAATCCCCCATTGTCGTCGACTCGGTAGTGAACCAAATTGTACTAGAACTGTGTCTGGTTTAAAGACTTGTAGTTCATTTCCGAAAAAAATGAGTCTTTATAGAAGGTATTTAGCTGAAGGGCTTTGTTGTACTAATCCGACAGAGGATAAGACCAGCTTTTGTAAAAACTATGAAGTGGACTATTCTGATGTTCTTACCTATGAATTAGCCTTGTTAAGTACATTTGATTCTAAACATAAAAAATGGATCACATCGAATTATGAGAATGACTGCTCTGGGAACAATGTAGTTAAAGAGAATTGATGAATAGATATTCCATTCTTAAGTAAAGGCTTATTGGGATAGTGAAAATACATCTTAGTGTCACTGCAAGTATTTGTAGCGTGTTTAGTGAATTGTAAAGCTGCGATCTATTCATTCACTTTTTTTACAAATTGAGTCTTCAATTGCATAGCCCCGATACCTTTTATCTTACAATCAATATCGTGATCCCCATCAACTAATCGAATCCCCTTAACTTTTGTTCCAAGCTTAACCACTGTGGAACTGCCTTTCACTTTAAGATCTTTTATTACTGTTACAGTGTCTCCATCACTTAACACTATACCATTAGCATCTTTAAAAACTTTGGATTGCTCTTGCACAATGTCAGGCTCGGGTGTTTGGTTTTCACTCCATTCATTAGCGCACTCCGGGCATATGAATAAGTCCC
>JBGCGH010000066.1:0-4031 GCA_045110695.1 Bdellovibrionales bacterium | reverse complement strand
TATCCTATCTGGGCCACGGATAAGTTCATCCGATAAGTAGGTCGAATACACGGGAGCGATGCCACTTTACTTAAAATCAAGCTTGTAGGAAGGAGCCATACATGGGCTTGAGTGTCCCTAAACAGAGCCCAAAGAAAAATTATAAAAATACGGCTCTTGAAAAAACACCCCCCACAAAAAACCACCCCACCCCCTCTTGCTTCTTTTTTAATCTTTTTCTCAAAATAGATCTCAAAAAACCCCTGCTTTAGTAGATACAAAGTAGTTTATAATTTAATAAACTAGATCTTGCTGGTATACTCTGACTGTTAATACAAAAAAATTAGTTAGGAGAACTAAAAATGGCTGAAACCTATGAAGGCGCATTAGATAAAGGACTTGAAGGAGTCGTAGCTTGTTCCACCGGAGTATCATCGATCGTAGATGCAACTCTTTGCTATCGTGGATATACAATCGAACAACTAGCAGAGCATTCTACCTTTGAAGAAACTGTATTTCTACTTTGGAACAACAGACTTCCAAACACTTCTGAACTAGAGAATATCACAAAAGAACTAAATGCTAATATGCAGTTAGATCCTGAAATCAAAACATTGATTAAAGGCCTTCCAACAGATGGCGTTCACCCTATGGCTTGGCTAAGATCCGCGGTTAGCTGCCTAGCCCTTTGGGATAAAGAAGCTCAAGACATGTCGGATGATGCCAATACAAAAAAAGCAATTCAACTTACAGCCAAATTTGGTTCTTTGGTTGCAGCTTTTGATAGAATTAGAAATGGTAAAGATATCGTAGACCCTAAAGCAGGAAAAAGTATCGCCTGGAACTTTATGTATATGTTAACTGGTGAAGAGCCAAAGGCAGATATCGTAAAAGTTATGGATACTTGCTTAATCCTTCACGCAGATCATGAGTTAAACTGCTCTGCGTTCTCCGCTAGAGTGACTGCAAGTTCTCTATCAGATATCTACAGCTCAATTGTTTCAGCTATTGGTGCTTTAAAAGGGCCTCTTCATGGTGGAGCAAATGAGCAAGTGATGCTGATGTTAAAAGACATTGGTACAGAAAAGAAAGCCGCTGAGTGGGTAAAAGAAGCTTTAGCAAGAAAAGAAAAAATCATGGGTTTTGGACACAGAGTTTATAAAAATGGTGATCCCAGAGCTAAGATACTTAGAAATATCAGTAAATCAGTAACAGAATCAAGCCCAGAGCCACATTGGTTTAAAATGAGTGTTTTGATTGACGATACTGTTCAAAATGAAAAAGGACTTTTGCCAAATGTAGATTTTTATTCTGCAACAGTTTATTATAGTATGGGTATTCCTATCGACATTTACACTCCGATCTTTGCAATGAGTAGAGTGAGTGGCTGGCTTGCACATATTTTTGAGCAGTTTGACAACAATAGAATCTATCGTCCTAGAGGGAACTGGACAGGAAAAGAAGGCTTAGAATATAAGCCAGCTTCGGATCGTTAATAAGATCGACATAATCATAAACTTTAAAAGCCAGGCCTTCCGTCTGGCTTTTTTTTCACCTCAAATGCTTTAGTAATAAAGCTCTATTTTTTGTAGATATTCTTTACAGCGCAACATTCCCCTTTAAATTCTAAAGACTTAGACCGAACTATATTGGTGGAGGGAATAAAATGAACACTAAAATTCTCCTGATTAATCCTATGAATGAACTACATAACAAAGTTAAATCTTTGTTTCACAATATTGCTTTGTTCGATGTCACAGAGGTATCGGCGATCAATAAGGCCCAGGAACATCTCATAAAAGAAAGACCTGATTTAATTGTTGTAAACATGGGACAATTATCAAAGAGAGTATTTGATGCTGTTGACACCATCAGGAGACCATTTGATTTGAAGGTAATTGGTATTACAAGAAAAATGAGTATTAATGACCATATTTTTGTAAAAAACAAAACAAGCTACTCCTTTGTTGAAGAACCTTTAAATCGAAAAGAACTTTTGGGTATTAGTTATAAAATGTTAAAAGACATTCCTACTCCTCAACAAACCAGTAGAAGATACGATACACAACAAAAAACAAATTTACAGTTGCTCCCAAATGGCACTGAAGTTCCAGCCTTCATCACTAATCTCAGTGTGTCTGGAGCTAGAATTACCAGTGACTTAGGTTTCATTCCTGAGGAAGGAACAATTGTAAGGCTTGATGTGGAACTAGCGGAACTACAAAAATCACATAATCTTCACGGCAAAGTAGTTTGGCAAAAGCCTTCTGAACAAAAAGGGTCTAAGGAGTTTGGAATTAGGTTTATTTCTAACGAAGAGGTTTATCAGCACCTTTTAGTGGATATGTAATCTAAAAAAAAATTACCAGTGTATGATTAACGGTAGACCCAAAGTACTAAATTCAATATCTACTATGCTTGATAGCAGCATATTTTAAATGACTTTTGCTTTTATCACTAAGCCATTTCTATGAGTTCACGAATAGCCTTCTCAATTCCTATAAATACTTCATGTGGTTTTGCATCATACATATAGGCTGGAGAAGTTATTATTTTATGTTCTCTGTCTGTTACAAAATCAGTAACATCACAAACTATATGCTCAGCCCCAGTTTTTTCAATTTCCTTTGATGTTGATAAATCAGATCCGATCGTGACAGCAATTTCATCATTTCCCAACACCAAGCCAACGATCGCCGGAGAAATACAAAAGGCTGCTATTGGCTTTGATTGTTCGAAGAATATCTTCATACATTTAGATAGAGATTCGTTTACAGATGCTTTATAGCCCTTGCTCGCAAAATCTGACAAATTTTTTGCTGCGCCGAAACCACCTGGTAATACCAGAGCATCAAACTTATCTACATTTAATTTAGAAATGTTTTCAACGTTCCCACGACTTATTCTTGCCGATTCTAGTAATACGTTTCTAGTTTGACCTGTTTCTTCACTGGTTTGATGATTCACTTCTTTGAGGTCTATATCTGGAGCAAAAACTTGGTATTTTGCACCCTCTTTTGATAGAGCTACTAGAGAACTTACCGCCTCTGTAACTTCAGCACCATCTAAATATCCACATCCACTCAAAACAACCGCTATATTTCTTTCCACTGAACACTCCTAAAAAAAGAACTGCCCCAAGATAATATAGTTTTCAATAAATGAAAAGCTTAGACCGAATCCCAACCCCAAATCCAAATTGGCATTGGCAGCACGGCACAGATTTGATCGTAATCCTGTGAATTGAGGTTTGTGAATACCTCGGGCACCTTAGGGCCAAACATCAATTGAGTAAGTTCAGTTTCATCAAACACCAAACTAGAGGCGTTTGTTTTAAGTTTCAATTTACCATCAGGTACTTGAGATAAGTTAATATCGGTCCGCTGTAGACCTGAATTTAGATATTTTTGAAGCTTAGGAATCGTATTCGCGGGATTTAGAACTTTAAACATTCCTAAATAACCAAAATGCGACCTGAAGCCTTTTTCCGTTAAATCACGAATTATATTTTGAGAATGGTAAGGCATTAGAACGTTCATGTCCTGCCCTCTCTCTTTTCTAATGGTGTTAAACAGCTGATACAGACTACTTATATCCCCGCCCCACTCGTGAATATAGTTTTGTAAATCCGCACCTTTTCCTTCTACAGCGTAGGCTTGCATTTGTCTTTTATCATTCCAAGACGTAAATACTCGAGAATTTGGTATATTTAAAAACTTCGATACATCCTTAACAGATCTGACCGAGCAAACACTGTGTTTTTGAAAAACTCTCAGAAAGGCATTTGGGTCTATCTTATTGCCTTGCACTATTCTGTTTTTGGCACAGGCTCCCTCAGGCAAGTCACTATCTATAATGAAGGCAATCTCAGCCCCTGCCAGTTCAAAACCTATTTTTCGGTAGAAATCGTAGAGATCTGTCCATAGCAATGCAAAGTCACAATCCTCGGCTCTTGCTGCCTCTAGACAATCACTTAAAATTTTACTGCTAAGTCCTTTGTTTTGGTTTTCAGTCACAACAGACCCAATACATGCAATTTTATAAATAGCGGC
>JBGCGH010000065.1:0-3818 GCA_045110695.1 Bdellovibrionales bacterium | reverse complement strand
TTGAAATGGCAGGCTTACGGCTATCGAGATATGGAATACTTTAAATTAAAGATTATGCAAAAGGCTGGTTATCTCAACTCAAAGTATCACCAGAATGATTTAAACTTAATTTGGAGCTCCCACAAATAAAGGATAGGGGTTGCTATCTGTAGAAATATTGTACAAACATAAAGAGACTTCAAAAGCTTAATCTTTTTAGCTCTTTCGGCCCTTTGGAGCCGGGTTTTTTGATATAATTTGCCATGTTTAAGGAGTAAAATATGTACAAGTTATTTCAAATTCTAACTGTGATGCTTTTCTTAACCTTATCTGCCTGTAGCGAAGAAGGTGGAGATGACAATACAGCGTTTAATGACGCCGGACAGTCCAATCAAAACCAACCTGGCCATCAGGCTAATTATCGGGCTTGTACACCGGACGAAGTAGATAGTTACAAAGAACTCCTATGGGCGGCGGACAACTTTAGTCCACCAAATAGACTAAGACTAGATACTGAAGGTTGTAACTATATTCCGAATGAGCTCCAGTCCTTGGTAAGTACAAAGTTTTACAGGGATATCTGCAATGAGTTTTCCCAAAAAATTAGAAGCCAAATTGCCTGTATTTCTCATCATAATTTTTCACCGGAAGAAATTAAACTTCGTAGACTTCGTGATGTTTGTAGAGGAGTGACTGGAAGGTACAATAACGGGTATTTAAATCAGTGGTACAAGCGTTTTGAACAATGTGAGGTGGATTATGAGTCCTACCTTATTGATACTACCGCTGAAAACCAAGGGAACTTCTAATGATCTGCGCAAACTACGTGCAATAACCGACATTGGGGATACTTATTTTATTAATCGAAGAAATTACTGTTTTAAATGTAGTTTTATGATTCCTCTTCAACCGGTTCGTAGTATTCTAGTGACCTTATCAGGAAGGTTTTTAGATGGATAGTGCGGATTCCAACAAGTTCGGTACCTTTAAGGGCGTCTTTGTTCCAAGTATATTAACGATTCTCGGTGTGATACTTTTCCTTAGGCTCGGATGGGTCGTGGGTCAGGCTGGGCTTGTTTCCGCCTTGTTTATAATCACCTTATCGAGCCTAATTACATTCATAACTGGCTTATCTATCTCCTCCGCAGCTACGAATACAAAGGTTGGCCCTGGGGGCTCTTATTTTTTAGTTAGTCGGTGTTTTGGTTTGGAGCCCGGTGCTGCGATTGGTTTGCCACTCTATTTTGCTCAGGCTTTGGGTATATCTTTTTATGTTGTTGGTTTTGCAGAATCCCTAGCTTTGTTTTTTCCACAAATCCCAGTCACCTATGTTGCCTTCGGTACTCTAGTTCTTTTAACTATTTTAACTTTTACTTCGTCAGCCCTTGCTTTGAAGTCACAAGTTTTTATTTTAGGGCTAATTACCTTAGCCCTTTTATCCTTTATTTTTGGTACACCGATAGAAACTGATCCTTCGGTAGCTTCAACCAGAGTTATCGTGCCCGAGGGGTTTTGGACTGTATTTGCAGTATTTTTTCCAGCTGTTACTGGGATAGAGGCCGGAATATCAATGTCCGGAGACTTGAAGGATCCTAGAAAATCCCTTCCGGTGGGTACTTTATCTGCCGTTCTTGTTGGCTATGTTTGTTATATTATCTTTGCAATAAAATTTGATCAGGCCGCCTCTGCGGAAATGTTAATTGATAACTCCCTAATTATGACGGAAGTAGCTTTAGTGGGGATTCTAATATTTCTAGGGCTATGGGGAGCTACTTTATCTAGTACCTTAGGTGCTCTGCTTGGAGCACCACGGACGATGCAAGCATTGGCGAAAGATAGAATCTTGCCAGGCTTTTTAGCTCAAGGAACTAAAGAAACCAATGAACCTCAATATGCCACGATTGCCTCTTTTGTTGTGGCCGGTTGTGGAATTTTAATCGGTGATTTAAACGCCATTGCAGCTATTCTATCCATGTTTTTTCTAACCTCCTATGGAGCACTAAACTTAGTTTCTGGCCTTGAAGGAATGCTAGCTAACCCCTCCTGGCGACCCACCTTTAAAATTCCATGGGTAGTTTCCATGGTTGGTGCTTTTTTGTGTTTCGGAGCAATGTTCATGATTGATTCGGGGGCTTCATTCATAGCCATCGGTCTGGTCATTTTGGTTTATTTTATAATGAAGAAAAGAGGTATTCGCTCCAATTACTCAGATATTAGAGGTGGAATTGTACTTCATTTTATTAGAGAGTTAATTTATAAACTAGAAGATGTTAAAAAAGATGAGAGAAACTGGCGACCTAATTTTCTAATTTTTAGCGGTTCCCCAAGGGCTAGATTGTATCTCATTGATTTAGCCTATGCGATCAGTAAAAAGCGAGGTTTCATGACAGTAGCCTCTGTAGTTGCAGAGCCTGGTCAGGATCAAAAGAGAGTCTACGACCTCGAAAGAGCTTCGAAAGAGTTTTTAAAGAAGAAAAGAATTCAGTCCTTAGCGAAGTTTACTCAAGCGAGTAGTTTTCACGAAGGTGCTAAGGCTTTAATTAAAAATTATGGAGTTGGACGTCTTGTCCCAAACACAGTGGTTTTGGGTGATTCACAAAGTATGAAAATGGAATACGCAGAAGTGGCTTGTGAGGTTGTTAATTTAAAAAAGAATTTAATTGTAGTAAAAACCAGTCCTGACTTTGATGAATCTAAGGAGTTTAGAGGGCAGGCTGTTGATATTTGGTGGCGAGGTAAAGAGGGCAATCTAGGTCTAATGCTTACTCTAGCCTATATGTTGACAAGCTCAGACAAATGGAGATACGCAAAGCTCACTTTAAAATCTATTGCTCAGACAGAGGAAGAGAGACGAGGAGTGATCGAGAGTATGTCTAACTTTGTAAAAGAGAGTAGAGTACCGGCCGAGATTGAGGTCTACACCCGAGAGGGTGACGCTTTTGTTCAAATGCGCGCCTCTTCTAAAAATGCAGATTTGGTTTTACTTGGTCTTGAAAAACCTTCCAGCCCTGAGGAGTTTATCGAGTACTACCAACAAATAACTCCAAAACTTGAAGGCTTTCCAAGCACGGCATTGATTTTAAAAGGAGAGGACTTCAATTTTAAAGAAATCTTCTCATAGCATTTTAGCTTCTTTTCCAAGTAAAATATTTTTTCAGGTATTCGAGAGTCTTTTGTGGTTTCGTCGCATTTTTCCAGACCCCAGCCACATATTTATTCATTTCCGAATTAGAAGGGTACAGATGGATTGTACCTAAAATCTTGTTCAGTCCAAGCCCATGTTTCATTGCTAACACAAACTCAGCAATGATATCTCCAGCTCTATGGCCAACAATGGTGACACCTAAGATTTTATCTGAATCCGGAGGCGTTAACACTTTCACAAAGCCATGATCTGTACTGTCGGCGATAGCTCTGTCAAGATCGTCGAGTCCGTATTTATAAGCCTTATACTCTATTCCTTTTTCTTTGGCTTCTAGTTCTGAAATACCCACTCTAGCCACTTCGGGGTCAGTGAATGTAGCCCATGGAATGACTCTGTAGTCGACATTAAACCAATTAAGGAAGAGAGAATTCACAGCTGCATACCATGCCATATGGGCAGCTGTGTGAGTGAACTGATAAGGCCCCGCCACATCTCCCACAGCATATACATCTGGATGAGTAGTTTGTAATTTGGAATTGGTCTGGATAGTACCGTTTTTATTATACTCAATTTCCAACTCTTCTAGTCCAAAGCCGGAGGTATTAGGTTTTCTACCCAATGCGCACAAGCATTTGTCGAAAGGGATTTCGACCTGTTTTCCATTTTGCTCAGCAAGTACAAAGTTCCTACCATT
>JBGCGH010000064.1:0-29972 GCA_045110695.1 Bdellovibrionales bacterium | reverse complement strand
CATAATGTTCGTCATCAATACAAGCTTGAAGTGGTGTTACAGCAAAGTCAGCTGTTCCCATGAACACAATTCGTATTACACTCATCATAAAACCTTTCTAGGCTTCTGCTCCAGAAGTGGAGTATCCATATTTTTTTATTTTACTAGTTAGTCGGTTTCTACGGATGGTACTTAATCGTTCAATAAAAACTTTTCCATCCAAGTGATCAATCTCATGCTGAATACAAACCCCCGTTAGAGAATCTGCGGCAAAATTTAACTCTTTACCATTTTTATCTAAGGCTGTGACTTCCACGTAGGCGGCTCTATCTACTTGCTCTGTATAACCTGGTACACTCAAACAACCTTCTTCCCATTTGATCTTGCCTTCCGTTTTTGTAACAACTGGATTAATCAAAACTAAGGGGTAATCCAGTTTTTGTTCTAATTCTGTCATATCTTCTAAAGTAAAATTACCTGCTTCATCTTTGCTTCGAGTATCCACAACAATCATACGAATATTTTTACCGATTTGCGGGGCCGCAAGACCCACACCTGGCGCATCATACATTGTCTCCAACATATCTTCTGCCAGTTGTTGTAATTCTCCATCCACATCATCAATCTTAGTAGACATCTTCTTCAATATTGGGTTGGGCCAAGTAATAACCTCTAATTTTGCCATAAAGCTACCTTTAAATAAAATCTGTTTTTATACCCTTCTACTTTACCACAATCCAACAAAAAGAACAATTCCCTAGCGAGACTGAAAATACATGATATTTTTTTAACGATATAAGATCACTAAAATTTGGGATACTGACTTCGTTTCTTAGTATCTGAGTTTACTTATCAAATAAACCGCAAAACCACCCAGTAAGACATTGGCAGCCCATGCACCAAGAATCGGTGGAACTGAGCCATACTTCGCCATGGTAACGAAGGAACTATAGCAGGCCCAAAACAGAACCACTAAGCCTAAACACAATCCCAAGTTCGCTACCATAGAGCCCGCCCTTTCTCTTTTCACTGAAAAAGGAATTCCCAATAAGACTAGGATAAAAGCGGACGCTGCATAGGAAAACTTTTGGTGATAAGCTACCTCAAAATGAACCGTGTCGATCCCAGCATTTTTGTTTTTTTCAATATAGCGCTTTAAATCCCCGGCTCCTAGGCGATCAGAAGAGTTAGTATCCAGTTGGATATCGGCAAGCTCTTCATTCATTTGAATAATTTTAGTTTCAAACTTAGAGCTTAGAGGAAAACTTGATTCCTCAGGAAAGATGTGAAGTAGTCCATTTTTCAGAGTCCACTGGCCAGGACCAAACAATACATTTTTAGCAGTGATCGTTTGAACCAGCTCCCATTCGCTATCAAAATAATAAAAACTGGCGCCAGATGCTAATTTTTTTGGAGCATTTAAACTCTTAATATTAAAAAATATATTTCCAGATCTATACCAAATTTTATTCGTCTTAACGGTAGAAAACATCCCAGGTCGCTTTCTGATTTCTAACCAATAAACCTTGTCTTTTAATTCATTAAATTTTGGTAAAATATTGCTACTAGCAACAAAATTACCTGCGGATAGTATACTAACAATTACTAAAATGGGTGCACTTACCCTGGCTAAGCTGGATCCCATCGCAAATAAGCTAATGAGCTCAGAGTTTTTATTCAAAGCACTCAAAGTAAAAATAGTGGCAACGATACAGGCCATGGGTAACATTTGATGAATTATACTGGGTGTGAGGTATTTGTAGTAGTTTGCTATTGCCGAGCCTGAAGCATCCACTGTGGTCATATTCGAGAGATAATCCACGCTTAAAAACAAAACAACAAAGCCTGCCAAGGCAGTTAAAAAATTAATGATGAAGTTTTTAGCAATATAGCGATCAATCAAAGATAACATACACCCATGCTAAATAGCGGACTGATGGCGGTCAAGAGAACTACTATAATCCAACTAGAAGGCCTAAAAGGTCCAAATTATTCGACTTTTTTAGAAATTCGGGCCTTTACCTTGACTCAAAAAGGTCCAGAAAGAATAATTTTTATATGGCACTAAAAGTACTTCTAGCGGATGAAAGCACAACGATCAAAAAAGTCATAGAGCTTAGCCTCCAGGACTATTCAGTAGAAATTAAAAATGTAAGCCTAGGCGTTGATGTTTTAGATGTCGCCAAGCAAATTCAACCGAATTTGATATTAGTGGATATTCTCCTACAGAAAAAAAACGGCTATGAAGTATGTCATGAAATCAAAAATAATCCAGAGACAAAAGATATTCCAGTGGTAATCCTATGGTCGGGCTTTATGGAGCTAGATGATAGTAAAATGAAAATATGTGGAGCTGACGACGCTATTGAGAAGCCCTTTGAAGCCGAGCAGCTGCGTAGTCTTGTAAAACGCTTAGTTCCTGGTTTGGAAGAGGCTAATCCTTTGATGGCTCATGTTGAAATTCCAGACGTACCCACGCCACATGACTTTACCAGGGTGATGTCTCTTTCTGATGTTGATTTAGATGCACCCATCGGCGGTGAAACCGAAGAGCTCCTCGATGACTCAGAAACTCCACCTCCGGTTGGGTTTATTTCAGAAACCACAAAGCCAGCACCTCAAGCTTCTGACTCTTCAACAGAAGAAGATACCAAATGGGATATGCAGTCTTTTGAGGAACTACCTGAAATACCTTACGAAGAACCGACTAGTGCAGATAGCGACGAAGAGTTTAAAAGCTTAAATCTACAAGATCATCAGCTTACTGAAGAATCGGATGCTGTTACCCAACCAGGGATTGAAATCCCCGAAGCGAAAACCGACGAAGAAGAAGGATCTTGGGTCAGCCAAAAGTTAGGAAAATTCCAATTAGATATACCATCAGAAGAAGAAGACTTCGATGCACTTACTAATCTAGATGTACCAGAGCAAGATGAGGAAATCCGAGACACCTCTTTTTTATGGTCGCCTAACGGGGAACCAGCAGCTCCTAGTGCCCCTGAGGACAGTAAAGCGGAAGAAGTTTCAGCAGACCCTGTATCAGAGCCTGAGCCATTTTCTGAAGAGCAAACTCCTGAAGAAGTTACACCAGAGGTGGAGGAAATCAGTCTCAGTGCGACAGCTGATCATGACTTCGAAATTGAGCACAACACCCAACTAGGTGTTGAAGTTATTGATGATTTTGAGCCCATGCAGTCTACATCCAGTCCTACTCAAGAAAATAAAATCGACTATAATCAGTTGCCTGTAGATAAAATCAATGAATTAGTAGACCAATTAGTGAAAGAGCGAGTAGAACATATTGTTCAAAAGCTCTTGCCTGATCTCGCAAAAGAATCTATTGAAAGAGAGATCAAACGCTTATTGGACTCTTCAAATGAATACTGACGCACTTAAAAATTTAGACTCAAATATTCTTTCTCTAGTTCAAAATGCTCTGATTGAGGATTTACCAGGCGGAGATATCACCACCGATGCTCTGAAGATAGAAAAAATAAATGGTCACGCTCGGTTTGTAGCCAAGCAAGACTTGGTACTCAGTGGAACCAGTTTTTTGACTGCTGCTATTTTACTAAGATCAGAAAACACAAGCTTTGAATGGCATTTCGCCGATGGTGAGGAAGTCTTAAAAGGTCAGTCTTTCGTAGAAATCGAAGGTTCTTTTGCAGAGTTATTAAGAGCGGAGAGAGTCGCATTAAACTTTTGCTCCCACTTCTCTGGTATTGCAACAATGACTAATTCTTTTGTAGATAAAGTAAAACACACTAATACAAAAATTTTAGATACCAGAAAAACTACCCCAGGCCTCAGATTTTTTGAAAAAAAAGCCGTAGTGGATGGTGGTGGTGTAAACCATAGGATGAATTTGAGTGATGCCGTCATGCTAAAAGAAAACCATATCCTAGCGGCCGGCGGAATGAAGAAAGCTGTAGAGCTAATAAAAAACAATAAGCCTGAACAAAAAATCGAAGTAGAAACCACAAGTATTGCAGAAGTAAAACAAGCGGTTCAACTTGGTGTTAATCACATTATGCTCGATAATATGAGTAATGAACTAATGACCGATTGTTTAAAACAAATTCCTTCGGGAATTCTAACGGAAGCAAGCGGTAATATGCAGCTAGAAAGAGTTCAAAGTGTGGCTGAGCTTGGATTGGACTTCATCAGTGTTGGAGCTATTACGCACTCAGCCCCCGTCGCCGATATCAGCCTGCTGTTTGATTGGACTATCTAGTTGGACATTTTTGAAATCACCAAAACATGGGCTCAAAAAACCGATCTCAAACAAGAGTTTTTCCACGAAATAGAATCTACAAATGATTACATAAAACAAAACTTGAAGAACTTTGAAGTTCCCGGATTCGTGGTTTGCTCTCTGCAAACCAAGGGAAGAGGCCGAGGGAATAACTCCTGGATTTCCCCATCTCATGGTTCTGCACTAATGGCTAGCTGGGTGCTCCCTCTAGAAACCACTCCTCAACCCATCAGTAGTTTCATTTTTGCAAAAAATGTATATTGTAGCCTCCTCGGCTCTCACCCTGAAGAGGATTGGAATCTAAAATTGCCAAACGATATTTTTTTGGGGAACAAAAAATTTGGAGGTATTCTTTTAGAAGCGGTTTCGACCGGCTCTAAAAACTATTTAATCTTTGGTATTGGGTGTAATTTTCTTAGTACACCACCTGATTTACCAATGGCAGCTACTATTGGTAAGGGCTTTAGCAAATCAAAATATATAAATTTTTTAGATCTCCTAAATCAATCTATTGAAGATTCAAAAGAATATTTTTCCAAACAGACGCTCTCCATTGAACTTCGTAGTAAGTTGATCGAGGCCTGTAACCGTGGTAGCAATAATATTGACAGGATAGTTTCCATTACTGAAATGGGAACTGTAAGCTTTGAAAACTCCCCATCCATTCACTGGAGTGAACTTTAGAATGAAAAAAATTGTTTTAGGATTTGCTCTAGCCATGTTTACAAGCTTCATAGTTACAGGATTCTACTTGGGCTATTATAAAAGTGTAATTTTCTCCAATGAGAGTAATATTGAGCTACACCTGTTATATATGGAGCATTTGGGTCCCTATCATTTAATCAATGAAAAAATTGAATCCGTTGAGGCATGGACAAATAGTAATAATATCGAATGCCCATTGAGCTTCGGAGAGTTTTTTGATGACCCTGAAAAGCAAGTACCGGAGAAGCTAAACAGTCACGCCGGTTGTGTAGTTGACGAAAAACCATCAATGGATTTACCTGATAACATTAAATATAAAGTTTTAAGTATAGAAAGTGCATTGGTAGCAAAATTTGAAGGAAGCCCCGCTTTGGGTCCCTTAAAGGTATATCCCGAGGCAAAAGACTGGTTTGCAAAAAATAAAAAACCTTGGGACAGATCCTTAGAGATTTACTTTCTCAAAGATGGTAATTTCTCCACAAAATATATTTTCCCTATTGATCTAGATTATTAATCAAATCTAAAAACAAAAAAAATGTATAAACTTTACCCTAAATAAAAACAGCCTGTTTTTATACCTACACCTTAGTCTTTTTGAGACCTCCGGGTGAGTACTAGTTGAATACTCTAAAAAACGAGAGCATACTAATTCCATTAAATTAGCTATGGAGGTAGCCTATGAAACTACTTATCGCAATCCTAGGTGCTGTATCCCTATCCGCTCCAGCAATGGCTGCGGGAGATGCCGCTAGAGGAAAAACTAAAGCAGCCAGTTGTGTTGCTTGTCATGGTGCTAAAGGGATCTCGTCCGTTCCTATGTACCCTAACCTTGCAGGTCAACACGCCCAATACATTGTTGCTCAATTAAAGGAATTCAAAAGTGGTAAAAGAAACAACGCTATCATGATGCCAATGGCAAAGCCTTTGAGTGAACAAGACATGCTAGATCTTGGTGCTTACTATGAGTCACTCGGAAAAGCCTCATCCGGTGGCGATTCTGGATCTAAAAAGCGACGAAGAAGATAGTTTATGCTATTCAAAACATAAAAAAAGCTCACTTTAAAAGTGAGCTTTTTTTATTTGTAATACTATCTGCATTTTTAATTCTGAGCGTTCGCTCGAATAATGTTAAGCGCTGAGCCTTTTTGGAACCATTTAATTTGTTCCTTATTATAGGTATGCTTCACTTCACAAGAATCCACAGAACCATCTTCATGTTTGATCTCTAAGACTAGATTTTTACCTGGGGCAAAGCTATCTAGACCCTTAATGGACAATCTGTCTTTAGATTGAATTTTATCGTAATCTGCGGAGTCAGCAAAAATTAGTGCTAGCACCCCTTGCTTCTTCAAATTGGTTTCATGGATTCTTGCAAAACTTCTAGTAACTACTGCTGCGGCATTAAGATGCCTCGGGCACATTGCTGCGTGCTCTCTTGAGCTTCCTTCACCGTAGTTCTCGTCCCCTACTGCAATCCATTGTTGCCCCTTTGCTTTATAAGCTCTAGCTACTTTAGAAAGATTATCTTCACCACCATCAATAACATTCAAACCAGTACCTGGCTCGCTTGTAAATTGGTTATTCGCTCCGAGAAACATATTGTCGGAAATATTATCCAAGTGACCTCTATATTTCAACCAAGGACCGGCAGGGCTTATGTGATCTGTAGTACACTTTCCCTCAGCCTTTAAAAGAATTGGAAGATCTAGGATATCTTTTCCATCCCAAGGAGTAAACGGAGTCAATAACTGCAAGCGGTTTGAATCAGGGCTAACTTTTACATCAGCACCAGTACCTTTAGGCGCTTGGTAACCCTCTTCATCCTTTACAAAGCCAGTTGCCGGAAACTCAGGAGCTTGAGGGGCATCTAACTTAAATTTTGAACCGTCTTTTGCCGTTAATTCCTCAGTGATTGGGTTAAAATCAATTCTTCCTGCAATACCCATTGCCATCACCATTTCAGGTGACGTTATAAAACCAAGGGTTGCGGGGTTTGTATCGTTTCTTGCTTTAAAATTTCTATTAAAACTTGTCACAATTGTATTGATATCTCCTTTATCGATATCGTCACGTTGCCATTGACCAATACAAGGTCCACAAGCATTGGCTAAGACCGTGGCTCCCGCTTTTTCGAGAACTTCCATTTGCCCATCCCGCTCAATGGTATTCTGAATCATAGTAGATCCAGGCGAAACAAAAAGAGGGGTTTTAATTTCAATCCCGTTATCAAGGGCTTGTTGAGCAACGTAGGTCGCTCGGCCAACATCTTCGTAAGAGGAGTTAGTACAGGATCCAATCAGTGCAGCACTTAAATTTGGATCCCAAGAGTTGGTTTTACAATTGTCTTTAATTTCTGAGATTGTGTGGGCTAAATCAGGAGTATGTGGTCCAACTAAATGTGGCTCCAAAGTTTCCAAATCAATTTCTATTACTTGGTCATAATATTTACTTGGATCTTTAAGAACCTCTGGGTCCGCCGTTAAAAGATCGCTGTATTCTTCTGCCAAATCAGCAAGCTCAGATCTCTCGGTAATTCTTAAGTAATCACCCATTCGTTTATCAAAAGGGAAAACTGAGCATGTAGCACCAAGTTCTGCACCCATATTAGTAGTCGTTGCTTTCCCAGTACAGCTAAGGGATTCCACACCATCACCGAAGTACTCTACTATGTGGTCCGTTCCACCTTTAACCGTTAATATATCTAGTAATTTCAGAATAACATCTTTTGGAGATGTCCATCCGCTCATCTTACCTTTTAAGTGAACTCCAATAAGTTTTGGGTTTTTAACTTCCCAAGGCAGACCAGCCATAACATCCGCTGCATCCGCTCCACCTACACCAATAGCACACATTCCTAATCCACCGGCATTTGGCGTATGGGAATCAGTACCTATCATTAATCCCCCAGGAAATGCGTAGTTCTCTAAAACTACTTGATGAATAATTCCAGCTCCTGGTTTCCAGAAACCAATACCATACCTTGAAGAAACACTTTCCAAGAAATCGAAAACTTCTTTGTTTTCTCCGTAAGCCACTTCCATGTCATTTTCTCTGCCTTTATGGGCACGAATTATATGATCACAATGAACCGTAGACGGGACCGCGGCCTCAGTTTTTCCTGAAAGCATAAATTGAAGAAGAGCCATCTGCGCCGTTGCATCCTGCATCGCCACTCTATCAGGACTTAAAAGTAAGAAACTTTCTCCTCTTTCTAATTCTTGATTTTGAGGATCGAGAAGTCGACCATAAAGAGTTTTTTCTGCCAAAGTAAGTGGACGGTTCAACCTTTTTCTTATGATCTCAAGGTTAGACTTTGATTTATCATAGCTCGATTTTACCATCGCTGCAGTCGTATCGATATTACTCATACTTCTCCCTTTTTCATTTTCATATAGTTTTCATCTCGGATTTTGCCTCTAATTTGCCATAACGGCAATGAATAACATGACTCATAAAGCCTTTAACGAGCCTATTGACTCCACTAATTCCTTAATAAGCTCTAAGACATGGCTTCGAAGTTTGTGAACTAGGGCAAGCCTTACAAAGGCTCAGTATTCATGTTCATGACCTGTTAACTTTTTAAACAATTTCCTCTAAAATAATGAGGGAAAGTTCAAAAATTAGAAATTACTCCAGTCATTAGTCCAGCTTTCTACCCCAAACTTAAGCTAGTCCTAGGTCCTTCCGACTAAAGTAGTATGAAAAGCCGATCAGCATACCTTTTAAGCATGATTATTTTTATATCCTCGTCACCGAGTATCGCGGAGTCAGGAGACTGGTTTTCTAAGCGCATGAATCAAATGGATATAGACCTTAGAATTAGGGCAACCGAAGACCCCGATTTCGACCAATATATGTTGAATAAGGCCTATCAAGAAGAACTAGCAAAGCAAGCTTCACAGAAAAGCAAACAGAAGAAACTTAAGCAAAGAACTGAGGAAGAAGCAGCGAGAAAAAACTTTATTGCGTTTCGTAACCAACAAAAAGTCCTTCTAAATAAAACCCAGAAAAGAGCTTATCTTGATTATCTAGTGAACGAAAGAGCTCAAAAACAAGCTCAAAATGTTAGAAGAGATAAATTTATAGCTCAAAGAACACAGTTACGTATCAAGGAAAGACAACGTAAAGAGATACTATTGGCAAAAATGAGAAGCAGAATCTCAAGACTTCCAGCCAGTGTTTTTGAGGCCCCGAGAAAACGAATTCCCGCAAACCAGAGAACCAAGTTCTATGAAAAAATTAAAAAACAAACCCAAGAAGAAAATAGAAGAAAATAGTGCTCCGGTTGAAATCGAAGGAATCTATCTTACATGTTTCCCTACTGTTGAAAAATTTCGATGTCTATGATAAAAAAATGAATGAGTACTACTAAAAAGAAAACTATTTTTATCGACGGAAACTGTGTTTTATGTAACCGATCCGTACACTTCTTTTATAGAATTAAAAACAAAAAAGAAGAGATTTATTTCTCCAGTCTTCAATCAGAGTTTGCCAAGTCCACATTATTCAGAGATTTCACTGAGAGCCTAAATTCATTAGTTTTCATCGATGACGAGAACGTGTATGTAAAATCTCAAGCGGTAATGAGACTACTCAAATATACCAAGCTTAAAGCTTTGAGATATTTACTAAATATATTCCCTCGACGCTTTCTAGATTTCCTCTACGATCAGGTAGCTAAAAATAGAAAGAAAATATGGAAGAACCAAAACTGCAGGATAGATTCAAAGCTACAGCAGTGGTACATTTCTAATTAATTATTTGGGCTCTATCTCTATTTATTATAAACTGCTACCCTCAATTGCGGATAGACGAACAGCATAACACCCTGAGGCCTTGGCTCTATTAATTCGACCCTTCCTATAGCCCCGCCACCCACTACCCATTGTGATAATGAACATCTATTCCGACGGGGGTCGGATATAAACAACCGAATTCGGATAGGAAAACATTCATAACCATTAAAACTAGAGCAACCTCGGTACATACCCGCTTAGGGAGTACTTCCTGGGTCAGAACCAGAGCCTAGCGGCTGGTATCCGCAATAAAGGGTGGTAATTTTTAAGTGGCTTGATCGCTAAATAGTTTACGAAGACTAACTGATTTTTTTTAATTCCAGGAGGAAGTACAAGCTCGTCCCTTTCTAGTAATTTATTAAAATAAATTATCCCTTTTACGGTTGAAGGCAATTTTAAATTCTTAGCTGATGTAAGACCTCTCAAAAGAAGATCTCCACCAACCGAACCCGGCAATTTCAAATCCTTAGCCGATGTAAGACCATTCAAATGAAGATCCCTACCAACCGAATCCGGCAATTTCAACCCCTTAGCCGATGTAAGACCATCCAAAACAAGATCTCCACCAACCGAATCTGGCAACTTCAAATCCTTAGCAGATGTAAGACCTCTCAAATAAAGATCCCTACCGACCGAATCCGGCAACTTCAATTCCTTAGCCGATGTAAGACCATTCAAAACAAGATTTCCACCAACCGAATCTGGCAATTTCACCCCCTTAGCAGATGTAAGACCTCTCAAATTAAGATGCCTACCAACCGAACCTGGCAATTTCACCCCCTTAGCAGATGTAAGACCACTCAATTCAAGATTTCCACCAACCACATTCGGCAACTTTAAACCCTGAGCGGATGTAAGACCTCCCAAATAGAGACTGCCACCAACCAAATTCGGTAACTTTAGGTTCTTTGTAGATTTCAGCCTCGACAAATCAAGGTTCCCTAAGACGACATCCGGCAATGACACTTCTTCAAGCTTGTCCTGGTATTGTAAATCTAAACCCCCAAAGTGAATTTTTTTGCCACCCTGGAGAAATTCACTCTTTGTCAAACTAATCTCATTCGGCTTAACCCCAAACACTTTAGACAGGTCTTTCCGTTTATCTCGATTCCGTAAAATCTGATCGACCCTTTCATCCCTTTTATAGCCAAAATGTACAATTATCCCATCTACCTCGTACAAAAATCGTAACTCATCAGTGGATAAATCACCTCCTTCGGTGACTTTGTTATCTATTATCGTGAGTCTTTTCATATCCGAATCCGCTTTTAAGTATCGCTCTCCCTCGGCCCCAAACTCAGCTAGTTTCTCCGTCAAAACCGGTGAATTTGATATGCGGTCATCCATGTTTTGATCCTTCCCTACACCTCGCACCTCTGCAATCCTGTCCCCTTCTTTCCTAATTGCCACCCGAGGAATTGCTGGCTTACCGGAAGAATCTAAGGAATAAAAAACATGAAAATCGCCTTCTTGAAGCTGCTGGGCAGCTGTATTTCCCTCAGCTGTGCACCAACCGGTCCCGCAGCCAGAGAGATCTTGTTTTAATTTTTCTGGATCGGAAGCTTTCTCGTACTTCACCCACCGCCCTTCAGTACCACCAGCCAAAGACTTATTTCTAATGTCTCTCAATTTAGTTGCCTGATAAGAATATAGGTCTCCGAAGCTGCCTTTTTTAAGAAATTTAAAATACTCAGCATCAACATCGGTAGTTTTGCTACCCGTCTTATAATCATTCATATCACTCATTACTTTTGCCAATGCCTCCCTCTCGACCTCTGGAAAAGCAGCGACGGTGCCTTTATTTCGAATCTCAAAGCCTCGGATTTCATCATTATACTTTCCTAAACTAGTGACTCCCTCTAGGGTCCAGTGCTTTAGCCAGGTTGGAAAACGAGCAGCCTGATCGTTTACAAGGTAATCTAACCATTCATCCAGGGATTGCTTTTGTGTTTGTATAGCATTTGCTGCAAGCTGCTTTCTTTGACTAGCGCTAAGTTCGATGTCACCATTTCCACGTTCCCTGGCAATCCGCTTTTGCAGATTAAAGTAGGACTCCGGCACATCCTCGGCCTTCATCACATAGTTATCCGTATAAGTTTTTTGGAGCTCCCGATAAGCCTCTTTGTTATCCTTTGCTCTATCGACACTCTTTTCTAAATGCATAAGCCAACGTTTGATATCTCGCTGACTACCTTGCAGTAATTCTGGCTGCTTGGCGGTATCAGATTCGAATATCTCATGCGCTGATCGAGTGTTTCTTGCCTTTAAAACAACCGGACTTGTAAGGGGTGTTATCTTATTTGATTTTAGGCAGAGCTTGGCTTTTAAACACTGACTCGCCAGTAGATTTGCGCGAGATTTATCTATCCCTACTTCCATCAAAGATTTTACTAGGTCGCGATGAGGCTTTTTTGCCTTCGCGTCCAGATTTTTATAAGCCAAATACAGGGCACCTGCAACATCCCTGTCTCCGCCACTCACTTGCATAAAGTTCTCAAGCTCCGGATTATCCTCCGGTCTAAGAGCAGATAAATTTAATTTCTCAGAATTTACAGGTTTTTTTGTATTGGCTAAATCTTTAGGTTTAGGTTTGACTGTTTTGTTTTCTTCTTCAGGCCTTAAAACAGCATTGTCACCTCCCACACCAGGTTTTTCGGGAGACCTCTCAGGCTGCGACTTTAATTTTTCCGCATCTGGCTTTGATGCTGCCGAAGATAACGGGGATAGCTCACCAGTTGCTTTTAACGCCGAATTGCTTTGATTAGAAATTCTAAGGGCTCCCTTGGCGATATCTACAACAGAAAAGATCTCTAGAGGAGCCAAAATAATAGCAAGATTTCTCTGAGTTCTATTGGTTCGCTCCGCTTCGTAGGCGAGTTTTAAATCGGTTAAACTAGCATCATCACCGAGCTGACTTAAAACAGCAGCCATGATTTCATCTTGCCTTTCCTTCGACTCATTTATACGAGATTGACTAACAGCAATTTCTGCCCCGGCCAAACCGATACTTGCACTCCCTGCAACAGCTAAGACCACCGGCATACTCATACCACCACTAGCAATGAGCGAAGCCACTCCAACACCAACTCCTACAACAAAAAAGCTTGTATCCCAAACAGTATCAATGAAATCCTCTGTACGCATACTGGAGTTAATTTTACATAAATTATCACTGTACTCAGGATGAGTTGCTAATATCTTTCCCACAGAAACCGGATTACTACGGACTAATTTTGTTAGATCTTTTTTTATGTCGTTGTAACTTAATCCTCCACGCTTTTGTTTCAACTTTTTCAAGAAACCTGATCTTAAGTCCATTAATTTATTTATTTGCGTTCCGGTTTTTTTAATGGCTGAGCCAGCCAACTGGCGCACGTCTTTATCGGTCAAAGCTTTTAGCTTTTCTCCTCGTACCTTAAGTCGATCCTTAAACTCTGGGAGAAGAGCTAGCTCGTCAATACCCTCTTCTTGAAGATCGTTAATGATTTGCTCTTTTTTAATGTCATACCATTGATCCATCGCTGTCTTTAGTTGCCGCTTTTTACCGCTTAGAAGGCTACGCCCCGAACGATTCTTTTGTCTGCGAGACTTTTTTGACCAAGCCGCCTGAATCGATTGATCTAATTCTTTAACCTTCTTTTGGTACTGGTTGTTCAATTCATTCAAGGAATCTATTTTTTCATTTAATCGAGCTTTTATCTTTGCTTTACTTATCTTTGGTATATTGGAACGAATTTTTGCAATATGTTTTTCGATATAAAGTCTCTGAGATTTACTACAAGTCTGGTCAGCTTTTTCTTTTCCTAAAGCCTTGCAAAGATCGCTGGCTTTTAACTGAGAGGGGGTTTCTCCCAAAACGGAACGATATAGCATATTCGTCTTAACGGATTGTTTAACAGCATCATATGTTAACTGTTTATGAAGTCTCAAAAACTCTCTGGTTTCTCGATCGGCTCGGAAGATGTCAGAAAAATCCTCTGATAAGCGGTTAATGCTTGAGCTATAATCCGCGTTGGCATCGCAGGACTCACAAGACAACACATCACCTGCCGCTTTTAAACTACGATCCAGTTGTGCGTCATCTTGCCAACGACCTTGACGGCATTGGTTAAAATCCTCTGAGATTTCTAAAAACCTAGCCAAGGAACTCAATTCAGAACAAAGACTTGTATCAGCCTTCGATAGTTTTTCTGTGTTCTGGCATTTTTCTCTAAATTTTTGAAAATATGGAGTATCGATTAAATCTCTTTTTAGCTGAGACATAAGCTCTTTATTTGGTACCGCCTCATACCTAGTCACACACTTTTTTTCACGCCCTCTTTTTTTTGATTTACAAACTTCTCTTGGTTTTGATGTAACCAGATTCGTAGTATAAGGCCTCAGCCGGGACAACTCCTCGGCAAGCTTCGCATGCTGAATACGATCTTGGGAAAAAGCATTGCTTGTGTAAAGCAAAAGAAAAGAAAAAAACAAGGTATTCTGCATAGCTTTTTATCGGAATGGCTAACTACCCACTTAATAAAAACCAAAGTCTGATATGGGTAACCGAAAACGAATTGGTCTGAAACTGGACTGAAGGCCTAAGCCTGGAAGTGGTATAATTATTTAAATGAGACAAGTTGGCTAGCAAGTCTGTCGAAAAGGTAAATGCAGAGTGAGCAAAATGAGTAAAAGCCCCTTACAAATTTTCAGTAACAAAGACAAATACCAAGCTGAAAACGGCTATAACTATAGCAAGAAAAACAGCAGCTAAAGAATGGGACCTTAAAGAAGCGATTAGCTCAGGAGCTGAAGACTAGTGATCCAGTATAAAAATCCGTCAGAAACCGGAAATCTTTCCACTTAAAGAAGAGCCTAGCGGCTGGTATCCGCAATTAAGGCTGGCAGTTTGTATTTATTAATACAAAAAATCCCTGAAGTGCTAACTACAGGGACCGAAGAAATGCTAAAGTTAAATTAGATCCATGAGCCCGTTTTAATTTTATCCAAAATTATTTTCTCAGGCATAATCGGGTCTGTTGGATCTACCATAAAAAAGGCCTGCTGCTCACAACGACGTTTTTCTTTGATTAACCAATTAAGAACATTTGCTAACTTTTTATTTTTCTTATCTTGGAAAAATGGATCATTCTTCAATGCATCCGCGGCTTTTTTAAGAGAACGTAACTCCGAGGCATCTTTAGATTTCACCTCATAAGAATGTAGGTCATATTTCTTAACATCTTCGGGAAGCACTCCCAAGAACCGAACATCAGGAGCACTGAAGTCTTTATTTCTAATTAAAGATGCCGCACTTCCAGCACGAAGAGTTCTATAGATATTTTGCAGAGTATAAGCATCTAGATCTCCAAAGAAATAGATAGGAACCTTCAGTTGGTCTTGAATGGTACGAACCCAGCCTCTGACCCCATTACTTGGTACCCCCTGAGCGCCCAATAGTATACACTTGTTTCTTTTAGTAAAACCATTTGCAACTAATGTATTTGCAGTACCTTCTGACTCAACAACCAGGGCAAAATCAACTTTTCCTTTTGTTTTTAGCTTCAAATTTTGAGGCTTATTTTTAGGCTGAAAAGGAGCGGTTCCTAAGCTGCTTAGGTCTATCCTTGCTTTCTCACCATCAGACATTGTTTCCTCAACAATTAATTGTTGAGAGTAGGTTTGTCCACCACGATCATTGGCAAAACAGTTTAGTTCTTCACGGTAAACCTCTAACATATCTGATATAAAGTCGATAATAGAGTCACTTTCTGTCTGCTCGTCGAAATCTAAAGGCTTCAAAGTGGGTTCAGCCTTCACCATACCTTTACTGATATAGTACAGCTCTCTTTTATTGTTTACCGCTCCAATATCCAAATTCCTCATGAGGATTTCCATTAAAAATACTACTCGAGACATTTTTTGCACTGAACTTACATTAAGCTCACTTTTCACCCTTTTATCGCCCGGAGTTAAATACCCAACCTTAGGATTATAAAATGCGTTATCCAAAGAGCATTTAATAGCATCAAGAACAGGTCGCTCCCCTTTCTCGAGATCATTCAGCATCATATCGCAAATGAGACGCATCTCTTTTGTAACATCTTTCTTTACACGCTTTGTAGTTTTCGCTTTAGCCATATTGTTTCCTCTGATGGATTACTTTTTCTTAGCTGCTTTCTTCGAAGCCTTCTTTTTTGCTACTTTTTTCTTTGCTACTTTTTTCTTTGCTACTTTTTTCTTTGCTACTTTCTTACCGGCCTTCTTTTTAACCGATTTTTTTGCCACTTTTTTACCTGCTTTTTTAGCGACTTTTTTTACCTTCTTCTTGGTAGCTATTTTTTTCTTTGCTTTCTTTACCTTGATGGGTTCCTTTGTTTGCACTTCCACTTCTACCTCAGCAGATTCTTCCGTAGTGTAGGACTGACGATCTTTCATTTTTGCTAGTCTTGCCTCGGCAGTAGCTAAATCCTGTTCCATATTAGAAGTGTCTCGTCCAAGAATAGTCGCTAAACCGTTCTCAGCTCTTTTTCTCCTAGCCTCGGGAGCCTTAAGAATTCTCGCTAATCCATTAACTAAAATTGGCCCAAACTTTTCTATATGTGAAATTTTTCTCTCTAAATCAGCCGCCTTAGCTTCACGTTTTATGTGCCTGGAAAGCTTTTGCCCCCCCTGCATGAGTGCTCGTCTAATCTCTTCTACCAGTTCATCACTAGAGTCTATCGTCTCTTTAGAGGCATTTTTGAATTTAATAAATGGTGAAACAACACTAACAGCCATAATGTAGGGTCCTTGTGGAACACTTCCCTTGGGTTGCGACAAACCATAAGACCTCCAGTTAACAGACTCAATGGCTTTTGTTACTGCACAAGCTCCTTTGTCAAACTGTAACGGAACTCTATTGGCAAACCTCAGCACCCTAACAGGAGCATCGGTTTCACCTCTATCTAAGAGCCGAGCAATGGCAACTTCAATAACAACAGGTTTAAAATCACAAATTTTTGGTTTACGAGTAACAACTGAAAAGAAGTCAATCTCTCCCATTCTATAAATACTTTTTGCAAGGGAATCTTCACCGATAGAAAGAACCGATCTCGTAGACGGTGCTAATAAATCTGTCTTTTGAATCGCCTGATAAGCTTTTTTAAACTCATCCTGAGATAATGTTTTTACAGGCTTAGTTAAAATTCCTTTTGGAAGACCCGATTTAACGAAACTCTTTAAAACTCCATCGGATACCCTCGAGAAACCTGATTTCAGCCATTTAGATACTTTTTCAGAAGTATAGAGATTTGCGTGAGTCATAAACTCACCTAGTTTCATAGTGTGTGGGTGAGGATTAACCGGCGGAGGCACTTGAGGTACATCTTCTGTTACCCTACCGGTATTTACCCAATCATTTTCAAGCAGCTTGTAATTCAAGGTAAGATGAGGATTTAGAAGTGCTGTCCCCTCTAAATACGTTGTTACTCCTGCATCTCCATTCAATTGAATTCTTCCATCAATTCTAAACTCTACACGGATCCCAGATTCTCGGTCCCATTGTATGGTTTCCTTGTTTTTCAATACACCTTTATTACCTTTAATATCGACATTCACTGTGCCACGAATGGCTTTTCTCATTTTTTTAGTTTTAGAAGTTACTACTACACCTTTGGCATTAGTAAGCTGTGCCCATGTAGTTGCTGCTGATATTCCAATCCCTTGCTGTCCTCGAGAGCATTGTCCTCTTCCAAACTTGCTTGAAGCTAAATACTCACCAAAAACTCTGGCTAGATCATCTTGATCAAGCCCTGGTCCGTTGTCTTCCACTGTGATTTCGACCAAATCCGTGTTCTTTTGAGAACCCGCACCTTTTTTAGAAATCATTATAGTAATTTCCGGCAATATCCCCACAGCCTCACAAGCATCTAGAGAGTTATCTACGGCTTCTTTTAAAGTGGTTAAAACAGCCTTGGTTGGGGATGAAAATCCCACCTGCTGAAGATTTTTCGCAAAGTATTCCGCCGTACTACTGGAGGTAATTTTATTATTGGCCCGTGCCATGATGAATCCTTTCCGTTGCAAGTTGGAAATCTACACTTCATCTAGTTAAGGGAAATATTTCAGCTTTTTCAAGTACTTACAGGAAAGGAGGGAAAGAATCCTAATTTTTATTCATATTAGCGCTTCCAGCCAGAGTGATTAACGGAGTTTCAGAGCTTCTGCGTTATTTTTCATAGCCTAATAATTAAGCATTTTACCCAGTCCAATCTAAAGCTCATCTCCACTTAAAATCATTTCAGCTGGCGTATAATACTTCTTTTTATTATTACAATCTTTGCAGGACACTACTACATTCCCTTTGCTGGTTTTTCCACCACGGGAAACGGGAACAATATGATCCATGCTCAGGTCTGATACACTGAAGCTTTGTTCACAGTAGTAACAGATTCCTTGTGCAAGTTTTTGCTTCCACCAACCTGTTTTGCGCAAGTCTTTGGCTTTTGCTCGTTCTTTTTTGATGTCTTTTGGGTCAACAGTTACAAAATATTGCATATCTTGCACTTATAACATAGCTTCCTGGCCAAACACAGTTTTGAGAGGCGCAATTTGAAATTTATCCATGTTTTTATGATCTTTACAGTTTCCCTATTATCAATTCAGTCGAACGCGAAGGTTAAAAGCTTTCAAAGCTCTTCCGGCGTTATCTATGTAGATGGGAAGGCTTATTCTCAAGGTTTTTTTGGGTATGATTTAAGGGGGGCATTTGGCTCAAATAATATTTCTAATGAATTAGCAGCAGGAGCTAGAACCAATATGCTAATTGGAACCGCTTTAAACTGGGGTTCTTTAGCTTTTTACCTTAGCTACGCTCTTGGTGATGTTACAGATTCACAGCGAAGTGATGCAAGCCTAGTGTTTTTGGGAGGCATTGTTGGTTCTGTTCTTCTACTTCAAAGTGCTTCAAAAAAGTTGAGACGTGCAATGAATCTCCACAATGGGGTCGACAATCAATTCGCCAAAGGATCCTCTACAATTCTTTTTTCTCCAAAGCTATTTCAAGCCAGTAGTAATTCAAAAAAATTAGATGCTGTAGGAATGCAGCTGACTTATACGTTTTAGTATCAATATCGGGTATTTCCTTTAGTTAATTCATGAAATTGTCTTAGGGAGACACTCAATAGAGCTTAAATTTTATAGTCAAAAAACTCGTTTACATCATTTTCAAGCTGAAAATAACTGTGCTTTTATGGCTAGTGTGAATTCCGCGAAAAACCTATAAAAATAAAAAAAAACATGCTAACTCAGTGAGAGATTATAGGAGTTGAAGATGATGAATCTTGATAATATGAAAGAAAGACTTGAAACCAGATTTCCGGATGCAGAGGTAAAACTTGCCGATATGACCGGAGGTGGTGATCATATCATGCTAGAAATTTCGGCTAAGGAGTTTGAGGGCATGCCTAAAATTCGTCAACACCAGGCTGTGATGGCAGTTTTTGATGAGGAACTTAAGTCAGGTAAACTACACGCTCTATCCATACAGAGCAAAGCGATCTAAGGAGTAATGATGGAAACTAAAGAAAGAATCGAAAAAATGTTAAATGACAATAAGGTAGTTCTCTTCATGAAGGGCAACCCAAACTTTCCACAATGTGGTTTTTCTCAACGTGCCTCTATGATATTAGCAGAACTAGGCGCTGACTATTTCGCAGTGGATGTTCTAGAAGACGAGCAAATACGCCAAGGAATCAAAGAGTTTGGCAACTGGCCCACGATCCCCCAACTCTACATCAACAAAGAACTAGTAGGCGGATCAGACATCCTAATGGAAATGTTCGAAAACGGCGAACTAAAAAGCCTACTAAACTAAGAAATAATCTATCCCACTAAAAAGCCTCAAACCATAGTTTGAGGCTTTTTTTTACTTTCTCCTCCTCCCCCCATCCAAAACCAACAACCACAGATTGAGAATGTGCCTTCCTTTTTCATTTACTATTTTTTCTTCTCTTTCCTCTTCTGGGTTTCCTGAGGCAGGAGCCGAAGGTAAAGTGCCTCAAGGATGAGCTTGAACGTCCCAGAAGAGGTAAGAGAAGAAAAAATAGTAAATGAAAAAGGAAGGCACATTCGGGGACCAAAAAAAACAAAACCCTACTCCAACCCAGTATTCCTCGATACAATACCCAAAGCCCGGAGGATCAAAATGCCATTGGAAAGCCTAAAATCTCTTGTAGATACCAACGCCTTCTTCACCAGTGAGGACTATTTAGAAAAATACGGCAGGGATTGGACAAGATTCTTTGAAGTAAAACCAAGTGCCGTTGTATTTCCAAAATCCACAAAGGAAGTTCAAAGTATAGTTCTATGGGCCAATGAAAATAATTTTAAAATTGTTCCCAGCGGTGGGCGCACAGGTTTATCCGGTGGAGCCGTTGCATCAAACGGTGAAATCGTACTCAGTTTAGAAAAAATGAATCAAATCTTAGATTACGATCCTATTGATAGGGTTGTTGAAGTCGAGGCTGGTCTTATCACTGAAGAGCTACAAAACTATGCTAAAGAAAAGGGTCAGTACTTTCCCGTCGATTTTGCTGCCAGAGGTTCTAGCCAAATTGGAGGCAATATCGCAACCAACGCCGGCGGAATTAAAGTTATTAAGTACGGTAATTTCAGAGACTGGGTTGTTGGCTTAGAAGTGGTTACCGGGGAAGGTGAGATTTTAGAGCTAAACAATGGACTCATTAAAAACAATACCGGATACGACTTTAGACATCTGTTTATTGGCAGCGAGGGAACTTTAGGAATAATTACCAAGGCTAGTATGAAATTAAGCTCCCAGCCTCCAGAGGAAATGGTTCTACTGCTTGGACTACAAAATCTAAAAGACATTATGCCAGTTTTTGAGAATTTCACTCAAAAATTACCAGTTACAGCTTTTGAAATGTTCACCGATAAAGCTTTAAAATATGTTAAGAAAGCAAGTAGCCTTAGCTCTCCACTGAGTGATGATTTCCCGGTTTACCTTGTGGTTGAAGTAGCAGCGGAAAATGAATCTATAGAAGAAAAATTAATGGAGGTCTTTGAGTATTGCATGGAAGAGGCTTGGATCCACGATGGAGTAATTAGTCAAAATGAAACTCAAGCCATGGAATTTTGGTCTTACAGAGAACTAGTAGCAGAGGCTGTGGCTTTTGCTCCTCCCCATAAGAATGATATCTCCGTTAGGATTTCTAAAATTCCAGATTTTATTGAAAAAATCGAAAAAGTTTATTCAGAAAAGTATCCAGACTTTGAAGTTGTTTGGTTTGGTCACATTGGTGATGGAAACCTACACATAAATATTTTAAAGCCTGATAACATGGAAATGGACAAGTTCTTAAAAGAGGTTCACTTGGTAGATAGGGTATTATTTGAAGAGATTCAGGAACTGAAAGGATCGGTTTCCGCCGAGCATGGGGTTGGTTTGGTAAAAAAAGAGGCTCTACAATTTAGTCGGACTAAAATAGAAATTGAATACATGAAAAGGATAAAGAAAAGCTTTGATCCAAACTTAGTATTAAATCCCGGCAAAATCTTTGACTAAAAGAAATACTAATAGCTAACCAGAGAATTTTCTATCTCTACCTAGAAAATATTCTAAAATAGCTAAACTCAAACCTTTGGACCTAGAAGATTTACAGGTATTTAGCTTTCCTATGCTTTAAGCCCTGAGTGGTGCTAGATTTTCTTTAGGGAAATTTACATTGTAAAAAGAGAGGGGTCTCATGAATTATTTAATAGTTGTCGCTATGCTTGTATCCACTAAATATAGTTTTGCTTCCAGCTTTGATGCTTTCACTGATTGCGTCGCTGAAAGATCATTAAACAATCAAATTGATTATGTAGCCTCGCCTTATTCGAAGTTTCTTTCCATCGAGGAATGGGCTGGAAATCAATGCCAAGCTATATTGGATATGGCTAGAGAACATCAAAACCAAGCCATTCAAATCATTGATCATCGCAAAGAAAAACTGGAAATCCACGGTCAGTGTCCGAATTGTTTGCAAGTTAGAATATTTACTAATAAGAACGGAAACACTGTATTTCAGTTTGGCCGGATCAACAAATTTGATCCATCTAAATTTGATATATTAAAACAAAAAGATTTCTAAACGATTTTTTCGGCATTTTTTTAAAGGAGCCGAGTTTTCACGCTGGTGTCTAGTTGAGAAACTCTTTTGGACAACTCGTCTCCATGGACTTTTTCTACATCCATCACTAAAAAACCAATCTTACTATCCGTTGATAAATATTGGGATATGATATTGGCCCCCATGTCTCCAACTATTTGGTTCACTTGGCTCAAAACACCCGGCACGTTTTTATGGACGTTAATAATTCTGACAGCACCTTCCTGGGGCTTCGGACATTCAATATTTGGAAAGTTCACCGCACCACCAGTATAGCCTGCCTTTAAAAACCTGGTCATACTCTCAGATACCTCTCGACCAATCGCCTCTTGTGCCTCTTCAGTACTACCACCAATGTGCGGGGTTAGAATTACGTTATCTAGGCCTTGCAGTTCTGAAAAAAACTTTTCCTGGTTATTCTTAGGCTCCACAGGAAAAACATCTAAAGCAGCTCCAGCAAGCTTTCTTTCTTTAAGAGATTCGACTAAATCATTAATATCAACAACACTTCCTCGTGAGGCATTTATTAAATAAGAAGCTTCTTTCATTTGTAGGAGCTCTGATTTTGATATCATATTCCTTGTTTCATGAGTCTCTGGAACATGTAAACTTACAAAATCTGATTTTTCTAATAGCTCTTCCAAACTTGATACCGGAGTAGAATTTCCCAGAGGAAGCTTTTTGACTATATCAAAATATATTACCTGAAGTCCCATAGACTCAGCCAATACACTCACCTGGCTGCCGATATGCCCATAACCAATGATTCCTAGAGTTTTTCCTCTAACCTCATGAGACTGTAGGGCAGACTTCTCCCATTTTCCTTGATGAGCTAACATGGATACATGAGCCATTTTTCTTGCTAAGGCAATAATCTCCCCAATTACCAACTCAGCGACTGAGCGAGTGTTGGAGTATGGTGCATTAAAAACGGGAATTCCCCGTTCGTTTGCTGCTGCCAAATCTACTTGATTAGTACCAATGCAAAAGTTGCAGATAACATTCAAGTGGGAACTCTGTCGCAAAACACTAGCTGTAACTTGAGTTTTCGAGCGAATCCCAACTGCTTCATAGTCTTTCAGTTTTTCTATCAACTCGTCCTCTAGCAAGGCCGATTTAAGACAGTCCACGGAAAATCCCTCGCTAACAAGTCGTTGATAGGCTATGGGGTGGATATTTTCGAGTAACAGAATTTTCACATCGCTCTCCTAAAAAGTAGATATCTCCATAGTACATCTTATTGAAACTTAGGTCATGGGGTGAGTTGAGATAGCTTAATTTCCAAACTAAGGGGTGGAAATTCAATGCCTGGGTTCAATGTATGAATCACTTGCCTTAGTGCTGTATTTTTATACACAAAAGAAGGCTCTAACTTGATGCTATTACTAAACCTGTTTAGTATTAAATCTTAGCTGAGAAATAAGGAGCCTATGTTGGACAATCGCCTGCGCCTGTTAGTTGTTGATGATGATAATTTAGTTTTACAGACCCTGCGAATGGCAATTCCTGATCAGTGGCATCTCACCGGTGTCAATCACCCCGATGAACTTCCTGAAGAGTTTTTTGATGCCGCTTTCGTTGATATGCATCTCTTGGGATCCATGGAATCCGCGGAGGGCCTAAACGTTCTTGAGACTCTTCAGAAACAACAACCTCATATGGAGTTAGTCGCCATAAGTGGAGACCTAGATCGCTCTTTGATGGAAAAATGTCTAAAACATGGGGCCACACGTTTTTTAGCAAAGCCTTTAAATAAAGCTGAAGTAAACATGATCTTGGAAAAAATAGAGGCCTTGATTCTGTTGCGTAATGCAAGTTTTAGGGCAGGATCGAACACAATACCCTGGATCGGAACTGGAGATGAATCTTTAAAGATAAAACGAATAGTAGCCGACCTAACAGGTGAGCCTGGCCCTATATTGATAGAAGGAGAATCCGGAACTGGAAAGGAAGTAGTTGCTAAATTACTTCATTCTCAAAATACGAATCGCCCCTTTATAGCTGTAAATGCTGCAGCCATTCCAGAGGCAGTATTTGAGTCAGAGTTTTTTGGCCATGTAAAAGGAGCTTTTACTGGGGCAGATCAAAATAAAATTGGTCTTGCAGAAGCTGCGCACGAGGGGGACCTCTTTATAGATGAAATAGAGGCTCTGCCAAAGAGCCAACAAGCAAAGTTACTTCGATTCTTAGAATCGGGTGAAATTCGTAGAGTTGGCGCAAAAGATACAATAAAAGTAAAAGTTCGACTTATCGCTGCGACCAATCGGAATTTAGAAGAGATGATAAAGCGAGAGGAGTTTCGCGAAGATTTATTGTGGAGAATTTCAGGTAAAAAAATTGATCTTCCTCCACTGAGATCTAGAAAAGAAGATCTTCCAGCTCTGGCAGATCACTTCCTGGAAATGGAAAAGCCCTATCGAAATAAAACCTTAGATTTAGATGCTATGCAGGAACTAACCGCCTACCCTTGGCCAGGCAATGTTCGAGAATTAAAACGCATGATAGAGCGCCTTTGCCTCACTTCCCCGCTACCAATCATACGGGCTGAGGATGTAAAAAATGTACTTGGCATCAAAAAAGGTTCTGCCTCAGCTATGAATCCAGATTTAAATACTGGATATGATTTAGAAGAGGGCTTACAGGTACTCGTTGCCAGTGAAGAAAAGAAAATTATTCAATTTGCTCTGTCACAAATCACAGACATTGATGACACGGCTAAAAAACTTAAAATTTCACGATCCTCATTGTATAAGAAAATAAAAGATCACAACATTGGGGTAAAATAAATATGTTTGATACTACCACCTGGAACGATCCGGTCTACAGAGAAGCAATGTTAATCGTTTTCGCATTTATGGCCACTTTAGGTAGTGCTCTATTCCCTTTTAGAAATAAATCTCACATCTACAAAGCCGCTTGGGCCAGTTGGCAAAGCTGGATGCTTGCCTTGCCGGTACTTTTCATACTTATCGCACTAGAGGGCTATTGGCCTTTAGCTGGTTTTGCAGTACTGGCCACTTGGGGCTGTAGAGAGTTTTTCAAAATGACAGGGATATACCATAAGGTTTGGTACCTTTGGACTAACTTTATTTTTATTTGGTTAACTGCTTATTTTATCTTTATTGATAACGAGCAAGTTTTCAGATTGATGCCGATGATTTATCTCTTTGCAATTTGTTTGGTTCCAATTCTATCAAATGACCCAAAAGGAATGCTCCAACATATTTCCTTAGGCTTTATTGGCTACACCTTAATAGCCTGGGGCTTTTTGCATTTAGGACTTTTATTAAAATTTGAATATGGTGCTCGTCTTTTGGTTTTTATAATTTTACTAACTGAAATCGGTGATACTCTAAACTTAGCATTCAGTAATTGGTTTGGAAAAAGTAAATTCTTTGCAAAAATTGCTCCTCGAAGAAAACCAGAGGCTTTTGTTTTGTCCACTTTGATCACTATTGGGATAGCTTTTGGCCTCAGACACCTACTTCCATCTACGGAGGAAATTTATTGGCTATCAGCAGCTATTGTAGCCTCTCTTGCTGGAGGTACCGGTGATATTGTTTTAAGTGGAATTAGGAGAGACGTTAACGTCAGGGATAGAAACGCTTTTATCTTTGGTAGAAGCGGTTTGCTAGAAAGAATGGATCGTTTGATATTTGTAGCGCCACTCTACTACTATGTGTTAATCGCTCTTGGTATCAACTAAGAGCTTGGGGTAAATTATGGCGGATCAATTTCCAGACGAAGATGACAAATTGTGGCAGTATGATAATGCTCAATGGACTCAGTTACCCAAGCATATGAACCATCTCCCTTTGGTCACAAAGGATATAGATCTTTTCTCTCGGCTCCTAAGATCGATATGGGCCTTTTTCTTAAAATTCTTTTTTACTTTTTATATTCGCTTAACTGTTGTCGGAGATATTAAAAAAACGGCAAGAGAACACCCTAAACTCTTAGTTATATCGAATCACTGTAGCCACCTGGATCAGGTATCCATTGCTGCAGCTACCCCGCTTCGACAGACTTACTCACTATATGCAGCGGCTGCAAAGGACTACTTCTTCTCGAACAGGGTGAAGAGTTTTTTTTCAAAACATATGATTGGTGCAATTCCTATTGATCGGGGAAGTAAGCGTGGGGAAGCAATAAAACTCTGCTTACAGATGCTAGAAGTCATGGACCGTATGTGGCTCATTGTATTTCCTGAAGGAACCAGATCTAAAGATGGAAAAATTCATCCATTTAAGCGTGGAGTCAGTCTATTCGCAGTTAAATCGAACACTTCAATTCTTTTTTTATATTTAGACGGAGCTTATAAGTTATTTCCCAAAGGAAAAGCTTTTCCAAGACCTGGGGCCCTAAAAATTCACGTAGGTCCCGTACATCCCCCTGGCCCTATTCATGAAATTAACTTGGCTTACAAAAAATGGGTGGAAACTATAAACCCTGAAGCTTTTTCTGATGAAAAGATTTCTGTTCCTGACAAAAAGGAGCAAAATTAATCGTTCTTTATTAGATTTTATCCAGAGTGACCAAGTACTCACAATGCTCACTACCTACAAACTGATCTAAAGCCTGAGTTTTAATAATTTTATAGCCTTGTTGTACCAACCGCTGGAGATCTCCAACCAGTGATTTCCCATGGCAGGACATATAGATTATTTTTTTGGGCTTATCCAGATCATTTAAACTTTCTAATATATCTAATGATGCTTTTAGTCCTGATCTTGGTGGGTCTACTACCATGACATCGGTTTCTTTAAAATAGTTTAGTAGATCAGCTGATTTTTTATGGATATTACAAAATATAGAATTGTATTGTTCAGCTAAACCAAGGTTTTTAGAGTTTTCATTCGCGATTACAACAGCAGATCGATCCATTTCTAGGCTAATGACCTTACTACCACAAGACGCTAGTGCTAGTCCCAAATTACCAATCCCCCCACAAAGTTCTAGAACTCTTGAAGAAGAAGGCACTTCATTAATCAGAGCTCCCACAAGCATCTTGTTATTTTCAAAACCAGTTTGAGTAAATCCACCAATCAAACATTTCAAGTTAGCGGGTTTCAATTCATCCCCGATAAAGCTTTGCCACCAAGAAGCTGCTTGAGGATCAACTAGTTTTAATTTTTCCCCTTTTACGACAAGTCTTTTTCTTTTTTGACCTATCTCCACCTTGGAGACTGATAATAGCCAATCTAGATACACTCTTTCCTCTAAAAGTTTTTTTATATTTAAATTAGAAGTGTCTAGCCAAACACCACGCTCCCCAACAGGTGAAACTCTAAGTCTAACGCTTAATTTATCCACTCTTGGTAATTTTGCTCTAAAGAGCTCATACCAATTTTGGAGATTTGGAGTCAGTTGAACACATTTCTCAATGTCTAAAAGCATCATCTTACTTCTATCAAAAAAACCTGCAGTACTTTTTTGACTTTTCTCATCCCACCGCACAGAAAAGTCCACTCTATCTCTCGACTCTATAGACTTAACAAATTGATAGGAAACTCTTCCAAGATCGATATCAGCATCTTTCGCTAGTTGATAAAGATGTAAAACCTTGGACTCTTTTTGCATCTCAATGGGAAGAGAAAAATTAGGACAGCCAGAACATTCATTACTGTAGTTACAAGTTTGCATTTTAAACTTTTACTCAACTTATTAGCTCAATACTACCTCCGTGTAAAAACTCCAGTTAAGAGCTTAAAAACCTTAGAATTTGGGGTCGATAAAAATATAAAATGAGTCAAGCCACGAAAAATTAAACTAAATCTCTATGTATACAGAAGGTCTTCTCGCTGTTTTTTAGGCATTTAGTAGAGACCGGTTTTATTGATTTTGACAAGCGTTTAATCTTACTGTTAAGATTTGATTAAGTAGCGATTTTATTAGTTAATCTAGGTATTTACAACAGCGGAGAAGTGATTGGAATTGGAAAAAAATAGACTAGAAAAGCGCAAGGCACTAGGCCAGTGGATCAAAGAAAAAAGAGAAACAGTCAGGCTCACACAAGCAGGGCTCGCAAAGGCTCTGGGATATGATAATGCCCAAATTATTTCAAATATAGAACGAGGTGTTTCCGCTATCCCTCAAAAGCGGATTTCTGATTTTGCAAAATTTTTAAAATGTGAGCCTATGGAATTAGACTTTAGAGTTATTAGTTCCTCTGCAAGAGAAGAGGGGGCTACATTAGCTTCCACCCTGGCTTTGAAGTATTTCCCTGTGCTGAGGGCTATTGATGAAGCAAGTCCTGAGGTTAAGCTAGCCTTGTTAAATACAATTGCAGAACAAACAAATACTGAAGTGCATAAACTAGGCGTATCTCTAGATCTCTAGAGCTAAATAGCTGCAGAATTAGAAAAAGGGGTTCCTAGGGGGCTCTTTTAGTTTCTCCAAAGAAATAAGTTCAGTTGATAATAACAGTCCTAAAATTTTAATCAAATCCTTGGCTTTTTCTAGTAAAAGTTAGTCTTTGTTCGTATACTCCACGACTATAGAATACGAGGATCTGAAATGGAATCAAACAACTGTAATATGCGAATAGCCACCGTTAACGGAACCGGCTCCCAGTCTGCAAATAATATATTAATTAAAACACTGTTTCGAATGGGAGTCCCTGTAGCGGGCAAAAACCTATTCCCTTCGAATATTTACGGACTGCCTACTTGGTTCAATATAAGAGCAAACAAACAAGGCTTCACTTCATTTACTGAAAAATACGATATCTTCGTCGCAATGAACAATGATACCGTTGGAGAAGACATAAGAAGCCTAAGTAGTGGATGTATTTTTATATATAATGAATCTTTGAAGTTTGATCGAATTCTATTGAGAGAAGATACAATCAACTTAGCTCTGCCCGTCAAAGAACTCACTGCTCAAGTAACAACTTCAATAAAATTAAAAAAATTAATTGCCAATATGCTCTATGTTGGAGTTATAGCAAAACTAACCCAACTAGACATGGAGACCTTAAAAGGCTGTGTTGCAGATAATTTTAAAAATAAAGATTCCGTAATAGAAATTAACCTTGCAGCAGTTATGGCTGGTTTTGAATTTGCAGAAAATAATTTTCAAGGCATTAAAGCTCCAATATTCAATAAATCAAACCGACCTGAGCATGAAATATTAATTGATGGAAATACAGCTGGAGCTCTGGGTAGTGTTTTTGGTGGATGTAGCTTTGGTGCTTGGTATCCCATTACGCCCTCCAGTTCACTAATGGAAGCTTTTGACAAATATTCTAAAAAATTTAAGAAAAACAGCGATGGAAGTTTTAACTTTGCATTGGTCCAAGCTGAGGACGAGTTGGCAAGTATTGGAATGGTCATTGGTGCTGGATGGAGTGGAGCAAGAGCAATGACTGCTACCTCAGGCCCAGGTATGAGTTTGATGTCAGAGTTTGTTGGCCTTAGTTATTTTGCAGAAATACCTGCTGTGATTTGGGATATTCAACGAGTAGGTCCGTCCACAGGGCTTCCAACAAGAACTATGCAATGTGACCTTTCTATCGCTCATACCATGGGTCATGGAGACAGTAGGCACCCTGTTTTAATTCCTGAAAACCCATCTGAATGTTACGAATTCGCATCTATTGCACTAAATCTTGCGGAAGAACTTCAAACCTACGTTTGTGTACTAAGCGATCTTGATATAGGTATGAATCTTTGGCAGTCGGAAGAATTCACCCAACTTCCAGAAATTAAAAGAGGTAAAGTTCTTACGGCGGAAGACTTAAAAAAAGTCGATAGCTTTGCTAGATATAGGGATGTTGATGGCGATGGTATTCCTTACCGTACTCTTCCTGGAACCCATGACCCAAAAGCGGCTTATTTCACACGAGGTACTGGCCATGATGAAAGTTCAAAATATACCGAAAGCCCAGAGGTTTTTGAAAAGCTTATGGAGAGGCTAGTTCGAAAGCTGGAAACAGCTAGAGAAATGGTGCCTCAACCTGAAATTCATCACTCTGATGCAACTATTGGTCTTATCTATTATGCCAGTAGTTCACAAATCATTCCTGAACGAGAAAACCAAAAAAAAAAAAAAGGTGTAAAAATGGCCAAGCTAAGGATAAGAGCCCTACCACTATCAAGGCCGGTT
>JBGCGH010000063.1:0-39125 GCA_045110695.1 Bdellovibrionales bacterium | reverse complement strand
ATGGCAGGCTTACGGCTATCGAGATATGGAATACTTTAAATTAAAGATTATGCAAAAGGCTGGTTATCTCAACTCAAAGTATCACCAGAATGATTTAAACTTAATTTGGAGCTCCCACAAATAAAGGATAGGGGTTTTTAGTTGTAAGTAGACTACGCAGTGTTGAAAAATATACTGGGAAGAGTATGTATTACATAGTTTTAGTTCTTGGGCCTAAGATTGAGAGGACGATTGTTTATTTTGTTCGGAGTCTGTTGTAGAAGAATAACACTCCAGGAGGCCAGAATGAAATCAACTATTTTATATGTATTACTATGTATGTTTTTAACTGTTCCTAAGATAGAGGCCTCAGAGGCAAAAGCAATTTCATCTAATCTGACAATTGAGACCCAGGAAATAGTGGATACTTATATAAGAATTAGCTTTCTTTTTCCACAACTTTCTGTCGACTCTAAATTGGACCTTCTAGAGAGAATAGGCAGTTTTTCTGAGGAAAATAGATACAAAATTGCTGCGGTCCTAGAAACTTATTTAGCACTATATGAAGTTATTCGTAATCGATCGGTTGTTGATCGAATCTTTAACCAAGTAAGTGTGGTAAATACTAAATTTGATAAATTCACTCTACTAGTTTCTATGCATAAGGTCTCTGTAAAGGTGAAAGAAAAAAGTCGGTTTTTACCGGACGTAATGGCAGCTGTTTCTCCTGTAGTTTTGGATGGAATGTTAAAAGCTGGCATCAACACTGGGCTTGAAACTTTCATTGAATTGGCAGATGTAGAATTGAAAAAATTCAACTCCCATAAGCTCTTTTCACAAAACACCAGCTTAAACAGTGTCACTCCAGGTGAGAGGCTGATCAACACCAAGGCTTTGGTTGATAACCTCTTAAAAGCTTATAGACATATTTTGGGTCTATAGACCATTTCAAAAAAAATAGATTTGATAGCTACTTGCACCTCGCTGTTGAACTTTTCTACAACAGTGTAGATTGTCCAAAGCCAGATATTGAAGTGAGTATAATTTTTATTCCTTAAAAATAAAATTAGGTCTCCTAAGTTATTTAAACTAATGTAATTCTAATCAAAGGAGATTTTAGTGAATTTTTTTGGAACTCTAGTTTTAAGTCTTTTTTTCGTACTATCTGCAAGTTCGAATCCAGGTCCTTCTGAGTTTGAATTGTCAGAAGCTTATGAACAGTTAAGTTTAAATTCCGGTGATTCAACTGCGGAAGATATTATTCTTTCGTTAAATATTGTGAAGCGCCTCTCAGAAGAATCAGGCTCATCGATAGCGGATTCGGTAAACAGTTTTATAAGAATTCTTGCCTCAACAAAAAATACCAGTTCGACAAGAACTATTTTTGATGCCATTTTTATAACGGATTTGGATAGACATGAGCTAGATTTAGCGGATCTGATACTTGGTGTCTCTAAGTTCCTAGAAACAAGATCGACTTTTCACTCTTCTATTCTTGAAGACACTGTTGGACTCATACTTTTAGCCGCTCAATCATCTGACTTGGAAACAGCTATCCAAGTCTATAAAAAGTTGGTGGTACTAGAAATCTATAATTACGAAAATCACTACAGTTATTATGAAGTTGTACAGGGAGAGAGCAGAACTAATAGATTATTACCCCCTTCTACTTTTGATGACACGTTGGAATTGAAGGCTGCTTTTGTAGCGATTTTTGGAATTGATGCTCCTGAAAGTATTAAATAAAAGATGTTGTTGTTAGAGTGTGATGTCTAGTACGTGCTTTCCTGTTTTCCCCAAAAAGAAGATGATGAATACAAAAGAGGCTGTATAGAATCTATTAAAAACTTATAAACATATTTTGAGTCCTTAGATCATAGTTTAAAAAAAGTTTTGCTTAGCTCTCAGATCTATTAACTTAACATAGGGCTAATCAAAGGAGAGTTTAGTGAGATTTCTTTGGATTCTAGTTTTGAGCTCATTGATTACATTATCTGAAAATTTAATTCCAGGTCCCTTTAGTCATGAATTGTTTAAGATTAAATGCGTTGGGATCAGATGACCTCAAAAAAATGGTATTTAATATTAGCTTTGCATTTTTACTCATTAAACGCATTTGCCCAGCGAGAATGTGGTCCAAAGTATGATGCTATAAGTGAAAGTATTTTGGAGTCTCCTAGGTCTACAAAGCTTATAAAAAGGTTTACTGGCGAAGGTGGCTACGAAGGAATAAATCGGTATTTACGATCTGGTTTTTTTGGAAAATCTTTTAACGTTTTACTTCACGGAGTTAATCCACTATAAACTATCTTCTTGAGAAAAGCCTTACTAATGCAGCCTAAATTTAATGGAGTTGTCTATAGGTCGTTCTATATAGATAGATCTATCATCAAGAAACTTTTAGATGTGGGTACAATAACGGCCAACTCGTTTTGGTCTAGTTCTAAAGATCTCAAGGTTGCTAAGATATATGAGGACCAAGCTTTGTTTGAATCCTCTAATCGTCAATCCGTTTTGATGTTAAAAATCCATAGTAAGTCCGGCCGTGATATTGAAGCTGTGTCCTCTGCACCATTGGAGCGTGAAGTAGTGTTTCTGCCAGGTACGAATTTCAAAATAGTTAGCTTTTTAAATTTGAAAAATATTTACAAGATTAGTTTAGAAGAATTTTGAATTCGGGCAAAGCAAGTGTAAAAAGAATTGACGATCTCTATTGAAATTATAGTCCGGATAGAAATATCCCTAAAATCTCTTAGTTTGCGATATACTCTCGCTATGAAAAAAATCATCCTAAGTATTTTTAGCCTTTTTATTGGAAATGATCTATTCGCAGATTCCCAGCTCAGTATCCAGGACTCAGTGGCACGCATGCCCAACTCGTGCACTGCTATATTAATATCTGATCGTGTCGCTCTTACGCCTAGCCACTGTTTTCACCACGGTGGATATTTTAAAAATGATAATGGAGAAATGGTATTTATAAAAGGCTCTATAGATCTAAGTGGGTCTTCAGGCTCGATGTATTTCGAACAAAATGGAAGTTCTTTCTATGGTTTTAAAAAGAATTCTCAGATTAGTGGTGTTTTTGTCCCAGAGGTTTTATCAAGAAAGATAAAGTACGACGAGGGAACTCCAAACTCTGGAACACATTTTTTGATTAGCCTGCAAAATTCTCTGGCCGTAGTGATCTTGAGAGAGCCTGCTCCTAAGGAGATTCGCCGGTTTGAAATTTCAGACAATATTGGTTCAACAAGCCAGCTCTTAAGATTGGGTGTTGAGGACTATGAGTTGAAGACTTCAACCTGTAAGATCATTAGTATAGATGACTACAAAATTGAATGCGATGCGGACGTAAATTATAAGTCTGGCTTTCTTTTTGATGAAGAGGAAAAATTAGTAGGGGTACAGATGCCGTATCGTTTTATCGATGATCCAAAATCAAATGTAGCCTCATTTTTTACACCTGAAAATTTGCGATTGGTTAATAAGGTCGCGACTCGAGAAAGTATTCAGTCGTTCGATTCGCCAGATTTTGTGACCTACTTGGGAAAGGCTTTGGGAGATCACCGCTTGTCCAAGGTTTTTTGGAACTCAGATGGGCAGGTGAATTTGTGCCCTGTACGTAAATACGAAAAGATAAACTGTTTTTCAGCAAATGATGATAACTCACAGGCAGCCGAAGCGATTCTTTACACAAAGCAGACAATGGCAGTGTTTTGATTGAGCTTTGTTAATTTTTAAGATTCGAAGTTTTAGACATGTGTGTTGTGTTAACAAGCTTTAAATTAAAACTTCGATTAATAAAAAAGAATGATAAATATAAAAATATAAAGGTGGTAATTATGAAAATGAGTCTATTAGTGGTCCCAATGTTGTTGGTTTCTTTGTCTTCCTTTGGAAACGAAGAGCAGGAAGTAAGTCTTTTAGATAATGTATTTGGGCCAAAGGTTGAAAAATGCGAAGGTGTGTTTCCTGTGAAGGGGTTGATACAAACTATGTTTTCTGACGAACAAGATGAGGAAACAAAGAAAATGGTTGGTGCTCTTGACGATTATCGAGAAACTGGAAAATTAGATCTAGCTGGCTATGACAGAAATGATCCAAAAGTGGATAACTGCATGACATATGCTGAGGGGTTTATCGACGGGGTATTGTTAGCAACCGATAAGCCAGCATTTGGAGTTAGCGATAGAATCAATAAGTGCGATGCCAAGATTGGTTTGAATCTACAACAAATTTCAAATTATGTTTTGTCCAATGAAGAAAATTTGGGGGAAGATAACATGGATTTGGCTGTTGACGTGAGTAGACTAATTAAAACTGGTTCTTTTATGGATCAAACTTCATTGAACCATAGAAATAATGTTAACTGTATTGAGTTCGCTGATGGAGTATTTGGTGGAAGACTTATGGTTAGTATATATAAGCAAATGCTAAGTTCCCTGAGCGGAGTAATAGCTGATGGAATTGGCACAGTTCTTACTGAGGTTGTTGAAGCTGTTGTAGAGGGTGTTGCAGAAGGTAACAACTCCTCCTCTAAGGAATCAAAGTAGATAAAAAATAAATTATTCTTCTTTGAATACTTTAAAAAAAGCCTAACATGAAATCTCGGTAATTCCCCCACACGAGATCCAGTGTTAGGCCTTCTTTTTCTTCGACACAGATTACAGGAATTTTTAAATCCCCCCAGGCCCAGTCACTTAAGCTTCCCGGACAGGGGTAGCCGATATCTTCTTTAACTTCATATTTTGAGCTCTTACCCAATTGTTCTGCAACATCCTGTGCAAAACTATTTCCAGCATATAAAATCATTGGCTTCCAGGAGTGGAAGTGAATGATCAATTTAGGTTTGATTTGTTCTATTAAGCCTACCACTGCTTTGGTTTCTGGTTCGGAGGCGGGGCTGGGGCCTGAGAAATATCTATCTCCAGATTTACTTAGCTCCCAGTTGCTAGCGGGATAATTTCTATTTAGATCAACAAGGTTTCCGTTTCTACGTTCTCGCTCAGAATATCCATCTGGGTTCAGATTTGGGATCAGAACCCAGTCCTGCTTAAAACTCACTTTTTGGCTCAGGTGGGCTAATAGATCCTTTGCAAGTCGCACACCCTCAGGTTCATCACCATGGGTTCCTCCAATCATCAGAATTGCGTCATTTGGAGTGATATTATGAAGATTTTTGCTAGCATAGAGTGCGATTTCCCGGTTTCGTGCTGACCGAGCCCAAGCCTCTATGCTAAACAGGTTAGCATTCATAAATAGTAGTCTATAGCGCAAGGCATCAGTTGTCGAGTGCGGGTCTAGTCTCAGAGGAGAGAATCATGTCTCAAAAGCATTTAGGGAAGTTAAGCGCCATCGTTTTAGCTGCCGGAAAAGGAACTCGAATGAAGTCACCACTCCCAAAGGTTTTACATCCAGTTGCGGGTCTACCTTTGTTGACTTACCCCTTATCTGTTATGAGATCTCTGGAGATTGATGATGTACGAGTAATAGTGGGACATGGAAAAGACTTAGTAACCCAGCTTGTGAATTCTTTGGGATTTTCTGTTTATGAGCAAAAAGAGCAAAAAGGAACAGGAGACGCAGTTAAATCTGCTGATTTGGATACCCTAGAAGGGGAAGTAATTATTTTAAATGGGGATCATCCCCTAATAACTGCACAAGATCTAAAGCAGGCCGTTACTCAATTTAGAAATGAAAAAGCCGCTCTTGCCGTAATCACTGCTGATCTTTCCCAGCCTGGAAATTATGGACGAATCGTTCGACAGGGAAATCAGCTAAAGGCTATCGTTGAGGCAAAGGATGCTAGTAGCTCTACTTTAGAAATTAAAGAAATCAATTCTGGGATTTATATTGCGAAGGCGGATGTTCTTAAAAAATATTTACCAAAAATAGAAAGTGCTAATGCTCAGGGAGAGTATTATCTAACAGATATCATTGAGCTTTGCGTTGCTGATAGTTTAACTGTAATCCCAATTAAAACGGACCCAAGGCTTGCTTTTGGAGTGAACTCACAAAGAGAGCTTGCAACGGCAACAAAGTCTTTAATGAAATCAAAAGTAAATCAGCTACTTGATGATGGTGTAATCATGACAGATCCTGATAGTGTTTATATTGAGCCAACAGTGAGTGTTGATGCCGGTGTGATCTTACAGCCTAACGTATACCTTAGAGGGTCCACAAAAATTGGCTCTTTTGCTGTTATAGATACTGGTTCTATTGTTATCGATTCCATCATTGGAAATGGTGTACAGGTGAAAGCTTATAGTCACATTGAAAAAGCATCCATTGGCAAAACTACTCAAGTAGGGCCCTATGCGAGAATTCGACCAGAGTCGCATATTGGTGAGGATTGTAAAATCGGAAACTTTGTTGAGACTAAAAAGATCACGATGAAAAATAAATCCAAAGCAAGTCATCTCACTTATTTAGGAGATGCTGAAATTGGTGAAGACGTAAACATAGGTTGTGGAACAATTACCTGCAACTATGCCCCTGATAAGCAAAAGTATAAAACAATTATCGGTGATGGTGCTTTCATTGGTTCAGATAGCCAATTCATAGCTCCGGTTAGTATTGGAGATCATGCAGTCATTGGTTCAGGTAGTGTAATAACTAAAGATGTACCTGATCACGCTTTGTCTGTTACCAGAGCTAAACAATTTATCAAAGACAACTACGTCGCAGAAAAAAAGGATTAGTATGTGTGGAATCATTGGTTACTTTGGAGATAAGAATCCAAAAGATGTGATCGTAGATGGATTAAAGCGCTTAGAGTACCGTGGCTATGATAGCGCAGGTGTCGCGATCTTAAATGATGGGCAACTAAAGCGATTGCGTGCTGAGGGAAAACTAAAAAATTTAGAGAAAAAACTAGAGGGGGAAACCTTCTCCGGAAATATAGGAATAGGTCACACTAGATGGGCCACCCATGGTGTTCCTAGTGAGAGAAATGCACACCCTCATGTGAGTAGTGATGTAAGTATCGTTCACAATGGAATTATTGAAAACTACCAAGATATTCGAGATGAGTTGGTGAAAGATGGTGTTGTACTGAGTTCTGAGACGGACTCGGAGCTAATAGCTCACTTGATTTCCAGGGCACTAGGTGAAACCAAGGATCTGTTTAAAGCGGTGGAAAAAATATTACCAGTTTTGCAGGGAGCATTTAGCATCGTAGCCCTTTGGGAGCAACAACCAGATACGATGGTAGCCTTCAAAGATGGTCCACCTCTTCTGCTCGGTGCAAGTGAGACAGAAACTATTATAGCCAGTGATCTTCAAGCTATTATCAGTTATACAAATAAAGTTATTTTTCTCGAGGATCAGGAAATTGCATTGGTTCGCGGAACAGACTTTCAAATTTTTAAAAGAGGGAAGAATCTGCAACGAGAATTAGTTGAGGTAGAATGGACTGCAGAGGCTGCGGAGAAGCAGGGCTATCCTCACTTTATGTTAAAAGAGATTTATGAGCAGCCAAGAGCGGTGGCCTCAGCAATGGAGCCACACGTAAATTTGAAAGAAATGTCTATTCAAATTACTGGGCTTGGAATTGTTGAGCCTTCTGAAGAATCAACTTCTACAGAGCAAAAAAAATTCGAAGAGATTTTTTCAAAAGTGGAGCGTATATTTATAGTAGCCTGTGGAACTTCTTACTACGCAGGAATGTACGGAGAATACTTAATAGAGCAGCTTGCAGGTATACCTGTTGAAATAGAGTTTGCTAGTGAGTTTAGATATAGAAAGCCCGTTATACCAAAAAACTCATTGGTGATTAGCATATCTCAAAGTGGAGAAACGGCCGATACTCTTGCCAGTGTCAGAATGGCGAAATCCCTTGGAGCAAAAGTTCTAAGTATTTGTAATGTTAAAACTTCTTCTATAGACCGAGAGGCTAACTATCATATGTACCTTCGTGCGGAGGCTGAGATAGGTGTAGCAAGTACTAAGGCATTTACTTGTACAATGATGCTTCTAAATTTACTAGCTGGTGCCTTTGCAAAAATAAAAGATAATTTAAACCGCGAGGAAGAGCAGGAATATATCCGAGCCCTACAAAGTGTTCCATCTGATATGGAGAAGGTATTTGCTTACGACAAGTTTTTTGCGGAAAGTGCGGAAGAATTGAAAAGATTCAAAGGCTTTCTATATCTGGGTCGGGGACTTAGTTTTCCGATCGCCTTAGAGGGAGCACTCAAACTAAAAGAGCTTGCTTATATGCATGCAGAGGGCTACGCGGCCGGTGAGATGAAACATGGTCCGATCGCACTAATCGATGACGATATGGCCGTGGTTGTAGTTGCCCCAAAGGATGAAGTCTTTGAAAAGACCATTAGTAATCTGGAAGAAGTAAGAGCTCGTGGTGGCCAGATTATCACGGTAAGCAATGGTCACGATAAAAAGCTTGAAGAGATATCTTTAGAATACCTAGCGCTTCCTGAAGGTGATTGGCGTACAAATAGTATGGTGTCTGTGATTCCAGTACAATTGATGGCCTACCATGTAGCGAACTCCTTAGGTCACGACGTGGACCAACCAAGGAATTTAGCTAAATCCGTAACTGTGGAGTAAACACTAAGCTCTATGTCTAAAAACATAGAGCGGGTGATTTCTATACTTGTATCTCTAAAGTTGTATCGAGCTTTTTAAAGGCGTTGGTTTAGGGTCTTTTTTTGATAGATCAAATAAGCAATGGCTCCAAAGACAAGCGTAAATAGCATGAGAGAGTAAGCGTAATTGACCGGATAGGATTGCTTCAAAGTGATGCTCCAGGCAATTTCCGCAAAATGTCTGGTTGGTAAGTATACAGATATTTTCTCTACAGTTTCTGGTAAAACAGCAGGAGGCATCCACATGCCACCAACAAATGCTCCGCAGAGATAGATTAGATTGCTGATCGGTAGAGCAGATTTAGGCTGAAGGCTGAAGCCCACTATAAGCCCCAAAAAGGCAAATGGTATAGAGCCTAAACTTAGGAACAAACTCATATTTAAAATTTGAATCATAGAGATATTTGCTTCAGTGGTCACAAAAACAATAGCTATCAAAGTGAGCTGAGCTAAGAGGGCGAGAAGAATAGTACTAAGGATTCTAGCTACTAAAATTTCATGAGCTTTTATTTTTAGTGTATTGAGATATAAAAACCAAGAATTAGAACGCTCTCCAGCAATATCTACTCCAAACTGAAAGAACACTACTCCTAAAAACGCATAGCTGGCAAAGGACCCTAACATTAAGTTCGCCCCCTCTACGCTATCAATATTTGGTCTAGCAAAAAATAAAAAGAAAATACTCGGAAAAACCATGGTACTAATCATGTGCATAGGCTGTCGAATCAACTCCAAAACTTTATGTTTAAAATGCGATAAAATATTTTTCACAATGCCTTCTCAATTACTTTCGGAAGAATCTCATCCAAACTAGGTTCAATCACGGTCAGTTTTTGAATGTCATACTTTAATAGCTCTTTTAAATCTCTTTCGGTATTTTGAGTATATAGCTCGAAGTAATCTCCGTTTTTCTTTAATTTATTTATTTCGATTTTATCTTTTGATTGAAAATTTATTTTTTTAAAATTAAAGTTTTCTTTTATGGTTTCAAGTTTATCAAACTGGATGATTTCACCATCATATATCACTGCAATACGATCACTTAAAATCTCAGCCTCTTCAAGATAATGGGTGGTTAATAATACAGAGCCACCATTTTGGGTAAACTCAGTGATTAATGTCCATATGTATTTTCTGGTTTGATTGTCTAAGCCAACGGTGGGTTCATCTAAAAGTAAAAGGTCAGATTGTTGAGCAAAAGCACAGGCTAGAGCCAGAAGTCTTTTTTGTCCACCAGATAGCTTTTCTGCCTGAGTGTTTAGAAAAGACTCCAGTTTAAACTTTTTATGGAAATTCGCCTCAGAAATAGGGTTCTCATTGAGGGAGTTAACATATTGAAGAACTTCTCTGGTGCTTAGCTGAGGTGGAAAGTCACAGTTTTGCGGAGTACAGGCTACTTTATTTTTTATTAATTGTTTATTCGCGGCTTGAGAGAAATAAACTAATTCTCCGGAATCTTTTTTTAGTAGGTGTAGTAAGACACTGATACAGGTTGTTTTCCCCGCACCATTTGGACCTAAAAGTGAAACACATTCACCTTCAGAAATCTCAAAGTTAACTCCTCTGAGAACTTGTTTGCTCCCGTAGGATTTCGTTAGATTTTTTACCTCTAGTGCAAGGGCCATTATTTCTTTCCAACCAATTTATTAAATACTGGTAAGTGAGTAACTCTCGCTCTCATTTGTGGGTGAGAGAAAAGAATCAAGCCTTGTAGTAACATGATGTTGGTACAAAAGAAAAACAGAGCTTCTTCTAAGGGTAAAACACCAAAATTAACCCCAATAGTATAGGTTTCAGATATTTTCCATATACCATCCCAAATGGCATAGGCATCGGCAAAGCATAAATAGATAGAGCTGGTAAGGAGGGTACCGAAATAGAGTTTTCTGTTTTTCCACAAAATGTCAGAACCAAAATACTGTTGAACTAAAAACACAGGCCCAACCCAGGCTAAAATTAAGCCAAGGTAAAATCCACTGGTTGTTGTAAGGCAGAATACTCCTAAGGCAAATAAAATGGCAGAGACCAATGGTAAAATCAAATGTGTTTTTGAGGCTTCATCCTCTTTATTTAGGTTTTTGTAACCCACAAAATGTTGGACGAGATAAAAGAAGCCACCTGTGAAAAAACACTGAATTATAAAAAAGAAATATTCCTCGTAAGGCACATATCCAATGGTTCCTATGACTCTGTCCTGTCCGTACCACCATACATCTTTGTAAAGTAAGTAGTTATCCCATGGTGTTGTCCATACAATAGCTAGCAACATCAAAAGAATCTGGCCTTTGAATATCATGGAGAACTTTTTAGACGGCTTCCAATATTTTCCCAGTAGGAAAAATAAAATGGTTTGGGGAATAGTGAAAACAAAATGAAATTCTAAATATGTCATAAATTAACGACCTGCTGTTCGAGCTGGTTTAAGTCTAGGTGGTTTGCCAATAAAGCGATGATACTGGGAACGCATTAAAACGTAAATAAAAACTAAAACAGAGAAGGGAAAAGTCAGGATGCTCCATATTGGAAAGTCTCCCAATTCATTTTGGGTAACAAGAGCAGAAAATATTGCTAAAATGCCAATAAATCCATCAATTGATCCGCTAAAACTAATCAAGGCAAGAATCGAGGCCAAAAAGTAAATAAATGCGGATTTTCCAAAGTAATAGGAAGAGCTTTCCATGCAGGTGACTTCCTCATTAATGTATTTCAATAGGTTGTCATCCAGCTCTACTCTGTAAAGCCTCATGATAGGAAGAACTCCAAAGCTCTCATTGTCATTCAATTTAACTTTTTCATAAATACCGGTATGGGTCATGTTTGGAGGTAATACTCCACTAAACCCCTCTAGACTTTGAAAGCTATGTTTCTTTATTAGGAGAAAATCATTGGTTGTCAGAGTTCTTGGTCGAAACTGATTTTTGTATATGCTGGTGCTACTAAATTTAATTAGGTGGTAATAGCCTAAACATTTTTGCCAAAAGTTAGTCGAGAAGTACTCCGGTAGACCGGAAACAGCAGAAGAGTTCGAATACCTAATAAAACGTAAGCTGCGAGTAATGGTATCGCTGAAAAATCTGAGTTTTTGATTGGTAAACAATAAAAAGTCGCCACTGGCATGATTAGCCAAGGATTGTTTTTCCCAGGCTTCTTGGCTCCAATCCGAAGGGCAATGAGGAATGTCGACGTATACTAATTTGAGTCCTTTAGCGGCGGAGCTAATATCCCAGTTCCAATTTTGTTTAGGTAAAATTACCTCAATGTTTTTATGGGATTGTTCCTGTAAAGTGATAAGTAATTTCTTTAAGGGGGAAGATTCTCTTTGCTCTACAGAAATGCAGACCGAAACCAGCTCCGGGAAGCTATGGTTACTGCTGATAGTTTTGGTCTTCCTAGGCTTTAGGCTCCGGCTGAGTAAAATCAGTCCCAAAACTGACAAGGCTAAATCAATAAGCTCCATTTCCCCTCCTACTTAAGACTGGAGACTCTAACAAAGCAAACTCCAGGTTCCAATGGATTTCGGTATTTTAGAGATAAACCAGCTCCATCGTGGGCTAAAACATCTCGCTAGCATGTAGCGTTAGGGGTAGATTTCGCTCTAGAACAAGCCAATCCCAGTAGGCTTATAATAGTTCTTTACTGTGCATTATGGCTTGTAAAATAGGCTCTAAGTATTCATAATTTGCCCTAGAAAAGGGGAGTGGATGCTTCAGAATATTAAATCTGAAAAAAACTTTATAAATCCTGAGTGGGGTATTAGAGACGAGCTCCAGAAATTTCTTAAAGATTTTCTTTTAGAAAATACAAGCAGTCAGCTTCTCCCTTTAATTTTACATCACTTCAAAGTTCCCGGTAAAATGCTTCGTCCTCAGATCGCTTACAAACTAATGCGTTCTGTTGGTTTTAGTCATAATGATTCTCTGACCTGGGGAGCTGTTTGTGAGCTTATTCACAACGCCTCAATAGTCCATGATGATATCCAAGATGGGGACCAATTCCGTAGAGGACAAGAGTCTCTTTGGTTTAAATTTGGAATTAATGCGGCCATCAACATTGGTGACTACTTCATTATGCAATCCAATATTTTAGTTTCTAAGATGGAGTGTGACGATGAGACTAAAATGAATCTCATCGTAGAGTTAAATCAAAAATCTTCTCAATTAGTACAGGGACAAGAGTTGGAATCCGCGCTGGTGCAATACTTTGACTCCAGCGTGCTTTGGGAAAAATATATAGAGACGATTCAATTAAAAACCTCAGCTTTTTTTACTCTTCCATTCTCTCCAATCAAACTCAGGATTGATGGAAACCAAGCGCAACTCATTGATGATAGCTTGATCCTAATGGGTAAGATTTTTCAAATTCAAGATGACATTATAGATCTTTACGGAAATAAAGGTAGAAATCAACTTGGTATGGATTTGGCCGAGGGTAAGATAAGCTCATTGGTTGTGCAGCAGCTAATACACGAGCCAGAAAGTAGCAATAAATTATTAACGGATCTTTTGAAGGAACGAGAAGAAACGGATAAAGAAACGATTCTATATTGGAGTGAGAGATTCATGCAGTCAGGAGCGCTTGGGAAGTGTTTGTTCCTGGTTAAAGAGCTAAACAAAGAGATGGACAAGGTAGTAGAGCAGCTACCTAAGAACGTCTCTGTGGTTATAGCAAACCTACAGTCAAAAATTAATCACCCACTTCAAAACATAGAAAGGAATTTATAATGGAAAAATTAGTAGTAATTGGATCTGGTTTTGGCGGGCTTTCAGCGGCCCTCAGAATGAGAAAAAAAGGATATGAAGTAACACTTGTAGAGGCTCAACCGGATTTAGGTGGAAGAGCAAGGGTATTTAGAAAAGATGGGTTTCATTTTGATGCCGGTCCTACAGTAATTACTGCTCCTTATCTTATTGATGAATTATTTGAGATGTTTGGTAAAGACTCTAAGGATTATCTTGAGCTATTACCGGTTGATCCATTTTATAGAGTAGTTTTTGATGATGGTAGAGAGTTTGACTACGTCGGAGACGAAGAAAGACTTTTTGAGCAAATCAGAAAGTTTAATCCGGACGATGTAGAAGGCTATAAAAAATTAGCAGAACACGCAAAGCGGATTTTTGATGTTGGTTATGTTCAGTTGGCGGATAAGCCGTTTTCTAATGTTGCTGATATGATTAAGGTAATTCCTCAGATGGTATCTCTTCAAAATTACAAAAGTGTTTATAGCTTGGTATCTAAGTACATTAAGAGCCCAGAGCTAAGGCAAGTTTTTACTTTTGAGCCACTCCTGGTGGGTGGAAATCCTATGAGCATCACCTCCATCTATCTTTTAATACACTGGTTAGAAAGAAAGTGGGGAGTCTATTTCCCTAAAGGTGGAACTGGAGCATTGGTAAATGCCCTTGCAAAGCTAATGGAAGAAGAAGGTATTAAAATTAAAACTTCCGCCGCAGTGGAGAAAATAGAAACAGACGATGCTGGTAAAGTACAGGCCGTTTTATTAAAAACTGGTGAGAGACTAGAGTGTGATAAAATTGTGAGTAATGCAGATCCTAGTACCGTCTATCATAATATGGTTGATGAGAAATTCCGTAGTAAACACTCCAACAAGAAAATAGAAAAGCGTCATCCATCGATGAGTTTGTTTGTGGCCTATTTTGGAACAAATAAAAAGTTTGAAAACTTAAAACACCACACCATTTTATTGGGTCCAAGATACAAAGGGCTTTTAGAAGATATTTTTGATAAGAAGGTATTGGCTGATGACTTTAGTTTGTACCTCCATGCTCCGGCACGATCTGATGAGGGAATGGCCCCTGATGGAAAAGACTCGTTTTATGTTTTAAGTCCAGTTCCAAACAACACTAGTGGAATTGATTGGGATGTAGAAGGTCCAAAGTATATGGATAAAATTATGAAGCATCTTGATGAGCGCCATATGCCAGGTTTATTGGATAGCTTGGAAACTTCGTTTTATATTACTCCAGACTACTTCCAAAAAGAAATGCAAAGTTTTGGTGGAAGTGCTTTTGGGCTTGAGCCACGTTTCACGCAGAGCGCGTATTTTAGATATCATAATAGAAGTGAAGAAATCGATGGACTTTATTTTGTTGGGGCCAGTACTCACCCAGGAGCAGGTGTTCCAGGAGTATTAAACTCAGCAAAAGTACTGGATAAGGTAATACCAAGCCTAAATGTCTAACTTAGAAGCTCAAAACATTGAAGTATTAAACAAGCACGCCAAAACCTTTTACATGGCGTCTTTGTTTTTAGGTAAGGAGGATCGCGAGGATGCGGCCCTTCTTTATCGTTTTGCCCGTGAAGTGGATGATATTGTTGATGAGGGTGGTTTTTCAAATACCCAAGAGGTTATCCATGAGATTCATGAAGGTCTACACAGCGGTAGCTCTAATTATGACTACATTAGTTCTTTTAATAAAAGATTTACTGAATTAGAGATGCCATTTTCCTATGCTGATGAACTGATAAAGGGCGTTAGCTGGGATATTGACAATAGCTACATTCAAACAGAAAGAGATCTGTTAATTTACTGCTACCGCGTTGCCGGTGTAGTTGGGTTGATGATGTGTGCAGCTCTTAAGATTAATGATTCAAAGGCTTGGGCCTTTGCAATTGATCTAGGAATGGGTATGCAGTTAACGAATATTTCTAGGGATGTGCTCGAGGATCTGGTTGAAAAAGATCGAGTCTACTTGCCAGCTGAGATGATAGAGGCCTATGCCAATCGCCTTGCTGTGAATCAACCACACCAAAAAGACACCTCAAAGGTTCTAAGGAAAACTACATTAAACTCCGATCTCATGCGAGAAGCAGTGATCGATTTAACAGAGTACTACCTTTTGAGAGCAGAAGCCTATTATGAGAGTGCTGAAAATGGCTTGCACTATATCCCTTTCAGGGCGAGATTCGCCATTTTGGTTGCAGCAAGAGTCTACAGAGCTATCGGATTAAAAATATTGAAAAACAGAGGCAGCTTTCTAAAAGATAGAGTCTTTGTTACGAAAACAGAGAAGCTAATTCTATTTGTTAAATGCTGCTTCCTGTTCTTCACTCCGAAAATAATGGGATGGAAAGTGGTGGATCATAATACCAAGCTACACCACGATCTAGCAGGCTTACCAGGTGTAAAAACCGGTGTTCGGCCCCTCAAGCCTTTGGATTTTCAAGCATAGATATACGGCTTTGATTGCGCAGTTTTGAAACCATCTACGGCTAAAGGCGAATTTCATTCCAAAATATATTTAGTGGAATATTGTTATATTTATCCCCTGGGTGCTAGCCAAGCTTATCTATTTTTTAATAATTCAGGTTAAGCCCAATACTTAGATCTAATAAGTTTTCTCGCCCATTCACTATTTCTTCCAAGCATTAGTTACGTCTAATTATAAAAAGTTCATGCGGATCTCCTTCCTCCGCACTTTTGCGGATAACATCTGTCTTTCTGGAGACTAGGGGTTCGAGACCAAATTGAGAATAATCTAAAAAATTGGTGTTTTTAAGAGAATCTATAGTAGTGAGTTTAAAGGATAGTAGTCAGGCGTTGAAAAGTTGTAGTGCCTGGCTCTTTTATATAAAGTAATAAGTTCTTTTTACTATGCAAAACCTCGTGAGATGTTTTTTCACCGAGTACCTTGATCTAGCCGGATCGTTCAGATTAAAAATGGGTATTCAACCGCTGAATTCTTTAGCCTTTCACGCTGAAGTTTTTTTAATTTTAATTTATAGATTTATTAGCATACGGTATTTTCTCTAGTACCAGGGTCTTTCTTTTAGTCAATAGATGGTAAGTTCTGAATTTTTCTCAAATAGTTGGTTTATTCCTAAGAGTTCTGTTTCATTTTGGTATCTGTTAGAAAAAATACCTTAGTTTTAATGTATGGCACACAAGGTTTTTTGTTAAGATCTCTCAATCCTTTCGGTCTTTTTTGAGACAGATGGATTAGGTCTAAAGTCCAGATGGCGTTTAGCCGATAGCCTAATAATGAAAGGCTTGTACGTAACCATATCATTACTATCCGTATTCCTTAGTGTTGCTTGCACGGGAGGGCTAACTAATCTGCCCAATACAAATACCTCAACTTCTGAAAAATTATCTATTGAAACATCATCAGATGGTTCCGGGCTTATGATTCCAGAAATTTTGAATTTGACAATTGGCGATACTCGCCAATTATTTAGTATCAGCCGCAATTCTGATGGTAGCTTTTTAGGAAATGAAGAGGTTTCTTGGACTTTGAATGGTGGAATCGGAAGTCTGCTTATAATGCCTTCTGGAAAGACAGCAACCTATACAGCAAGCTCTGTTGGTTCAAGCGAAATAATAATAAGTTCGGCTGGAAAAAGCGAATCGATAAATGTAATTGTAAATGGACTTGCACAGCCGCCTGCAGTAACGAATCTGCAGGCTAGCTTAACCAGTGCTACAAGCGTAACACTGTCTTGGGATAGCGCCGGAGGTACCACTGATTCTTTTCAAATCGCCTATGTTACAGGTACTGATGCGCCAGCAAATTGTTCATCAGAAACGGTGGTTCTCCCGGCTTCAATAACGGGAACAAGCCATACAATTACAGGTTTAAGTCCTGGTGCAGACTATAGCGTGGTAGTTTGTGCTCAAAACTCTGCTTCTTCTCCTGGCTTATCTATTCCTTTGGCAGCTAGTTTTACTACTTTACTTAATCCAAGTGTTGAAGCTGTATATCCGACAAATCCCAATTGGAATGATTATGTTGGAAATACTAACCCTTCCTTGAGTAAGTTTCATCAGACGGACACAGCCTGTGTGACTAGTACTCAAGGCTACGATGCTTGCATACATTCGGGAGAGAAATTAAAGCTTTCTCTGTCTCCCATTGACTCTTGTTCTAATATTTCTGCTACTGACGACTTAGGCTTGTTTAACTGGTCTTGTGAATTGATCGGTGGATTCGCAAATGTTGTTTCTTTGGGTTTAAAAGAAAATACAAATCTGTCGGACCTTATTGCCACAAGCCCAAGCCTTGCTTGGAAGACGAATTTTGTGAGTGTTACGCAATCCGGTTCCTTGATTGCTAGAAGTTCCCCTGATACTTGGTGGAATAATAGTTTTGTCGATTTGAGCTCAGTAACAAGCATTACCGATGACGCCAGCGATATTGGTCGGATTTTTGTTTTAAATACAGATTTAGACATAAATGGTATAGAGGTATTAGATAATAAGTCTGCCATTGTAGTTATGCCAGGGAGTGAGATTACTTTGTCTGGTGCTAATTCTTGTAATCGGACTACAGTAAGTTCGGTTAGTCCAGATCGAATTTGTGGTTTTTATGGTGTGGGTCTTAGTCATCTTTGGTTAGAATTAAATATCGATGCTGAACAAGAAAGCTATAAAGCGGCCATTCTATTCGATGATCTAGTTCATTCTAGGTTAAAAAACAATAAATTTGTTGGATTTTCTACTTATGGGAACACTAGAATTGTAAGTGGATCTCACAGTCTTATAGTTGAGAAAACCAGACTTCGAAGCATTGGGAATACTTTAGGTTTGGCCCTACATGCTTCCCATTCTTTAGTTTATGATACGATCGCTATAACTAGTCCCTTTGCGAACAACTCTGCAATCCAGATATTTGGTGACTATAATCATATTGTTAAAATGAAAATACACAATTCGAACAACACATCATCAGGTGCTTTCGGTATTAGTGGTGATTACAGTAGATACTCTCAGTTACTTATAAGTGCTAGTGGGAATAGAGCGATTTACCTATCTGCGGGGAGTAGTAATATTGTCTTATCTCATATTACTGCTACAAACAATATGCAAGGGTTTGTCCGTGGTAATGCCACTCATTATAATGTGTATAATAATATATTGATAACAAACGGTGAAAGAGCTTTTGACTCAGATGGCGGCTTTGTTTGGAACAATCGTCATTACGGCCTTAGTTTATCTAATCATTCTGAGTTTGGACTTAGGGTCGATGAAAATGGTAACACTAATATTATTAGAGATAATTTCTACTTTGATTATTTAGGTTTTTTCGGGAATCTGATCAACTGTACTACGGGTGGCGCAACTTCTGGCTTTATTCACTCCACTTGTACAGATACTGGTATTGATGGTTCTAGTGTTTATACAGGGCAAGGCTCTACAGCAACGCTGCGTTTAAATCACGACCCAAGCAGCAGCTTTATGGGGAAGCTTAGCCTTGAAGATACATCGAATAGTTCGGATACTTTAGGAGTTGTCGATTTCTCCACTACAATGGACGTCTTCAATTTTGACAATTGGTTTAGAACAATCGGCGTAGATGGAAGCGCATTTCCAAATGCTGATCATGTGGGTAATTGTTCAACTACGGGTTGTAGAATTTGGGATTGGCGACTGAAGGCATCGGATACAAGTTTTTTAAATAAATCTGGAAATGGATTTACTAGCAACTCAAGCTTCGTGGCTGGTTCTGCCTGTCCTAGTGAGGTGGGAGGGAATGTAACAATCACAGATGATCATAGTACGCCTATGACCTTTTTAAAACATGCAGTAGAAATCATGAGAGACGGTCTTGGGAATGATAATGGCTTTTGTGAAAGTAACGAAGCCTGCATATACACACCTAATATAGGAGTCTATCAAGGTTCTGGTGATTACCTTGCCAATGGAACTTGTACTTTTACAGATGGTGCTGTGACAGGAGTTGATATGTATGCCTATCCTATCAATGGGGAGATATAGCCTAAACTGCTACCCTTAATTGCGGATAGATGAACTAAATAGTAACCTGAGGGGGTAGGGCTAGTTGTCCGCCCTCTTTTTTTTAACAAACCAATTCACGGTTGTGATAATGCACATAAATATCAATGTGATCCTGTAATCTAGCGGGGTCTTTGGTCGTAACCCAGGTTCTTCGTATCAACCTAGACACCCGATACCTCAACATTGCGCAAGTGTGATTCAGTGAAAAGAGTGGATCAAAGCCCCCAGCCTTTAGCTCTCCCTGACCCACTACACATCCTCGTCTTCCTTTAAAAGTAATATGAGTGGGAGATAAATTTATTCCCCTATTGCTTGAAACCCAAAAACAAAGACTGGCTAATTCGAAGAGTTTTCCTCGTACAATAAGAAGCAATATTCAGGAAGAAATCGACCGGCTCGAAGAAATAAAGAGCTATAATCACCTCAGTGAAATAGAGATAGAGCTATCGACAAAGATGGTAGCTTTTTTTAAAAACCGAAAGTGATGAAAGCGTAAGTAGCTTTGTCGAAAAACAAAATGAACTTTCGATAAAAAACAGAGGCGATAAGCTGCTGAGCGACGCTATGGCTGTTTTAAATGAATTTGAGAGTTCAAATAAGATGGAGTTTAGTTCTGCTCTGCAAGATGAGTATACGGCTTTGTCGATAGTTAATTTCAAGTCGAAAAAATTTTCTTATAGGGACGAAGTTTCTAATACTATCTATAGAGCCGAGAGTAAGGAAAAAATATTTTATAAATTTTTAGAAACATATTTTCAAGACTACAATGAACTAAATAAAAAGCTGAAGACGAAAATTGATTCTCTATCGAATAGGTTGAAAGCATTGAAATCAATTTTAAAAATGTATTAAATTTAGGGCCCAGGTATTCGCTGGGCTTTTTCTGGGTTCGAAGGAAGGTTCGTCTTTGTATAAGCGAGTCATTCAATATTGAACTAGCGGGAGGAGACTAGAGTGAAAATTTTTTTAGTGTATTTGGTTATTTTCAGTTTCTCTCTATTTCTTTTTCAGTCGGAAATTATGGCCTCAGGAGACTGCTCAAATCAATATAAAATTGGTGCTAATCGTGTAGAGGAAATTCAAAAACTTTTCGATATCCAAAGTAAAAATGACAATATTGGTGGTATGATTAATCTTTGGAAAAGTCATAGCCTTTTGAAGAAAGACGGAATACTTTATTCAGTTGGTGCTCATATGAATTTTTATGAATGGGCTCTTCCTTTACTGATTCGACCAGATATTAAAATTGTTTTGTTTGAGTTAAATCCTCGTGTCCTACCTTTTCGTGAGGACGGCTCTGTGGTTATAGATTTTCCCGGTACTAAGTCTCCTTTTACTTTGAATGGAGTTTGGAATCTTATCAAAATTAATAATCCAGAAATAATTAGAAACTCTGAGACTACTAACATAGAAAAATTTAAGGAAGCATTTGATCAACGTGTTGTCTTTGGAGGGGCTATTGAAAATACTCACTTCGGAATCGGCACCCAAGTGCAAAAATACCCCTTATCTAAGAAAAACGAGCCAATTGAGTTGGCGGATTTAGTCACAATTAATCAAATCAATTTTCCTGGTGTTCTTCAAACTTTAAAGGGAAGAGTAAATCCAAATGGTGCTGTCTGGGTTGCAGCGGATCGAAAGCTTCAGTTATCTGATTCCAGCGATATATTCAATTCTATATCCATCAAACAATCGGAGGTCGCTAAGTATCTCCAGCCTGGTTCTCACGGCCATGATTCCCCTGGGCTTTTCCGAGGATTTGAGACCGCGGCTGATAGTTATATTTTGCTACCTCATTAGGAGTTATAAACTAATTATAATCCCGGAGCACTTTCGTATTCACGGCATCTAAGGAATCATAGAAGGTGGTGATTAAAATTTGAAATTGAACAAGTGAAATTAGGAATCTATACCGTCAGTAGTATTTCACCATTAAAAAGAGTGCTTATTTTGAAACGCTTTTCTACTTTAATTGTTTAGAAAACTACATCTGATCATCCCTTGTTAATTTAAAAAATTGGGTATTTAATTGATATAATTGGTCCGCCCCAGATTCTTCACTAAATTCCTCATTAAAGTGCCTTACAAACCTTTTGATAGTATCTTTCATTTCGTCAAAACGCTCGCTCTTTGCTGGAATAGTGAGGCCTCGTAAGTCTCTTAGGCAGGGTTCAACATGAAACTGATCCAATGCAAGATCCACCATTTTCTTATTAAACTGCCTAATCTGTAAGTTGATAATTTCATCTTGGGAAATCACAGTGCTGCGCTGAGGAACGAATTCACCATTGATCTGTTTTAGAAAACTAATTCTCTCAAGAATTTCTAAAGCCTGATCAACTTGCTTTTTAGATAAATTAATTTTTTTTGTGATTTCAGACGATACTTTTTTAAAACCTTCAAGTTTACATACCTCAAAAACTAAGGGGATAAACCAATGTTCATAGTAGGAATCTTCTTGTTTAATGCTTATATTTTTTTCTATATAAAATTTCTTAAGCTTTATAATTCTTTTTAAATGAGAGTCTCTAACTGATTGATCTTCTGCTTGATCGTACCAAACAAGATGTTTGAAGTACTTAGCCTCAGAAGATTTTAGGTCCAGACCCCTAGAAAATTTTTTAATCGTTTCCTCTGTCAAGCTCCGCTCACCCTTAATTACCATGCGAAGGTGAGAGGCCGAGGCGAGCTGAGCTTTTTTAGAGAAAGACTGAAAGCTAAAGGAAGCTTTCATCTTTTTCTTGTTTTCATAGAAGTCACCTAGATAACTTCGGTAAGATAGATATTCGAATATTGGTTTCACTAATCTAAATTCCAAACATTGTCTTCTTCTCTTTCGATCTCTAATGCAGCCTTTAAGAAGGAATCAAAAGCACCTGGTACGTTATTTATATAGTATGAGTCATTTCCAGTTTTTATTTTTTGCTTTTTAGTTATCTTAAATCCGTCTTTATCCAGTTTATATCGGTATTTGTAAGTATAACTCTGGTCTTTGGATCTATTCATACTGTAATTACTCGGACTTCGTAGAATTCTAAAGACTCTCCTTAATGTTTTTTTGCTACGTAGTAACTCGTTAGGAATACATAGTATAAGACTGTATCTATTATTGGCCATGAAGTAGAGTCGGGAATAAAACTGATTCTTGTATTCACAGGAATCACCTAGAAATAAGTCGAAAGGTGGAGTTGAATCAGACAAATGAAAGTTACTACTTGCTTGCCACAAAAGAAGATGTAATTTCATATATTCATCAAATGTTTCTGAGTCTTCATAGGCAGTTCTTATAATGAATTTAGAATCGTTTTGCAATTTAGGCAGCTTGGACTCGACTGATATTTTTCGACGGTAAGCATGGGTTAGCTCTCTGGTTTTGGTTCCGACTTTATCTCGGATCTCTTCCTCTGATAGTACAATTGCCAAGTTAACATAGAATCTAATACTTTTTAAATCTCCCTCTTTTTCTTTTACTAACTTAATTAGGATACTTTCTTTATTTTTTCTATCAAAAAAATAATTAACTTCAGCATCATAGCTATCGATCAAATTCCAATACCTAGCAGGGATGTCCATCTCCTTATATACTTTCATCAGTACGTCCCAGACCTCCGTAGCATAGGCAACTCTTTCTTCAGAATATGAATTGTAATCGAAAAATCTATGCCAAAGTCTTTCTCTTAAACTAATATATTTCTGCGTTCTTGAAGATGATCTTTCAGAAATATTTTGTTTAACTTGTTCATATTCGGGATGATAGGCATGTGTGTTTAAATATTTATATTTTGTGACATAATTTCCATCAGAGAGCCTAACAAATTCTTTCCTATATCTAACTCTGAAATACTTTACATAACTATTTGATTGGTTCTTGATGCCGTTATAAAACTCATTCAACTTTAGGTACTCCTCTTGGTTTTTTACGTCCAATGAGATCTGAATATCATTATCGATCGCATATAAAGGTGGATAATCTATAAATACGTTTCTACTAAGGACAATATTGAACTTTTTGCCATCTATTCCGTAAGCTATAAGATTATTCGAATTCAAAACAATAGGTACTATGCTTTCGAACAGCCCACCATCTTGGAGTGTTTCGTTTGGAAAACACTGACCATGTTCACAAACATTTTCATACTCATTAATTTCTATAGTGGGTATTCCTAGCTGTGTTAGTAAGCGGTAAAAGTCATCTTTTGAAGTTTGTTTTTTAAGATATGCTAAAAAGCTGTGAGCCCAAGAACGAATGAATCTTTCATCATGGTCACGACGGTCAAACAAAGAGGCTAATCTGTGGGCCTGTTCATGTAGGACTAATTTCAGTCGCTGATCTCTTGTCATCTCTTTTGTTACGGGGGTAAAATAGATAACTTGTTTTGGACTCATGGTAGTGATTGCTGATAATTGTACATCTTCCATCTCATCCACTTTTATTTTGTGATCTAGATTTGGATAGATCCCGTAGTCTTTCGACTCCTCAATTGATATCCAACGTTCCTTCAATACCTCAGTCACCTCCCCATTTACGATTGTTATTGTTTTTTTCCGTTCCACAAGTTCCATTCTGACTTCAGATAGAAAATCTTTATAAGTAAGGTTCTCTGACGAATACAGAACCAGTGTGGAACTTAGATCATTGATAAGAGTTCTCTTAAACTCACTGGGCAGCTCAACATCGTAGAGCATTTTTATTAGTTCGTCATGCTCGGGATGCTTAGTGGACATTCGAAAACTGGTATCGAAATCAAAACTAGTATTACCGCTTTCTGTTGATGCAAGGCCTGATACACTAATTGATAAAAACAGTAGGCTGACCCATTTTAAAAGATTCATTTAGTTTTTCTCCTTGTACTTACTTATTGGTTCCCTGAAACAACTAACATTTAAAAAACCTCTCAGCCAAGGTCTTATTCATTTTTCAAGCACTGAAGTATTTTTTTTTCAGTGGTCAAAAATCGCTAAACACCTAAATATACTCAATTTTATAGTTTTAAGCTAAACACCAAAGATTGTTTTAGATAGAAGTGAGTGTTAGTTTTTAGAAGTATTTTCAAAAATAATCACAAAACACTCTGTTTTATGAAGTCATTGTCCAATTGATACGAGACAATCAAAACTTGAGAAGTTTCGCGAAAACTCAAGGAAATAGTACTGGATAGAACCTTATAGTGATCGAATAGAAGGTTTTGGAATATCTATCATGAGAGGTGTAAAATTTTTGGATGTATCATGCCAACAACTATCCACTCCGGTGTTTTTTAGTTTCAAAATAAGTCCGTATGCTTTGTGAACTTTTTTCTTCTGGAGTTTTTATTGGTGAAAATTATTTCCCATGAAACAGATTTATTAATTATCGATGAACAACATAGAAGAACAGCGTTAGATTGATATATCTGAGTGGTGTCAATATTAGGTTCACGTACTGTGCGTTAATAAAGAACTCTGCAGAGTTCAATAGATTAATTTATTCTCTTTTGAATATTAACAAGGAATTTTAGCTGTCGATCTATCTAGCTCAAGTCTGAGAGTAGCTGGATGGTCTTTAATGCTTTTTGTATTCTATTCTAAATCTCGAGGGGCTTCCGGTATTATCTCGTTCAATTAAGATCTTTAGGGAGTTATCAATCGAGGTAAAAATAGAGTTTGAATTATTTGGAACAATAAATTCTGAGTAGCTAGAAAAGCTATCCAAGTCTCCGTAGGTTACCAAAGATGCAAACTCGTTCTCAGGATCTATCGTTGTCCAAGAGTAATTAGAATCTAGAATTAGCTCACATGATGTTAGATTGTCGGCATCCTTAAGTTTATGAGCACATATAATTTCATAAATTGTACTCATAACAGGCCTAAAAGATTCGACTTTGATTGTTTTTTTCAACACTCCGTTTTCTTCAATTGGCTTGGATTGTATTGAATCAAATAGCCGTATAGCATCGGAGTCATTTCCTTGTATTATAATTTTTGCCTTGGTACCTGTCGATGGAAATACCCCAATGGTTTCTGCTATCGCGAAGTTAGATATTAAAATTAAATATGTGGTAAGAAAGATTGATTTCATAATTTCCTCGTTCGAAATAGAATGGAAGGTATTGGTTAAAAAGTATTTCATAAATAAAAAGGACTGTCCAAATAGAATGCTTTTTAGACACTTCGCGCTCAAGTGCAAAGCATTACTCAAAGAGTCTGCATAGTTCTAAAGACTAATTTAATCTTTTTAATATCAATAACTGATTATTAGCGGGCATGTTTATGTCTTGCTCGATTTTAAGATTAAGAGTGGATGTGATTTTCTTTAAGGAGTTTATTTCTCTTATTCCGCTATGTGGAGAAATTTCTTCTTTTAACCAAGAGTCGAAATCTCTATTGCTCTCAGAAGTATAATTTCCATCGTATTTGAATGGGCCGTATACGAAAAGAGTTCCAGTTTTAGTTAAGTGGGCGTTAGCGAAAGTGAAAAAAGAATTTACTAATTCTTCTGGAATAATGTGAAGAGTGTTTGCGCTATAAATAAAATCATATTTTTCTTCCAACTTAGGTGGCTTTGAAAGGTCTAATTCGATAGCAGGTAAAATATTTTTATTAGTACATTCGTCAGCGTAGCTATTGATACTCTCATGATTTAATTTCAGGTCACCTGGCTGCCAAGTTATCTCAGGAAGATTTTTCGCAAAGTAAAGTGCATGTTGACCGGAGCCTGATCCAATCTCTAAAAGATTACCGTTAGTGATATGTTTTTTTAGTTCAGATAAAATAACATCTTTATTTCTATCGGCGGCGGCACTGTATTTTTTCAAACTCTCACTCCAGGTAAAACAACAAACAGTTCTTTGGTTTTACTATTTGAAACTAAGCCTTATCCAGTTGTTCATACCAGTTGCTAAAGCTCTCTTTAGCCCTTTGAATGACTAGCTCTCTCTTCTCTTTTTTAGGGATCTTTTTTCGGTCAGAGACCAGGGCGGGAAACAATCCAAAGTTAATATTAGTAGGTTGAAACATTTCTTTTTCTTCCCAGTTGATACCGTTTGCTAAAGATCCCAGGGCTGATTCTCTAGGTGGCGGATTAAAACTTTTCTCACTTAGCTTTTGATCTAAAAACATTGCCACCATCATCCCTACACAAGTGGAATCAAAATAACCCTCACAGCCTGTGATTTGACCTGCAAAGTAGAGGTTAGGATCTTTTTTACTACTAAAATCTGAGTTTAGCTTAAGGGTAGAGTTGATATATAGATTTCTGTGGATGGAACCTAATTTTAAAAACTCAGCATCTTCTAGGCCGGGAATCATTTTAAAAACTCTTTTTTGCTCCGGGTAGGCCATCTTAGTTTGAAAACCTACCATGTTGTAGGAAGTGGCCTCTTTATTTTCTTGTCTTAATTGAACCACTGCAAAGGGTCTCTCATCCGCATTAGGGTTTGTTAAGCCTTTAGGCTTCATGGGACCAAATGCAGGAGTTAAATCTCCGCGACGGACCATTTCTTCTATTGGCATGCAGGCTTCAAAGAAAGGGGTGTCCTTCTCAAATTCTTTAGGCTCTATTTTTCTTGCCTCTTTAATGGCATTGATAAATTCAAAGTACTGTTCCTTGTTAAGAGGACAGTTGTAATAGTCCGCCGTTCCCTTATCCCATCTACTTTGCTTCCAGGCGATTTCGGTATTGATGGAGTCGGCGTCTATTATGGGTGCGATAGCATCAAAGAAATATAAAAACTCATCTCCAAAATGCTCCATCATGCTTTTAGCTAAAGAATCATAAGTTAAGGGGCCGGTTGCAATGATGGCAGGACGAGGTATATCATTAATGTGCTCAATACGTTTTTCTACTACCTCAATATTTGGGTTGGCTTGGATTTGCTCCGTGATAGATTTTGAAAATCTCTCCCTATCAATTCCCAAAGCTTGTCCCGCAGGAACCATGGCCTCTTTTCCTGCTTTTAAAATATAGGAACCAAGTTGCTCTGCTTCCCATTTCATGTGACCAGGGGCTGAGGCATGGTCCATAGATCCAAAGGAGTTGGAGCAAACTAGCTCGGCAAACTTGTCTGTTTTGTGGGCAGGTGTCATTGTTTTGCCCCGCATCTCATATAGTTTTACAGAGTGCCCTCTATTTGCGAGCTGAAGAGCCGCTTCACTTCCGGCAAGGCCTGCGCCCACGATATGTATTGAATCATCCAGTTTTTCCATGCTATCTCATCCTCATGTCAGATAAAAAATCTCGCTCCAAAGGCTTTACGCAAAGTTCGGCTTTAATCCATAATTTGCTTAAAAGGGAGTCCTCACCTTTATCACAACAGTTCTTGAGATGGAAGTTGTGGAGAGAATGGTCTGATATAGTGGGTCCTAAAATTGCAAAAAATTCAGAGCCTGTGGGTTACTACAATGGCACTCTTTATGTATGGGTTCCCAGCTCTGTCTGGTTGCAGGAAATGCGCTATATAGCTGGTAATATGATTGTTAAAATTAATAAGCACCTCGGTAAAAAATGGGCCAGAAACATTCGTTTCACACTGGATAGGAAATCTGTTCCCTTTGAGGCTCAGGTACGAGAAGACATGGCCAAATTCATCGATAAATAGAAAAATCATGAGATACTAGCTTCCAAAAACAAAAAGTGTTTTTGTTTTACATGGGATATTTTTGAAGCTGTGTTTGGACTAAATAAAATGAAAACCATCCAAGTGAATTTTATTGTAGAAAACTAATAGAGATTGAGAGAACTCATCTCATCTACTGGCAGAACCTGTTAAAAGCTCCGGAGTGTTAAATTTGCTGTCTGCCGGTTGCCGACCATTCTTTGATTTGACGCGCAAAAAAACTGGATATCAAGACCCTGAGCTTTGTTTTAAGTTATCTTTTTCAAAGAGACTAGTGTTAGAATTCCTATGATTTTCTAAGGGAGATTTAATGGATAGAGATTTGGTTAGAGAACGGGCAATAGAGCTTGCAACAAAATGGCAGACCTATGCACAAGAAATTGCCGATGACTTTGAGAAGAGTTTTCAAGAGAAGATGCAAAAGATGCTCGCCAATCCTGTGGATAAAGTTTTTCTTATCGAGCTTATGGATCAGTGTTTTCGATCAAAAAATGTAGCTAGGGTAGAAAATCAAATCGAATATTTATTTTCAAAATACGGAATGGCTTCTTTTTTTACGGATTCAGAACGTTTTTTACTTTTCTTGTTTCGTCATGCGGGTACCTATCTTCCACAAATATCAATTCCACTATTTGTTGATAACATTAGAAACGATACCAAGAAAGTAGTCCTAGCGGCAGAAGAAAAAGCCTTAAAAAAACATTTAGATGCAAGAAGGCGTGAAAATACTCGAGTGAATTTAAACTTAATTGGGGAAGTAGTGCTTGGAGAAAATGAAGCACAAGAACGAATGGATAAGTACCTTGCTGCTATTGAAAATCCAAACATAGACTATATCTCTGTGAAAATATCTACCTTGTTTTCTCAAATTAATTCCTTAGATTTTGATGATACTGTGGAGGAAATATCAAAACGATTATCTAAACTCTATAGGCATGCCATTCTTCATAAATTTAAAAATAGAGATGGTGAAATGGAGTCTAAGTTTATTAACCTAGATATGGAAGAATATAGAGATCTTGCGATTACAGTTGAGGCATTTACCAAGACCTTGAGCCTACCTGAGTTTAAAAGCTACAAAGCAGGGATCGTTCTGCAAGCCTATCTCCCTGACTCCCACCTTTGGCAGAAGAAACTCGTTGGATGGGCTAGGGCTCGCTTAGGCGAGGAAGGAGCTCCTATTAAGGTGCGTCTTGTAAAAGGTGCTAATATGGAAATGGAGGAGACAGAGGCCTCTCTTAGGGGTTGGAGTGTAGCTCCTTACAGAAGTAAAATAGATACGGACTCTAATTATAAACTCATGCTCCAGTATGGCCTGAATAAAGAGAACGCAAAAGCCGTTCACCTAGGAGCTGCTTCTCACAATTTGTTTGAATTAGCTTATGCTTTTGAGTTGGCTAAAGAAAATCAAAGTGAGGCGTATTTCAGTATTGAAATGCTCGAAGGGATGAGTGAAGCTGCTAGGTTTGCAATCAATGAAGTTAGTAAAAAAGATGTGATTCTCTACGCTCCGATAGCCGGAAAAGAGCAGTTCACCAATGCTATTGCTTATCTAGTACGGCGCTTAGATGAAAACACAAGTGAAGATAATTTTATTCGTTACTCCTTTGGTTTAAAAGTGGGAAGTGCGGATTGGGAAATGTTAAAAGAACAATTTATAAGTGCCTTTGATAATATGAATGACCTTTATATTGGTCCTCGAAGAAAACAAGATCGCACGAAAGAGGATTGGTCTGAGTTTAAGGGCGGTACTTTTTATACTCATAAATTTCAATCCGAGCCAGATACAGATTTTGTACTACCACAAAATAAAGATTGGGTGGAAGCAATTATAGAATCATGGAAGCCATCCATAGACTCCAATCAAAGGCAAGCTGAGCCAGTGATTGGTGGAGAGCATCTTCAGGACGCTAGGGTAGTTAAAAGACAATTAGATAAGTCCCAAGCTAAACAAGAAATCTCCTGCGGTAGCTATTTTGTTGCAGAGGAAAAAGATTTAAAAAGAGCGCTTGAGGTGGCTGAATTTGATCCTGATCATTGGAGAACAAAACCAGTGGAAGAACGTATGGAGGTTTTGTCTAAAGCATCTAATTTAATTCGCCAAAGAAGAGGTGATTTGATCGGAGTTGCAGCGGCAGAGGTTGGCAAAACATTTACTGAAACAGACGTAGAGGTGAGCGAGGCCGTTGATTTTGTTGAGTTCTATAGCCATTCGGCTCGCTTCTTTCACCGTTTCCCTAATGTAGAGGCTTCGCCTAAAGGAGTTGCTTTAGTTGTACCTCCATGGAACTTCCCCATAGCGATTCCATTAGGTGGGGTGGTTGCAAGTTTAGCTGCCGGTAATACAGTACTTCTAAAGCCGGCATCAAATGCTGTTTTATGTTCCTATGAGTTTTGTAAAGCTCTATGGGATGCAGGGGTAAGTAAAAACACCTTGCAATTTGTACCTTGCCCGGGTTCTTTGGCGGGAGAGGTTTTAGTCAAAAGCCCCATTGTCAGTTATGTAATTTTAACGGGTGGAGAGGATACGGCGATGAGTATGTTAAGCTCCCGTAACGATCTACTCCTAACTGCTGAGACTGGAGGTAAGGATGCGACCATAGTGACTTCTATGTCCGATAGGGAGCAGGCGATACACAATGTTGTGAAGTCAGCATTTATGAATAGTGGTCAAAAGTGTAGTGCAACCAGTCTTCTTGTTTTAGAGAATGAAGTTTATTTTGATGAAAAATTTAAAGAGGCTCTTGTCGATGCAGCGAACAGTTTAAGTGTTGGAAGTGTTTGGAATCTAAAACATGTCGTGGGAACCTTGGCCAACTCCTTATCGGGGGATTTAAAAAAGGCTGTGGAAAATTTAGACGAGGAAGAGTTTTGGGCTCTTCCCCCAAGTTTTGCTGATGATAATCCGTACCTTTTGCGACCATCGATTAAGTATGGAGTCAAAGAGGGGAGCTATTCTCATAATACTGAATTTTTTGGACCGGTATTATCTGTGATGAGAGCAGATGATTTAAAGCATGCCGTAGAGATAGTTAACTCCACTGGTTATGGACTTACCTCAGGTTTAGAGTCTTTGGATGAGAGGGAGCAAAAATACTGGAAAGAAAATATTAAAGCAGGAAATCTATATATAAACAGGGGGACAACCGGTGCGGTAGTATTAAGGCAACCTTTTGGTGGTATGGGAAAATCTGCTGTTGGTGCTGGAATTAAGGTGGGTGGTTACAATTACTTGAGCCAGTTTATCGATTTTAAAGACACTAACGGGCCAGAGTATAGTAAGAAGAGAGTTTGTTATTTCTCTAGTGTTCTGCAATCTTGGATTAGTTCTGAGAGATATAAGGAGTATCAAAAAGATTTTAAAAAATTAGATTTCGCACTTCAAAGTTATTTAAAAAACTTTGAGCAGGTGTTTTCTAAAACTCATGACTATTTTAAATTAAGGGGAGAGGATAATATTATTCGTTACCTGCCCTTAGACCGAATTGCTATTCGCATTGAAGAGGGAGACAATATATTCACAATTTTCTCTAGAATTTTTGCCGCCAAAGTTTCAGGAATTGGATTGGACGTAAGTGTCTCTCCAGATCTAACTGAGGCTTACTCTAAATTTCTATTTACCTTTGCTAGGAAAATCCTCAAGGATTCAGATGGAGTTTTTAAAGAAGATACAGATTCCTTCTGTGCTAAAATACAGAACTACAGAAAGATATTTTATAGTAACTTTAAAAGTGTAGATGAAAAAGTATGGAGTGTAGCCTCGAAGGTTCCAGTTTTTGTATACACAGAGCCGCCTTTGATGGAGGGAAGAATAGAGCTGATACAATTCTTTCAAGAGCAGAGTATTAGTCATTCTTATCATAGGTACGGTAATTTAGGGGCCAGGGGATTAGATACTATTTAAACAAACAGAATCCCATGCTTTTACGAATTGAAGTGGATTGATTCTGGTGCCCTTCCAAATCATTTCCCAATGGAGATGGGGCGCATTGGATCTTCCTGTGGTTCCGCTCTTACCAATTCTCGTTCCAGCAATGGTTCTGGCTCCCGCCTCTGTGGTAATCTCGGAAAAATGCATATACCTACTGAATAAGCCACCGCCATGATCAATGATCACGTTATTTCCTGGCACGATCATAAGCTCAGCCAATGCCACTATACCAGAGCCAGCACTATATATTGAAGCGCCCGTCCATGCTCTTAAATCCACACCACTATGATAGTACTGTCTTCCCGAAGGCAGGGTTCTTGGGCTTCCATATTTTGAAGTTCTAATATTTCTAACCGGCTTTTTAAAGCAAAGCTTGGTAACATCACCTGTTCTTCGAGAAAGGACTTCACGAGTTTTCATTCGATCTTTCTTCTTTTGTAGGTCACTAGCACTTTCTAGTTTCTTGATCACCGTAGAAGGAAGCCTTAAATCCTCACTCTGATCAAGATCTGGCTTGTTAACTCTCAAGGCTTGTTTGAACCAGTTATTTTTCGGACCACGAAAATAGCTTCTTAAAGACTCTCGCCAATTAGACTTAGGAGGCTCTGTATAATGAATATATACGGTATCTGGGGAATATAGCCCTGCCGCAGCCATTTTAAAACTAGTTCCTTGAATTTTTGAGAAGGATCGCTTGTCCAGCATTAGAGGGAGCTCTGTATCTAACAAGATAAGTTCCCCGGCATTTACAAGGCTACCCTGAATGAAGGGGGTATCGAAGCTAATTTGGGTGTCGGCTGTATGTTTACTTGGGAAGAAGCATAGGCCTAATGCCGCTAAGACAAAAAAATACCGCCCATGAGCAAGGCTAAACTCTTGCCAATTCTGTTTGAAACTGGGGATATTAAAAGGGTTACGCTGCATTTTTTTAGTTTATCAAAAAAGGGGCCCTAAGACCAACTTTTTAGACGCTAGATTCTATTTAGAACTGAAACCTAGAAATTTACTCCTCTTCAGACTCTTTTATACTGGTGCGGATCACACTTTTAAGAGTTGTGTTGTAAGATTTTGAGCCCAATAGACGCTTTAGGTTGTTGTGTACCGTTGGGTCGTTGATTAGAGCACCTAAGCTGCCTTTGCCCTCATCGATTTTCTCTAGGACGCTGGCGAGCCTCTTAACTGAATCGGCCAAGTGTTGGTCGGTATTGTTTTTATCAATATTTTTTGAAAAGCGGTTTAGGTTTTTAAGGATGCCGTTTAGTTCTTTAGTGGAGCTTTGGAGATTGTCCATGACTTCTCTGATTTGGCCATTGCCGTTAATATCAAAGAAAAGTTTTCTTACATCTTGTACTACTTCAAAGGCCTGGTCTACTTCAGTCCCTTTGGAGTTTAGAACATCTAAAAAATCTCCGCCCGTATTTGCTGATAAGAACTCACCATTTTTTAATGGAGATCCTTCCAGAGCAGGAGTGATATAAACAAACTTATCTCCTAAGGCGCCCTTGGTTTTAACCTGGGCAACACTTCCTTGAGTGATTTTATTTTTGTATCGTCCAAATATAGTAAGAGTAGCTATGAGCTCAAAAGAGTTGGGATCAAATTCTATCATGGAGATATTGCCCACCGGGTAGCCCAAAACCTGTACTACACTTCCATTGGCCAGGCCGGTGACTTGATCAAATTTTACTTTTAGCTCATATTTTTCTGCAAAGAGCTGCTGATCTCCAGAAATTGCGAAAATGCTAAGCACTAAAAGTGTAGTTCCTAGCGCTATAAAAGCACCAACCTTGATTTGTACATTCTTGCTATTTTTCATTTTACCTCTCCTTCGATAAATTTTGTATAAAACTCATCTTCGCGAGTAGTTAAATCTTTTTTACTAACTTCTGTTTTTACAACTCCATCACCCACCATTATCACACGGTCGCAAACACGGATTGCCGTCGGTACATCATGAGTAACTAAAATGGATGTCACTTTTTTAGTTTTTAAGTCTAAAATTATATCTTGAATTCTTTTTGTATTAAATGGATCAAGACCCGCCGTCGGCTCATCATAAAGAATCACCTCTGGCCCCATGATGATCGACCTAGCTAAGCCTATTCTTTTCTGCATCCCGCCAGACAAATCAGCAGGATATAGTGATTCAGTGTCAGGCATATGAAGTTCTGCCAAGGTCTCTAAGATCCGTTCGTTGACCTCAGCTTCATTTAAATTGGTATGCTCCACAAGGGGATAGGCAAGGTTCTCCCAAACGCTCATAGAATCAAAAAGAGCTCCGCCCTGAAATACATAGGCCACTCTTTTTCTAATTTCAACTAACTGCTGTTCAGAGTAGGGAGCAATATTTTTTTCAAAAATATTAACCTCTCCAGAGTCTGGTTTTTCAAGACCAATTAGACTTCTGAGGAGAACAGACTTACCTATTCCAGATCCACCAAGTAAGCCAACACACTCGCCCTCGAAAACCTTAAAGTTAATATCTTCATGGACTAGCTTTTCTCCAAAGCTTTTTCGAAAGTTTTTTAATTCTATAATGACTTTTTTATCTTCCATAGCCATCACCTATAAATCATCCATAAGAAAAGTTTGGTTAAAACAAAATCAGATAGAAAAATAAGAATCGACCCGGTTACAACGGCTTTCGTAGTAACTATTCCAACTCCCTTAGTACCGCCCTTTACGGTCAGTCCAAAGTAGCAGGAGGGTATAGAAATCGCTAAAGAGAAGAATATTGTTTTACCGAGGGACATAGCAAAGTCATGAAGCTTTAGTGTTTCGATGACTTTAGCGTAGTAGAAGCCTGGGTCGATCGATAGTTGAGTTACACCAACCAAAAAACCACCAAAAACTCCGAGGATTATAGCTACTATACTCAGTAAAGGAAGGGCGATGAGTAGCGCTAGTACTCTAGGAATTACAATTTTCTTTATGTGTGATGTTCCCAAGGCTCTAATGGCATCAATTTGTTGGGTAACAACCATGGAACCGATTTCTGAAGCAATTCCTGCTCCCACTCTACCCGCCACAACTAAGGAGGCAAAAACTGGCCCAAGCTCTCTAACTATGGACAGGCTAATCACTGCGGGGATGTAGGGTTTTCCACCAAATTTCTCAAGACCTGCACCAAACTGCATAGCCATAACAGCTCCTGTACTAATAGCTGTTACGAAAACTAAGAAAAAAGACCTGACACCCATGAGATAAATTTGTTCGGTTGTAAGGTTTAGATAAAAAGGTTTAGTAACTAATTCTTTAGATATTTGAGCCGTTAGATAACCGATTCCACCGGTAACATGAAAGAAGGAAAAAAAAGCTCCAAAAAGGTCTTTCACAAATTTAGACATCAAGGCGCCTTGAAGGATTTAGTGAACTCAGCAAAGGTACCAGCGCTTGTATTAAAGTTTTTATCGATACCAACATGACTCAAAATATAGTTACAGTTATTTTTTTTCAGAACAACAAGCTCAACAATTACCTTTATTCCGTCGATGTTTACTTTTTTCTTTGTATGAAGTGCTTCTCTTTTGTTGTATTGAATGGTCTCAGTTTTAATTTCTTCTTCCACTTTTAGTCCATTGAAGCTGGATTGTGAGAGATAGTTAAGATCTGGATCGGCCGGATCAAAGCAGCTAGATTTAAGTGAGATGGAGTTACCTGTAGACTTTTGGATCCAGTGATGGTCGAGATTGTCCACGGATTCACTTTCGAACCCGCTTTTAGGAGCAGCAAACAATACGCCCTCAGCCGTTGGAATATCTTTTTGAAGATCCAATGATACACAGGCATTGAGGCTAAGTAATGCAATTATGCTAACGATACTACGCATGCTGTAAATTCCTAAGTTGATTTCATTTTTCTTTCGTAGTTTTACTAACTTAGCTTTCGGAATAAGACATCGAAATGTTTAAGCGATCGGAGCTCTTTGTAATATTTATTGCCAGATTTAGACTTAAGTTTAAGCAAGGTGACGATCTTTTGAGCTTAACCTAAAAGCCCCTCTTTTATCGGCATAAATATAGTTTGAAGAGCTGCCTAGACCAAAGTAGAAACCCAGAGATGTCAAAGTCGGCTTCCGGTTTCAATAGTTAATTGCCCGGTATCTTTTACTTCTATAGACTAGGCTTTTAAATTCATATCTGGAGGAAAAATGTCAGTGAATATAGATATTGGAATAGATGAAGGTCATAGAAAGAAAATCACAGAAGGTTTATCCAAGTTGTTGGCTGACTCCTATACTTTGTACCTAAAGACTCACAATTATCATTGGAATGTTCAGGGGCCAATGTTTCAGACTCTTCATGTGATGTACGAAGAGCATTATACAGAATTAGCTACTGCTGTAGATTTAATTGCTGAAAGAATTCGAGCTTTAGGTGAAAAAGCACCGGGTAGTTACAAGGAATTTGCGAGCTTAACTTCCGTTGAGGAAGAGATTGGTTGGCCAACAGCAGAGGAAATGATTAAGAATTCCGTAACGGCCCACGAAACTGTGATCCGTACAGCAAGAGGTATTTTTGACGTAGCCGATGATGCAAATGATGAAGCGACTGCTGATCTATTGACACAAAGAATTCAAATCCACGAAAAGACAGCTTGGATGTTGAGGAGTTTATTAGCAAAGTAGGTATGCGCTTATAGCTTTAGTCTAGTAAGGGGAGCCGATGTGCTCCTCTTTTTTTTGCATTCGTTCTTTGGTCATCAAACTAAAGGCAAACCTATGGCTAGCTAAATTATAAAGATTCTGTCAATTTTCAAACTGGATGTCAGAGTTTCTTGGTCCAGAGATGACAAAATCCACCCCATTCCATCCCTTTTTACCCAGTATGGCTTGGCACCCTTTGTGCTAGATAATAAAAGTGAGGGGAAAAATTTCCTGTACTTAGGAAGAGGACAGGTCTGATACCAGCAAGAAGTATCCGATCCTTTATCAAACTCTTCCAAAGTATTATGAAATTTTTAATAAGTACTCAGGGGAGAGTTCTTTTGTTGGCTAAGTTTGGATTTTGCATCACCGTTGTATTTCTGGTATTAGCTTTTGTTAGTCCAAGCTTTGCTGTAAATGTACAGTTGGAAAATATTGGTGAGGCCTCGCAAATACAATTCTCTGGAAAAACGGCTTGGGAATATAAGATTAGTAGAGAAAAGAACAATATCGTTAAAATTGAAATTCCCAAGCTAAATATAAAGGCTCGAAAAGATCTAGAGACTTGGAAAGCAAGTCAGATCAAAAAAATTACAGTTAATAGTATCTCTAATTCAAAAGATGAAATTCTGGTTAGCTTGAAGAAGTCGGATATAGAATCCTTTGATTACCAAATGGAAGAGCCATCGAGACTGATAGTAGATTTTTTCATTAATCCAACCAAAGAAAAAAAACAGGCAAAGAAAAAAGAGTCATCTAAAAGAAAGTTAGCAGGTGAAATCGCGATAGACATCGGTGTCGGTGAACGGAAAAAACTTACCACAGACAAAGAAGATAAAAGTGAATTAAAGAAAAAAATTATCGCTGATATAAAAGATTCAAAGCTAGGGACTTTTGATGGTGGTGATAAGGATTTTTCAAGATTCAAAATTGAAGATTACGAAATTAAAGAGTCAGCAATAATTGCAAGTAGAAGAAATATCTATATTCAATTCCCATTTTTGATCGAACAAAACAATATTTTAGAAAATATCATCAGTAATCCTCCTATTTATGAAGTCACTGAAAAAAGTGCGGAGGAGAACAAACAGGTTCGCCTCATCAAACAGCTTTTTGATAAAAAAAGATATGCTGTTTTTATAACTGCATTAAAGTTTTTCAGGGAAAAATTCCCCGAGTCTCGTTATAACGAATTAGTAAGATATATGGAGGCAGATGTTTTTTATGCCTTATATAAAAGGGATGGTAACGCTGTAGATCTTCAAAGGGCGGTAGCTCTTTATGAAACTATTATTAAAGACTTTCCAAAATCTCCTTTAGCTGAAAGAACTCGGCTTTTGATTGCGTATACACTTTGGGATACGGGCAATAAGTTCAATGCCTTGAAATCATTTATGAGAATTTTAAACTCGAATCCTAATACTAAATATAAAAATGACCTTAAAATTTCAATTGGTGATGCCTATAGAGATATTAATAAGCATCAAGATGCTTTAGATACCTATAATGTGGTTTACCTAGATAAAGACTCTGGTCTAAAGGGCATCGAAGCAAAGTATAAAGTGGGAGATGTATATGCTTTGAAAGGGGATTTCAAAAGAGCTATTGCGGCCTACGAGGAAGCCATAACTGAATTCCCAGATAAGGCGAGTAGTTTCCCTAATGCATTTTATAATATTGCTGAGAGCAAGTTTTGGCTGGGTGAATATAAAGATGCACTAGATATGTATGTTAAGTACGCTAGAAATTTTCCAAAAACCCAGCATGGAGGCTTTGCAGTAACAAGAATTGGTGAGACCTTGCAGATTTTAGGAGCCGATGAAGAAAAATATAAAGGTGCTTTCCTAGAATCTTGGTTTCGCTTCACTGGTTCTCAGGGGGCAAACATAGGAAGGATAAGATATCTCAGTCATCTAATGCCTAAAATGAAACCAATAGCTGTTGAAGCCGCGCACAAAGAGATAGATAGCTATGTTAAAAACTCTGAGCTTCCATTTATCAAAGATTTCGGAACGATTGTGCTGGCCGACGGTTACTATATCAGAGGCGAGTTGGATAAATCCTTCTTCTTGCTTGAGAATTTCTACAAGGAAAATTCCACAGCAACTACTTTAGATTTATTTAAGGATAGAATAGTAAAGACTATCACCAAGCAAATTGCGCAAAAAGTGGAAAAAGGAAATCATGTCGATGCAATTAGAACTTACGGTAAACACGCCGGTAGCTGGCTAAGAGATTCTGATCGTGTAGACTTGAGATTCAATCTAGGTCGTGCCTTTGAAGCCAGCAATGTATCGGATGAAGCCATTAAAATTTATAAAGCTACCGTTAATAGGTTGTATGCAATTGCTGGATCAGAAGAAGAAAAAGAAAGGAAGATCTTTGAGAGCCTACCTACGGCCGAGCAGATTAACTTAAGGATTTCTGCAACTAATTTAAAAGCTAAAAACTTTAAAGAATCCTCTAAATATTTGCTTAAAATAAAAGACTTATCCAAATTAGACCCCTCAGAGCAGATTGAAAAGGTCATTGTAAAAAGTTATCTCGACGAGAAGGATGGAAAAATAAATCAAGCCATCAAGCTAGTAGAGGAACTCGTAGATTCTTGGAAAGG
>JBGCGH010000062.1:0-29169 GCA_045110695.1 Bdellovibrionales bacterium | reverse complement strand
GTGCCCTACAATAGTTATGGGGAAACATATGGTGCTCATCGTGAGTTTCTGGAGTTCTCTCAAGCTGAGCATAAAGAGCTGATGGCCTATTGTACAGAGCTTGGAATAGGTTATTCAACTAGCGTTTGGGATCCAACTAGTGCTCGAGAAATGGCTGAGCTCCAGCCGAGCTTTTTGAAAATACCTTCAGCATGTAATTTAAATTTCCCACTTTTAAGGGAGTTGTTTGAGCGCTTTAATGGGGAAATTCATCTCTCCACAGGGATGACAACTAAGGATGAAATAGAAAAAATCGTTAAGTTTTTTGAGGAGAATAAAGCTTCAGATCGCCTGGTGATTTATAATTGTGTTTCGGGCTACCCTGTACCGTTTGAAGACATCTGTTTGTTGGATATTTTATATTTAAAAGAAAAGTATGCTGAAAGGGTTAAGGCTATTGGGTTTTCAGGGCACCACTTGGGAATAGCGCCAGATATAGCCGCATTTGTTTTAGGGGCTGAATGGATTGAAAGACACTATACTTTGGATAGAACCTGGAAGGGCACTGATCACGCGGCCTCTCTTGAGCCTGGTGGTTTGAGAAAACTAGTTAGGGATTTAAAAAACACTTCTATGAGTCTACAATTTAAAAAAAGTGATATTCTAAAAATCGAGCAAGAGCAACGAGATAAATTAAAGTCCAACTCAATTAAGGATTAGGTTTTACAATGGCTAGGTTAAAAACAGATATACAGGCTTTGGTTTTAGACGTTGATGGAACCCTTACGGATGGTCGAATGAATGTTTTGGATGATGGGAATGTCTTTAAAAGCTTTCACACAAAAGATGCTCACGGTATTCGTATTTTAATATCTCTAGGAGTCAGAGTATGTGTAATTACCGGAGATTCATCAAATGCATGTCATCATAGAGTGAAAAAAATGAATATATCAGAAAAAGATTACTTCCACGGCATTCAAGATAAGATTCCTGTGCTAACAGGCTGGCTTGAAGAGAATAATATTAGTTTCAAAAAGGCATGTTATGGGGGAGATGATTTAAATGACTTGGAATGTGTACGGACTGTCGGGAGTTCATTTTGTCCAGCGGATGCTGTAGAAAAAATCAAAAGCGAAGTGCAATATGTTTGTGAAAAAAATGGTGGGTTTGGTGCGGTAAGAGAGTATATCGACAAGTACCTATTAGATTGAATGGATTTTATTTTCTAATAGTGGAATTCAGCGAAAAAGTGTCTGTGGTCCATGTCTATTTTTTGCTCTAAAAAACTATTTAAATCCCCGATGGGAGATACTTTCTTCTTTCCTGCTTTTTCTAAAATTTCATCGAAGTATTCAGAGCCGGCCAAATCCAATACTATAAAAGGGGTCCCGTAGTAAAGTCCCTCTAGTAGGGTCGTAGAGTAACTTCCAATTTGAATTTCAGATTTTTCCATTAAGTTGTAGCTATCCGCATCTGGCTCTAAAATCTCAAGGTTTGGAGGAACCACTTTTGGGTATTCTGTTTTGTCACTTGGATGTGGTTTTAAACGAAATGATTCTCCAGGGTTTTCTTTTGCTAAACGTATACTAATTTCAAGAAGTTCTTCTCTGATTACTGCCTGGGAGCAAATCAAAATACCAGACTTAAGAGTATTTTTATTACTGTAATTCCGTAGATGGTCTTTACCAATTACTTTTGTCTCAATAGATTTGGCCAAAATGTTTGGTAGTCTCCAGTGCTCTCCGTATATATATAATTTTTTCGGTTGGTACTGGATGTTAAATTCTTCAGGGTAGCTATAGCCCAAATGATACTTACTATAGAGCCCATGTTGAAGTTCAATTGTTTCAATGTCCAATTGAAAGGCGGCATCTAAAATATATTTTCTGTAATAAGCTCCAACCACATAAACTCTCTCAGGCTTATTTTTAAGCAATAGTAATCGGTAAAAGATTACTAACATTTTGTGCTGAATCAATTTGAATACAACTAATTGAGAATACTCGGTTGCTGATATTTTAGAGCTTTTACAAAGATCTTTTTCTTTATCCGTTAAGCTAAAAAGAAAATAAGTAGCTGATGAAAAGAGTTTGGCTAAGAAGGTGCAGATCAAAAAAATAAAATCAAAACTTGCTGCCCCAAAATACTTTTGATTTGAGAAACTAGAATCTATTATTGCGGTGCTATCGCAGCCTTCGATATAATTGTGGCTATGAATATCTATTGCGTTAGTTTTTCGATATAGAGGGAAAACCCAATTGGTCTTATTTTTAAGAGCTCGGAGGCTTTGAGAAAGCGCGAAGAGGTCCTTAAAAACTAAATCAAAATACCAAAAAAATTTTTTGGGTTTTGGATGAGCCTCGGCAAAAAGATTACTTCGCATGGCTATTTTATGGAACAACTCATATCGGATTAAATCATAGTATTCTTTGCCTTGATGTTTTAAGCTAAAAAGGTCACCTTCAGATTCAAAGGACTGCATTTTCTCTACTATATTTTTAATCGATGTATATCCCATTGAGTAAAATTATATGCTTAGTCTTGCTGTCTTGCTAGTCTAAAATCACCTTTGTTTTCCAGTAGGATCCATATACAATAAGTGATTAGGGGGCAGACCATGAAACTTACGATTGCTGATCGAGAACATTTTCAAGACAAAGGATATTTTCTAAAAGTCTCGTCCGTTCAAAAAGAGCTGGTAGCTAAGGCTCGATTCGAGATAGAATCCAAGATTGATTACTGGAGAGAATCCGGGGACTATGGAATTGAAAACATATCTTATAAAGAGCTGTCCCAGGCATTGTCTCCAAGAATAAAAATTAGATCTGGTATTGATGAGGGAATGATTGATGTTTTTCATGCTGACAAGCTTGGATTAGATGGGCTTGACTCATTGATACGGACTTCCAAGCCAGCTATCGAAGAAAGTATATTTTCATTAAATCGTCAAATTCGACTCACCAATATAAATCTATATTTAAATAAAAGTGAATCTGGGATTCCAACTCGTCAAATGCATTTTGACTGTTTCCAACAAAAGATAAAGGTCTTTATTTATCTTACTGATGTAAACTCATCAGATGACGGGCCTTATGCCTATGTCAGTGGTAGTCATCGCTGGTTTTTTCGTCGTTACACTCAATTCATTAAAAATAAAATTACTTCTAAGAGGTGGTCAGACTTTAATCTTTTCTCTATTAAGGACCAAACTAGCCTCTTCACAGCTCCTGCAGGTACAGTAATTTACTCTGATCAACGAGGTTTGCATTGTGGACTTCCTCAGGTGCCTGGACACCAAAGATTTGTCTTAGTCTTTAATTTCGAGTGATTGCTTTCGTATTACTGACCGTGTTTAGAATTAATTTCTTAAAGACTATTCTTTTTTATAAGACTTAATTCTGTACCCTTTTTCGATTGGTGTACTATTTGATAACCATAGGATAGAATTTCCCCAACAAAACTCTGAGATTTTTTCCAACCGTAGGGGCTCCAAATAGATAAGTTCCTATTTTCATTTAATGCAATTGGATGAAACTCAAAGGCTATTTGAGTGGGAAAAATATGATCATTAAACATTTTTTCAAGAGTCTCATATTCACCACCTTCAATATCCATTTTTAAGACATCAATATGACTATGAGAATTTTTTTTCATAATGTCTTTAATGCTGAGGCATTGCATTTGTTCCACTTCAAAATCGATGGTGTCAGAGCTGAGTAGGGTAGCGGCTAAATATGTTTTTCTTTTTCGCCGTAGGTGTCGGAAGCTCTTTATCTCCGAAGATCCCGCTACTCCTATCTGTTCAAAAATAAATTCTTCTGGCAAGGAAATTGTTTTAAGGTAGTTCACACATGAATCGGTGGGATCAAAAGCAAAAATTTTGCAGCTTTTCTTCTGAATTAAATCTAGATCAAAGCTTATATCATTGCCTACTCCACAGGAGTATATGATAGAATCGCTGTTTAGTTTAGATGCATCTAAAAAATAGGAATTCTTTTGGTTTCCGTACGGGGTAATAGGGTGCTCAGAAATTTGAAAGCTAAACTGATTCTTATAATATGGTATGGCTAAATTATAAACTCTTCCCTGCACCATTTTAATTAAGTCCGTCATGTTTTACCCCTCCCATGCTTGAAAATATTCTAGTGGGCATTTATCAATGAATCAAAAGCTTCCTTCATCAAAGCCTACTCAGGGGCTGCTTGCAAAGTTAAAGTTTTTTAGTGGTAGGACATAATATTGATCACAGGCTTGACGTTTTTATTTTTGAACTCATATTTATATAAAGGCTAATTTCAAAAATAAGGTTTATTTACAATGCAGGCAGATTTTTACGATATTTTAGGTGTTCAAAAAAACGCAGACCAGGCAACAATCAAAAAGGCCTACAGAAAACTTGCGATGAAGTTTCACCCTGATCAAAACCCAGGCAATAAAGAGGCTGAGGAGAAATTCAAAGAGGCTGCTGAAGCTTACGAGGTTCTTGGCGATTCGGACAAGCGGGCAAAGTACGATCAGTTTGGGCATGCTGCTTTTAAAAATGGCGGTTTTGGTGGGGGTGGTGGCTTCCACGATATTGACGATATTTTCTCTAGTTTTGGAGATATTTTTGGCGACTTCTTTGGAGGTGGCGGTGGACGTTCCAGAGGCCGTACTAGAAATGGGCCCAAGCAAGGGGCGAATCTCCGTTACTTGTTAAGAATTGATTTAAAAGATGCAGTCAACGGCCTCGAGGAAGAAATTGATTTCGACGCCGAGAATGATTGTAACTCATGCCACGGAAATGGAGCAGAGCCAGGAACAAGCCCGGAAACATGTGGCACCTGTGGTGGTCATGGCCAGGTTGTTAGAACCCAAGGTTTTTTCTCCGTTAGCACTACTTGTCCAGATTGTAACGGTAAAGGCGAGAGGATCACCAGCCCTTGTAAACAGTGCGGTGGCTCAGGTAGAGAGATGAAAAACCGAACTCTCAAAGTAAAAGTTCCTCCTGGAGTCTCTACGGGAACGCGTTTAAGAATTTCAGGAGAAGGAGAAGCTGGCTTTAAAGGTGGACCTGCTGGAGATCTATATGTGGAAATTTCTGTAAACGAAGACGATCTTTTTGTAAGAAGTGGGGATGATCTGATTGCCGATGTCGAGGTCACCTATTTGCAGGCTATTTTGGGTGCAAAAATGGAAGTGGAAACTTTTAAATGCAAAGAGGAGTTAGAAATCCCAGCTGGTACGCAACCGAACCAAGAAATTAGGCTCGATAGTAAAGGTATTCCAAACCTAAGAGGTTATGGAAGAGGGGATATGATTTTTGTTGTAAAAGTTCAAATTCCTAAAAAATTAGATAGCGAAGAAGAAAAAGCATTGAGAAAAATCGCAGAAGAAAAAGGCCAGACTACCAACGGTCCAATTTCTGGATTTTTTAGTATGTTTAAAGATGGTCCAGCAAAACATTAGTTTCACAGGACTTGACGAATTTAAAAATGAACTCAAATTTAAAAAGTAATTTTATAAATACATTTAATGTTGAAGGAGTAAAAAATGGGAAAAATTATTGGAATCGACTTAGGAACAACAAATTCTGTCGTAGCGGTAATGGAGAACGGAGAAGCAAAGATCATTGCCAATGATGAAGGTTCTCGTACAACACCATCTGTTGTAGGTTTCTCTAAAGACGGAGAAAAATTAGTGGGTCAGATTGCAAAACGTCAATCTGTAACAAACCCTGAAAACACAATATACTCTGCAAAGAGATTTATTGGGCGTATGCACGACGAGGTAAATGATGAGTTAGTTCATATTCCTTACAATGTTGTGAAGCGTTCCAACGGAGAATGTGGCTTCAGCGTTGATGGTGAAGAGTACACTCCAGAGCAAATCGGAGCTTTTGTTCTACAAAAGTTAAAGAAAGTTGCTGAGGATTATCTTGGCCAAGAGGTAACGGATGCTGTAATTACAGTTCCTGCTTATTTTAACGATGCCCAGAGACAAGCCACAAAAGATGCTGGTAAAATTGCTGGTCTAGAAGTAAAGCGAATTATTAACGAGCCAACGGCTGCAGCACTTGCGTATGGTTTGGATAAAAAAACAGACCAAAAAATTGCTATTTATGACTTCGGTGGAGGTACTTTTGATATTTCCATTCTTGAAGTTGGCGATAATGTTGTAGAGGTTAAATCTACTAATGGTGATACTCATCTTGGTGGAGATAACTTTGACCAGGTTATTTTAAGCTGGTTGATTGATGAATTTAAAAAGGATCAAGGGATTGATTTAACTGGCGACAAGATGGCTCTTCAAAGACTTAGAGAGGCTTCTGAAAAAGCAAAAATCGAATTGTCTAGCCGCCAAGAAACAGATATTAATCTACCATTCATAACTGCTGATCAAACAGGTCCTAAGCATTTACAGGTTAAACTTTCAAAACCAAAGTTTGAGCAAATGATTGAAGGTTTAGTGGCCCGTTCCCTTGAGCCATGTAAGAAAGCATTGGCTGACGCTGGTCTTAGTGCGGCTGACGTAGACGAAGTAGTTTTAGTTGGTGGTTCTACTAGAATCCCTGCAATACAAGAGTCTGTTAAGTCTTTCTTTGGAAAAGAACCTAATAGAACAGTAAATCCAGATGAAGTCGTATCGATCGGTGCTGCGGTTCAGGGTGGTGTTCTTGGTGGTGAGGTAAAGGATGTTCTTCTTTTAGATGTTTCTCCGCTGTCTCTAGGTATTGAGACTTTAGGTGGTGTGTTTACATCTCTTATAGAAAGAAATACTACGATTCCTGCGAAGAAATCTCAGGTATTCTCAACTGCTGCTGATAATCAACCAAGTGTTGATGTTCATGTATTGCAGGGGGAAAGAAAAATGGCTGGAGACAACAAGGCTTTGGGTCGTTTTGAGTTGGTAGGTATTCCTGCTGCCCCTAGGGGAGTTCCTCAAATTGAGGTTACTTTTGATATAGATGCAAACGGTATCTTAAATGTTTCGGCGAAAGATTTAGGTACTGGTAAAGAGCAGAGTATTAAAATTACTGCCAAGTCTGGTTTGTCAGAAGGTGAAATAGACCAAATGGTAAAAGATGCCGAGGCAAACGCGGAAGACGACAAAGCTCGTCAGGAAGCGGTAACATTGAAAAACAATCTTGATACACTTGTTTATCAAACGGAAAAAACCATCAAAGACCACGAGTCGGAGATTCCGGAAAATGATAAAAAGACGGCTGAAGAAGCTATCACAGAATCTAAAACGGCTCTTGAGTCAGAGGATAGTGATAAAATCAAAGCAGCTTTTGAGAGACTAACAAATGTTTCTCATCAGGTAAGCTCCGCTCTTTACAATAAACAGCAAGGTGGAGAGCAGCAAGCAGCGGATCCATCTGCTTCTAGCGGCGCCGATGGTGGCGGAGCTACTGATGATGTAATTGATGCAGAATTTAAAGATGTGAACGATTAATTATCGATACTTAAAAAAACTAAACTAAAAAAGCCGAGATTTTTAAGTCTCGGCTTTTTTGTACCTAAAACGGGAGAACTATCTACTAGTAATACGGAGCTGAAAAACTGACTAGTAAGTAACTAAATCAATCAAAGCGATCTATTGAATTTCAGGTTACTTCTCATATTGATACAAAGACCTTCAACTAAGGTATAGTATAAAGCTTTTCAACTGAGAAATTTTGGGTCTAGAAGTCATCGAAATTTCTTAGAAATTTAAAATTTATACTAAAAAAAGCCGATTAGTATCTAATGGCTAAAGTAGAGGGAAAATTTAATAATAATATCTTTGTCGTCAATATGGCCGATCAAGACCCAGCTGTATCTGATTTACTCAAAAGACTAAAGAGTTTTGGTTACGTATGCATGCCCATCGAGAAAAATAACGATATAACTTTTGGAAATGGGGTAGCAAAAACTAAGTTAGCTATTTTAAAGATTTCTTCCGATTCTTCTAACGATCAAAATTTAGAGTTGATTCAAAAACTTAAAAAGTACCATCCAGATATTAAAATTCTGGCTGTATTTAGCCGAAAAATAGAAAGTGATCAGGCCGTGTTTTTAGATTCGGGAGTGGATTATATCTATCAGTACCCCTTTGAAGATGAGCTATTGATCAATACTGTTTTTGAAATATGTCCCATCGATTTAGGTGATAGAAACTTAAGTATCGACATTCTGGCTAGAGTTAATATAACCGATATTAAGGCTGGGGATCAGTTGCCGTTTAGTTTGTACGTCTTCTTACCTGCAAATGAAAAAATAATTCCTTATAATAAAAAAGATCAGCCTCTAGATTCTCAAGTTGTTTCCAAGTTTTCAGAACATTCCCACTACAACTTGTATATTAAGAAATCGGAGCTGAAGGACTATTTAGATTATTGTGCGAAAGGCTTAACTGAACTGAGCGCAGCTAATATGGATCATCGTAAAAAACAGAAAGCGATTAACAATGAACTCAAGAGTCTCATGGGTGGCTTTTTCACTTCTACTGAAGGGGACGAAAAGGATCAAAACCAGATCATAGATAATTTAGGTAAGGTTTTGAGTCACTTAGATGATGCTAGTGGAGATAAAGAAGACCTGGTAAAAACTGTAGAGCATGTTGCCTCCCAGCAACTTACTAATTTTACTCACTCAAGAAACGTAGCTACTTATTGTGCCTTGTTTGGGATGAGCGTCGGTATTAACGAGCCGCAAAGTTTAAGAATGGGTGGACTACTTCACGACTTAGGAATGAGCGATTTAACAAGTAATTTATTAACCAAAGACTTTAATAAAATGAGCGAGGACGAACAGGCTCAATTCAAACTTCATCCTGGAAATGCTAAATTAACTCTAATGTCGAAGGGTGTTAATCTCCCTAAATTTGTTATGAATATGATAACTCAGCATCATGAGTTACCTGATGGTAGTGGTTTCCCTTATGGCCTTAAATCTCAAGAGATTGATCCATTTGCAAAGATATGTGCGTTTGCTGATGTATTTGATACTCTAACGTCAGTACGCGAGGGATATGTACAATTATCCCCAGAAAAAGCCATGATTAAAATCGCTGGTCTCGATGGAGCTCAGCCAGATTTAATTTTTGAAGAAGAGTTTCATTTACCAATAATTGTAGATTTTCTCGGTAAAAAGCGTTTTGACGAAATAGTTAATGAAAACAAACCATCTCATTTGAGTCAATTCGAGGCCGAACAATCAGATATTGGAGTTGCAATTAACTCTAGCAAAGACCGTGATTATGGTGATACCCATGAGGCGGCTGCGGTGGATGGCAATGGCAATGGCAATGGTCGCATTGAATTGGGACTTGCCGATGACATTGAGGAAGTGGCAAGCCGAATTTTGGAGACTTCAGAAGAATTAGAAAAACCACTCGGAGAAGTTTCAAAGCTCAGTGGTGACGAGCTTGGTGTTAGCTCAACTGAAGTCCGCGATACAGAGTCTCAGGATAGCGGCGATTTGATACTAGATGGAAATGATGATGACGATGAGTGGGAATACTACGATGATGATGAACTTGAGGGCTATGGTGGTGTTCAAATTCAATCTGGGAAGGCGCCATCTGAAGAGGTTATAAAAAAGTCTAAGAAGAAGAGAAAAAAGAAAAAAGCATCTTAAATATTTAAAACATCTACAGTTTTCATCGATCATTATTTTTACAATCCATCAAAAATTAAACGATAAAACCAAAACTTTCTATCGAAAGAGATTTAGTTAAATATGTAGGTAGCTGAAATTACTAAGCTTAATAGGTTTTCGAATGGCTTTCTTAACACACCTAAAGCAATACTAAAGTCTAGCTCCGACAAAGCCGAGTTTCCACTTACCTATCTGGAGGTGGGTAAAATGGCTATTAAACACTTGTACAAAATGTTACCTAAATCTATGAAGCATCGCTTGATTAGAAAAAAAATTAAGGTACCTGATTTTAGCAACTTTGATTATGAAGTAAAAATAGCTGAGACTGAGTCTGAAATACGGCAAGCCTTTGAGTTGATTTATAACCAATATCGAAAATATAACTACGCTTCAAAAAATGATTTCAAAATGAGAATAACTCCTTACCATATGATTCCAAATACCATCATCCTTATCGTAAAACATAAAGTTTTTAATAAAGTTGTAGGTACATGTAGCTTAATACAGAGGTCTTCAATGGGCCTTCCGTTAGAAGCAGTATTTGATTTAAGTAGCTTGGTTCAGGAGAAAGATAAGGTTGTAGAAATTTCTTCTTTAGCAATTGATCCAAGTTTTAATAAACATAGTGGAAGCATTACTCTGCCTTTGATAAAATTCCTAACGCATATTACTCTATTTCATTTGCGAGTTTCTAAGCTGTTGTGTGTGGTTCATCCGTTTTGGGCAGATTTGTATCAAGCTGTTTATGGCTTTAAAAAGGTTCCTGGGGCAATTACAGAAAAATATGATTTCGCCAATGGTAACCCAGGTGTGTGTTTATATGGAAGTACTGTAAATGTTCAGACTCATATAAAGAAACTTTTTAAAAATCAAAAGCAAGATTTTTATAAATTTATGTTTAGTAAGCCGGAGTCCTTCATGCATATGCCAAAAATGAAATACTATGATCAAAGCTACTTTTCATTTAGTGAGGAATCATTTGTTAATATTTTCAAAAATAAAGAAGTGCTTTTTGAAGATTTAAGTCCTGAAAAACAAATTAAAATCCAGAACTATTTTGTAGATCATAAAAAATATTATAGTAATTTACCTCTACGTGTTTTTGCTACCCCAAGATCACTAAGCCGCTACGATTTTATTTTTAATGGTTTTGCACAAAGTGAGAACTGGAATAATTTGTCCACCAATATAACTACCAAAACCATTTCGACTGGCGGGATCGGTTTCTTTAGCGAGAGACCAATGAATGTTGGTGAGGTCTGTGATATAAAACTAAGGTTGGCTTCTGATATAGTTGCTAATGTAAAAGTGAGAGTACTTGGTTCCCAAGGGAATCAAACCTATGGCTCAGAACTAATTAGTTCTTGTAAGGAGTGGGATAGGTTTATTGATCATGTACAGAATAGCTTTTTAGCCACAGCTGCTGAAGGACCTAATGTTCCATCTAAAAACGCGGTTGGGACCACTTGATTTTTGGAGAGAAAACCCTATTTGAGCTGTGAACTTTAAAATTAGGTTCAATCGTCACAATGGCAAAACCAAAGTTATCTTTTTTGCGTGAATAAAGATCAAGAAACCAATCGGTAATTTCAAACTGTAAGAAAACAGTAGGTAGTTCACCACTGCTTATTTCTTGAATGTTTTTTTCATCCGGCTTTCTTTGGGTGGAATCATCACGGATAGGAGGATCTACAATATCAAGTTCATCCTTGTATGCAGCTGGTCGTATACAGTTTTCAGAGGCAAAATCACCACCAGGTTTCTTCCAAGTCAATCCACCCATATGAGCAGGCTTCATCCAAGTCGCTGTAGGTAGCCAGTCGCTATTTAATGGACAAAGAAGAATATTATCAAGGTCTTCAGTAGTGAAATCGGCAGTATCAATATAGAGATTCAAAGCCATTTTAAAATAAGCATCTAAAACTACACCTTCGGTTTTTGAAAGTAAATCATCAGCTCTAATAAGGAGCCTAGCATTTTCTTTGATTTCAAAATTTGATTGGCTAAAGCTTCTTAGATCTCTAGGATCAGATATCTCTGTTGAAATATACTTCATTGTTGGAATAGAGTCGAACTCGAAGACCCTATTATTTTCTGGGTCATAATTCGCACACCCAAACATAAATGATATTAGAACTAAATTAATTATTATTTTCATTTTTCCCTACCAAGCTAAGCTTAAGTTCACTCCAAGGTTATTTCTTCCAAATCCATATTCAACGACATCCCCAAAACGTTCTAGGGATTGGTCACCACCGCCAACTATATAATTAGAGAAAACTTTTAACGTAAATATATCACCAATAAAACTGAGTTCAGGACCAAAAAGCAGAACTCTGGCACGCTCTTCTGAAATTCTTGAGCTATTACTTGTAGCCACTCTTTCTTCAGCTAGGCTGTACTGAAGAAAGCTACCAAAACCTAACCTTTTGTATTTTGTTTTTAGTTCCATTCTTGCAGAATAGATAGCCCCATACTGATAGTCGATTGGCATTGAGCCTACCTCTTCTCTTGCAGTGGATGGCAAGGTTACTTCTAAAGAGTTTGTAAGCGATATACTCTCTCTTTCAAAAGAGTACATCTTCATGCCGAGTTTAGTTATGTCTCTAGCAAACTCAGAATTATTCCAGCTTTCATTGTCATCAGCAGAAAAAGAATGTTCTACAAAAGCTCTAACATGAAACTTTGTGATAGTTTTTATTTGGGTATCATAGGAGATACTCAAAGGACCTAAAACGGTATTTTCTTCATCCATATTAAATACGCTTATTTTGAAACCAATTCCATTGCCCGAGTAAGTTCCACCGAAAGGGTATAGTTTGGAGCTAATTGTATGAATCATTGAAGGTGAGTTGCCCTCCTCAGTATTAAAACTTGTATTAACGTAATTGAACTCACTACGCTCCATTTGATCATCAAGAATGTAATAGGTGGTAGGATCCTTAGCTAAAATTAGTTTTGGGTTGGGTAGAACCTTTGCTATTTCTCCCTTAACTAAGTCGTGACTGGTGTTAGGAGCCATTATGCTCATTGTAATTTCAGAAACCAATTTTTCATCTTCTCTCAAGCTCTTTGGAAGGGATCGATGCAAGCCTTCATGGATATGTAGGGCCACGAGTTGTCTATCTGAAAGACTAAGAGAAATGGGAAAAAACCTAGTTGCAGCATGTTCTTTTGGAAAAGTTCTAGCGTAAATATAGCCATTTGAACTTGCTTCAAAGGCACCAAGCTCAGCTAATCTTTTGTCAGTCAGGTTTGATTTAGTTAAATAGAGATCTGTTTTAGCTACTTCGGATCTTAGTGTGCCAAGTCCCCTTATCATATTCGTATCTAAACGATCTAGAAGCTTAACGGCTTGAATACGAGTATTAAATATTTTTCCATTTTTAATTGGTGTGTAGTCTTCAAGGTCAAGGCCATTGTCTCCATTGCCAACGCGGGTGGGGGAGCTAAGGTCTTTAACATTCACTTGAGCTATAAGCGTGCTCGCAAAAAACAACATTAATATAACTATTCTCATCTCATTCCCCATCTCTGCTTAATTTAAATAACAGAGTTTCTAATTGGTAAACTTCAGTTTTTTCGCCTTTACTATACTTTGCGATAAGGGTGTCTTGAAACTCTCTTATCTCTCTTTTCATTGCTGGTACCTGTTTAGGGTCCACAGCAAAACCAATACCACTAATATCCCTGTCCTCAGGTCGTTGTTCATCAAGGGCGATCTTTGCCTTCTCAATCATCTGTCTATGGTAGGTACGAACAGAGCTTGAGGGTATATCAGTTGGTGTTTCAACAAAATCTTCTACCACATAAACTTTGGCCCTATCATATCTGAGAAGTCCAATTTTTAGAAGCCTATCGATAGCAATTTTAACTTCTATTGTGCTTAGACCTAGTCGTTTGCCTATAAGTTTGACGTTCCATTTAAAGTTTTTACATTCGCTTAGGTTAAGGATAGCAAAGTGGTACCAATTCTCGATGACTTTAAAGTACTCAAGGTTTAGAACTTTCTTCTTTTCTCGATCCAGTTCTTCCTTGGTAAGTACCTGTGCACTTTCTTTTTCTAATGCCAAGCCAATAAGATGCTTTTCTTCGATATGACTCAAACCTAAGGCATTAGAGATTTTTAAAGAAGCCTTAGTCGTTAATTTTCGCTTACCCCGAATGATTTCAGATAGTTCTCCGGGGCTGAGTCGTAAATCTCTAGCAAAGGCACGAAGAGAGTAGCTTCTGTTCTGAGTAATTCTTCGTTCTAGCTCGGCATTTAAAAAATCTAAATAGCTTCTAGATTCAAGTACTGTCATTGGAGTCACCTTGTCTTAAAATTATTTACTTATAGTTTTCTTAGTTTCAGAGATACATTCTTCTGGTGTTGGCATTCTGTAGCCAATGCCCTCAATAAATCGCTCTTCATATTTCACGTAAATATAGTAGTTACCAAAAGTGTATTCTTCAGTCTCATCAATACATGTATAGTCAGCATCCTCTTGGCAGAAAGTGTGCTTGTACTCAATTGTATTGAGACCTGATTTCACATTCATATTAAATAGGCCAGAGGAGTAGTCCACAGTAATAGAGTCGGTATCGCCCCACCTAACTACTGAAAAGCTGCCGTCACCTGAGGTGAGATTTCGATAAGAGGTTCGAGCGTAATCATAAGCTGAAGGGGTGGGGAAATTTAGGGTTCGAGTAGGACTACTCACTGTTTCCACCTCATCAGACTGTATTTCTCGATCACAGTTGTATCTAATTACTCTCTGATAACTTCTTGTAAGTTCAATAGTAGGAGCGGTGGATGGGTCGGACATGGATTCTGCATCTAAGTTCTGTCCCCAAAAACATGCTGTCATGCTGATAGATAGTAGTGAAACGGCAAGTAGTTTTAAGTTTGTGAGCGCTGTCATTTTGTTCTTCCTTTTTAAGTAGCTCAATTGCTAAAAGCATAATCGCCTATTCCCAGTGGATTCTACATCAAAACTGGAACGAAGTGTTCCAAAATTTGAACACTAAAAAAGTAAGTAAAAACAAGTGCTTGGGGATGTAGCCAAAAGTCCAGCTGAGTGCATTCAAGAGACTTGAAGAAACTACATTCTTTAAAATACTTAAGTGGATACTAAGAATTATTTGAAACGAGCTGTGAACTTGGAGATAAATCCTTCGGTGACCTCATAAGTATCTAGGATGGTCCCTAGGTGTAGTGGAGAATATAGGTGGTAAAAATGTTCCCCTCTGCTTTCCACAAATTCGTACTTTAAACATTCCCCAATTGCTTGAGCGTCTACTTCCAATAAGATCACACCAGTTTTACCGCTAAAATGGCTATCATAGGTGGGTTGTATTTGCTCCGCCGTTGAAAAATGAATGAAGCCCTCAGAGTCTAAGCTGGGAGCTGAGTAAGATTTCGAGCTTTGGGCTCTTTGCCAGTCTATTTTTTCAGCGATATGGTAAATAACGGGATCTTTCATAACCATAGTATAGGTTCCTAATGGCTCTTTGGGCAAATTTTAATCGCCTATTCGAAGTTTAGAGGTGGAAACTTAGGCAAAAAATGTTTCCCTATCGACTGCGAACTTGATTTCAAGATAACTTTTAATAGGAACAGTTTCTGAACGAATTTTTCCGCATAAAAAGTGAATAAAAGGTGGTTCTAAGATTTAAATATATAGGTATAAATTGCGTAACAATAAACCTGATGACTTCACTCATATCTAGATTACAATAATCTAGCGAAATCTTTGGGGGCAGGGTGTATTCAATTAAACTATTTTTTATTGCTATGTTTCTGGGTTTTTCTGTAGTTGCTGACGATGGATACTCTTATTTTATAGAAGATCCTTATAAGGCTACGTTTATATCTAGTATTACTGGTGTCATCAGTAACGGAGACATCAACTCTAAAGTCATGAAGATACCAACACTAATTTCCGAGCGAAAAAAGCTCCCTTTCATTGGGCGTAGAGTAAACACCTATGTAAACGTATCTATTCAAAAAAATCAGAAGAAGGCTCCTCTGATGATTGTTTTAGGAGGCCTAGGATCTTCTGCTACCTCTGGAACATCGAAGCATTATCAGTCCATTGCTTACAAATTAGGTATGCACTCCATTGGAGTGTCCTCCCCCTTTTTTTGGAGATATAATACTAGTGAATCGGGTCATGCAACTCCTGGTTATTTTGAAAGAGACAGAGCTGAGTTCTATGAATATCTTATTCGAGTTACTAAACGAGTAGCAAAAAAGCGTGGTGTTCAATTTTCTGAAATCAATTTGGTTGGTTATAGTATGGGGGCTTTACAGGCCGTGTTTTTATCTGAACTAGATGATGAGAAGCAGAGCTTTAATTTTCAAAAAATAGTATTGGTAAATCCTCCTATAGACCTATATGAATCCACATCCAAGCTAGATGCGCTGTTAGCGACTTGGCAAAACTTGAGTTCTGCTGAAAAAAACTTAAATAAACAGAAGCTACTGCGAGAAGGATACTTAGCGATTAAAAAGCACGATAAAGGAGTGAGCTTAAAGCAAATTATCGACGAAATCGAGCTTAGTACTTCGGAGTTTAAAGAAACTATCGGTATGTCTTTTCTGGAAACCCTGGAAAACTTAGTTTTAACCACTGAGCTCGTGAATAGGCGGGGAACTATTGAGCTATATCCGGATCATTATTCCCCACAGCCTGCACTAGATCAGGCTCGACAATTTACTTTTATCAGGTATTTTAATGAAATTCTGTTTCCTGAAATTTCCATCTATGCGAAGTCTAACGACAAAGACTATCTTGTATCCAAAATGGGTCTCTTGTTAAAAGGAGACTATATTCGTTCCAATGACCGAATAAGAATCCAGCACAACTCAGATGATATCATTATCTCAGCAAGTGATATTGGCTGGATTGAAAGTAGTTTCCCAGCGAATCGACGAGTTATATACCCTCGAGGCGGGCATTTGGGTAATGTTTGGTTCCCAACAAATGTAGCTGACTTTATTAGGCTAATTACTCAGCCTTAAAAACTCCAAAAAAAAAGGGCAAGGTGACCAAACCTTGCCCAAAAACCAAATTGGAGGAACAAATGAAAAAATCATTTATTATATTTATTCAGCAGACTCTAAAGTTTGAATCTGTTTGAACACTTTTCTTAAGCTTTGAAACAACTCTAAACGTAGTCTTGGGTTGCTTTCTTGCTTTAATTTCGAGGTTAAATTTTTAAGCTCTGAAGTTAAATCTTTTAAATCATTCAGCCTCATTATCACTCCCTGATACACCCCGGCCGGGGAGGAAAGCCTCCCTCATAGCTCGACGGCCTTCCTTGGCCTGATGTTTTCCCCATACATTTTTGCTCAGATCCTTTGAGCTATATATCCAATCCTTGGATTCCGCGAGAGCTTCCTGCTCTCTCGAGAAGAGAAGAGCCCCTATCTCTCATCTTCTGCTTATTAGATGCACCAACTAGACTTTTCGGTTAAATAAATTATTAAAAAGAGCGGCTTTTTTGTAAATGTTCGAAATCTATCAGGTATTTACGAAAAAAAATGAGCTCCAAGAAAAGGGAGCTCAAGTATTTAAAAAGTCATTTTAAATTATAAATTGAATTTATAGATTTAAACTACCAAATCACATATTCAATTGGCGAATCCAATTCACATAGGCTCACACTATCCTTAAACCATCCTGTATGAGAGCTGTTCGTGTATTCTACCTTATCAAGAGATCCGCTCTGAAAAAGTAAGGCCAAATAATTTTGCTTAGCTCCACCCCATGGATATGGCTTGTCTAAAGATACATAAAGCCCTGATTCTTGAACTTTAGTATATCCAGAATAAAAGCGAAATTCATCTTTCAGCTCTGAGCCTTTGAAGAAGCTCATATCGTACACACAATTAGGAACATTACATTCCTCGTTAGCATTGATACTAATTTCAATCTTACAGCTATCACCATTTGATTCTAATGTTCCAGTATAGATTCCAGGGATTAGCTCTAATTTATTGTCTACTTCGGCTGATAAACCGAGGGACGCGAACAAAACTAAATTTAAAAAGATAAATTTCATATAACTCTCCTTATAGATCCGCATCTTACTGCGGAAATCATTGAATTCATAATTTCGCAGGAAAAGCTGTTTCCGTTGGCTCCGTTTTCAAATAATTTAGAAATTAATACGATAAACTGTGTTTTTTCATTTTAAAATAAATCAAATTGTAGTTTCACCTAAAAGTTAAGTTTTTTCTTCTAGCCCTTTAAAAGAGTGTATTTTTTTGAGACTTATATTGCTCGTTTTTTAACTTTACTGCACCTTCCTCCGAACAATATCTATGGCTAATTTCACAAAACTAAATATGACCGTATTCTCCGTTTTTAATTTAACCTTGGCCTCTTTACTCTCCGGGTGTTTTCCCGGTAATGGCTTGGGTACAGGTTCAAACGTTGTACCTCCATCTTCAGGCACAAAGGCAATTTCTCTTTCTAGCTTCGAAGTTACAGGGAAAACATACGCCGGCTTTGACGTAAGATTTGATTACAGTGGAGATTCAAACAATAACTCTGACATCACATTTTATTTTTGTAGTATCAGGCAAAACCCTGGCTGCGACCCTCTCAGTGGAAACCAAATTAAAATGTCTAAAGTTGGTGGCAAGGTGTCAGCGAGCATAACTCTATCGAGTTATTCTTTGACTGCCGCGGATGTAATTAAATACAAGGTTCAGCCCTCTGATTCTGATGGTATCACCGGCGGAGAAGAGCATGGCAGCATAGTCGTTCCAATAGATACTAGTAAAGTTAGAAAACTGAGTCAGTTTGGCTTTACACGTTTTGGTAGGACCGCTGGTGGGGGAGACTATATAACTGCAACAGCGAGTGACGGTTCAGGTAACCTCTATCTAGGGGGCTATACGAATAGTTCCCTAGGGGAACCGAATGCCGGTCTTGGTGATGTCTTCGTAGCAAAACTAACATCTACAGGTGCGTTAGACACTAGTTTCAGTAAAGATGGGTTAGTGCAATTAGGAAACGTAACGATCGGAGCAGGGGCTTCTGGTGAAGATAATTTGAGAGCCATGAGTTTGGACGGATCAGGTAATATATATTTGTCCGGTGAGACGGCAGGTTCTTTAGGTGAGGTGACAGCTGGAGGTACTGATGTCTTCGTGGTAAAGCTGACTTCCTCAGGTTCTTTAGATACTAGCTTTAGTACAGATGGAATCGTTCAATTCGGAAGTGTCACAATTGGTGTCGCGGCCGCAGCTTACGATAGTGTGAGCGCAATGAAAGTAGACGCTTCAGGAAATGTGTATTTAGCTGGTGACACAGGGGGTGCTTTAGGTGAAGCGAGAGCAGGGGGAGATGATGCCTACGTAATAAAACTAGATTCCTCAGGTTCTTTAGATACTAGTTTTAGTTCAGATGGAATTGTGCAATTAGGAAGTGTCACAGTTGGTGCGGGAGCTTCAAACTACGATAGTCTAAATGCCATGAATATAGATGCTTCGGGAAATATATATTTAGCAGGTACTACCTATGGTTCTCTAGGAGAGACCAATGCGGGCTCAGGTGATGCTTACGTAGTAAAGCTAAACTCCTCCGGCTCATTAGATACAAGCTTTAGTACCGACGGAATCGTTCAATTAGGAAATGTCACTGTCGGGTCAGGAGCGTCAGGTAACGACAATGTAGGCGGTATTGGATTAAGCGCTTCTGGCGAAATATATATAGCAGGTACTACCTATGGTTCTCTAGGAGAGACCAATGCGGGCTCAGGTGACGCTTACGTAGTAAAGCTAAACCCCTCCGGCTCATTAGATACAAGCTTTAGTACAGATGGAATCGTACATTTAGGAAATGCGACGATCGGTGCCGGAGCTTCAGGTAGTGATGAAGTATGGGCCATTAATTTAGACGCATCTGGAAACTTATACTTGGCGGGTCATACTGGAGGTGTTTTTGGTGAAGCGAGCGGCGAGGGCGGTGATGCCTACGTAGTAAAGCTGACGTCCTCAGGTTTGTTAGATACGAGCTTTAGTGCAGATGGAATTGTTCAATTAGGAATTGTAACAGTGGGTACGGGATCATCCGGTGACGATAGTATGTACACTATGAATTTGGATACTTCGGGAAATATTTATTTAGCTGGGACTACAACGGGCTCTTTGGGTGAACCGAGTGCAGGGGGTGATGATGCCTACGTAATAAAGCTCACGTCCTCAGGATTGTTAGATACGAGCTTTAGCGCGGATGGAATCGTACAATTAGGAAGTCTCACAATCGGATCCGATAATTTAGGAAATGATACTGTAAACGCCATGGTTTTAGACTCCTCAGGAAGTATATTTCTAGCGGGTACTACGACAGGTTCTTTTGGAGAAATGAATAGGGGCGGTGACGATGTCTACGTAGTAAAGCTAAGCCCCTCTGGGTCTTTAGATACGGGCTTTAGTACAGATGGAATCGTTCAATTGGGAAGTGCCACTATTGGAGTGGGTGCTAATGGTGTTGATACTGTTAGGGCTATAAGTTTGGATGCTTCAGGAAATATCTATTTAGCGGGGGATACTACCGGTTCTTTAGGTGAAACGAATGTTGGAAGTCGCGACGCCTATGTTGCGAAGCTAACGTCAGCGGGCGCTTTAGATACGAGCTTTAGTACAGATGGAATCGTTCAATTAGGAACAACCACAGTTGGGGCGGGAGCTTCAGGAAATGAAGTTTTATACGCCATGAGTTTAGACACTGCAGGAAATATTTATCTAGCAGGTGATACTAGGGGCTCTTTGGGTGAATCGAACGGTGGAGGAAGTGATGTCTTTTTAGTAAAACTAACAACGACTGGCGCATTAGATACGAGTTTTAGTACGGATGGTATCATACAATTGGGAAGTTCAACAATCGGGGCGGGAGCTTCGTCGAATGATAATGCCTACGCTATAGTTTTAGACTCCTCCGGAAATATATTTTTAGGAGGCCGTACCTACGGTTCATTAGGTGAAGCGGGTGGTGGATTGGCCGATGCCTACGTAGTGAAGTTTACGTCCGCAGGCGCGTTAGATACGAGCTTTAGTACAGATGGAATTCTACAATTTGGAAGTGTCACCATTGGTGCGGGATCCTCAGGTCATGATAGTGTAAGTTCTATGATTTTAAATGCTTCGGGAAATTTATATTTAGCAGGTAGCACAAATGGTTATTTAGGTGAGGTAGGTGCTGGTTCGGGTGACATCTACGTCGTAAAGCTAACGTCTTCAGGTACTTTAGACACGAGCTTTAGCACGGATGGAATCGTTCATCTAGGAAATGTTACGATCGGTTCAGGAGCTTCTGGTAATGATTTTGTCGGCTCTATCAATTTAGACGCTTCAGAAAATATATATTTAGCTGGGTCCACATTTGGTTCTATGGGTGAGGCAAATGCTGGTTCGGGTGATATCCTCGTAGTAAAGCTAAGCTCCACAGGAGTATTGGATACGAGCTTTAGTACAGATGGTATCCTGCAATTAGGAAATGTCACAATAGGGGCAGGAGCTTCGGGTAGTGATAATTTATCCGATATGAGTTTAGATGCATCTGGAAACATATATATCTCGGGTTCTACTTTTGGTTCTCTAGGTGGCGTAAATTCTGGTGAAAATGATGGTTTCTTCGGGATACTATCACCAACTGGTAGCTTCGATTAGAGTTTGAGATTTATTAAATGGATGATCTTGATCCGCGCTGTTTTAAAGTAGCCTAGGGATCGGGACTAACTAATGATGTTAAAAAAGTATTTTACCTTACGAGGATTGAGTAAATCATTGATTTAAAAAAGCGTGCTATTGTTTCAAAAAGCTTCGATAAATGACATCAATTCAGAAAGGGCAACAAACAACTAAAGTATTGATTCAGTGAGCATTACTTGGGATCAACGCTGATTCTATGGGGGAGACTTTTAATAGAATACCAACTTCATTTTTGATTCTAATCAAAAATGAAGTTTAACGGACTTTGATGAAGAAATTGTTTTATTCGTTTTAGAGTCTCTCAGTACTAACTTAATATTGTATTGTCCTTTTTTGGTAAACGCCATTCTCTTCTCTTTTTCTGGTAGTCGCGGGTCCGATGGAGCATTAGGGTTTGTATCAAAAAAATCAAACTCGATTTTAAGGCTTTTAGAGGGGCCGAGATTTACCTCATTCCTTTTAAAAACTGATGGATGAATGTTTGGAGCTTGGGTTTCAGACGGGTAGCTCATGCTCTTTCCCAATGGATCATCAATCTCAAAAATTAGGTTCGGTCCGGGGATTGCCGGCAAATTGATACTGGTATTACTATTATTTGTTATAGCAAGCTTTACTCGTATTCCTCTTGGCTCAGTCGATAATATAAACTCAGATTGAAGCTCTAAATTTTCAGTATTCATTTGAACATCCTGACGTAAATTTTTGTCTGATTCTCCGCTTGAGACCAGCTGTGAAAAAACTAGGAATAAAATAGTAAGGTTGATTAAAATTTTTATCATTGTTTCCAATCAAAAAGCTACACACAGATTGTTTTTCTGGTTCCTGCAAGATTAAAGCTAATACAGATTTAGGTCGAATTCTAGGGATTTAAATTTTAAAAATTCTAATATAGACGTATTGGATGGATAATAAACTTCTATTATGATTTGATATCTAAGGCATGTTTTTTAGTCTATTGGTGATTACGTCAACAATTTCTACGACAAGTTCCCATTCGTACTCTCTATAAGCTTGAGAGCTTTTTCTACAAGCCTCTTCAATCAAAGGAATATTATCTTTATCATCAAGATTAATATTTTTTAATTTAGGGGAAAGCATTTCAATGGCTATCTCAATTTCATGAGTAAGAGATTTTGACAAATCCCCAGGATATTTAATTCGTGCACAATTCCAAAGAAACTGCTTCAGTTCTTTTTTTTCCATAATATAACAACTTCTAGAATTAAGCTTAGGAGCCAACAGGCATACTTCAATAATCCATCAGGCCTTGGCAAAAAGATACTTAGATGACCTATTGGTGCCCCAGAGAGGACTTGAACCTCCACGCCCAAAGGACACATGACCCTCAATCATGCCTGTCTACCAATTCCAGCACTGGGGCACAAGACAGACTCCCAACATAACGACCCCTCCCAAGGAGGTCAATTGGCTATTGGAAGTGTTGTTCGAAGTTTAAGCAAGATTAGCAATTAATAACTAAATTCAGATTGTTTCAATCATGATTGATAGGTATCCGAGGCCTCCGGTGTTCCAAAATATGAACACTATGTTCCTAGTTTTGGCTCAAAATTATTGAAGGCTCAAACAACTTGCGGATATGCTCCTCTTTGTAAGTGACTGGATTATAAAGTGGATCTCAGTTTTGCGAATAAACTTTAGACACTTTATGTTTTTTTACAGGCTGTCTAAAGCTTAGTGTTTTTATGGTAAGTTGATTTCGATAGAGAAAAGGGAGTTAAAAATGAATGTGAGAAAAGTATTAATTGGATTGAGTACTATGATGTTAGTAGTATTTTCGAGTGGTTTAGCTTCAGCTAACGAGAACTGTACTGTTTTTAATCCGTTTACGGAAGTGCCTGAGGATAGTGAGTTTACCTTGTATGAGGGGCAACTTTTCTGGGACTCTGATTTAGAAGTGGCTCTAATCGAGAGAAACGGAAGAATAAATTACCCAAATGGTTCCCCACTGTTTTTTAGGGAAAGAGGGAGTAGCGAAGATAGATCTTATTTTTGGCCTAACACCAATGGTTCCTATAGCTTCGGTGAGGCAATGGCTACTGTTGTCGGACAATCAAGAGACGGTTCTCCAATTTATCAAACCTATGATAAATACGGTAGAGAACTTAATTACTCTAGTTTTGATGGTCCACAAAACAGCATCTTAGAGCAATTCGGTTCAGGTGTAACTCAACGTACGAGTTTGAGTGTTTATCAAGAGGGCTTTATGGTCGACTTTGAACATGAGCAAAACGATATCCGTTCTAAGTTTAGTATCCTTTTATCTATGGATCCCCAGGACATTGATGATGAAGTAGCTGTGGTTCAGATACAAGAATGTAAATATTAAAAGTATTTTAAATATTATTTAACAAAGGAACAAAAATGAAAGTATTAATTAGTGCAATGATGATTTTTGGAATGGCGACGACTCTAAATGCAGAGATTAGAAAGATTGGGAAAGTAGGGAACTCTGATCGAGAAATAGTTAGAATTGCTCCAACCCCTTCCAGAGCATTAGATAGAATGGAAACCAAAGAAATGAGACGTAGAATACGTCAGTTGGAAAGAGCAGTTATTCAGCTCCAAGATCAAGTTTATAACCAAAGAACGGCTAGAGTTGCTCCACGTCAAAATTGGACATGTAAAGTCACTACCAAGGCTTTTAATAATACGTATTTTGGTGATACCAGTGCTACCCGTGGAGCCGCGGAGAGATCTGCCTTCAAGCAATGTAGATCAAAAGAAAGCTTTGCGTCTAGTTGTAGTGTAAATGCAACTCGCATGAACTGCACACGAGGCTAAAGTAAAACTCGTTGAGTTAATGAGTAGAGAAGGGCAGCTTAGGCTGCCTTTTTTTTTATAATCGCTCTATTTTTAATCATTGGATTGCTTTCCTGTCCTTACCGGACTATTCCTAGCAATCAATCATGGAATCTGGTTAGAATCCAGAACAGTCCCGCTGCGGTATGATCTACAGAGAGTAATTAATAGCCACTGAGAAATTGGGAAGGCTTACTCCGAGGCCCGAAGATCTAAGTCCGAATATTTGATTGATGTATCTATTTCCGAGGAGAGAGCATGAGTCGTATTTTGACCATTTTGGGCCTTTTGTACAGTGGGCTTAGTTTTTCACAAATCCAACAACAGCCCACTATCATTGAGGCTGATCCCTTAAATTTACCTCAGCGCAGTGTCTCTAGCAGCTATATAGTTCTGGATGAAAATGACATTCAGAGAAGGGGAGCTACCGATCTTTCACAACTTTTAGAGGGCTTGTCGGGGGTTCATTTTACTCAAGCTGGCTTGCATGGAAACAGCTCTTTATTTGTCAGAGGTACAAATTCCAATTCAGTCTTGATTGTGATGGATGGAATACCTTTAAATGATCCAACAGATATTTCCGATCGCATTGATATTAGCTATATCCCGGTGGAGCATTTAGCAAAAATTGAGTTCTTTAAAGGCTCTCTTAGTTCACTTTATGGCAGTAAGGCTCTGGGGGGTGTTTTAGTTCTAACTACAAAGTCTGCGGACAACTCCTATGGAATAGGTGTGGGAAGCTTTGGTACTGGAAAACTAAAAATAGCTTTTGGTCGTAGTTTAGCGAAGAGTTCTAAGTTAGAGTTTTTTGGAGATCTATTTCATTCAGATTCCTTATCGTCTAAGGGGGGCAGAGCGCCAGAGCTGGAAAAAGATGAGGTCGATAGGGCTAATTATATTTTTCGCTACTGGAGCCAATCCAATAGAAGAGATCTTCAGGCTTTGGCCATTAACTCCTATTATTTTTCTGGAATTGATAGTAGCGATCCAAATGATTCCCTTTTAAATGTAAAGAATCATAGAAATAGTCTGAGCCTTAGATGGGAAGAAAAATTTAAATATTATCAATTAGAAAGTATTTATTCTTTAACTCAAGTAAACCGAAGCTCAGTTTTTAGTAGTAGCTTTGCTGAACTTTTTTACGAGGGGAAATATCATCAGCTTTCTACATACATTCACAATTTAAATCCGTCCTCCGTGCTTTGGAGTGCTGGCTTGGGCGGAGATATTAGTGAGCAGAAAGAAGATTCTTTTTCTGAGAACTCCACAAGGACTAAGTTTCTGGCTGGCCAATTGTATCATGTTGAAGGAAATCGACCTTGGAGTTTGGGACTTCGACTTGATGAGCTAGAAGAATACGGACAGCAAGTGACTTACAGAGCGCAAATAGCTACCAAACTAGGCCCTCATAGAAAAGTATCCTTTTCCTTAGCTAACGCATTTAAAGCTCCGAGTCTTTTTCAGCTCTACTCTAGTGGTTCAGGAAATATAAATCTGAATCCTGAAGAGGCAGTTTCGGTTGATTTAAGTTATGAGCTTAGGAAGCCATTTATTAACGTGAACGCAAATGTTTACCGGTCTTGGTTAGAAGAGTCGATCGACTTTGTAAGTAGTCGTTACGAAAACAGTGGAACCGCTTTGATCACGGGATTTGAATTTAGAATAAATCATGAGCGTCCTCGTTTCCCTTTTGAAATGAATTTAAACTACCTTGATACAAAAAGTTCTAAAACAGAGAAGGAACTCGTTGGTCGGCCGGATTGGACTTTTAATTTTGATTACAAAAAAAATCATATTAAAAATATAAATTCTACGATCCGGTTTTTCTATGAGGGAAAACGCTTGGATGTATCGGGAGATTACCTTGATCCCTATCTAAGGTTAGACGCCATTTTTGAAAAGCAACTGAATCAGCATTCAAAAGTACACCTGCTAATTACTAACATACTGGGAACTAGTTATGAAAAAGTAGAAGGTTTCACAACCGCAGGTAGGTCATTTTTCTTAACATATGGTTCTAAATTCTAAGTAAATTGTAAACTTGGTCTACACTGTATCGCGTTTTTAGTCATCTTAGCGATCGAGGTGAAAAACAAAATACAGGAGTTATGAGCTGTGAAAGAGTTCGATCTGAGCTAGATGCATGTATTTTTTCAGGCACTCTATTTGCTCTACCAGAAGTCTATGAATGTTCAGATATTTTTAATACTATTTTTCCTGGTCGTGAGTGCTCAATCCAACAGTCTATATGGCGATTCTGAAGAAACCAAGGCTCGGGGAACAAGATTAATAAGTCACAGTCTAAACTTCTACCTTTTTCAGAGCATTTTAAATGAAGGCGAGCAGAGGCTATCTGTAAAAGGAGATCCGGCGGACTTAATCTTTAAGGCCCCTGGGGGCGCCAGGGACAACTATCATGTTTGGGTAGCTAACGAGTTAAGAAATCAATTGAATCAAATCCCTGCCAAGGAACTCGAGTTAAAGTTAGGTAAATTCACAGTTATTTCAAACCAAATTAAAAGTTTCTCGATGCTAAGAACGGGAACAGCTGTTTTACTTGAAGTCCATAGGTTGGCGTCGGAAGCTAAAGATAGGATGAGTCTCTTGGAGCTCTCTTTACTAACAGAAAGAATGCGTTTGAGTCCAGAACGCTTGCCTCTAGATGCAATGAATAGACTAATTCAGATACTAATATCAATACCTTCAGACTCAATGAATGAAGTAACGAGACAAAATTTAGAAGCTTTGGACCAGAGATTTTTTGAATTTATCTCTAGTAATCAAAAAATCTCCCGTCCTCTACATTTAATTGAAGTAGAGAAGATTCTTCTTAATTTTCCCCTGGGCGAAGATTTAAAAAGTATTAAGAAAGTTGTTTTAGCTGGACTGAGTGACGCTACTTTTCGTCAGTGGGTATCAAGTTCTATTTTACCCATTGATATTTTGATCTCGAATAGAAAACTGATCTTGGAAAGAAATTCCTATTCGAAAAGTTCGGAGAAAATGTCTCCCATTGAGCTTACGAAAATACTAGGTACCCACACGGCTTATCGGTTAATGGATTGGTGCAGGGCGAAGTATTAACCTCCCTCCTCTACTAGTCTGCCCATTTTTCCTGAATTAAAATCCTCAATTGCTTCCATGATTTCTCTTTGGGTATTCATGACAAAAGGACCATAGCTGATCACTGGTTCATCTATTGGCTCTCCATTTAAAACTAAAAGATGAGAGTTTTCCTTGAGTTCCAGCTCTACATTACTACCTTCTCGACTCATTATTCCAACTTGGCCTTTTTCTATTTCAGTGTCCTTTAATATACTAATACCATTAAGCTGAACAATTAAAGTATTTGTATTGCTATCAAAGTTTAGCTCAATCGACTCAGGCTTGGTGGATTTAATTTCAAACATATTGATATTGGAATAGGATTTACCCGGCCCTTTTTTTCCTTCGAGTTCGCCGGCAATGAGTTTAGCCATTGCAGATGAGCCGCCTAAGTTGAACTGTGGAAAGTCTTCTTTATTCATAGATTGGTAGCGGGGGCTTGTCATTTTATCCTTGCTAGGTAGGTTTACCCACAATTGAACCATTTCAAAGATTCCACCTGACTTCGCAAAATTTCTAGAATGGAATTCCTCATGTACAACACCAGAGCCAGCTGTCATCCATTGTACACCTCCGCTAGTAATTGTTCCGCCACCACCTCCAGAATCTCGGTGATCCACCTCTCCTTGCACGGCAAAGGTAACCGTTTCGAATCCACGGTGGGGATGCGTGCCAACTCCTAATTTTTTATCCGAGGGAGGGAAATGTTTTGGGCTAGCATGATCCAGTAATAGAAAAGGTGAGATGTGTTTGTAATCCTCACTATGAATAGAAAAGAGGGTGCTTACATGAAATCCATCACCGACCCAATGTTTTCCTTGTGGTTGAATTACTTTTAATAGAGTTTTTTTGGGCTGTTTCATTTTTCCACCTATTCGATTCTTCCCAACTAGCACGCAGCCTATGGCCTTTAAACACTAGCGAGTTATTCATTTTCAATTTCTAAGGTTGATTGTTTAAGTGCAATTACCTTGACTCCAAATCATTATCCTTCCTGTTTAGAGCTAATAAAAGAACAATGTATCTATTAAATTGTTCTAATATTAGAATGATTTAATAGTTTTATAGGCCTATGCCCGGTCTAGATGCTTTAGGTTCGTTTTGACTGGGGCACTGTACAGAAGCCTTACAGCAGTAGAAGTGCTTGGTTAGAGTGTAAGTATCTGTATTTATTGAGCTATTAATACTTGATGCGGATAGGTGTACAAAAGCTTTTCGTAGCAAAATCGTACATTTATTCAATTATAAATCGGTAAACCAAAGTTCATAAGTAAAATTAGATACTTAGGAATATGCCAAACTTGGCACCTTATTAGCAATGAATAAGCCTGAGGGAACTCATTGGGGAATAATATGAACACTTTAAAGCTATCTTTATTAATTCTTGCAGGTCTAAGCTTGAGCGCTTGTGGAGCTACCATTAGCTCTGAGGGCAGCCAAGAAAATGCATCTCGCACACCAACTATCGGAAATGACTATGATCCTGATGCTCCAGGTAGAGAGGAAATAGACGACTCTGATTTTGGAGGACGTACGGACATGGACTTTAAAAGTCGTTCGGCTTTTACTGAATATAACGGTGGGGATATCGACCTTAATACTTACGGAAACGCAAGGCTGTATTTAAAACTTCAAGATGAAAGCTCTAATTCAGGCGATACTTATTTTTCTGGAAATTTAGGAGTGTACTTTGAGTATACAACGGATACTCAACCCGGAGGGGCTTATTCTTACGTAGATTTTTCTGCGGAGAGATACTCCCTTGCTGAATCCAATGCATTTAATATCCTAGCTGAGAAGCCAGAGAGAGTGGAGGCCTTAAGGTACAATAAGGTCTATGAAATGAACGGAGAGACTTACGTTGTACTCATGTTTGAACAAACGGACTTCATCAACTTTATTAACAGTTCTGGTTTTTACGACAATAATTTAGTG
>JBGCGH010000061.1:0-50602 GCA_045110695.1 Bdellovibrionales bacterium | reverse complement strand
ATTATATTATTTTTTAAGTAAAATAAAAATAATTTATATAATTGTATTTATTGGATTATTTCTACCTATCTAATTTAAAAACTAACCTGTTGTCACTTTTTACCTGAATAATTTATAACGTCGCGTCAGTTTTTTAATATTTGTGATATACCTTGTTTCTACTATTAAGAACTCGGGTACTCCGGGCGAATTAAAAGGTGCGGGAAATGTCAGATTTAAATTATTTAAAGATTCAAAAAGAAGTACTTCGTGGACTCAGACAGGGCAACGATCAAAGGACTTTTAGTGAAGAATTAGGATATAGCTTTAACCAAGTTGGAAAATGGGAAGCTGGAAAGACAAAATTCAAATTTAATGACTTCTACGGAATCTGCGAAAAATCAAAAAGTCTTGAAGTGGTATTCGCTGACTTTTTTCATGAAGGATTAATCGACCCCTCACCTAAAAAAATTGTCGCGCGAATACTTTTTTTATTCAGCAAAGACATCCCCCCTTCTGACTCAACTAAAAGCGCATTACTTGGTGAATTGACTCATCGTGGACCAGCCATCGAATTTCATAAACTTTTACAATTGATCTCGACAAAAAAGCACTTGATGTTGAGTTTCGTAAATCGATTTATGGACATTAAAGAAAACAGTAATCTATATATTGAGCACCAACGATCCGCTCAACTGAAAGAAATTGTGATTAACCAACCCAATATTGTACTACTATTTGAGGCATTAAAGCTAAAACAGTATCTCTTAGCTCCACAGCACAGCTCCAGACTTCTCTCCATACACGCAAACACAACACGCTCAAGTATTGATGGTATGCTAATCCAATTGGAGAATCTAAGAGTGATTGAGTGGAAAGATGCTAAATTTAGAGTAATGGATGAAAGCGCTTTCGAATTTTACCATATTAAAGACAGCCGGTTAAATAAGAACACCAAATATTCAGTTGATCTTGCCTCTGAGAGATATATGCCAAGCTTTAAAACAATTTCCGAAAACCCTATAGAGACCGTCTGCCAAGCATCAGTGAATTTCTATGCGGTGTCAAAGAACGCCTCTAAGAAAATCGCTGAGCAAATGGATCTATTTCAGCAAGCTGTCTCTAGTATAGTTAAAAACGATGTGGAACAAAAAGAAGGAGTGCAAGTCATAGTACTGAACAGCTTTCCATCCAACAAAAATTCCCCCTATGAGCTAGAAGAAAACTAATTTAAATACCGGATGCAATTTCTCCGAAGATCTTAGCCTCTAAGGAATTTTTTTGGCTCTGAACAACAGGAATTCCAATCTCTGCCCCTAGCGCCACATCTTTGTGGAATGGGATCTCAGCAATTTTGGGAATGTTTTTTTCCTCAAGAAATTTATCCAACTCACCCCTTGGAAACATCTCTAGCTTCTCTCCTGATTCAGTTCGGAAGTAAGCCATATTTTCAATCATTCCAATCACAGGTATATTCACACGATCGTACATATCTACCGCTTTTTTCACGTCTATCAATGAAATATTTTGAGGAGTGGACACACAAATTGCCCCGTTGATTGGAACCTTTTGAGCCAAAGATAACTGAACATCGCCAGTACCAGGAGGTAAATCAATTACCAAGTAATCCAATTCACCCCATTGTACATCCCGTAAAAACTGCTCCATTGCTTTAAAAAGCATTGGTCCACGCCAAACAATAGCAGCATCTTCATCAACCAAAAAGCCGATACTCATTATTTTAATACCGTTTCGCTCAATAGGAATAATCCTATTATCAGCTGTTACTTCAGGCTTTTGATCTAAACACCCAAACATTCGGGGAATGGATGGGCCGTATATATCGGCATCTAATAGTCCTACTTTCTTACCTTGCTGAGACAAGGCCAAGGCCAGGTTAGCGCTTACCGTAGACTTTCCGACCCCACCCTTTCCGGAGCTAACCGCAACAATTTTATCTACACCATCTATCGGCTTCTGTTGTTCAAAGGGACTGGGCATTTGGGCCATGAGCGATCTCCTGTTTAAATTCTCGCAAACTCTAACAAAACCGGGAGCCCGTGGCATCAATAAAGAGCTAAGGTAAAATAGTGTCTAATTCATTAAAACAGGCTCAATTCTCCTGCAATTTATCAGCTATCGAACTTAGATGACTAAGAAACCATGAATTAATTATAAGTAATACTAATAAGAACACATAATGATGAATAATTTTCACTTATTGGAATTTTTCACTAAAACTATTTCAGAGCTGCTTCATAGGGCCAGGGGGAAAAGTGAAAAAGTTAATTAAATTATTTGTTCTACTAGGCATCAGTGTAAATCTAAATGCAGGATTCATGATCGATGACGACAACATTACCAATGAGAACCGTCTTGATATGCAAGCCATCTCAGGAGTAGTTGCAGATAAAGCTTTTACATCCCACGGACTATTTCTCGATTTAAGATTTGAACTATCTGGCTGTGCTGACGAACTAAGTCAAGTAGCTCAATCCGTTATCAAAACTAAAAATAAAATATTGGTAGTAGTAACTGCCTTCAATATTTCAAACACTGCATCCCAAGCAGGTACATGCATGGCCATTAAAACAGTAAGACAACCCCTTGTTCTTCCTGTTAGCGACAACGATATGAGCCTGTATGAATTAAAAGATGTGGAAGTCATCTTTTCTAAACCAAATCCCCAATTTAATACAATGCAGATGTAGTTTAAAAAAACTTCCAATTAGCAAAGCGAAGCCCCCCCAGGCTTCGCTTTTTTTTGGCTGATAGCAAATTAACTAACATGCAGTACCCTAAGCGAGCGAACCAAAAAAAAGCCCCCGTTTTAGGGAGCTGAAGTTTTTTATTTTCTTTTGAACTATCCTTCACTTCGCTCACTGAGGAATCTTTAGTTTCTCACCAATCTGCAAATGATGTCTGCTGGATAGACCGTTAAACTGAGCTAGCTTTGTAAGGCCAAGCGCGTAGCGGGAAGCAATATGAGTTAGGGTTTCCCCTCTTTTTACATTATGAACAATGTACTGATTACCAGAGATACTTCTATTAGCTCCTCTTAACTTAATTTTTTGACCGATAAATATTTTCGATCTTTTAGAAAGGTTATTGATTCTCAATAACTTAGAGAGACTTATTCCGTTATCGTTTGCGATACCTATTAAAGTATCTCCACGTCTAACTTTATGAGAGTTGGAGCCTGTTTTCCGAGCCTTAGGTTTCACTGCTCCATCATTTTTCTGTCCTGGGACAATAAGCTTTTGCCCAATGGCAATCCTGGATCGCATGGATAAACGGTTTGCTCTGAGTAATTTACTCAGACCGATTCCATATCTTTCCGCAATATGACTTAAAGTTTCACCCTTACGAACTCTATGAATTTTTTCACCCTTAGATACACTTGCTACAACTCGCTTACGACTTTTCACTGCCTTGGCTGCTCTAGCTCCAGACATCGGAACTTTCAATCTCTGACCAACACGGATGAAAGATCTTTTTCCTAGCCTATTCATGTTCCTTAGGTTTCTTACACTAGTACGATATTTTCTAGCAATATGCCCTAAAGTATCTCCGCGACGAACTTTATAGGATCCCGTAGTCTGAGCCAGCATTCGCTTCATTCTAGAAACATTATCTACTTTACTGATTTCCGTTGCAGTTGTAGCGGCTAGAAGTTTTCCAGCTGGTACCTTAACCCGTAACTTACCGTCACGATCCAATGGAGCATAATCTGTTTTTAGGGCCGGGTTCAGAGATTTTAGCTCTGTGAGAGAAATATTGGCGTGTGTCGCTAACTTCCGAATATTAATTGGCTTTGAATATTCTAGAGTTTCAAACTGAAGCTCTGGCTGATAATCCACATCAGTAAATCCGTACTTTTCTGGATTCTTACCTATCATTCTTGCTGCCAAAAATTTTGGTACGTAGTTTCTGGTTTCCCTAGGAAGCTTTCGCATTCTCGCAAGATCCCAAAAGCTTCTAGTATGATAACGCATCACCATTCGCTTAACGCGATTTTCTCCTACATTATAGGAGGCTATTGCTAAATACCAATCATCAAATAAAAGATGAAGACTCTTTAGATATTTTGCTGCGGCTCTTGTCGCTAACACAAAATCTTGTCTTTCATCTAAAACGGCATTGATTCTTAAACCATAACGAGAACCGGTTCCTCTGATAAACTGCCAATAGCCGACGGCGTTTGCGTGGCTCACAGCCGAGCTTCTAAAGCCAGACTCAATCAAAGCCACATAAACCAAGTCCTCAGGAAGGCCTTCCTCTCTTAAAATTTGCTTCATTAGAGGTAGGTATCTAGAGCTACGGCCAAGATATCTACGCATATGTCTATGTCCACGTCCCTGGAAATAATCTACCCACTTTTGCACGGAAGCATTTATTTCATGGGGAATTTCTTGATCGATTCTCTGATCAATTTCCATATCTTGTTTTGAAATCTGGATATTTGAGGAGTCTGAAACTTCGTCAGACTGATGTTGCATGGAGTTACAAGCTACAAGTGTGCTTAAAAGTATAAAACAGAGAATTCGAATCATTTAACAACCCATCCTTTTAGAACCTTTTTAAGTTTAGCATAGTGATTTGGGAAAACCCATCGGAACCGGTGGAAACTCGAAATCATGCCTAGGCTTTAAGCGAGAGAACCAGGGCTTTTATCCCTACTAGGTCCAGTTGGACCAAAAGCCAGCCGCAAGCTAGCTTTCTAAATCCACTTTTTGACTTCGAATTACTTTTTTAAGGGTTTGCCCCATAAACTTTAATTTTTCTTTTTGAACCTTAGAGTCTTTGAGTTTCACAATAGTAGCCTCTGGTGCAAAACCCAAACTTTGGAAGAAATCTAAGGAGGACTTCAGGGGCCCCTCCACTTCTTCTCTCAGGGCCGGAACCAATTTTTTCATCACCTGACTCAACTGACTACCAGACTCAATATCCTCGAGGGATTTACTCAAAATCCCATAGATTAAGTTCGTCGCTTCCACACCCAGCTTTCTAAAATCTTCAGACTTGATATATCCTTCTAAAGTTTTTATTCCACTATTTAATTCCTTCTCCATCTCATCACTGTAATTCGATCGGCTAAACTGCTTACGAACAATCACCAACAAATGGATAAAAAGAAGACCAAACAAGCCAAAGGCGGGACTCGTATTAGAACTAGTTAAACCTGCCATCAATAGATTTGGGTCATTATTTTCCGTAACAAAAAGACCTTCTAGTTTTTCTTTTACATCTTTTGGTTTTCCGTTCAGATCAGTTTCGGCAACATTTTGCCCAACGGGCTGAGTGTCACCTTTTTCTACGTTAAAAACTAACTTTCCAGACTGAATCTCTCTGTAGCTTCTAGTTGTAGGCTGGAAGGTACCAATTTTTATATTTGGTATACTCATCTCACCACTCTCACGTGGAATTAGGTAAATACTGTACTCTTTGAACGAGTTCCCATTTTTAAAGAACTTTGTATCCTCTTTTTGATCGTACAATTCCAAAGTACTCGGAAGATCAAGAGAAGGTAAATCTAAGTTTTTTGCATTCCCTTTTCCTTCAATTTTCAATTTCAAAGGAAATGGTTGATGCTGTCGAATAATAGGTGTGTCAATTCTAGCCGTGACTCGGAAATCTCCAACGGCTCCACTAAAGTTTGTGGGTCTCCCTTCCTCAGGCAAATTTTTTACATCTATTTTAACCGGTAAAGAACTTTTTGTATAAGTATAGGCCTTCCCAAAACCAAAAACACCTTGCCTAGCCACACTACATTTTGCTTTGTACTCGTCTACTGTAGCCTTCCCTACTTTTATAGGAAACAAGGCATAACTTGCTAAAAGAGATTTCCTGTAGGGTACTCCCTCAATCACCTCAGTTTGGTAACTAAGCTTTGTGGTGATCTCTATGTCTTCTTTCCAGAAGCCCCTTAGATTTGGATATTTTAAAGTATCTATGGATCTCAATAAATATCCTTCAGGGATATAAATGTAGTAGTTTACTGTTACTTGTTCCCCCACGTAGGCCGTGTCTTTATCTACTTGGGCTCTAATTTGAAAAGCCTCATTTGGATTTAACTTAGGTACCTTCTGGGCATCCCTCATAAATCGATCTCTTTGATTAAAGAAATCATCGAAGGGATCAGGTATTCCTGGAAATACTGGCCGGGGTCTTCGACGCTGACTGAACTGACTTTTTGGAAGAGTACCAGGATCAACCACTTTAATTCTCAAGGCTTTCGTTTTCTGAACCTTACCATCCACAACAATAGAGAAGGAGGGAATCGCAATATCACCCTTTTTACTGGGGCTTAAAGTATAATTATAAATCATATCAAGCTTCTGCTCTATTCTTCCCGTCGTTTGGTCAAGATAGGTTTGTTGGGCTACTTGAGGGCTTACACCCAAGACTTCCACATTTGTCATAGGTGGAATCTCCGGTTCGTCAATGGTGTTTCCGTTCCTACTGGAGATGGAAATACTTACCACAAAAGAATCTCCCAACTCTACTGTTTCCCTATCCAACTTAGAGCTGATTTCTACCTTTGAAAAAGCAGAAATACTTATAAAGAAAAGGAATAAAAATAAACTACCAATCTTTGCCATTGGAAGGCTCCTTGGGATTTCTCTGGTTTTCTTTGGCACGAATACCCTCTTCCTGCCTCTTTAGCTCTTGAAAAATACGTTTCACATCTTGTTTACTTAACTCATTTTCTTTGAATTTAGGCTTTTGCTTTTGCTCACCACTATCTGTTTTTTTCTCTTTATCATTTTGATCGGGTTTATTTTGATCCTTTTGATCTTTATTGTCCTTTTGATCTTTTTGATTCTCATCTTCTCCCTGATCTTGATCTTTCTTTTCTTGATCATCACTCTCACCATTTTGAGAATCCTGAGAGTTCGTTATGTTTTGTACTATGATTTCTATATTGATCTTACTTGCCTTGTCAGTCGGCTCTACATTGAGAGCGCATTGATAATAAGCCAAAGCCTCTTTTTGTTGTTTTTTAACTATTTGAATTCCCGCCATATTAAAACAACTTATAAACTGGATATCCTTAAACTGAGGGCTATCCTTCGTTAGATCTAAAATCTCCAGATAGATTTTTTCGGCATTTTCATAGTCTTCCAGTACTACATAATTAGAAGCTAGATTTAGTTTAGCTACAAGATTATCAGGGTATTGCCCCACTAACTCCTCAAACTTAAACAAACTGGAACTTGCATCCTTTGTTTTTGTTAATAGATCTATAGCTTCATTGTTTTGTTGAACAAATTGAATCTCATTTTGAGCAAATACTATACAGGGAAGCAGCAATACAAAAAGAATTTTAAGCATCGGACACCTCAAATCTACCTCGCCACTCTTTGACCTCTTTTTTGCGATCCGACAAGAGAAACTCTAAAAACCCAATTAAAAAAGCAAATAGTAATGGGATTTGAAAGTACTCATTAAAATCTTTTGCAATCGCGGACTCAAACTCCGCTTGATCCAAATCCTTTATCTCATTTCCAAACTCAACAACCTGTTGTCCGCCAATCACGGCAAAATAAAACTTACCTCCGGCGTTTGTTGCGATGTCTTTCAATAGTTTAGTTTGGGTTTTTGTGACAATTACTTCACCTCGATTGTCTTTTTTATAACCTTGAAGGTAACCACGCTCTCTGAGAGGGATACTCCCTCCTCTTTCCGTTCCAAAACCCATTGTGTAAATTCGCATACCCTTTGAAAAAACTCTTCTTGCCTCTTCTATGGCTCCGTCTTCATTGTCTTCCCCGTCGGAAGCTATCAATAAAACCTTGGAAACAACCGTGGATTCATTACTCTCCACCCCTCCCCTTTGAAAGGCCTCAAAAGCGGTCTGAATGGCGTTCTTAAAGTTTGTTCCTTGCCTAGAAACACTATCGGTACTCAAGCCATCTATAAACATCTTCAATGAAGAGTAATCACTTGTTAATGGGCTAACGAGGCTTGCATTTCCGGCAAATACAATCAAACCAACCTTGTCACCGGATAATTGATCTAATAAACGATTAAGCTCACGCTTTACATGGTCCAATCGACTAGGTTTAACATCCTCAGCCAACATACTTTTAGATATGTCTACGGCAACCACAAGTTCAATTCCTTTGGATTTCACCTGTTGCTCACCGATACCAAGTTGAGGTCTTGCCAATGCCAATAGCAGCAAACAAACAACTATCGCCTCAAGTCTAATTTTCCATTTACGCTTTCTAACACTTAGAGTCCTCAATAAATACGGACCAATATCACTTCCAAAAGCCCTTAAAAGCGCCGCTTGCTTTCTTCGCTCATAGATATAAAAAATAATGACGATGAGAAGTACAATAGGAATCAAATATAGAAATTGAGGATTAGCAAATCTCACTATGGATTCCTCCTTAACAAAGTTCTCTGTAAAAATGTTCCCAACAAAAACAAAAGAGCTGCCAATTTAAGATAAAATTCAAACTCTTCGCTGTACCTAGTATATTTATCAATATCAATCTTAGTTTTTTCAAGCGCGTTAATTTTATTAAAAACTTCCTGCAATGCCCGCTCGTCGTCTGCTCTGTAAAAAGTTCCACCGGTTTGAGTTGCGATCTCTTCTAAAAGAGAAATATTCACAGAAGACATCATCTTTTGATAAGTCTTGATTTTTCGACCAAATACGTCGGTTCTGTATACTGGTAAGCGAGCCTCTCCCTCTTTTCCCATACCAATAGTATAAACTCTTACGTCATATCCTTTGGCTATACTTAAAGCCTCTTCCGGCGCAATAGTTCCTGTATTACTCGCACCATCGGTGAGAAGAATTACAATTCTAGTTTTAGCAGTAGAGTCCTGCAGTCTTGCCACCGCATTGGCGAGAGCAACTCCAATCGCTGTTCCCATCCTCATATTTTTACTAGTTGTCACCTCCGACAAAGATTTTTGCAGTATAGGATAGTCTAAAGTTGGTGGTACTCTTGTATAAGATTCTCCTGAAAAAACTACCAATCCTATGCGGTCTGAGATTCGGCCCTCGACAAACTTTTTAATTACGTCTTTAGAGGCCTCAAGTCTATTTTCAGGCTTCATATCTTCAATTAACATACTCTCAGATATATCCAGAGCCACGACTATGTCTATACCCTCAACATTTCTTTTTATTTTTGTTGTAGAGCTTTGCGGCCGCATTAATGCAACTAATACTAAGCCAAGAGCCACTGCTTTTAAAATACTAGGCAGATAAAGAAACTTTGCTTTTAAACTAATGTGCGCCCTTGCAGGCCTTGGTATATTACTGAACTGAAGAGAAGGCCTACGTTTCTTTCTCTTTAAAAAGCTATAAATCAATAGAGTCACTAGAGGTAAAAACAATAATATATACCAAAAGCTAAAGTATCTCATTTTTCTTCAGCCTCCACTTTTTTGCTTTTTAAATGCAATCTATCAATCTCTTTCCTAAATTCCCTTAGGTAAATTTTTGCATCGGTTTTTTTAGGGCTATCTAATTTTAGAAAGAAGCTCGCATCTCTTTCCATTTTTAAAATAGATTTTAGATCAGAGAGTTTTAAAATTTTCTTTTTAATAATTTTTTGACATTGTTTTTTTAGACCTAACTCAAAATCTATTTTAGTCGTTCGAAACAAGAAAAGCTCTGTTTGATAAATCATCTCTCTAACAAAGTCCTGCGAGGAAAGCTCGTCCTGTTGAAACCTTCTTTCTGCAATTCTCAAATCCTGATGAAATTGCTTTTGATTACCAATCGGCGCATGAAATTCTTCCCATTTTTGCACCAATTTTTTTCTTTTTTGAAAGTAACGCCAAATTCCAAAAGAGCTGGCAAGAGCAATTAAAACGGCGATTCCCACCAAAATCCAAAGTAATAATGGGTACTCTAGGCCCACGGGTCCAAATGCAGGGTATGGCTTCGGTCCTTGTTGCATACCACCGCCGGGACTTAATGCATTTAAATTCTCTTCAGGTGCCGCTATATCTTGCTCCTGTTCCCCTTCGAATCCACTGGGCTGCTGTGCAAGAAGACTTTCAACAACAAGCTCTACCCTTTTCACAACAAAACCATTTTGCCCATCAGTAACAAGTATTTTTGTATTAATCTCACCGGTTTTATAGCTAACAAGACCCATTTCAATATTGTTGTCGGAAATTTTATAGATTTTATTTTTCTTCAATAAGATGTCGTTTAACTTTTCATCCTGTCCAATGAGCTCGATATTTATTTTTTGTGGGTCCAAAAAAACTGATTCACCACTACAATTTAATTTAAACTCCTGCCCGACCGTTATACCTTGGCTGGGAATCTCTTTTGTATCATCAGGCCTTAGATAAGATTTTATACTTCCCTCTATGGGGTCTACATTAAGTTCACAGGACCAGCTTGGGATAGGGTCGTTAACAGGCTCGACTTTTTCAGGCAGATTATCTGGCTGGCTCATTTATGCCTCTTTTTAAAATAGGCTATAAGGGGGTCTACATAATCTCGGTTTGCAGGTATCTCTACTAATCTTACCTCGGATTTTCTAAGTAGACTCAACCTTGCTTCTGATTCTTTTCGCATTTCTGCCTTGTAGTTCCCTTGGAACATATTACTTGAAGAATCCAAAACAATGGTCTCGCCTGATTCTGGATCAAGAATTTCAATGCCCCCAAGCTTTGGAAACTCCATTTCCTTATCATCCCTTACTAAGATCGCAGTGACGTCATGCTTTTTTCCAAGCTGCTTTAAGGCTTTTTCATAATTTTCAGGAGCGATAAAATCAGACAATATAAAAATGTTAGCCTGCTTTTTTAGAGCACTGCTCAAATGTGAAATAGCACTCAAGAGATCCGTTTTATTAGATTTTGGTTTCTCATAAAGTAAGTCTCGCAAAATCCGGTGCATGTGAGCCACACCTTTTTTAGGTGGTACATAGTGCTCCATTCGATCACTAAAGGTCAAAAGTCCGACCCGGTCATTGTTTTTATTGGCACTAAATCCTAAAAGAGCAGCTAGGTGAACAATAACCTCTCCCTTACAGTATTTTCCTGAACCGAAATCACCAGACCCACTAACGTCTACAACGATTACCGTGGTAAGTTCTCTTTCTTCGTCATATTTTTTAATATGAACTTTTCCGGTTCGAGCCGTCAAACTCCAAGAAATATCTCTAATATCGTCCCCTGGAATATACTCCCGAAATTCAGAAAATGTCATCCCCTGCCCCTTGAAGGCAGAGTGGTACTCCCCGGTAAATACATTATTTACCAATTTCCGAGTACTAATCTCGATGAGTTTAATCTTCTTTAAAATTTCAGGAGGAAAACTCAAGTTGGAACCTCAATATTTTCCAAAATTTCGTTCACCAAGTTATCAGAAAGAAGTTCTTCAGCCTCTGCCTCATAAGTTAAAATCAATCTATGGCGAAGTACTTTATGAGCAATAGCTTTTACATCGTCAACAGTCACAAAACCTCGACTCTGGATAAAGGCGTTGGCCTTTGCAGCTTTCACTAAACTCAAAGTAGCTCTAGGAGAGGCTCCCAATGAAATCAAATTTTCCATATGCCCAAGACCATACTCACTAGGACTTCGTGTTGCCATCACAAGCTCTACAATATAATTCTTCACCTTAGGATCCACATGGATTTTTTCTACCATTTCCCTAGCGCGTAAGACCTCTTCTTTGGTCACCACTGTCTGTAATTCCGGCAAGGACCCCACAGACATCGTCTCCAAGATTTTCATCTCATCTTCTTTGGTTGGATAGTCCACTAAGACTTTAAACATAAATCTATCCATCTGAGCCTCAGGTAATGGATAAGTTCCATCCTGATCTAGGGGATTTTGTGTAGCTAAAACTAGAAAGGGTTTATCTAATTTGTAAGTAGTTTCTCCAATCGTAACTTGCTTTTCAGCCATTGCCTCAAGAAGAGCTGACTGTACCTTAGCTGGTGCCCGATTGATCTCATCGGCAAGAACTATATTGGTAAAGATGGGACCTTTTTTTGCCATAAAATCATTGGTGTTTTGATTAAATATCATTGTACCAATTAGGTCCGAAGGCATTAAATCAGGCGTAAACTGTACACGCCCAAAATCCAACCCAACCACTTTGGAGATCGTAGAAATTGTGAGCGTCTTGGCAAGGCCTGGTACTCCCTCAAGCAGAATGTGGCCCCCAGTAAGTAAGCCAGAAATTACGGCTTCTAACATATCTCGTTGCCCAACAACTACCTTGGATGTTTCATCCAATACTCTTCCAACAAACTCTGAATCTTTTTGAATCTGTGCATTTAAAGCCAGAATATCTACGTCCACTCAATCCTCCTGATGACAATATTTTATGCAAGCTGAAACACTTTCTGGCCCCTATTGATTCCAAAAAAACAGAATCGGGGGACGCTTCCCTAATAGCTTAATAGTACTCAGGTTTTTTGCCAAGATTTTGCAGGAAAAGCTGAGTTTTTGGCTATGACTTGCCGCATACATCAACCACATCACCAAATCCTTACTGTATATTCAGCTACGTGCTTATAAATCGGCCGGGAGGATAATGATAAACCGAAATATGACTTGGATTTTTCTAGGGCTAATCTCTGTTCTTAGCGTTTACGTTGGAAAAGAGTTGGCTGGTCGCCAAGGCCTTCTGGTTGCTTTTATTTTTTGCTTTGGACTCAATTCTGTAATTTATTTTTTCTCTGAGGAGCACTTGAGAGGGTTATTTAAATCTAAAGAGCTCGAGGGACAAGATCCCTGGAACCTGACCGAAAAGGTAAACCTTTTAAGTCTTGAGTTTAAAATCCCTCCACCAAAGGTTTATATTTCAAATATATATAGCCCCACCGCAATTTCAGTGGGTAAAAAACCAAAAGACGCTAGCCTGATTGTTAGCCACTCCTTATTGGAGATTCTAGATCCTCAGGAGCTTGAAGCGGTCGTTGCACACGAGCTCTACAAAATTAAACACAACCTAATTTTTTCAAGCACTGTAACTAGCTCACTCCTTGGTTGGGTGCTTAAAGTTTCTAGACTTTTGGATCGGCTGCTCGGATGGAGAATGAGCTCTCCTCGCCTAGGCTTTTTCACAGGTCTTATGGCACCTATTTACAAAAAGCTTTCCAGCTCAGGGTTGAGTAAAAAAGACTATTTTGCCGCCGATAAAGCCGCAGTAAGTGTCACTAAACAACCAGAAATTTTAGCAAAAACTCTCTGGAAACTAGACAACTACGTTAGAACTAAACCTGAAGCTATCCCTATGGAGACAGCTCATATGTTTTTTATTAACCCACTTCCAGATCAAGAAGAAATGGAACACTTTAGAATTCAACCACCGGTAAAAGAAAGAATCAAAGAACTGGTCGGTCAGTACCCGATTTAATTTTAAAGGAGAAAAGAAATGCAAACCTCAGATATGCAAGCCAGTTTTTCAACTCTACTGATGTCCATTGGGTCCGCTGCGATGATGAGCCTAGGGCTTGCACCAAACCCGGCCAGTGGTAAGATAGAAAAGAATATTGAACTAGCTAAGTTTAATATCGATCTCTTGGATATTTTAAGAGCAAAATCCAAGGGAAATTTAGATGCTGACGAAGAACGTCTTTTGACCCAGTTAATTGCCGATCTTCAACTGAAATACGTAGACGCTCAATAACATCCAAAAAGGAGAATATCTCATGAAGTTAACCACCCTTTTAGTGGTAGCCCTAAGCTTTCCTATAAGCACCTTTGCTGCGGATTTATCTACGGCCTTTATCGACCTAGCTAAAAAAGTAAACCCAGCTGTTGTTAATATAAGAACCACTCAAATGCCGAAGCAGCGCTATATGGCAGATCCGTTTATGGATTTATTCCAAGAGTTTTATGGCTTCAAGGGGCAACGACCACAAAGAAGGCCTTCCAACGCCCTAGGTACTGGTTTTATTATTTCAAAAGACGGCCTAATCATCACCAATAACCATGTAATTGCTGAGGCGGATGAGATTGAGGTTCAATTGAATAAAAAAGACTCCAAACTCTTCAAAGCTAAAGTCATTGGTAAAGATGCAAAAACAGATTTAGCATTGATTAAAATTGATTCTGACACGGACTTACCGACCATCAAACTTGGAAACTCAACAAAAGTTCAAGTGGGAGAGTGGGTTGCAGCATTTGGAAATCCCTTAGGCCTGGGTCACACAATGACAAAGGGTGTGGTTTCCGCCAAAGGAAGAGAGGTGGAAGAAATTGGGATTTATCCTTTTATTCAAACCGATGCCTCTATTAACCCAGGAAACTCTGGTGGTCCTTTGGTAAATTTAAAAGGTGAAGTTATTGGTGTGAACACCTTTATCATTAAAGGAGCGCAGGGCCTAGGCTTTGCAATTCCAGTAGATGCTGTAAAAACACTCCTTCCACAATTGAAATCATTAGGCCGAGTGGCAAGGGGCTATATGGGTATCGCCATTGAGCCCATTACTCCAAGAATTAAAAAAGCATTTAATTTGAAGTCCAATAAGGGGATTTTAATTACAAATGTTGAAAATGGCTCTCCTGCAGACAGAGCCGGATTTGAAGCTTATGATATAATTAGAAAAATTAACGGAAAAGAAATTCTTGGGCCTAGAAAGTTACAAGCAGAAATCGCCCGATTCCCTGCTGGAGAAAAAATAAAGGTAGAGATTATAAGAAATCAAAAACCTAGAACTCTTGAATTAGTCCTTCTAGAAAAGAAAGCGATTCAAGAATCTAAACCAAGACTTTCAAGAAATAATAAATCTCTAACCGCACCCTATAAGCTTGGATTTGAGGTAGCTAATATGAATCCACAAATGGCAAAGCGTCTTGGAGCAGGAAATGCTAAGAACCCATATATTTTCAGTGTAGAGTCTAGAGGACCAGCGGCGGCAGCGGGACTTGCTGTTGGCGATATTATCCTTGATATAAATAGAAAGAAAATTGATTCAGCTCGAGAAGCAATTCGTGCCCTTCGAAAAAAGGACAATCTAGTTAGAGTCAGAAGAGGAAACTATATCATCGTTCTATTCATCGAAAACTAGTTCACCCTCCTAAGGGAGCTTAAATCTTTGGCTCCCTTATAGGCCTAAATATGCAATTGATGGCTATTAAAGGTTGAAAGTAAATTACTCCATTAATTTACTTACACTTTACTTACACATATAGTAAGCTTATCTCATGGGTAGTCTTAGAAAAATAATACATATAGATATGGACTGTTTTTATGCGGCGATTGAAATGCGTGAGTTTCCTGAGCTCAAAGGAAAGCCCATCGGTATAGGAGGTGGAGAGCGTGGAGTTCTATCTACGGCTAATTACGAGGCTAGAAAGTTTGGAGTGAAGTCCGCCCTTCCTACAAAATTGGCCGTATCACTTTGCCCACACCTAATTTTAAGACCCCATCGCTTTCCCCTGTACAAAGAAGTCTCCTATCAAATAAGAGAAATTTTTTATAAATACACAAAAAAGGTAGAGCCACTATCTTTAGATGAAGCTTATCTAGATGTGAGTGATAACATAGAGTTTAAAGGCAGCGCTACCTTGCTGGCCCAACAAATACAGAAAGAAATCTATAAAACAACTCAGCTAACAGCTAGTGCTGGAGTTGGCCCTAACAAAATGATCGCCAAGGTTGCAAGCGATTGGAATAAACCAGCCGGTGTATTCACTGTACCGCCTGGAAACGTAGACAACTTTATGATGGATCTACCAGTGAAGAAACTTTTCGGAGTTGGTAAGGTAATGCAAGAAAGCCTGAGTCGATGGGGAATAAAAACCTGCGGTGACCTGCAAACATGGGATAAGGAAAGTCTATATAAAGAGTTCGGAAATATGGGGTTGCATCTTTATAAAATATGTAGAGGAAAAGACAATAGAAAAGTAGTTTCCTCTTGGGAACGGAAATCTATATCTGTTGAAAATACTTTTAGTGATATTGACCATATCAAGGAAATTCATGAGCGAATAAAGGAGCTCTACGAAGATCTTCATTTGAGGTTTGAAAAGCTCAATGAAAAACGTCCCATTAAAACTATGCATGTAAAAGCTAAAACAAATGATTTTCAATCTCATACGATGGATCGATCTTTTTCAAGCTTTCCAAAACTAGAAGAATACATAAAACTTGTGGAGGATTTATTCTTTAAATTAGAACTCCCAGTAAGACTCTTAGGCATTGGAGTACGATTCGAGGAAAAAGACTCACTCAGAAGCCTGCAACTTGGGCTACTAGAAGATTAATTTAGAATCTAGCTTTAAAATTAAGACCGATGATTTCTTTCGATGAATCCAAATAAGGTACAATTGCGACACTGTCTTCCTCTAATCTCTTTAAGTAGTCAAAACGCTTGTTGTAGTAGATTGGACTAAAGACACTATCTCCCAATTGCCAGAGTCTTGATATTGCTAATACCGTTGCGGCCAAAGTAATGGTACCAAGAGAGCCGTCACAATTCCCCAGAGATTCTAAACACTGGACCGAAGTAAATAGAACCACAGCTACCGATACTCCATCCATCACGGCAAATTTAAGTCCATCTGAATTAAACCTTCCCTGAATTGCCTGCCCAGAACCAAAACCGATTAAGTAGCTAGCAAGCGGCCCAGTAACCCAAGAGGCGGGACCGATTCTTCCATTCATCAAAATAGACTGATCCTCTGGTGAGAGTTTTCTTCTGAACTCAATTCTACTAACTCTAGGTACTCTCTTAAAGGAACTAGGATTAGGACCAAGTTTTTTAATGGGACTTACATAATCTCCAGACGAGCTTGTAGTTGGCTCATTGTTTTTGTTCCGCTCTAGAGATTCCATCAGAGCATTGGCTTTGTCATTCTTTTGACCTTTTTCTACCGCCGAATCTGTAGTCTTTTTATCTGCCAGCTTGTCCATATAGGAATTTTGAGCAAAGCTCATTGGCATCAGCCCAAGAACAAACAATAGTACAAAATAATTCATAGAAGTTTCTCCACAAATAGAATGTCTCAGAATGAGAACCTTTTCCAGCCCTTATTAATTATTGGTACACTTCTTTGATTCGACAATAGATATAAATGAATTTTTCTGATAAGCCCCTCTTAATTCAGTAACCCCCGAAGAAATCCAAAAAGCAGTGCATTGACTTAAGTCTAGTAAAGATTCTACCGATCTATCTTCTAGACAACTTTGAAAACATCTAAGGAGTTCACAATGAATATCACAGAAGTGAAGGTATATCCTGTCAACGAAGACCGATTAAAAGCCTATGTTTCCCTAACTATCGATGATTGTTTTATTGTTCGAGATCTAAAAGTGATCGACGGAAACACTGGCCTATTTGTAGCTATGCCGAGTAAAAAAAGAAAAGATGGCCAATTCAAAGATATTGCCCATCCTTTAAATCAAGAAACTAGAGAGCAAATAGAAAAGGCTGTATTCGATGCTTACCAAGAGGAAGTAAACTCTATGGGTGAAAGTCTCTCGAGTATCCCTAAGTAGCTAAAAAATAAGGCTAAAACTAAAATCACTAGTATGTAATTTTAGTGGACGCAGTGCGATATTATTTGCGCTGCCCCGCCGAACTCATTAGATTGGTGTTTAGTTCGGTTGGGGTATCGTCAAGCGGTAAGACAACGGGTTTTGATCCCGTTATTCGCAGGTTCGAATCCTGCTACCCCATCCATTTTTCTTTCCGAACCTTTTCATTTTTAAATTTAGTTTTGGGTAGTGCGGAGTTTTTTTAGAGACTCGCTCACTGGGTTGTTTTCAGCTGAGGAGCATACCTTCGAGATACTGGTTTCGCTGTGCGAAATAGGTTCCGAGTCCTGCGGGCGCTTACGCTTCTGCGGCTCTCACCTACGCGTTGCTCATAAAGCTTGTTAAGCTTTATGCGCACTCGCGTCCCCATCCATTTTTCTTTCCGAACCTTTTCATTTTTAAATTTAGTTTTGGGTAGTGCGGAGTTTTTTTAGAGACTCGCTCACTGGGTTATTTTCAGTTCTGGGGATGGGATGCGAGGTGTTTGAGCCTAAATAAATATAGCCATAACTTCTAATTGCCTTTTTTGAAATTTCCGAAGGTTTTTCTGTTTTGACTTGGGAAGTGTGAGTTTTTGCGACTTCCGTGCTTTTTGTAAACTGATTTAGAGAGTTCTTTAACTTCTGGCTTGCTTCGCCATTCGAAAATTCGAGATTTTGCAAACTGGTAGGATTCTTTGGGGTCGACAATTCTATCAGGATAATTAGAACCTAATTTGGTATTATACAACATTTGTTCCATAGGGGTTAGAGCCCAGGGTTCCCCCGCTAGAGTGTCTGGAATCTCTGCTAGTTCTGGGCAATATTTTTTAATGAACTTAGCCTCCGGGTCTTGGTCTTTGGCCTGTTTTATAGGGGAGTAGATTCGGATCGCGTTAATTCCAGTAACGCCCGACTGCATCTGAACCTGACTAAAATGGATACCTGGCTCAAAATCAGTGAACAAACTAGCGAGGTATTGTGCTGGTTTTCTCCAGTGTAACCATAGCTGGTAGCTCGCAAAACTAATTAGCATCGCTCGCATTCTAAAATTAATCCAGCCTGTTTCATGCAGTGCTCTCATGGATGCATCTATTAATGGAAATCCTGTCTCTCCTTTTTTCCATGCATCGAAGTATTGTTCATTGAAATCAGATTCTCGCATACCGTTAAAACCAGGGTTCATATTTTCAAATTCGATCTCTGGTTCTGACTCAAGCTTTTGTATGAAATGACAATGCCACCACAATCTACTCTCAAAAGAGCGAAGAGACCTTTGCCATTCCAAACTAGATAAATTGTTTTTTACGGAATCCAACATTTCATGAATCATTGGTAAACTTATAGCACCCCAACTTAAATGAGGGCTAATTCTGCTACAGGCATCAAAGGCTTTTACCGGCGAAGACATTTCTGAGCTATAGCGCTCTCCTCTTTTATTTAAAAAGGAAGCCAAAAGAGTTTTTGCTTCGGCACTGCCACCTATCTGGATGGATTTGTAGTTTGATAAATCAAGTGAGCCTTCCTCCCAAACAATGTCTTCAAAATCATTGATCCTTTGTTGAGTAGGAGCAACAACCACTGGCCTTTTAACAATAGAATTTCTTCTAGAATTCCATTTATCTCTATCTTTCAATCCGCGAATCACGGCAAACTGCGGGTATTCCGTCCACTCTATAGATCTCTCTTTACACCAGATACCAAAATCAATATCACGCTTATAGGTCCATTGCAGGCCTGTTTCTTCATGGCTAAATACAGCCTTAATATTGTATTTATGATCCAATTGAGAAAACACTGACAGAGCGTCTCCTTTTTTTAACATCAGAGGTACACCAATTTTTTTTAATTCTAAATCTAACTCTCTTAGGCAATCCATAGCAAAACTCAAATGCCTTGGAGAGTATTCAGGAGACTTGAGCCAGGAATCCTCCACTACAAAAAGCCCAATAGACTCTCCCAATCTCATCGCCGCCACTAAGGGCTTATGGTCATCTACTCTCAGGTCTTTTTTAAACCATACTATATTTATGCTTTTTTTCATCTATGCGATATTACTGTAAATGTTCGCTGAGCAAAAGGCTTATCCAGTCCTTTCTTTAGCTAGAAGGATACAAATCAATAAATGTTTGTGAATGGAAAAGCTTTTTATATGAATTAAATTTAGCAGACTTATTTTTTGATTCATCGATCGCATATCAACCCAGACTATAAATCAAATGCATATACATATCCCCACGCATAGGGATGTTCAAATGAATTTATCACAGATATTATTTTAAAAATAGATAGATTAAATAGTGTCGAGAACCCTAGATCCTCGCTATACCAATTACCTATTTCCACTGAATATTCTATTTTCGAAAACACGATCAACTCTAAAGTAGTAGACAGTTCCAATGAAAATTCCTCACCGAAGCATAGATGTAAGTAAGACCGCCATGTAAGAGAAAAATTTGATATTTCATCTTCAAGGTAAATTCATCAGGTGCCACAAGAAACACTTTTCTTTTCTTTAAAATCACCTATGGATCCAAAAAACATAAACCCTCTAGAGGCTAAATAATCCCTAGCATCAATTGAAACGATCTCTCCATCTTTATTCAAAACAATCTCACCAAATTGACGAGTGTAGTAACCACCAGTATCAAGCCATTTTTTATACATATCTAATACAATTTTAACATTACCATTACCTAAAGTTACCACCTCATTAACGTTTTTTAACTGCATACCATCTTTGGTAATTATTAGGTCAACTAGGGGTAATTCAAAGCTAATACGGTCCTCCATAGGAGTATCGCCGTATGTTTGACCATCTTTTAAATTTTTAGCAACATAAACTATATTTGAAGAGCCATAATCTGATTTCGTAGAGTCTCGTAAAAGGATTCCACAGCCTGAAGTATTTTGTTTCCAAACAACAGATGAAGAAGGCCCGGGGCCAAGGCTTTGAATAGGTATAGATTTAAAGAAATTGCTATGGTCAAGTAAGTCAGATTGGGCCATGGAGTTCTCGCTATGGAAAAAAAGAAATATTAAATACAAGCCTAGGATATAATTCATAATTAATGGTACTTCCGAAATTTAAAAAAGCCAGTACTTTCGAAACTTTGTTACTCCGTAATTATATCTGAAAGTAAACCAGAGCCTTTAGCCACATAACAAGGATATTCATACAGCAAGCTCTAGGAGATGAGTTAAACAGGACCCGATCTTACCAAAGATTAAAATAATCTACTTGTTGCAGCTTACTTCCGTTTTGCAGAAGAAGCCCCATTGATTGGAACGAATTCAAGATTGGGAGTCTTACTCAAATGAGAAGAGCCCGTTTTTAGAGACTCTCTAATCGTTTAATAGGTTTCTTTAGACATTTAGGTCTAACTCTATAATTTGGGCCATAAATTCTAGATGTATATTTAAGTTGGTACTGGCAAGCCCGGTCAAGTAAATCTACGACTTCCTCCGAAAAGAAAGTCTGAAATCGAATAAAAAAATACATTTTCGGTTAAGCTTTAAAAAAATAAAACTTGTTACAACCTTTCGCAGTTTTTGATCTCAATTTTCTGGCCATAGAACACTCCCTTTAAAGAATTAATTCCTTCTACACGGCAACTTCGGTCGATTCCCCAGCCTTCACATTCTGATTCAGGTCTATATACGTAGGTCAAGTCCTGGACTTTAGAACCACAGTTTAGACCCCGATAAATAGAACCTGTACAGTTTTTGATCCTGTTGACCTCGCTAAAATTAGCTCGGTCGATTTTATATACTGAAATGGATTGTTTAGTGCTAAAGGTCTCCCTATCAAAGGGTTGGTCAAAAATAACAATCGCTTTGTCAATTTCGAGTAAGCATTTTATAATTGGCAACTCGTTAGCTTGAATTTTTCCAGCGCTGACTACCATAAAAATAATAGCAAAAAATTTATTAAGACACATATCATTACTCCTTGGATTGGTTTCTAGCTTAAGAAACGTTTTCGTTCAGTTGATTCGTACTTTTTTGAGCAATTTCTGTCAAGAGTGTCGCCGCCTCAATCGCGAGTTGAATTTTTTATGTAACAGCGCTCAGTATTAAGTTCATTTAAAACCCACACTAAATAATGAGAAACTTCAGAATCAAAATCACAAAATAATACGTAAAGAAATACAGCGGTCACTCCTCAAAGCGCTTACTGGAAAAAACTATGGATATTTTTTTCATGTAAATGCCATTTGGGAATATTGGTTTAAAGAAAGGGAAAAAAGGGAGGGGGGGCTCAAGGAAAAAAGAGTTTTTTCATACCGAAAGAAATGAAAACTTTGTAGCCTTGGAATTAACGGATTGGAATAAAGAAAAGTTCCATCGAAATACAAGCTTGGTAGGCTAAATAGGCTTAACCAGAAATAAGCCCGGATTCTGTTCCCAGAAATTTAAAATCTCTTCAAGCTCTAAAAAACCTCGGGCAGCATAAAACATTCGAGTTTTTTTGTAGTCATTATTGTCTCTACTTGGCCCCACCGTTTTTACCAATAAAAGTTTAAAAGCTTTTTTTCGGCAAAAATCCTCTACTCGGGATACAAGTAAGCTGCCAATTCCCTGGCGATGTTGACTCAACTCGACGGCCATAACATAAATCTCTATTGTCGCGGGACTATTTTCTTTAGCCGAAATAAAACCTACCAGCTCACCGTTTTTATAGGCAGCAAACATTGTGTAGTTCTCAACTAACTCAATATGTTCAAGAACTGAGTCCTGTCTGCCAAACCATTTTGGAAGATGACTCAGAATCTTTGAACAAACTGAGCCTTTACCTTCTATTACCTCTTTTACTTCTATCAACTTCATCTCACTTTTGAAATTAAAAACAGAGCTATCCATTATCTTCTAAAACAACAAATAGCCACAACCTGGTCTTTCGGTTATTTTCCCAAACCAAGATGACTGACCCATTCATCATAGTGGTTCACAGACGCTGGAACTATAATCTCTACTGAGCCATCCGCCAATTGCTTCATATTATTCAAATACTTTTCTTTAAGTTTTAAGTTAAAAGCTTCTTCGCCACCGGTCTCAGAAAGTACACCTGCAATTTTATCGATAGATTCAGCCGTTGCCTTTGCCACGGTCAGGATCTCTTCCGCCTTTCCCTGTGCCTCATTAATAACTTTCTGCATCTGCCCTTCTGATAGATTAATCATTTCCATTTTTAAACCTTCTGAAGTGTTGATTCTAGCTGTTTTCTCACCCTGGCTTGTTGCAAGAATCGCTCTTCTTTCTCTTTCAGCACTTACTTGTTTTTCCATGGCATTTTGGACACTATGTGGAGGAGTTATGTTTTTAATTTCATAACGATGTACACGTATTCCCCAAGAGTCTCCAGCAGAGTTTAGAACTTCCACAACTTTTGAACTAATCAAATCTCTTTCCTCAAAAGTATTATCAAGATTTAAGGTACCAATGATGGATCGAGTCGTAGTTTGAGCAAGCTCGATGGCAGCATACACATAATCTACCACTCCGTAACTAGCTCGAGCAGCATCTGCAACCGATAGATAAAGAACTCCATCGACCACAACATTTACCTCATCTCTTGTAAAACAATCCTGAGGTGGTACATCAATTGTCGTCTCCTTTAAATTTTGAGTAAATGTAACTTTATCAAAAAATGGGATAAGAGCATGAAAACCAGGCCCCAGAGTTTTATGATACTTCCCCAAACGTTCCACTATTGAGGCCGTCTTTGTCGGCACCAGGCGAATGGAACGAATGAACTGAATAACTACAATAAAAAATAACAATCCCCAAAAGGCTAAATTTATAAATTCCATAATTTTATTCTCCTAATTCGTTCCGTTACTTTAACGGCTTCGTGATTTTCTCTGCGCCCTCAAAAAAGGCCTTCATATTTGCCATGCTTTCTGGAAGGACCGTGACTTTGGCCTTTTCGTAAACACCGCCAAGTTCATCGGTAAACTGCTCAACGAGCTGCATTTTTACAGCAAGCTTCCCACCTTTTTTGTTGATGGACTCTGCTATCATTCTGGAACCATCCGCCGTAGCGCCTGCAAGTAGCTCGATCTCTTTTGCTTTTCCAGTAGCATCGTTTATTCGCTTCTGCTTCTCCCCCTCAGAGATATTAATAGATTCCTGTCTAACACCTTCTGATTGAAGAATCTTACTTTCTTTCTCCGCGAGTGCCAGAGTAATCTCGGCCCGCTTTGCTCTTTCCGCCTCCATTTGCTTTTCTAGAGTGGTAACAACATGATCGGAAGGAGAGATGTTTTTAATCTCATATCGCAAAACTTTTATTCCCCATGGATCACTTGCAACATCAATTTCTTTTACGATCTTTTCATTAAGCGAGTCCCTTTCACTAAAGATTTTACTTAAAGATAACTTTCCCACCTCGGATCGCATGGTGGTTTGAGCTAAATTGATTGAAGCATTTCTGTAGTCTCCGATTCCATAACTAGCTCGTTTAGGATCATTCACTTTTAAATAAACTAGGCCATCTATCTCCACCTGCATATTGTCATTTGTAATACAAGTCTGCCCAGGAATATCAAACACCTGCTCACGAATCTCGTGACGGTAAGCGATTCGATCAAAAAACGGAATCAAAAAATGTATACCTGGGGTCAAAACTTTTCTAAACTTCCCCAAACGCTCCACCACATAGGATTCACGCATTGGTACGATGACTACCGTATTCCACAATACAAATAGAATAATTACCGAAATGGCTGTAAAAACTGTTAACATTGTTTCTCCTTCAATTAATATTAAAAATTTAACTTACTTTTAGTAAATGGACTTAACGACCCAATCATTTCCGTCTTTTGAAACTATAATAGCTCTTTCTCCAGATTTGATCTTATCATCACTTCTTGCTCTCCAAGTGGAATCTCTGTATCCGACTCGTCCCTCTTTATGGGGGTATATATCTTCTAAAACTTCGACTATCGCCCCTTTATATTCATTCTCTTCATCTACATTTTGAACTTCAATATCTCCCTCAAAGAATTTCATAAAAATCGATCTGAGTATAAATAGCATTAACAATGATATTATAAACCATGAAATCAAAGCAGAAGTTAAGGTAGTTATAAATCCAAAATATATTAAACCACTAGTCACAACCGCAGCCAGCCCTAGGAACACTATAATTCCACCTGGAATTACAGCCTCCAGCAATATAAACAAAACTCCCAATCCGAGCCAGATCATATAAAAACTCATATACTCTCCTTATTGATAAAATTAGATTTAATAAATAGAAAGTTAGATCTACTCACTCGAAGTACCTCTCCCACTTTTTTTATGTAATCAATTTCCTGTTCATTGATTTTAAGATCAGCTTGAGCAAAAAAGAAAAGTAACCAAACAACAAAATGTTTCATAGTAATATCGGAAAATAGTTCAAGCTTAGATTCAGGAAAATAAATTTCGTCTAAATTTCTTCGAACATCCTTGTACTGCTTACTAACTCCCATTGCATGCATTAAAAACTGAATACAACGAGTCTCGCTTTTCGAAACTTTTCCGTCAACCCCAGCCAGAGAACTCAACATTTTAGAAATATCTACTACCAAGTCTTTACGTTCCGATTCTTTAAAATTATGAGTCAGTACTTCAAAAATAGATTGTTTAAAAAATAATTCCTGATGCTCTAAAACAAAGGCTTGAATCAAAGGATCAACAAACATGACCTCAAAACCGTTGCCCTGAAAAATACTTTGAAAATTTAAAAGTGTGTTATCAATTTCCAAATCCTGTGAAAGCTTGTTATTTCCTATGAGTTCATCCAAACTAGCTTGATATAAATCAGCAAGATTCAAGGCGACACTCATTGGCAACTTCAATCTCCCAACTTCATAGTCTCTTATAGTTAGACTCCGAAGATCTAATTTGTCTTCCACTTCTTTTTGAGTAAACCCGGCTTTGGATCGACACTCTTTTAGGGCTTTTAATCGATAAGATTCCATTACACATATGTATACTTATATGTGTAAACTTAAGTCAAGAAAATATACATATATGTCTACCCTCTTTACTTCTATGGGATCTACGATCAGGGAAGTGAAGAAGTATCAGCTACTTTAAAAATACAGACCAAGAGACATCAAGTGTGTCTCATTTAAAGCTAAACATTTGATTCTACTAAAGACAAAACCCATTGAATGAGCCAATACCAATAGTTAGAGGACTACTAACTCACCTTAAGTGATTTAAAACCATTTCAAACTAAACCCTGATTTCTCAAAAAAGTTTTATTTGCTCAGCACTCCCCTGAGGCTAGAGCTAGTGCTAGATCTAGAAACCCCATTTAAATGCATTCTGACGGCTGTCTAATATATTTTTTACTCGTTTCCACTAATCGAGACACAGTATGTGTCCCCTGGCCTTCCTATTTTTAAAATTGGTGCTAAAAGGAATATATGAAATTGAATAAAGAGCTAAATGAGATCGCGAAAAAGCAGCTAGCCTCTGTACTAGCAGAAAGAATGGACAAAAACCCTCTCTATTCTCTTCGCTCTTTCGCTGGAAATATTGGCATCGACGCCTCTAGTCTCTCCAAGTTTTTACGAGGAAAAAGGTCTTTTGAAACTAATAAGATCAAAAAACTACTCGTAAAATCTGGTATCAGTGAAAACGAATTTGAAAAATTGAAATTAAAAACAGATGAAGAACCCTTCCTCCTAGATATTGCGCAAGCTAAAATTTTATCTACTTGGTACCATATTTCCATTCTTGAACTAACTCACCTAGCCCATTTCGACCCTTCACCTAAATGGATCGCAAACCAGCTCCGATTAAATGAAGCCCAAGTAGGGCCGGCGGTTCAAAGGCTTTTAAAGTCTGGTGCGCTAAGTATAAATGAGCAAGGTGTATGGTTTGATAACTGGGAAAACACCACAGCCATAAGCAATCCTGATATGGACGAATCATGCTTTAGAGAATATCAAAAACAGATTCGCCTGAGAGCGATTGACAGTATTGAAAAAGACCCTGGTAACAAAAAGGATCACACTGCTTATGAACTAGCTATGGACTCAGCACTTTTTCCAGAAATTAAAGAAGATATAAAAAACTTTCGAAGAACAATTGCAAAAAAAATAAGAGATCACTCAACAACAAAAGACTGTGTAGTGAACTTAAGTATTTCTCTTTTCTGTCAAAATGATATTAGTGAGCACGAAACAAATAAAAGGAAATCATAATGAAATCTTGGACAAAGTATTTTAACCGACTAATCAGTCTTTCACTGATTACAACATTATGGTCAGCATCCATTCAGGCCAAAGAAACCCCAAATGAAAAAGTCTCAAAGAAGAACGGGTATCAATTCCAAACCACTTCTGAGGAATACTGTGTTGGGGATATCTATAGTCTTGACGACTTTTTAAAGTTGCAATTCCCTAAAATTGGTCAGGAGTTTCGCCGGGCAATGAGTCTCATTGATAAAGCCACTCCTGTTGTCTACGACAAATTAATGGCAGCAAAGGATCGTACAAATGTGTGTATCACTGACATTGGGTATCGATGCTCAGGTAAGGATGGGCAAGATAAATACAGAGCACTACTTTGGTTAAAAGATGGCGATATCACCAAAGATTCTCTTTGTATGGATGAAGCTTTCTTTATAAACAACTCTAATGTAAGCGCTACTGATCAAGCCACGGTGATAATAAAGGAACTTTACAACCCAATCATAGAACAGGTAGCTACTGCAAGAAATCATATTTCTGTATTAGACAGAATGGGGGTTGCCACACATAAACTTGTTATAAACCAGGAAAAAAGTGAAGACCGATTCATTGAAACCGTTAATTTATTTTTTACATTATCCCCTAACTCAAAAGTATTCAGATTCACTGACAGAAAAAAGGCTCTATTGTCTCGGCTGGGAAAAGTGGAACCAAAAACCCTACTACAAGCAAGCTCAAGATTCCTTGAATTGTCGAGCTATGACCCAGAAACATATCTTGCGGTGAAAGAAACCGTCTCCTATGAAAACTATAAGATGTTTCTAAACAGTTTAACAAAAAACAGTCAGAGTATTCCTAGGCAACTAGTCTCTATTCTTAGTCTTGAGGAAATGGCCTACATTGAGGATTATATCGTAACCAATGTTGCTAGGTGGGACTCACTAATTGAGTATGTTTCTGAAGTCATACAGTCAGATCATCCAAGATTAGTACAAAAATCATTCCGACCTACACTAGATGCACTTATACAGGAGATGACAGCCTATGACTTAGGACACTATTTCCTAGCGAGTTTTAAAAATGATGTTTTAGCTTATGCTCTTTGCTCACGAACCACGACACCCTTGAACTGTAAAAGAATGTTCCAGGCTAAAATTGCAGCTACTGACACCTCCTACTTTATTAGTAAAAACAAATCAAACTCAAGCCATTTAGCCTTAGAACTGGCTGATAGACAGGTTTTTGCTGAGCTCTTAGCTAAAAGTAGATGGGATATAGATAAAAACACAAGATTGGAAAGTATTGATAAATCCCTGAGTGATGTTCTTATCGAGTATAGATATAAGCTATCTAGTCTACAGAGAAGACGATTAAAGTACTTAGACTATTGAGTTTTTTCTTAATCCTAAGTACGCGCTAGAAAAATACAACTATAAGATACCTTTTATTTTATCACTGCTGATTACTCTGAAATCATGAACTCCTGAAAGTAGAACGATCTATAGAAAAACCTTTTTAGTTCCCCCTTTTCTCACTTTGTGGTATCAATCCTGCTCTTTAAACAGGAATGACCCATATGACTAGTCTCTGGCTTGCTAAAATTTTATCCTTTGTCCTTTTATTGGGATCAAGCAACCTGCTAAGTGCTGAGTTTCGCTACGGTTTTGAAACTGAACTACTTCCGTCGGCCGTAAATAACATTCAAAAACATATTGATTGGAACGCCACTTTAGGGCACCCAAAAAATATTTATACACTCAGGTATTTGTATACTCACCCGAGCCTGCTAGGAGCCTCATCGATTCCCACTGATATAGCTATCGATATAGTAAAACTAATTCCATTTCCTAGAAATCTGAGTTTTTTACCTATCAAGGACCATCCTGCCATAAAAGGATCCCAGACCCCAGCGCACATAAGTGGTGATGCCGTTCTAGATTGGCTGGAGTTTAGAGATCGAGTGGAAAACCAATGGAGACTTACATTTTCCGCAGCTGTAAAAAGTGGGCAACTAGATCAGTCTTTGTCACTAAAAGAGATACTTCATCTTCCGCAAAGGGTTCTGAGCGATTTTTTAATTTATAAAAATGAGTCTAATATTGTTTGGAAAAACCGCGGTAAATCTAATAGAAAAACTCTACCAAGACACGTAAACTTTTCGCATGAAAGAGATTTAGACACCCTCGAATTTACATACAAAGAAGGTTTTGTACAGAAAAACATAGAGCAATTCATAAGAGATTACAAAAACCTTTACTCTCTTTTACCCAGTGACCAGAGAAGAGAAATTCTTTACCCGTCTAGTGATAAACCTAATCATGTTACAATTCACTACCATATAAGTGGCATTAAAAACCTAAAACAAAAGGTTAATCTTTTTAACCTATACATCCTGCTGCAAAGGTTAGAGGCAGGGTACACTTCTGATATTACTAAAGTTAGTTATGGATTTTCTGAAGACCCTACAAGAAAGGGACTTATAAGAAAAGTTGAGAAGGACCGCTTAGAAGTTAGAAAAGTAGTAAGTGATTTAGAATATGAGATTAGACATTTTTCTGCACTATTACAACTTGATCTACTAGACTATAACCTACGAATATATGATCTTATGCAAAAAATTATCGATAGGTCACCGAGCGTTATTGAAACTATATATAAACATCAAAGTGATATACTTCTAGATGAGCTTCTTCAAGAAAATTTAAAATTGCCTACACCAAAAATGCCAGAGAAAATTTTATTAGCTTTTGAAAAACTGAGCAATAAGCTTTCAGCCGAAGACCTATTGAATTTATTGAAAAATAAATTTCCAAATAATTATAGTGCTTGGCGCTCAGCCTCCAGTGCTTTCAAAGAAACCTTTTCACATCCTTTAATTGTAAGAGAGGCACTCAAGCATGATTCAGATAAAATTTTTCTCTTAGGACTTGCAAGAGCTAGCAAGGCTATTGATCTAGATGCTGAACTCTTAGAGTCATTAAAAAAGAGAGCCAATAAAAAATCTAGTTCCCACATATTAAAGGAATCAATATTAATTGCTCTATCGGATGGCTTTAATTGGCGAGGTGATATTCTTGATTTTTTTGAAAAAGTTAGCCCTGGAACTTTCCGACAACTAATTGAAAATTCGAAATCAATCCCTGAAAACTCTAAAGCTTGGAACTATTTAATACAGAACCTGAATAGTTTCAATAATTTAGATACCTTAAAAATTGTTGGAAAACTCCAAGATATAGAAGCACTTACCCAAAGGCAATGGAACGATCTTGATCAGGTTCAGAAAAAACTTAAGTTATCTATTCAAATTCAGCTTGAGGCCCTACGAATATTTTATGACAGACCAATTTTAAATTTAAATGCTGTAAAAAGTAATCCTGGACTGATATCTTTTCTGCTAGATGACATAAAAGAAGCTGAGCCAGATAAAAAGACTATTAGAGAACGCAATACTTCTCAATTCATATTATCCCTATTAAACGCAATACTAGTACCAGGACCACACCAAGCAAATTTCATTGAACGACTCAACTATCTAGTACTATCAGCAGACCCATATCTATTTAGAGCAGACTTACTATCTGATTTTTTGAGACAAGAGTTCCGGCTTAACAAATTTGATGATTTCGATGAGAAAAAACAAAAACACTTAGAGAAACTGATCATTAAAATCTCACCCTATAAAAAAGATATTTTACTGTTCCCTGCCATAGTCAAATTCTTATATAGTGGATACAATAATAAATGTTCAAGTAACTATTAAACTCTAAAATACTTTCTAATCTATTTACTTGAGTTTTACGTAAAATACTCGTCTTAGTAACTGAAAATAAATTTGGAAGAGTCCATTTGCTATAGTTTAACTAGCCTAAATACCCGTATACTAATAGCTAATAAAATATTCTTATCTTTTTTAAAATGTACAATATTTATCATAATATTAGATACTTAGAGAGATATTTTCAATCTAGGCGTATACAAAATGTCTTCACTTGTTCCTCGTAAGCCCTTTACTCTCTACGAAATAGAACCGATAATTTGCTTATGAAATTAAGCATAGATTTTTATAGCTATGACAACCCTATTCAGCTCCTCAATGACTATATTGAGAAAAGAAAAGCCTGTGGAAAAACCTTTTCCTATAGATGGTTTTCTCAAAAAGCGGGGTTTTCCAGCCCTAACTACCTACACCTAATACTAAAGGGACAGAGGGCATTGAATTTAAAAACTGCTGAAAAAGTAGCTACCGTTTTTAAGTGGAAAGGAATTGAAAGGAAATACTTCTTAACATTGAGTAGGTTTAACCAGTCTTCTTCAATAGAGGAGAGAAATGAATTAGCTGAGAGGCTATTTAAAATTAGGCTCCAAACTCAAAAGCAGGCTGTGATAGACTCAGACTCACTGAGCATCCTCTACAGTTCCCATCTAAATGTATTGATTTACGGACTATCAACATATGGTTTAGAGAACGATGCTCTCAACATTTCAAAATTATTTATTAAAAGCGTATCATCAGAGTCCATCGAAAAATCTATTAAAGAATTGATCGATGGAAAAATCTTAATTAAGAAGGGTTCAAAAGTAGTTCCTCTCAAAAACTTTAGTTCAACCGGCGATGAAGTTAGCTCTACTTTAATCAAAAAATTTCATACAGAAATGATGCTACAAGCTTCTGAATCCATGGACACTATTCCGAGAGAAGAGCGAGACATTTCCGGAGTTTCAATTCTTTTAGATAAAGAAAACTACAAGCTCGCCAAGGAGAAGATTCAGAAACTCCGTAAAGAGTTACTCTATCTTGAGGAACAAAGTAAGGGGTCTAAACGGCTTTTTCATATCGGCAATCAAATTTTTCCAATTACTAAAGGATATAAATAATGAAAATGTTAGTACTCCTAACTACCTGTATATTGATTATCTCTTGTGGCATGGAAACAGGGAACCCTAAAGATCTTAATAGTGGCATAGGCACTATTAATATTAGTTACTCAATATGTAGTAAACTAGAAAGCTGTGGCGCAGACTATGACAGCTGTATCAATTCTATCGCATACGAACCAAACTTTGGAATTTATTTTGAAACTGTCGCTTATGGCTATAATAATCTAGCTGAAGTTATTTCTGGAGTAAAAAACTCAGAAATTTCTTTTAACTCGGGAAACTATGAACAATGCAATACAGAGGTATTGTTAAAAAGCTGTAGCTCAAGCCTGATTGAAAATTCATGGGACCCTTCAAATCCAAGTGATTTTAGTAATAGCTTCCAAATTCTGAATTCAAGTCCTACTTGTAAAAATATCTATACCCCCTAAAAGGAGAAAAATATGAAACACTTTATCACAGTAGGCTTAAGCCTATTGATGGCCTCTTGCGGCTTAAACCAAGAAGAAACAGCGCCCTGTTTTTCTGTGTCCCAAAGTATATTACCTGATGGCTATTTATTACCATCTGAATACGTAGCCCCTGGACCTATCGAAGCATTGGATGATAGGACTAACTTCATAAATCTTATAAAATCTTTCGACGAGAAAAACTACGAATATGACTATGGGTGCCCCAACTACCTATACAGTAAAGACAATACCCAGCATGATCGAAAAATTCCATCGGATTTATTTGCCAACTATCCGTTTCCCACTGGCGATATTCATTTGTATCGAAAGTATGGATCGCACAACCCGGATTTTTTTTACCAAGACAACAATAAATTCATAGCTGTGTATGAGAACAGTTCGTTTCACACCTTTGGAAAAAATGGTTTCGATGATTTTTCGATTCTATTTAACCCAAAGAAAAATCCTCAAATTTTTGAGTCGATTGAAATACAAAAAAGCTATTTCCCCAATCTTCACAGCGGTAGCAAAGATGATTATTCCATCGTGGAAACTATTACTATTTTAAAATGTGAATGGAAAACTGACAATTTCAAATGTGAGTCCGCACACTTCCCAAGCGACAACCTAAGCACTTTTCAATACATCTACAGAGTAGATAGATTAGTTCTTAGTAGTCAGACACTATGTGACCGCTATAAAAAACACAACTGCCTTTTTCCCAAAGTATTTAAAATCATTCTTAAAGATACATCTTATGATCGACTTGAAACTAGTATTGGTAACATTTATGAAAACTAGCTAATCGGAACTAATAAATTAGAAGCTCAAAGTTTTATAAAGTACTATTTGGGCTTTCTTCTGTTCGAATGCTAAGACTAGGCAAAAATACTAGTTAAATGGTCTAGACATATAAACTCTATTGACAATATATAAGAAAACACTCTAATATATTAACAGATGGACACTATTGCGCTTACACTAGCCAATAACTTGGAACTATTAAGAGCCAAGAGAGGACTGAGTCAAGAGACTCTAGCTAATCTTGCCGGCATTCCCAGATCTACAGTAGCTAACATTGAATCTGGGAATGCCAACCCTTCACTTAAAAACCTCTTATCTATCTCTTCTGCCCTGGGAACAGGAATAGATGACCTGGTGAATATTAAAGAACCCTTTCTACAGAAGTATACTAGAAAAGATTTACAGACAGAGTCTAATCGCAAATCTGCAACACCAGTTCTTCCAGAAGCACAAAACACCTATGAGCTTTACAGCTTTGAAATTAATAAAAATGGATCTTCCGAATTTGATTTTGAATCAAACCTAGGAAAAATAGCTATTCACTGCCTTAATAACGAATTAGCAATAAATATTAACCGACAAGAGCTTGTGTTAAGAAAGCAACAAAGCCTGGTTGTATCGGATCTTAGAACACTAAAAATAAAAAACCCCACAAGCAAAGTTTCTCATGGGGTGTTTTTTTGTATTTCGTAATTGTCTAATCTTGCTTACAAGTATGTATTTGATAGAACTCAAAGCCAGGTTCAAATTCCATTTGTTTTTTACAACGTTTATTTTGGCTCGCTTCAGCCTGAGTACAACTGCGTCCCTCTTGCTGATTAACATTACAAAATAACATATTCCCAGGGTTGGCTGTGAACAATGTCGTTACCTGATAACTATAAGACGGTATTGGCTCTATCGTAAAAGATAATGGCCCTATTTGCCCTAGTCCAATATCACTCTCGACCGTAGCACTCACCCTTTTCTCACCAATAGTAGAGCACTTCAATGTACCCTGGCGATAAGAAGTCGTTTCAGTAAAACTACAAGTTGGATCATCTAACCAATTGTTGCCACTTTTCTTTTGAAAGCTCCAAGAGGCACTTATCGTCTCGCTTCCTATCCCAGTCACAGTGTAGGATACAGCTATGTTTTGGTTCACAATCCTATCACCATTGGAAATTAATAAGTTAGACATAGTATAGGACTTCTTCTTTACCGTGAAACTAAAGGACCCACTTCCAGAATAAACGGAGTTGGAACTATCAATCTCAACACTAACACTTTCAGAACCAATAGAACTACAATTCACATAAGGCTTGTTACTTAACTCTTCATAAACGCATCTATTAGAAGAGAAACTGTAGTTGATATAGTTTCCAATACTAGCATCCACAACCTGGTGAATATTAGCCAGGCTATATTTGAGCTCGGTTCTACCTATTGGTGCATAATAGTTTTGCCCAGAACCATCAAATGTCGCAGATGGATTAAAGACAACCTGTACGGGTATTTTGTATATTGGAATACTTACTTCAGTAGAACCGACATGATTTTCTTTTTCTACCAAAGCTCTCAATACAACAGGGTTCGCAGGTCCTTCTTCACTATTTCTGTATCTCTCACAACTTATGGTCACAGCCAATCCACGATTGGAACTTAGGTCACATTCTGTGCTTGAAACTTCCCAAAAAACCTCACTCGGTAGCAAGCTTACGCCATTTGTAATCTCAAGCTCAACTACTGCCTCTTCATTGACTCGAAATTTACTTTTATCCAAAGGCTCAGGGACTACTAAATTCATATCTACTTCAACAATTGGAGTTGGCTCTGGGTCTGGTACAGGATCTGGGTCCGGCTGGGGATCTGGATCTGGCTGTGGGTCTGGCTCCGGTTGAGGATCAGGATCTGGAACAACCACGTCATTTGGATCTGGAGTTAGAAAGAAACTGACGGTTTTGGCGATTGGAGCTGAAAAGTCTTGGTTGTTAACGTAAATTACCAAGCTTCCCAATTTGGGAGAATCAAAAATCTTATAATCACATTTAAAACTAATAGTGTAGTTTCTCTCTCCGTTCATAGCAAACTGAGTGTCCATACTCATGGACTCAATAAGCTGTCCCGATTCTTCGTTTGGACAATAGAGTTGGAAGCTCAGCGAAGGTAAATTAAAACTTGAACCTAACTGCAATCTAACAAGCCCAGTAGTACCCTTCATAGGGTCCTGAGTGACCAATATCGTATTCACATCATAGTTAGTACTTGGTAGCCCGACAGAGCCAACAGTATCCTGAGAAGGTAGAACAAAATCTTTTCCACAATTCTGGTAACCAACTGCAATTAACACCATAGATAAAACAAGACTAATCTTGAGCATTATCAAACCCCTTTTGCTACAGATATGTCTCTTATCGGAACAAACAGAAATTATCTTAATGATACAATTGAGTTTTTTTATCCTGTAATTACAGTAACTTAGGAGCTTATTCAAAGAAGTTCTTAAAAGTAAGCCCCAAACCTTTGTAGAGCTCTTTTTTAAATGGGGTCTATCCTTTAGACAAAGGAGGAACCATTTTGTTTTTCAAATAAACCTGCCAACTTCTATAGTTTACTTGAAACTCTTGCCTTGCCGCTTCCATCTCATCTCGCATGGCTTGTAGTTTTTCATCTCTACGATTACCAAGCTCTTTCTTCTTAGATTCGTAATCTCTTTTTAAAACCCTAAAGCGTCTTTGTGCTATTTCTACTTTTGTACGAAATTGCTCCAAAGCCTCATGGTCTGCCATACTCTGAACAAAACCTTTTACCTTGGCACGCTTCATCTGCATTCTCAGTTTTGCTTTAAAAATTTCTTCCTCAGGAACTTTAACTAAATTTCTAGCCATTCCTAAAGAGTGTAAAATTTGAATTAGCCATTTTGTAGGATCAAAGTGGTACCAGCGAATTCCATTTCTGTAATCCCCTTGAAATTTGTGATGAAAATTATGATAGCCTTCTCCATATGTGAACAACGCCATTACAAAACTATCCTTGGCAGAGTTTTCATCTGTGTAAGGTTGCTTCCCAAAAAAGTGACAAAGAGAGTTGATAAAGAATGTGCAATGATGAACCACAAGTATTCGCAATAGGCCACCAAACAACAATCCAGCAAAAGCATTCCCTAAAAGCAAGCCTATAATAGTTGGAACAACAAAACCCATTACAAGGGCTATACTCGTGTAATGCTTGTCCTGCCATACAACTAAAAGATCTTTTTCTAAATCTGGCGAGCTAGTGGGATATTTTCCGTCTTTTTGTCTTAAGATCCAACCCATATGTGCCCACCAAAAACCTTCGTTAATAGAATAGGGATCGTCTTCTTTATCTACTTCTTTATGGTGACGTCTATGATCGGTGCACCACTTCATCGCAGAATTTTGAAAAGAGGCGGCACCAAAAAGTAAAAACATCAACCTAATCATTGGACTCGCTTTATAAGCACGATGTGCAAACAAGCGATGATAGCCCGCTGTAATAGAAATACCCGTAGCAATATAAAAGAAAAAGAATAAAGCTAGAAACTTCCACTGAAATTCAAAGTTAAAATAAAAAATAACACCACAAATTAAAGAAAGAATAGGAATTCCGAAAAGAAAACTGGTGTTCATAATAGAAAAGGGCATTTTTTTCTGCATGTAAATCTCCCCAAAATACTTTAAGCCAACTATAGATTAAACTCCCTCTAGAATTATTTAAAGAAAAAGAAGCATTTTTTTTACTAATGCTTTTTATTTAGATCTCCACCACAAAAAAAGTCTGGATTTGAAGCAAAAGTGCAAAACTAAAACCAATAATTTTAGTTTTTGAATCTATCTTTCAAATAATGGTACACGCTTCGAAGAGCCAATGCCTCCCCACCACTAGGACAAACTGCATTTCCACCGTCTACCCAGGCATATACATCGAAATGCAGCCAATCTGTATCCTCTACAAATTGATCCAAATAAAGTGCTGCTGTTATTGCTCCTCCAAAACCACTAGGAGAACTATTCACACAATCAGAAACAGAAGACTTCAATTCTTTTTTATATGGTTGCCAAAGAGGTAGCTGCCAAATGGGATCTGCAAATTTTTGCGACAGTGATAAAAGCTCATTAGCTATTTTTTGGTCCGTAGAGAACATTCCAGCAAAATCGCGCCCCAAGCCCACTCTACAAGCACCAGTGAGAGTTGCAAAATCAATGATTAGATCAGGTTGTCCTTCCTCCGCTTTAGTAAGTGCATCGCAAAGAACTAGTCTACCCTCGGCATCCGTATTATCAATTTCAACCTTCAAGCCTTTTCGTGTGTTTATAACATCTCCGGGCTTTAAAGCAGAACCATCTACCATATTTTCCACAGCAGGTATCAAGAGCTGCAAACGAACAGGAATATTATTCGCCATGATAGCGTGGCACAAACCAATAGCGGTGGCCGCGCCACCCATATCTTTTTTCATTTTTCTCATGGCACGACTTGGTTTTAAATCATAGCCACCAGAATCAAAACAAACCCCCTTCCCAACAATAGAAATCTGTGGATGCTTTTCATCTCCCCAGTTCAACTCTATTAATCTCGGTTCATTGGGAGATGCTTTTCCCACTGCATAAATAGCTGGATAGTTTTCACGAATCAGGTTTTTTCCTTGAATAGTGTTACAGTCTGCACCAAATTTTTCCGCTAAAGTTTCGAGCTCTGTCTGCAAATTCTCTGGGTCTACCACATTCCCAGGTCGATTAATTAAGTCACGAGTTTTAAAAACTCCTTCCTGTAGAGCTTCCATTTCTGCCTTATCTTCCTCGGATACTAAGATGCTAGAAAATATTTCGTCCTGACTCTCTTTGTAATCATCAAAACTATACTTGGCTAAGCCCCAACCTAAATTAAAGTTATAAGAATCTTCAACTCTATGTTCAGAGGCTAAAAAATAGTTTCCTGCTTTGAGTTTCCTGGATAGATCACCGCCTAAAAACAAATAAGCCCTTGGATCCTTTTTTATACTAGTGGCCTGAACAAATACTTTTTCTATTTCCAAAGACTGATTGAGCTCCAAAAAAACTTGCCCTGGCTTCAATTGTTTTTGGTAAAGGTCCGCGTAGGATTTGAGGCGACTGTTTTTACCCAGCTCCATTTCAAGTTCTGATTTAGTAACAACATGAATTGGTTTAGCGTTCGCTTTTTCTGAAATATACATTTTTAACCCCTCTCTGGTGCATCTGACCAAAGATCTAATATAATTTTACACAAAACTTTAAGAGGCGTTGATTCTAAGCTATTCCTAGCATAAAACCACCAAAGACTCGGGGTGCCAAAAGGCTGAGACAAAACCCGTAAACCTGATCTGGGTAATGCCAGCGGAGGAATGTCGTCCATGAATACATTTAAATCAGAAATCCGTGTGAGTGATTACTTTAACCTTGCTGATATGGTCACTCTAAGTACAACTCTCTTAGCCATCCTTGCTATTTTATTTTTAGTTAAAAAAAGAGAAAACAACGCTAAATTTGAATGGATTGATTATATCTTGATGGGAAGAAAACTCAGCCTCCCCTTTTTTGTGGCTACTATTGTGAGCACATGGTACGGAGGAATTTTCGGAGTTACTCGAATTGCCTTTGATAATGGCATATATAATTTTGTAACTCAGGGCTTTTTTTGGTATTTATCCTATATAGTTTTTGCTTTGTTCATTGTTAATAAAGCCCGAGCCACTGAGGCAATAACTCTTGGTGATTTAGTAAAAAAACAATTTGGTCCAAAAGCGGGAGTGATTGCAGGTTTTTTTAATTTCTTTAATGTAGTCCCTATCGTGTACTGCATTTCTCTAAGCTTAATTTTGCAAAGCGTACTTCCATTAAACCAAATAGAGGCCCTAGTGTCGGGTACCACTCTTGTTGTTCTGTACTCTAGTTTTGGAGGCTTTAAAACCGTTGTATATACCGATTTCCTACAATTCATTATTATGTTCGCAGCTGTTTTATTAGTGCTTTTTCTATCCATAGCTGAATTTGGTGGCCTAAAAAGTCTTCAGGCCGGCTTGCCCGAAAGTTACTTCGACCCATCAGGAGGCTATGGATGGGGTGAAACTTTAGCCTGGGGCTTAATCGCGATGTCCACCCTAGTGGATCCAAATTTCTACCATAGAGCTTTTGCGGCGAAGTCTGATAAGGTAGCAAAATACGGCATTCTCTTAGCTTGTGTGTTTTGGTGTATCTTTGATATCGCAACCACTTTTGGAGCCATGTATGCAAAGCTCGCCATGCCTCTTGCTAATTCTGAAACTGCTTACTTTCATTACGCTATTCAAATTGTACCGGCTGGATTTAGAGGACTTTTCCTAGGAGGATTAATAGCCTGTATATTAAGTACAATGGATAGCTATATTTTCACAGCTAGCAATACTCTCGTCTACGATATTCTTCCCGGTAAACTCTACCAAAAAAAGCGCTACCATATTCTGGCGGGCTTTTTTGTTGGAGCCCTCGCTGTTTTAATGGCACTTGCTTTCGATGGAAACATTAAAAGCGTTTGGAAGACCCTAGGCAGCTACTCTGCTGCCTGTTTACTTTTTCCGGTGGCGATAAGCTTAATTTTTAGTATTAAATTTAGCGACAAGGCCTTTTTATTTTCTTGTATCGCCAGTGCAGCTGGAGTCACCTACTGGAGAAACTTCCCAGCTCCACAATCTTTAGAAATCGTGGATGATTTATATATTGGAATACTTCTAAGCGCAGCGGTCTTGTTTTTTTCTAAGTTCCCTAAACAGAAATATTCCGCTTCGACCTAAAAAAGTTATAGATTAAATTTTAGCCGTTCGCATTTCCTTGAATCGTGGGCTCGTTAGCCCTACAATCTCTTAATGACAAAATTTTCCTTTCTCAAACCCCTTTATTTTGGCTTAGCTTGGATTAGCCTTTTTCTTGGTTTCTTAGGAATATTTTTACCTCTCCTCCCGACTACTCCATTCTTGTTATTGACGGCATTCCTATTTTCCAAGAGTTCGGAAAAATGGACTCAATACATTCACAAGCATCCAAGATTTGGACCACCCATTCGGGACTGGCAAACAAATCGTATCATTCGAAGGCCAGCAAAATTAAAAGCTACTGTTGGAATGCTATTGTTGGGAATTCCTAGTTTTGTTTTCGGACCTAAAAAACTCGGTCTACAGATATTTTTAATCTGCTTATACACTTGTGTTTTGTTTTTTATTTGGACAAGAAAAGAAAAGGACGAACAGGCTTAATTATTTTTGGGTTCTGTTGTCCGGTATATCTCATCTACTATCGAATGATAGCTTTTACGAAACAGACCAATCTCTCTATCTGAATCTTCTACTCGGATTAATCTTCGGTAGGAATCGAGATTTTGATCGTATTTAAAATATAGGCCTTTTACCCAAGCCTGCTCCGCTGTCATAGTCGCATCTGGATGACTTGCCACTTTTGGTAGGTCTGGATCCAACAGGTTATTTCCGTAGGACAAATAACTTTGTCTATCTAGGGCCATCTCATAAATAGTTGGAAAAATATCATCATGGCTTCCAAAAACTTTAGGATTCACATCTATTTTCTGTCCCTTGAAATAGAGAAACAAAGGTACTCCTTTCCAATCCATAAATTTTTCTAAAGGAAACTCCACCCCTTCGTAAAAACCGTGATCTCCCGTAATCGCGACGATAGTATTTTCATGCAATGGGCTCCGCTTAAAATCATCTAGAAACTCAGACAAACTATTCATAGAGTACTCATAAGATCTTAACCTTGCCAATACCGTATCCGAGTGACTTCTAACTTTAGATTTTAGGTTCTGGGGAAGTGCTTTTAATTTAGAATCAAACTTCTTAGGAACCTCAAAAGGAGCATGATTAGAAGTAGTTAATGCGAAGTACATTGTAGGAGAATTAGACTCAGCCTTCCCCTCCATACGATTCAATACGTACCGATAAAGGTCCCTATCATGCACTCCCCAATCATGAGTATCAACATTTGGACTAAACTCTAAAATATCAGTTTCACCATAAATACTGCTGAATCCAATATGATACAAAAAGGGCTGCATATTTCTCCAGCTCAACCTACCCCCATAAATATAGTTAGTATCATATCCAGATTCATTAAAGGGCTTCACGGCACTATTTGGCAGTTCTCTATCCAAGAAAATTTCAGCCGAACGAAGACCAGGGATTTCAGAACTATTTAGTAACAGATTCGTCACCGAGGCGTAGGTACCATTTCCAGAGGGAAGAAAGTTTTTAAACAATACTCCATCTTTGAAGTGTTTCTCCATCCCAGACAAAATAGGAAACTCTTTAGATTGATAGTTCATCCAATAGGTTCCCCAACTCTCAACCACTATCACCAAAACATTAGGTGGCTTTGCCCCGCTTTTATCTGAGCTGATTCTCAATAGCTCAAAATCAACATTTGAAGTGGAGCCTTTCTTTGAGAGAACTTTAAAATCTTTCAGGGCTTTAGATCTAAGGTTGCCGTAGCCATTTGCTTCCATAAAACTGAACTCTGGGCGATTTACTTGATACCTTAATCTAAAAGCGTCGGCGATGGCGTAAATTGCATTAAAAGATACTTTATTTAAAAAGAAGTTCGGAGAAACCTGAGAAAAACTGGGATGAAGAGAACTCTTTGTAAGACTAAAATTTCCTTGAGCCCCAAATGTCACTCCAAAAACAACTAACATTAAACCTAAGCGTTGAAGGCCAATGGTAAATGGAAACCTAATCAGTCTTACGTTAAACAATACCTTATCAACAAACTTATAAATGCCAAATATTGCTAAGCAAAAAGAACCTAGCTGCAATAAGAGGGGCTCGGTCTTCCAAAGTGTTTTCATCAATGCCCAGGTATCATCTTCCAGTAAACCAAAAACTAGCAGATTAAAATGTTCCTGAAAATAGGAGTAAAAAATGATATTTGATACCCAAAGAATAAAAACCAAAGAAAGCATAACTGTGTAATAGCCTCGCAAAAATATGTGCATTGCCTTCCAAAGACTATTTAGTTTTAAAAGATAGGCAGGGATTAGTATTGCTGCAGGCAAGGCTAAAACAAAACATGCTACTGCCACATCCATTCGTAAGCCTATAAGAAACGAAGACAAATAATAATCGCTATAATTGGAAACCGAAGGGTCTTTATAGAGAACAAACATTAGTCCCCTAAAAATACTTTGTAGAACAATCAATATGGCGGCCGTTCTTAGAAAAGCAATCAGATGCCGGTAAATTTCTTGGAAATTCTTTTCCTGACTTATAAACATGGGCCTAATTTACGAGAGTATCCCTCGAAGTCATTAAGCTTTTTCCCTTTTTGTTTCAGTAGCCCCTAGTGAAAAAAACTTCAAAAACAAAAAACAGGCTGGATATAAGATAAACCTAAGAAATTCAAGTAGATAGAGAATTTCTCCAGTCTAATAAATTCTTAGCAACCTCTTTGTCGAAGTGCTTTTTTTTCACACTAAAATCCAATAGCTCATCAAAATCACCAAGACTTTCATAATTTAAGTCGGTTTCAGAGAATCGTTTTTTTGAAATAGGGAGTCCGTAACTAAAAATAGCCAACACGGCTTGAACCTCAACCTCTTCCCCTTTAAGGGCTTCAACGGCTGAGATACTGCTACCTCCCGTAGAAATCAAATCCTCTATCAGCAAAACCTTTTGCCCCTTCCTGAGCCTTCCCTCTACCTGATTTGTCTTTCCATGTGCCTTTGCCTTTCCTCTTACATATACCATTGGTAGTCCCAATCTATCCGCAATCCAAGCAGCATGAGGAATTCCGGCTGTTGCAGTTCCTGCAATACACTCCACTTCTGAGTACTTCTTTTGAATCAAATCTACAAACTTATCAATCACATAATTTCTTGATTTGGGGCTAGAGATCAAAAGCCTGTTGTCACAATAAATAGGCGATTGAATGCCACTGGCCCAGGTAAACTTTTTTTCCGGACTTAGTTGAATAGCCTCTTCTTCTAACAACACCTCAATAACACTCATCCTTCAAACTCCTGCTTCGCCTTTAAAAAAGCCTGACGTGGGTCACTGGCCTTTGTAATACTTCTACCCATAACGATAAAATCACAACCCAATTGTTTAGCCGTAGCTGGGTCCACGACTCGCTTTTGATCCGACTTTTTATCCTCAGGAAACCGAATTCCTGGACAGATACATTTAAAATCCGATCCGAGTTCTAATTTGATTTTTTGAACCTCAAGAGCAGAACATACGATACCATTTAATCCAGAATTTTTAGCAAGTCTTGCAAGCCTTAGAACAGAATTCTCTAAGCTTTCCTTTACACCTTGCTCTGTTTGAATCTGCTCCTCAGAGCTAGAAGTTAATTGGGTCACTCCTAAAAGACTTTGCTCGGGATGATTGAAGGCTTTTTTAGCAGCCGTCATCATTTCGCTACCACCAAGACAATGTACGTTTGTCATATCCACACTTTTTTTAGATAACACATTCATCGATTTAGATACTGTATTGGGGATATCGTGTAATTTTAAATCTAGAAAAACCTTCAAATTTAATTTTTGAACTCTTTCTAGAATCAGAGGATCGCTATAAAAAGCCTCCATCCCAATTTTTACCCACTCAAGTCCCTCACCAATTTGTTTGACCATATCAATGGCTTCATCTGTATGGGCAAAATCTAGAGCCACAATTACTTTTTTCAAACCTAACTACTCCTCAAATCCTGAAATATTCAGATGGCTTTGCATCCTTAGATTTTATAAACGCATTATTATTGGACTGCTGCTCCCACGGCTCTAGGCTAAAACTAATTGTCTCCAAAACCTTTAGCAATACAGCAGCTGTATCAATTGAGGTTAGGCAAACCATCCCTCTCTCTACAGCAGCTCTTCGGATTTGAAACCCATCTCTAGTTGCAGCTTTTCCTTTGGTCATAGTGTTAAAGATGTATTGCACCTCAGCTTTTTTAACCACATCTAAAATATTGGGGCCACCTTCTTCAATTTTTGCTAAAGGCTGGGCAGGCACCTTATTTTTTTCTAGAAACTCAGCCGTTCCTCTCGTTGCATAAATTCGAAAACCGAGATTATGAAAGCCTCTAATAATTGGTAAAGCTTCTTCCTTATCTTTTTGGGCAATCGTTGCCACAACGGCACCATGAGAAGGTATTTTCATTCCACTAGCAATAAGAGCTTTGTAAAGTGCTTTTGGAAGAGAACTATCTCTACCAATAACCTCACCTGTAGACTTCATTTCAGGTCCCAAGTTTGTATCTACTCTATGAAGTTTGGCAAAACTAAAAACGGGAGCTTTTACAGAATACCTAGACGACTCTGGCTGGTAGCCCGTTGCTACTCCTTGCTCTTTTAGACTTTTACCTATTGCTATTTTGGTGGCTATATTTGCCATTGGAATATCTGTTACCTTACTTAAAAAAGGTATGGTTCTAGAAGCTCTTGGATTTACCTCTATTACGTAAATCTGATCCTTTTTTATCACAGCCTGGATATTTAATAAGCCCTTTACATCTAGTTCTTTACAAATTTTAGTTGAAATCTCTATTAGCTGTTGCTTCAGGTGCTCATAAATAGTTGGTGGAGGATAAACAGCGATCGAATCACCGGAGTGAACCCCCGCTCTCTCCACATGCTCCATGATTCCTGGGATACAAACATCCACCCCATCAGATATCACGTCCAGCTCCACTTCCCTGCCAATCATATATCGATCGATCAAAACCGGATGCTCAGGGTTTAACTTAACTGCTGTTTGAATATAAGACTTTAACTCTTCCGTGGAATATACAATCTCCATGGCACGTCCACCCAAAACATAACTAGGTCGAACTAGGACAGGAAAACCAAGATCCTCGGCAACTTTTACTGCTTCCGTTTCAGATCGCACTGTTTTTCCAAGTGGCTGAGCTATTTCTAATTTTTTTAGCAGCTTTTCAAAACGGTCCCGATCCTCAGCTATATCAATACTATCCAGAGAGGTACCTAAAATCTTTACCCCTCTCTGAATCAACTCATCCGCTAAATTAATTGCCGTCTGGCCACCAAACTGAACTATGACTCCTTTAGGCTTTTCCTTATCAACGACATTCATCACATCCTCAATGAACAGAGGTTCAAAGTAAAGCCGATCAGAAATACTGAAGTCCGTAGAAACGGTCTCAGGGTTATTGTTGATAATGATCGCCTCAAAGCCCTCTTGTTGAATCGCTTTTACTGCATGTACTGTGGCGTAATCAAACTCCACACCCTGACCAATTCGAATGGGACCAGAACCTAAAACTAAAATCTTTTCTCGATCTGTTTTCTCTACCTCATCCTCTTGTTCATAGGTCGAATAGTAATAGGGAGAGACACTTTCAAACTCAGCCGCACAGGTATCTACCATTTTAAATACTGGTTTGATTTCCCAATTGTTTCTTTTCTCTAAAATATTCGATTCCTTAATTCCACTGAATAAACTAATCGCACGATCTGTAAAACCTGCACGCTTGGCCTTTCTACAAGTTTCCTCAGTAAGATCTTCTCTTTGTACCGAGATGGCTTTTTCCATTTCCACAATTTTGTTCCACTTAAAAAGAAAAAATGGATCTATTTTCGTAACATCATGAATCTCAGAAAAACTAATACCTCGACGTAGAGCTTCCATGACAACAAAGCTTCTCTCATCATCTACTTGAGATAGCTTTTGCTTGATTTCGCCTGTGGTAAGAGAGGTATATTCTTCGCGATAAAAATGAAAACAATCATTTTCAAGAGAGCGAACCGCTTTGAGGTAGCTTTCTTCAAAAGTTCTCCCTATCGACATCACCTCGCCCGTGGCTTTCATTTGAGTACCGAGCTTCCTGTCGGCGTTGGTAAATTTATCAAATGGCCAACGAGGAATTTTTGTTACAATATAATCTATACTTGGCTCGAAAGCAGCGTAAGTGTTTCCGGTGACAGGGTTAACTACTTCATCCAATCTGTACCCGACAGAAATTTTAGCTGCCAACTTTGCTATTGGATAGCCCGTAGCCTTAGATGCTAAAGCGGAAGATCTGCTAACCCTTGGATTTACTTCAATAACATAATACTGAAAAGAGTGAGGATCTAAGGCAAACTGTACATTACATCCCCCTTCTATTTTTAAGGCTCTAATAATTCTGAGGGAAGAGGATCTCAACATCTGATACTCTTTATCACTAAGTGTCTGTGAAGGAGCAACAACGATACTGTCTCCCGTATGAACACCCACGGGATCAATATTTTCCATATTGCACACAGTAATACAGGAATCATTAGAATCCCTCATCACCTCGTACTCCACTTCCTTAAATCCTGCGATACTCATCTCAACTAAAATTTGATTGATAGGACTGTTTGATAGACCACTATGAACCAGCTCTCTATATTCCTCTTCAGTAGCTGCAATTCCGCCACCGGTTCCCCCTAAAGTAAAAGCGGGACGAATGATAATTGGAAAATCAATTTCAGCAGCAAACTCCATGGCCTCATCCATAGTATTTACGATTTTACTAGGTGGAATGGGCTCTTTCATTTCCTTCATTAAGGATCTAAATTTATCTCTGTCTTCTGCCATCTCAATAGAATTTAAACCCGTACCAAGAACTTCTATTCCCAATTCCACCAAGATCCCAGACTTAGCTAACTCCATAGCCATATTTAAACCCGTTTGCCCTCCAAGGGAGGCTAGAATGGCATCGGGCCGTTCTTTTCTAAGCACTCGAGTTAGGAAGTCTAAGTTGATAGGTTCCATATACACCCGATCTGCCGTTTCTTTATCTGTCATTATGGTAGCAGGATTGGAGTTAACCAATATAACTTCCTTACCCTCTTCCTTCAGAGCATGACAAGCCTGGGTACCAGCATAATCAAACTCTGCTGCTTGACCAATTACAATGGGACCAGAGCCAATGACTAATATTTTTTGTATATCATTTCTAATTGGCATATTTACCTCTTAGTTGGAGGTTCTTATCGACAAGGGCGATAAAATCATCAAACAAATAACTAGAGTCCTCTGGGCCGGGACAGGCCTCCGGGTGGTACTGAATACTAAAAACAGGGCGATTAGGGTCAGAACAACCTTCAAGAGTTTTATCATTCAATGAGACATGAGTTAATTTTAATCCCGTGCTCTCGATATTATCGAGGCTCACCGCATAGTTGTGGTTTTGGGATGTTATGATTGTTTTATCATTTACAAGATCTTTTACTGGATGGTTTCCACCGTGGTGACCAAATTTTAATTTTTCTATCTTTGCTCCGTAAGCCAAAGAAAGAAGCTGGTGTCCAAGACAAATCCCCATGATCGGATAAAGATCTCTTAGTTCTTTAATTACTTCCACCACCTCAGGTACATCCCTTGGGTCCCCTGGGCCGTTAGATAATAAGATTCCATCTGGCTGCCATTGTTGAATCTCTTTCACGCTTGTATCCCAAGGCACTAATAAAGTATCGCAGCCCCTTTGGCTTAGCTCTCTAAGAATTCCCTTTTTACAGCCAAAATCCATGACTAGAATTCTTTTCCCAGATCCAGGAGAATGCACAACCGATTTAGTACTAACTATTTTTACCTGATCCTTTGGAGAATAGCCTTTAAGCTCACCGATGATACTGTCTTTTGTAAAAGAGTCGCCGAAAACTATTTTAGCTTTCATAGATCCTGACTTTCTAATTTTTCTAGTCAAAGCTCTCGTATCAATATCTTTTAAGCCCGGTACTTTAAAGCTTTTTAACAACTCACCTAGGCTTTGATGACTTCTCCAATTAGAGGGTGTGTCACAATAATCTTTTACAATCATCGCACTTAAAAAGGGAGTTAGTGCTTCGAAATCACTTCTGTTCACACCATAGTTACCTATCAAAGGGTAGGTCATACAGATCATTTGCTCGCAGTAACTAGGATCAGAAATAATCTCTTGATAACCGGTAAGGCCGGTATGGAAAACGACTTCACCCAAGCGCTCTTGCTCATATCCAAAGCTCTCGCCTACAAACTCTTGTCCGTCTTCAAAAATCAAACGTGCCTTCATAATACTCCCTCTAAACAATCATTTATTATGGCCATCCTAGTGGGGATAGACATTTTAACCTGCTCCCAGATCAATGACTGAGAGCTTTCCACTACAGGGCGGGTTATTTCATTTCCAATATTAAATGGTCCTGGGTGCATGATTTTACAACTAGGATTTAAATTCTTTAATTTAAGTTCGTCTAATCCAAACTCTCTAAGGTAGTCTTTGGTATCAAAGCTATTTTGATGGCGCTCAAATTGAATTCTCAACATCATTACAATATCCGAGCTTTCTAAAGCCTCTTCCACAGATATTTTTGCTAAAGCCTGCTCATCACTTAAAAAATGATCTGGCCCACAGAACCGCAGGTCGATTCCCATCAGCTTTGCTAGATCCATATGGCTATGAGCCACTCGTGAATGCTTGCAGTCTCCAACAATACTAAGCTTTAAACCTTTTAAGTTTTCGAAGTGATTTAACATTGTTGCAGCATCCAATAAAGCTTGGCTCGGATGACTTTTTGTACCTTCACCGCCAGAAATAATGCTCATACTGGTCTTTGCTGCAAGCTCAGATAGAAGCTCTTCTTCTTTGCAACGAATCACACAAAGTCTCACCCCCATCTCCTCGATACATCTTAAACTGTCTTCAATGGTCTCTGATTTATTGATACTACTTGAGCCAATCTCAAAAGGTAAAACATGGAGGCCAAGATCCATCGCCGCCTTCTGAAAACTCAATTTTGTCCGTGTGGAATTTTCTAAAAAAAATGTCGACAAAACAGGCTTTTGCTCAAAAAAAAGAGGAACTTTAATAGTTCCTCTGTGAAAATCTTTCGCCTTTTGTAGGATTTTGCCTACGTCATCTTTTGTGACTTGCTGTAGATGTATAAAATCTTTCTTATTCATAGTTCCTACCCAGATAATAGTACAATAGCGACGATCAACTGCAAGGGCTTTTCATTTTTTAGTATTTTTTTGAACAAAGAACATCTTTTGAGTCTTATACACCCCGAGTCTAAGCCTATGAAAACCACCCCATCCATAGACTTCTGCTCTTCACTATCTATCACTAGATGAAGAATCAGAGTTGGGTATTTATGTGTAATACATCGTGAATTAGTATTTATTTTGAAGCAACACCCCGAACAAGTGCAATCGGACAAGCTACCTTGCGATAGTAAGTACTTTTATCAATTTTGTTGTAGTTCATTTTTAAAAAAGAGTTATCGTTGCCGGTTAAAACATAACGATCCTTATCCATACTCTTAACCATAAAAGTGAGGGCCATCGTGAACTCTTTATCCTTAACCTTTACCGATACATTTCGAGTTCTATGCTGAACGCAATCCCCTGTTTTTAAAACTGGAGTAAAACTCAATGCAACAATAGCCAAAGGTATTAAGGCCACAGACCCAAAAGCCGACATCATCATCATCTTGTACAATGTAGGGTTTAGCATCATACGCATTTGATACACCACGCTCACAAAAAAGAAGGGTAAAATCAAGCCCAAAGCCGATAGCTGCAATTTATAGTTGATCAGAAGCTGTTTTAATTCAAATAGCATGCGTGTACCTCAAATAACTCATCGGCTTCAATACTGGACTAGTAAATTATTTTATAGAAATTCGACCATCAGAGGCTTATTTTGAGACAAAATTGAAAGGGAAATAACAAGTTCTACGTTTTTACTAAGGCTAGAATCAAATAGAAATGGACTTTCTTTTACTGCTTTGAAGTAGACGAACCTTGCAAAAATTCATCGGTAAACTGAAGGCGTAGATACGGCATTGAAATAGAAAATAATTCAAAAATTAAAGCTAGTTTTAATGCCCCTTTGAAATTAGTGTATTACATTTCCATGAGATTTCTTCCATTACAATTCCCCCACTTTCCTCGACCCGATCATGGTCTTGCTAATCTCCTAATTTGGGCTAATCTGCCCTATCATAGTAAAGTGAGATTAAAATTAATTTATAGCCTTATTTTAACCATGATGATCAGTGGTCTATTTTACTTTAGAGTAAGTTTAGATAGTACGAGAGAAGTGGCATCCATTTCTCAGATCAATGACTTTTTAGTAGCAAAAGGCTATGGGCCTAAAAAATCTCGCAATCTTAGTACTATTAACGCAGGCTCTAAAAACACCATAAAACCTATCGCTATTATTCAAGAGCTTAAAACTAGGCCAACTACCCTTAGTGGTTTAGGAAAGTCCCTGCAACTAAAATGGAAGAACGGCAAACTAGATAAAACACTTTCCGACTTAAACAAAGACGGTAAAGTAGACTCCGTATCTAATTTTAAAAATGGCCGTATTCACTCATCAAAGGTGGATAGAAACTTCGATGGAAAAATAGATAAAACATTTAAAAAATTGAATGCAAAAAACATTAACACCTATGACGATGATTACGACGGAATTTTTGAACGCTCGATTCAAAGAGAATATCTACCTGAGAAAAAAGTCATCGAAACGCATAGTAATTTAATTAGCGGTAAAAGCTTTTCAATTAGCTACATAGCAAATAAAAATGGTGATCACCACACTGAGGGAAAAATTTGTACAGGGTGTGATGACAAGATAGGGAAAGCAATTAAAAATTTCAAGAATTATGAATATTTAGATATCAAACTCGAGAATGTAGAAGGTTTAGGATTAAAATATTTTAAGTTTGAAGACAATATATGGATTTCAGATACCTGTGACCCGGATTACGTGAAAAATGGAGAAATCGGAAATGAGATTTTTTCATTAGCTCTTGATTTAGCAACGACAGTCGATGAGTTCTATGGATGTATGAAAA
>JBGCGH010000060.1:0-45725 GCA_045110695.1 Bdellovibrionales bacterium | reverse complement strand
GGGGAAGCCTAATTTTAATCTTGCCGTGCCTGTGTTCGTGATAAAGTATTTTCCCGTTGGGCTTGTTGGATTAGTTATGGTTGGTTTATTTAGTGCGGCAATGAGTTCCTTAGATTCTACAATCAACTCGCTAAGTGCGACTACTATGCAAGATGTGATGAAAAGCTATCTAAAAATGGATCTTACCAGCGACCGAGAGCTTTGGTATTCCAAGGTTCTCACAGTTTTCTGGGGCACGGTTTGTACTCTTTTCGCCTTTTATGTTGGGGATATCAGTGACTCGATTATTGTTTCCATAAATAAGGTGGGATCTTTGGCTAATGGCCCCATTCTTGGAGTGTTTCTGCTAGGTATATTTACTACTAGAGCCACGGGTCGAGGAGCAATAGCTGGATTAGTTTTTGGATTTGTAATTAATTTGAGCTTTTGGCTCTTTATCCCGCAGGTCAGTTGGCCATGGTGGAATATGATAGGTTGTGTTGTTTGCTTTTTCTTTGGCTATTTAGTTAGTATGACCAGTACAAGACCTAGTATTGAAAAGATCACAGGATTAACCTACGCAAGTTTCAAAGGTCTAAGTAAGGGAATGTTTAAGGTAAACTGGAAGCCCTATTATTGGTTTCTGGTAGCCTATGGAATATTAATTACAGGAATCTTAGCTAGTCTGTAGCGAATGAAAATTGTAAGATGATATTTCCAGACCTTATGTGCCGCAAAAGGTTGCCTTTACAACCTGATCTTTTTTAGGTGCAGAGGTGTAGGTTTCATTAACAGGCTTTGTAAAGGGGCTTTGGCAGGTAACCAGTAGCTCGTCATAAAAGCTCAAATCATTTTCAATGAGGACTTTTTCTAAAGCTTGTTCCATAAGATGATTACGAGGAATAACTATTGGATTCATAATGTTAACTACTTCATTGGACTGATTGTTATTTAGCTTTTCATAGAGGGGAGAAAAGTCTTTTCCGAAGAACTGCTCCGCTTCAATCTGGTCTGAAGTATTGTTAAAACTATTGGTATAATCTAAATTATTTTTTTCTAAATAAGTTAAAAACTCATCAACAAGCTCTCTAAGAGAAGATTTTTTTGTTAATTTCAATTTCTCAAACATTGTATCATAATATTTCTCTTCAAAGTTTTCAAGGAACTTTGAAAGTGTCTTTTCAAAACTTTTAAATATACTAGGGGACTGCTGGTCTAATAAAGCCATTAAGCATTCAGCAAGCCTTGCTAAATTCCAAATAGCAATTTTACTCTGATTGTTAAAGGCGTATCTACCATTACGATCTATAGAGCTGTATTTTTGGCCGGATTGAAAGTGATCCATAAACGCACAAGGTCCGTAATCTATTGTTATTCCAGCAATACTCATATTATCTGTGTTCATTACTCCATGTATAAAGCCTGCAGACATCCACTTTGCTATTAGGCTGGCTTGAGCTTCAACTACGTGACTAAAAAATTCTAAACAGCGTTCCTCAAGATCTTTATCAAGGCTAATGCTAGGGTAATGCCTTGCGATACTGTGATTTAATAGTTTTTCTAAACTAACTAAATCATTTTGGGCAGCAAAATATTGAAAGCTTCCAATTCTAATATGTGAGGAGGCTAAACGAGTAAATATACCTCCCATTTCAGGCCCATTCTGCCTATACACGTTTTCATTCGTTCTTACAGCAGCCAATGAGCGGGTGGTAGGTATTCCAATTTTGTGCATATACTCACTGAGTAAATACTCTCTCAAAACGGGTCCTAGTGAGGAGTATCCATCACCACCTCTAGAGTATTCCGTTGGACCAGAGCCCTTTAGTTGAAGGTCATACGACTTTCTATCTTCTCCCATTAGCTCACCCAAAAGAACCGCTCTACCGTCTCCTAGTCTTGGGTTATAGTGTCCAAATTGATGGCCGGAGTAAACACTAGCAACGGGTTCACTTCCAGGGAGTAATTCTTGACCAGAAAAGTATTTTAAACGTTGTTCCTTAGAAAGAGCATCTAAGCCAAGTTCTTTCCCTAGATCATCGTTCCAATAAAGAAGCTCAGCCTTTTTAAAAGAGGAAATGATCCCATTACTATAAAAACTGTCTCCGAGAGATTTCCACTGATTAGATAAATTAATTTTTAATTCTTTAGTCATTGGGAGAATTTAGTCTTTTTTATCGAACAACTCAACGTCATCCGTAGGTATTTTAGATTGAAACTTCGAAAATCAATAAAAGCACAATCCAGCAAGGGGCGGAAAAAAATCAACGAAGATGTAAAAAAATTCAAAAAAAAATCCCCCGAACCCTAGTTGTTCTCAGCTTACAAGCCAGGAGTCAATAGTGTCGGGGGATTGTAATTTCTTACATTTAAACTAAGGCAAAACTAGATTAGGAATAGAAGGTAGTTCTTTAAGTTGATGACCTACATAGTCATTTACCATAGGAACAACGATTTGGTAGATGAATGTGCTGTCTATTTTATCTAATCCAACTTTTTCCACAGGTTTGTCACCTAATACCTGGTCGTAGTTAGCAACATATTTTAAGACATGGGAAACACCAGCAGAGGCCCATTCCAATCCATTTGTAAACTGATAAGCTCCAGGTGAAGAGTAGACATTTACAACATATCCATCAATGGCCAATAAACTCACTGACATTAAAACTTTTATCGTCTCTCTGGCAAAAAACTGAGTGGAGTCATCTGAGAAACCTATTATATTGCCGTCGTCATCTTTAACTTCATCTTTTAACTTGAACCCAACATTTACAACAGCTTGAAAATTAACATCGCTAATAATACTCCCGTCTTTTTCAAAGCTATCAATGTTGATTGTTTCGCCCATTATGTGAGAGTCTCTTAACATCAATATATCAAATGCTCCCTGGTTATAACTATCAATCCAAGGAAACGGGTTTACTACTTCAAAAGCGGTATCGGATGATAAAACATTTTCGGCTATCTTATAATTGAGTATTCGATTGGCTATTGGTTCCATTTGTATAGAAAGTCTAGCTCCAAGATCCGTCTTTTGATCTTCCCCCTCCATGACTCTCACCATAGGTTTGCCTTCATTAATGTAATGAAATTGTCCTTCAACCAAGGGCAGGTATTTTAGGATGTTCTCGATTTGATTTCGAGTGTCTTTGCTAGGTATTTTTTTGTCTAAAAAGGGTGCTTTTTCAGCGCTTAAGTTTAAGCTTACCAATAGCGCTAGGGGGGCCATAAATAATTTCATTTTCGTCCTCGTTATTTTGGGTTCTTTGCCATTTTATAGCATGGCTAGAAGGGGACAAGCTTATAAATCAAAGCAATGCATTTAGTAGGAAATGAAGAGATTTATCTAGATAGACTTTTGACAGTTTGTGAAAGAATTTTAAAGTGATGGTTGAGGAGCAATGTTTTAATACCTAATTATTTTAAGCTCAACATTAGGATACTTTTCTCTTAGTTCTTTAAGAAGAAGGATGTCATAGGTTCGGCGGTCAAAAAGCCATATTTCAAAAGTATATTTCTCACTAAATTCTCTATTCAAGACCGATATGATTTTGTTCATAGATTCAATTTTTGTCATTACATTTTCCTGAAGCTTCCAGACTGTTTTCTTTTTGGGAGTAAAAAACTTTACTTCAACCCAATTTTTATTTCCCCCATAGGTAATATCCATTTCTTTTTTTATGGAAGATATACCCAAAAGACTGCTTAGGAGACTAAGTTGATCAGCAGGTAAGAACTCCTCCAACTTTATTTCAACAGCATTGGGGTTTTTAATTCTCCTCAGGGCTAGAAGCTCACCCCGTAGTCCAGATAGGTGAGTATGCCAACCGTCGTAGAGCCTTTGAAACTTCACCATTTCAGAGCTTATGGTTTTTGAGTCCATTCTTTCGGATAGTAGTTTTCCAGATTGTTTTGATATCAAAGCATCCATTTGAGTTAAAGTTCTCTTAGAGTCATGTTCTAGTCTGCTGGTATAGGCCTCAATAGCTTGGCGATGAGAGGGATGTTGCTCTTTTTCATGGAGTGATTTTAAGGCCGTTACAAGAAGTGAAGTTTTATTTTCAATCTCCAATCTGTATTCCTCTACAGTTTTCTTTCTACTTGGGAGTGGTATCATGGAAATTCTACGCTCGATCTTAGAGAAGATCTTCTCTATGCTTGAATTGCTAGTTTGGCTATATTTCTGGGAGCAACTTGCACCAGAAACCAAAAGGGTGTTTTTCCCTGGAGCGGCCGCTGACAAAATGAATGGTACAACATAGGTAACCAATAAAATTATAAAATCTCTCACAATTACTTGAACCTTCAAAAAGAGTACCAAAAACCAAAGCAGTTAAAAATAAAATTTGTTGTAAAAAAAACGTTCATATTCGACCTAAGATCGACATAGCTGCAATTTGGCAGTCTTGTACAGGAATATGACATTCTTTCCAAGATTACTTACAAGTGCTTTTGTATAGTCTGACAACGAAATATATGCCAGATAGTTGAGATGTTTTCTTGAAATTGACTCTGTTTTTATTAAAACTACAGGGAGAGGATGGGTTTAAGCCTCTGAGATATTTTGTTTTTACCGGCTTTGAAGTTTTATTCTAAAAGTATTAGCCACAGCCTTTAAAGCCCCTGACACAAGGAATAAACAAGCCTTCAAAAAATTAGACTTAAACCCACGGAATAAGCTTTTTAAGAGTAGACAGCTTATCACCATAGGGTGGATATTTCATTTCTAGATCAGCCGAAAAACTACGTTTTGCAATCGCTTTAGCGTGGGAGAAGCACTCAAAGCTATACTTACCATGGTAACTGCCCATGCCGCTCTCACCGACCCCACCAAAAGGCAGATAGTCACTGGCGATATGAACAAGACAATCGTTAATACACATACCACCGGCTGTTATTTTTAGAGTAAACTCTTTGATTTTGTTTTGCTCGTCTGTAAACAGATAGGCCGCCAATGGCTTCTCTTTGTGTCTGACGAACTGGATACAGGATTGAAAGTCCTCTAGTCCTAGAATCGGCAAAATAGGTCCAAAAATTTCCTCTTTCATTGATGGACTACTTGCTGTGGCGTCAAGCAAGGTGGGAGAAATATACTTTTGGTTGGCGTCCGTTTCACCACCAAAGACAACTTCCTCTGCGACAATCATTTTTTTAAGGCGCTCAAAGTGTTTAAGATTAATGATTCTTCCATAGTCTACACTTTGGCTTGGCTTATCGCCCAGAAAAGTCTTTATCCAATGCTTGCAGCAATCGATAAATTCAGATTTTTTGCTTTCTTCAATGAGCACGTAGTCAGGTGCTATACAGGTTTGGCCAGCGTTAAAAAACTTCCCCCAAACAATTCTCTTTGCAGCCATGGAGACATCGACTTTACCTGCGACCATGGCCGGAGATTTCCCACCAAGCTCCAATGTAACAGGAGTTAGATGTTTGGCAGCTTTTTCCATTACTATTCTTCCGACAAAGCCATTTCCGGTATAAAAAATATGATCAAATTTCAAATCTAAAAGGTGAGTTGTCTCTTCTACAGCCCCAGGCACAACGGCCACTTCTTCGACGGCAAAATACTTAGGTATTAAGCTCTCGATTACTTTTGAGGTATTCTCCGCCACTTCAGAAGGCTTTAAACTATCATTGCATCCCGCACTCATAGCTCCCACCAATGGAGACAGCAATAGTTGAAAAGGATAGTTCCACGGTGAAATAATAAGAACTCTACCAAGAGGTTCATATTTTAAGTAGGACTTCATAGGAAAATGAAGAAGAGGTGATTTTTCAGGCCGTTCTTTCATCCAAGACTTAAGATTTTTTAGAGAAAAATTAATTTCGTTAACTACGAAGTGCAGTTCTGACAGGTAGGCTTCAAAGTCTGATTTATTGAGATCCAATTTTAGAGCAGACATGATCTGTTCCTCGTTTTCATGGATTAGTTTTTTCAGTCGCTCCAGTAAGGAGACTCTTTTATTATAGGTAAGAGGCCAATGTGCTTTTTGATATTCGGTTTGTTTCAGATGTATTTTCTCAATTTCTTGTTTTGTCATGAACCCATTGCACAATAGACTGAGGATTTCATCAATTCTAATCTCTCTCCAAAAGATTGTTGATTCATTGCTAGGCATTAATAGCAAGTCTCGAGGAAAGCTATTTTTATTTTCTATTAAATTTTTTTATCTTCGAACAAAACGATCCCTTAGCTAAATATGCTATAAGTTTACACCTGCTTAAATTCTGACGACTAATTTCTATACGGTAGTTTGAATTTACTACCCTATGTTTGACGCAAAAAGCCAATAAATTCGCTCTCAGGTCGGTTTAAATCATCAGCCAATGAAAAAAATCAATAAATCATCTTGGCCCAGGCTTTGCTATTATAAAGGGGTAAGGGACGGAAATCAAATGGGGATTTGGTTTCCTATAAGAGGGTTTAATAAATACACAAGGGGGGACTACGTGAAAGTAGCAGCAATTTTTTCAACGGCTGGGGTATTGGATTTTGAAGAGTTAAGATCATCCATAGTTAGAATTCCAGAAGTTTTATCACATTTAAAAGAAGCCCAAAAATACATCGATCGCTCAGTGAAAGAGGCACCTGATTTAGTGCAGTTTCTCACTAGTGAGGATTCTATTTTTTGGCGAAACAATAAATACAGACAAATTTGTGTAGCTGTAGTTCAGCTTGCTCTTTACAAAAGATATCTGAAATATCATCCAAATGCCGATTTTATATTGAGTATCAATAAGCCTGATAACCCCATTAAAACTCTCACCGGAGAGATGCGAATGGGGGAGTTTGTGATCAATATGGCGCTTAAGGAAGAAGAGGAAGCGGAGTTAGATAATATCGCTTTCTTAGACGGTGATATGCCTCAACTTTCAAAGGGTATTTCCATGCCTGACTACCAGGTTTTTAGAAAAAATGAGGAAGGAAATTTCATTTTAGAAGACAATGAAAAACGCAGTTTGATGGAGATTCTGGAGGAACTAAGAGATGAAGAATCTGTGAAGAGGTTTGTAAATTTAGGTCCTGGGAAATCCGTAAGTGGAACAGCTATGCAGGATCTACAGACAAAAGAATTAAATATATTGGAGAGCATAGATATTGATCCAATGCTTTCTTGGTTCTGGTCAAGCGTGAGTCCTTCAAGCTATCAGATTGCCAACTAAGATATAAAGCAAGCCTCTATATCAGGGGGCGGAGAGAAGGGTTTCGGCTTCAGACTATAATCTGGAGCCTTTCCTTTTTCTACTACTTGATAGATTCCAAAATTAAGGGAGTGAGACAGAAATCTTTTTGGTGGAAGACTTGTGAGAAAGTTCTCAAAAGACGGATAAAGTAAGAAACTAGTGTTGACCTGCGAGTAAGCATTTTGAATCATCAATTCAAAGATGTCATTGTTATCAGCATACATATGGGTCATGTAGTGAAACTGCACCTCTTCAGATACTTCAGGAAATGGTTTTGCCATCTTAAAAAGTCTAAGAAATTTTAATGCTCTTTGAAAATTCTTAGCAAAATCAGTGATACCTGTGATTTCCAGACTTTGCATTTTTTTAGCATTCCAAAGGTGGAAGCATCCTTGAATATTCTTTTTTTTATCAAGAACTACGTAGAAGTCCTCTATATAAAAACCTGGCCAGGACTCAAATCTTTTTGCTAATAGGTCTGGGTTGTACTCCACTCCAAATAATCTATTTTTTGAATGAGTATTAAGGTAAAGACAAAGCTCTTCAAGTCGGTTGGGATTGAGTCTTTTAACCTTCATAGATGTTAACAAACTATCCAAAGAGGGAAGTCTTCCGTGAATAGAAATCATCTGGAAATCGGTAACATGATGGTAGGTCGGTAGGTCCGTACGATCATGCTTCTTTCTCAAAATGGAATTTACGATTTTTTGGTTTTCTTTGTAGATGACGGCAAATACGTGTTCCGCCTTTCTTTTTTTTGTTTCTTCAAACACTTTCTCGTAGAGTTGTGTAGTCCAAAGGTACATGGCTTTTTGACCCTTTGGTACTCTCTGATCAACGATCCAAGCCGCTGGAACACATTTAGAACCTACATATTCGTTTTTAAATAGCAGAGTCGCACATCCATGGATTTCGTCGGCCTGATCTATTAAAGCAAAGGTGATAAAATCATTACTTTGTATTTCATAATTCTTGAAGAAGCTCTGACTCCGCTGGAAAGTGAAGGAAATATCGCCCTCAATTGAGTTTTGATAGAAAAAGTCTCGTAATTTTAAATCCATAGAGGGATTGGCTTTAACAATTTTCATAGTATATAGTAGTCTTGATCCGTAGTGGGATAGAATATAAAGTTTAAGGTGTCTTTTTATGAAATTTACGGCCTATCGTGATCTTTATCAAGCGAAATATCAAAACCTAAGCCTGCGTGGAATCAGTATGGCTGGTATTTGTACGCATATATCTATTCCAGAGCTTAAACTATGTGTGGATGTCGGCTACTCTCATCCGAGTATTCTTGGTCATAGGAACTATCTTGTTACTCATAGTCATATGGATCACGCCTCTGGGATACCATATATTATTTCAAATAAAGCTCTTACAAATCAAAACACTCCAAATTTCTTTATGCCTGAATCAATGATAGAGCCAATGACTAATATCATGCAGATCTGGAGTGATATGGAAGGCCACCAATACAAATATAAATTCATCCCGACAGAGCTTCGCCAGTTGGTAGATCTTGGTGGAAACTACGGCTTCAAAGCTTTTCCCACTTTTCATAGAGTAGATTCCAATGGTTACACGATTATACAAACCAAAAAGAAGTTGAAAGAAAAATATTTAGGCCTACCCGCAACTAAAGTACAAAGCCTAAAAGAGTCCGGCGTGGAAATCGAAAATAAACTTGAGATCCCATTAATTTCTGTAACAGGCGATACCAAGATTGATTTTTTAGATGCCACCGAGGAAGTTCGAAATTCTCGTGTATTAGTTTTGGAAGTCACTTATGCCGATTCTAGGAAATCGATCGAGAGCACCAGGGAGTGGGGACATATTCATTTGGATGAGCTAATCCCTCGCCTAGGGGATATAAAGTCTGAGTACATTATTCTAAAGCATTTCTCTAGAAGACATAGTTACAATGAGGTTTTGGATATACTTGAAAACAGGCTTCCTGAATCTGAAAAAGATAGAGTTGTTGTTCTGCCTTGGTAGTCTATTTGAGTTCTGCTTTAATTTTATAGTTTGGCAGGCAAACATAATCGCGGTTCCTAATTAAATCTGGCAGGAAGTCCTCTATAAGCTGGGGGTTTATTTGTAAGTGATTCCAGCAAACGCCAACGAAGTCCTCTAAGACGAGCTCCCAATTCCAGCTAGGTGCGAAGGTGGAGTTTAAATTATAATTAAAACTGCTAGGGTTCAGATTTATTTTTCCAAAAAGTAGTTGATCCTGCTCCGTTGGATTCCGTAGAAGAAGCCTAGCTTTTGCTAGCATACGAGGGTCTGTTATTTTAACTATAAAGTTTGGATGATGATCTTCGTTTTCTGAACCCATCAAAAAATAGTGGGATTTAGGCGATTTTGGTAAAACAGGAAGTCGCTCTATTCTTGTGGTATGTAGCCATTGATCCTGAGACTTTTCATACATATTTAGTGATACACTGGATTGATAAATTCCAATGCGTGCTTTTTCTAAAAAAAGTTGAGAATAGGGTGCTATCCGAAGTCTATTTCCTTCCGGAGTTTTAATATGCGCTTCTTTCATGGATGGGTTGTGGAAAAATATCGTATTATGTTTAGTTTGAAAGTAATTGGCTAATTGAGCATCCAGTTTATGAGCTTTCGTTCCTTTTAATATAACTTCTATATCTTCCTGGTGAATAGCACTAGGTTGAAGAAGAACGCTTTTTTCAAGTAGTGTTTTTTGGCTGAAAGGGTTCTCTATTTTTGAATGGGCTTCTAGCTGAAAAGAGTATCGTTCTGTTTTAAATGAAATGGGATCTCTCAGGAAAATATCAAACTGAACTTTTTCATCAGAGTTATTTTTAATTACAATATCCGATTCGCCATTTGCTTGAAAACCAGGCAAAGAAAAGGTTTTTGCAGATAGTCCTATAGTAAATATTGAAATTAAAATCAAAATAGTATTTCTCATGATGCTCCTACTATGGTCTAGGTATCTCATCGGGAGCACTGGACGAAAATCTTAACGAAGCTGGCTTTAGGTGGTGCTATCAAGACCATCGTCTGGCGAAAATCATCCACTATTGTTTCTTTGTGAGGCACAGGTGGTTTTTGTGGGCCTGAAAAATCCTTGGGATTCTGTAAAAAGTAGAGGTGCGCATTGCGGCAGTCAGTATGTAAAACTCACAAAGAGCTCGAATGTTTATTGCCTATTGCTCCGGTGCCTAACCGCACTTAATCTGCTCCAGTTTCTATTATTGGGGGATGTATGTTTAGACTGTTTTTGGTATTCATTTTTTTTCAAGCAGGTGCTGTTCAGGCAGTTTTACTATCTGAGATGAATCCTTTCGATGCTGAGGTCTTATTCACAAACCCTAAATGCCCAAGTGTAGAGTACAAGTATCCGGTGAAAAAAAATAGAGGTGGGTATGATACTCACTCAAAAGAAAATGTTTTTTGTGTTGATGATAGAGAAAAAACGCTTTCTAAGAAAAATGGGATGAGGCAAAACTCTCCTCAACAACGACTTGTAGATTGGATTCGGGCAGAAGACACAAAAGAGATTTATATGGCCTACTTGAGTTTTTCGGATAAACGCATTCAACATGAAATTTGTGATGCTATGAAATCAAAAAACTTAATTTTACATCTAGTCTTAGACTCAAGTAGAAAGCAGAAAGCCGCCGAATTTTTATCCCGCTGTGATGCTGAAGCAAATCCTGAGCAACAAAATTTTTTCTTTTACCCCAGGGGCAATATTCCTGGGATGGGATACGCACATGTGAAGCTTTTTGTCGTAAACCCTAGTGCCCAAAGCTCCGGAGTCCAGCTAGCAGTGAGTAGCGGGAATATGAGTTCAGGAACCCATATGCACCATGAGAATTGGATTTTCTTTAACGTAAACCGTTTTTCTCATTTTTATCAAAAACACATTTGTCTGATGGAGAATATGATAGATTCCAACTCCAGAAGAGCAAGATTTAAAAAAGACCTATTAAATTGTATTTCAAAAATACGTGCGCCAGAGGAAGCTGATATTAGAGCTCGTTTCACGCCAGGAGAAGAGTTGGCGGCTAGAGATTTTATAATCGATAATATAGAAAAACACGATTCTATAAAAATGGCAGCTCACAGGTTTTCACATAAAGAAATTTTAGGAGCTTTGAGTAATAAGTTAGGGAAAAACCCAAAGGCTGTGAAGTTATTGGTGGACGACGATTTGTATTGGGGCACTAAAAAGCAACATTTGGATCCGCTAACTAAGGGAGAGGTAAGACGTTTTGAGGCTTTAAGGGCAATGGGCTTGAAGGCAAGATTCATGCAAACCAACCACAGAAAAAAACTACTACATCACAACAAGTTTATAGTTTTTGAAACCAAAGGCGAACCTAGTTTAGTATTTATGGGGGCTGGAAACTTTACCAAAGCTGCATTTAGTAAGAATTTGGAAAACTACTATCTCATCGAGCTCGCCTCCGTAACTAAACGCTATAAACGTCAATTTAACTATATGTACGGTAAGTTAGCGACTTCTTGGAGTAGCATGCCAGTGAAATTACCACAGATAAAGTAATACTTTCAACTCAGCTAGAGAAGAATTACAAAGGTGGAACTAACTAAAATTAGTTTTTTAGTTTATGTATTTGAATTTACTGAACTTTTTAAGCTTTGCCAAAGAGGACACCAGTTGCTCTTTCCCGGGGAGAGGTATACCACTATCTCATCGCTAACAAGCGGTGACTGAGCAGCACTGGTTACCCCCCCCCCTCAACTGGTGCTGCTATTTTTTTCTTCAGTAAGTATTTCCAATAACTGCTACAGACATTGACAGTTGCCGACAGGGAGCGTTATATACTACCTAGTGTTTTGAAACCTGTGAATTTTTTGAGTTCCCAGATTTCAGAATACTCCTATTTCAAAAGGAGTTTGAGTGGAAAACCTCAGTAAGTTGCAATCGGAGCTACGCTATAATTTCAGTGATAGCTCAAATCTTGTCCAAGCATTAACTCATAAAAGCTACGCTAACGAGCGTTCTCTTGTGCAAGTGATTGAGGGCCAAAAAAAGAGAAAAGACAACGAGCTCTTTGAGTTCTTAGGTGATGCTGTCCTTGATTTAGCGATAAGTGAGTTATTGATGGAGATCTACCCGCAAGACAACGAGGGTAGCCTTTCAAAAAAGCGTGCTTCTCTAGTTAATGAGACAGTACTTGCAGATTTTGCCATGAAATACGGACTCAATGAGGCGCTACTACTTGGTAAGGGTGAAAAGAGCAGTGGCGGTAATACTAAGCCGAGACTACTAGCCTGTGCTTTAGAGGCAGTGATTGGCGCTGTTTTTATTGAGGGCGGGTATAAAGCGGCTAAAGAAATTGTTTATCGTTGCTTTAAGCCTTTGGTTAAAGACTATGAGAGCTTAGAAATTTCCAATCAAGATTTTAAAACTAGATTACAAGAATATACACAAAGTAAATTTAAGGAAACACCAGCTTATGATGTTTATTGGAGCTTCGGCCCGGCTCATGATCGGTTGTTTTTTGCCCAAATATATTTGCAAGGGAAGTGGATTACCCGAGCAAAGGGGAAGAGTAAAAAAACTGCCGAGCAGGCAGCAGCATGTTCAGCCTTGGAGGTATTGAATGAGTTATAGAGCAGGTTATGTTGGATTAATAGGAATGCCGAACGCTGGTAAAAGCACCCTCGCAAATGCTGTTGTTAGAGAAAAAATATCCATCGTAAGCCGGAAGGCACAAACGACTCGGAAGAGATTGCTCGGAGTGGTAAGTGAAGAGAATTTCCAAATGGTTTTACAAGATGCCCCTGGAGTTATTAATACCAAACATGGAATCAATAACTTTATTCAAGATGAGTACAGGGATGTAGTGAATGGTTCAGATGTTATCTGCCTGGTTCTGAATATCGATGCCAGAACAGAGGATGAAATCCAAAAAATTCTAAAAATAGGATTAGATTCCGGGAAACCATTAGTTGCTGTAATTTCAAAACAGGATAAGGGGATGATTCATAGAGTAGAGAAAATGAAGTATCTTCTGAGAGAAAACAATATCCCAGTAAGAGAGATTAGTGCTCTAAAAAATCCTGAGTTGAGCAGGGAAAAATTTATTGAATTGGTTGAAGAACACCTTCCTAGTTCACCGGCTCCATTGTTTGATCCAGAATATTACACGACAAGTAGTGTAAGGCAGATGGTTGGAGAAATTATTAGAGAAAAGTGTTTTGATTATTTGCATGAAGAAATCCCTTATGGCTTGGCAGTGAGACTACAAGATTACCAAGAGGGCGAAAAGATAGATAGAATTTATGCCGATATCATGATTGAGAAAGAAGCTCACAAGCAAATCGTAATTGGTAAAAAAGGACAGTCGATAAAGAGAATATCTCAAGAATCACGGCTGGAAATAGAAGAGCTTATTGGTAAGAAAGTTTATCTAGAAACTTTTGTGAAGGTCCAAGAGGATTGGACTAGCTCTAGGCGAATGAGACAGGAGTTGGGTTATGTTGTCCAAGGTTAATACGAATCGAGTGGCAATTATTGGACGACCCAATGTGGGTAAGAGTACATTGTTTAATATTTTGTCTGGTACTAAAAAAGCAGTGGTTAAAAACAGACCAGGGGTGACTCGTGATATTCAGATCGAGCCAGCTCAATGGTTAAATAAAGAATTCGATATCATTGATACCGGTGGTGTTACTGAGGCTGAAGACGTCTTTTCTCGGATGATTAAGAAAAAGGTTTTATCTATTCTTGATTCCGTGGATTGTCTGATTGTTGTTGCTGATGGTAAGTCTGGGATTTGTCCAGAAGATAGAGATCTGATTAAAATAGCCAAAGCCAGTGAGAAGCCTTTTTGTGTTTTAGTGAACAAGGTAGATGATCCCTCCAACGAGGAATATGCAAAAGCGGATTTTTGGGAGTTTGGTGTTGAGGTTTACGCGACAAGCTTTGAGCACCGTCGTGGAATTACAGAAGCTTTAGAATGGGTGTGTACCCACTTTCCGGATAGTTCTAGTACAGAGAGGGAAGGCTTCACTATTACCATTGTCGGCAAACCTAATGTTGGGAAGAGTTCTCTAACCAACCGTTTGCTTGGTGAGAGTAGAATGCTTGTAAGTGATATTGCTGGAACCACCGTGGACGCCATTGATAGTGAAATTGAGTTTGATGGTGAGAAGTTTATTCTTATCGACACAGCAGGGCTTCGTAGGAAATCCAAGCGTTATGACGAAGTGGAACAAGTGGCTAGTTTTAAATCAGAGGATTCTATTCGCCGAGCAGAGCTTGTTTTGTTGATGGTGGATGTAATGCAGGGGCCTACTGTGCAGGATGCAAAGATGTTGGAGTTGATCCATAAACATCATAAGGCCGTTCTTCTAGTTGCAAATAAAACTGATATTGCCCAAGAGGAACGGGAAGCCTTTCGTAAGAATTTTAGAGAACAAGTTGCCAATGTGTTTCATTTTAATGTGGATATACCAGTTTGTTTTATTAGTGCCGAAACGGGCTCTGGCTTGCATAAGCTATTTGAAACCGTTAGCGATATGCGAAGAAAACTTGCGGTTAAAATACCAACTGCCGAGTTGAATAGATTCTTTATGCGAGTGATTAGAAAAGCTCCTGCTCCAGTTTACGGGCATCGAAACGTTAAGTTTTACTACCTAACTCAGACATCACAAAAACCACCCAGTTTCATCGCTTTTGCCAATCACCCCGATGGCGTAAACAACGCCTACCGACGCTTCTTGATTAAAAGAATCAAGGAAGAGTGGGGACTAGAGGGTATACCAATTCGTATTTTTGCTATGAAGACAGGTGGGAAAAAATCAAAGAAGGCACTAGATTTTATAGATGATAGTCATGTGGAAGAACAGGTTCTGTCCTTTGAGAACGAGCTACCTGAGGACTGGGCGGATAAAATTGATTGGACGGCTAAGGAGCTTAAAGAATCTCCTGCAGAGAATCTCGATTAGAAGTTGATACCGAGATTCACACCGAAATCGAGAATATCACCCTCAACCAAATCTCCAGTATTATCGTTGGCTATAGCCTCGCCTTCGAAGTTTATCATGGTGTATTTGGTTTCCAGACCTAAAAACATTTTATTTCTAGCGATGGGGATTTCGATCCCTCCACCTATGTGAAATCCGATACCACTATCTTGCCCGTAAGATGCGTCACCTGTGTTTCTTGTAAGGTCTCGATGAATACTGCTGATTCCACCTATTAGGTAGGGATTCCAGTTGGATAGGCCTTTGGTAACATTTTGCATATTAAAGAAATACTTTCCCGATACCTGGGTACTATTTTGATTCAAAGTTCCAGTAATACCAGAGCCTGGCTCTAGGTAGGCATGGGAGCTTCTCGATAGTGCAATTTGCAAAGCAATTCTTAAGTCGAAAAAATAGCTAATATTAAGACCCACATTTGCTGCTGGGGACTGGTACTCTCCCATGACACTAGTGAAACTTGTGTTGTTCACGGCAAGGGCTAAGGTGAGGAATCTACCATTTCTAAAAAAGTTAACGTCTGCTTCTTCCTCGCTGGCCACTTCAAATTCTGAGTAGTCGATAAATGGATCTGCTTCACCTTGTGCAAAGGTGCCTAGAGAAAACAATAAAAAGGATAGAAATAATAGTTTTTTTAACAAGGAATCCCCCCGGATTATAACCTTAGAAAGAAGCAATTAAAGTGCCATCTGTAAGTATGATATCTTTGATTTGAGGTTTCAAATGCTTACATCTGTCCACTAGATCTACACTAGAAATAGAAGACCATTCCTGCTTTCAAAGGGCTATCTCCGATAGTCCTGAAAGTAACACCATCATCAACAGACACGATTCCAAGGCCTGCCTCAAATCTGAAACCTAAGGATTCAAGTCCCTGGAAAAAATATTCTCCACCAACAAAACCACCTAGCTCAAAGCCACTACTTGAATTTCCACTTGTTTCATCAGATAGAAGCGCTAAGGTTCCACCCATATAGAAGTGCATGTTGTCTTCCGGAAAAATGATTTTATAGTACTTAAAAGACAGACCAAACTTACTGTTGTCTTCTTTGGTGTTTACACCAAGAGCGGCAGACATTCCCGTTGCAGAGTCTGGGTAGTACATTACCATAACACTTGGTAAACTAGAGGTACCGGTAGAGCTAGTAACTGCAAATTGATCGCTATAACCAATGCCCAATCTATTTGTGAGATCTTTAGCAAAAATAGGCGCGACCAATAGTTGAAGTCCAATAAAAATAGCCGTAATTTTAATCATAATATTTACCTCTCTGTTATTCCTACTGTCATATTGAACACTTGAGCTGGATGAAAGCCAAGGGAATACAAGGGTTTTGCTTTAAAATTACTCAACGCCAGTCTAACAAAGGTTTAAAAGTTCATTTAGCACTCCGATCCCTCGTACACCAATGATAGAATGAAGGTGCTGTCGTTAAATTGAATCTAGATCAACAGAAAAAAGGAAAGAATGGATAATCTTAAAGGAAAAAAAGCACTTGTAGTAGATGATGAAGAAACTCTACGTGAGCTCCTGGTTGTTCAACTTTCCGATCGGGAAGTTGAGGCCTTAGAAGCGAGCTGTGCTATTGAGGCTTTAGAGCTTATCGAAAAGCAGGTTATTGATTTCATAATAAGTGATGTTCGTATGCCCAATGGCGATGGAGTAGATCTTTTAAAAGGTTTACAGGAGATTCCGGAAGATTACAGACCAGAAATCGTTATGATGACGGGATTTGCTGATCTGACGGAGGAAGAAGCCATGCAAATGGGTGCTTTGAAGATATTCGCTAAACCTTTTCGAAATAAAGAGTTGTTTGGTTTTTTAAATGAGAATTTGAAAAAACCTGTTAAGGAAGAAGGCAGCAAGGACTAAAGGTCTTTGCACCAGTCTTCAGCTAGATTTAAAATACTGCTCTCAATTTCATCCCTTACTCTGTCAAAAATCTCATTAGATTCAATAGTGTCCAATCCCTCTGAAAGTTTAGGTGGATCATCAAAACTAAGCCTTGTTACTGATGTCGCATCTATCAACGGACAAGATGCTGCGGCATTGTCACATACACTGATTACATGTGTGAAATGAATTTCTTTGTATTCATCAATATGACTACTACTTTGAGTACTTATATCTATTCCTTTTCTTTCCATAGATTTTATAGCCAATGGATTGAGACCCTGTGGTTTTGTTCCAGCACTATAAATAGCAGCTGGGTGATTTTGAAGAATACTTTTTGCAAAACCTTCCGCCATTTGAGAGCGACAGGAGTTACCAGTACAAAGAAAAATAATTTTAAACATGCTGTTCCTTTCTCTTTTCCACCAATTCATTCACACAAGCGGATTCTGCTAAAGTGGATATGTCGCCAAAGTTGTTAAATTCACTCTTGGCTATATTTCTTAATATCCGCCTCATGATTTTCCCACTTCGAGTTTTTGGCAGGCTATCAGCGATTTGAACAACTTCAGGTTTAGCGATAGGACCAATATCTTTACCTACCCAATCTCGTAAAGTTTTAGAGTGATTTTTATTTAATATATCCTCGTTCAATACCACGTAAGCATATATCGCCTGACCCTTTATCGCGTGAGGAAATCCCACAACTGCAGCCTCTGCCACATCTGGGTGGGCTACTAAACTACTCTCAATTTCAGCGGTTCCCATCCTGTGGCCGGATACGTTAATAACATCATCCACTCTACCGGTAATCCAAAGGTAGGAGTCCTCATCTCTTTGAACTCCATCTCCTGTAAAATATTTCCCCGGATACTGAGAAAAATAGGTTTTTTTGAAACGATCATGATCTCCGTATACAGTACGCATTTGTCCTGGCCAAGATCTGAGTAAGACCAAATTCCCGGTGCTTTCTTTCTCCGTAATAAGCTCACCATTCTGATCAACGAGTGCGGTTTCTACACCAAAGAAAGGTAAAGTCGCTGATCCTGCCTTTAGGTCTCTGGCAGAGGGAAGGGGAGTGATCATTATTCCACCGGTTTCTGTTTGCCACCAAGTATCTACAATAGGGCACCGAGATTCACCAACGGTTTCAAAGTACCAATTCCATGCCTCAGGGTTTATTGGCTCACCAACAGTCCCCAGTAGTTTTAATGAACTTCTTGAGTGCTTTTCAACAAAGGAGCTCCCTTTTTGCATTAAGGCTCTGATGGCGGTAGGTGCCGTATAGTAAGAAGTTACATTGTACTTCTCTACAATTCCCCAGTGCCTAGATGCATCTGGGTAGGTAGGAGTACCTTCAAAAATTACGCTAGTGGCAGCATTTGCTAAGGGGCCGTAGACAATATAACTATGACCTGTGATCCAACCAACGTCAGCGGTACACCAGTAGACATCTTCCGGTTGGTAATCAAAAACATATTCATGAGTAAGGCTAGCATAAACCATATATCCACCCGTTGTGTGGAGAACTCCTTTAGGGGTCCCAGTGGAGCCAGAGGTGTATAAAATAAATAGAGGATCCTCAGAGTCCATAGATGCCGGTTTATTTTCAGTGGATGCTGGGTCAACGATTTCATGATACCAAGTATCCCTAATAGGATCCCAGTTGATTTCCCCACCGGTTCTCTTAACGACTAGTACTTTTTTAACGTGGCTAGCTTTCTCTATTGCCTCATCAACATTATTTTTTAAGCGGGTAAGTTTTCCACAACGAATACTTTCATCGGCTGTAATTACAAAATCACTTTTACAGTCATTAATTCTTCCAGCCAATGAATCAGGAGAGAAGCCTGCAAACACAACGGAGTGAATAGCACCAATCCGCGCGCAAGCCAGCATCGAGTACACAGCCTCGGGAATCATCGGTAGATAAAGAGTAACTCGATCTCCCTTTTTAACACCCATGCTTAATAGAGCATTAGCTAGTTTACATACTTGTTTATGAAGTTCTAGATAGCTTATATCCAATGCTTGTTCTTGAGAGTCATCAGGTACCCAATGAAAGGCTGTTTTATCGCCATTTTTTTCCAGGTGTCTATCGATACAATTGTAACTAGCATTCAGTTTTCCTTCCAAAAACCATTGTATTTTTACGTCACCCACAAAACTCCAATCCTGAACTTTTTTAAAGTCCTCAAACCAATCTATTCTTTTAGCCATATCTGTCCAAAAGCCATCAGAATCTTCTATGGATCTTTTGTACATTTCTTTGTATTTGGATTCGCTACACAGGCTTTTTTTTCGGTAGTTTTTGAACATAGGTTTTTTGATGACTTCTGACATTTTAATTCCTTTGAGTTGGGTACTTGGACACCATTGTATTCATTTTGTTTTGGGTTAGGCAACTTTGTCTGTTAAGGCTATTGTTGTTTTTTATCCTAGGGGTTGTAGCGCTTGTAGGAGGGGATGCGACCTGTCATTTTCTGATGATTTTTGCAGAGAATGGCTTTGCTTCGTACACAAATTTAACTTTGTTGTGCATGAATGACTGTTTGTGGTTTGAGTTAAGAAAACAAAAGAATGATCGATAGAAAGGTTCCCAGCTCCAAACGTAAATGGATGAAATTGCAACGGAACTACGCGAAACTACTAAAATTAGTGGTTCACAAAAAATTCACAAAATTTGGATAAATAATTAAACTTCTTTAATTATATTAGAGCAAAGGGGTGAGAGATGGAAAAAATCAATTGGGAAACAGTCAAACTATACACTGAGTTACCTGCTAAAGATGGAGGCAATTTATATAGACAGCTGTTTTCAGCTTTCTTTGAAGAAATTCATTCTGAAATAGCTGCTCTATTTGATCTAATAACAAAAAATAATTTTGTCGGGGCCGCTGCCTTGGCTCATAAACTAAAGTCATCAAGCGGGAATTTGGGGTTAGTTTCAGTCTATGAATACCTTAACGACATAGAGGATATGATTGTTAATCAAGATTGTAAGGATGATAGAATTCTTTTGTTGAACGTGAGCTACATAAAAGCAGATTTAGATTATGTTTTTCCTATATTAAGAGACAGCTGCTAAATCTGAAAAGCTATCGGAGTCGATCTTATATCCAAAGCCATGGACAGAAACTATTGTTTTTTGAAATAGGCCTAGCTTCCTTCGAATATTGCTTATATGGGCATCTATTGTTCGGTTTGTTGAGTTCGAATTATCACCAAGGGTGGCACTCATAATTTGTTCTCGAGAAAATACAGTTCCCACATTTCTACATAGATATTGCAAAATCTCAAACTCAGTTTTTGTTAACTTTGGCAGTGAGTCCTGAGATGTCCTACAACTTAATTGTTTCATTTTATCGTCAATATAAAGATCTCCAACTTCAATAGCACTACTTCCGGCCACTAATGAACTATTTTTCTTGGAAGATATTCTCGCCTCCACTTTAGCTTTTAAAATCATAGGATGAAAAGGTTTCTCAATGAATTCTACGGCTCCTAGTTGATAACAAAATAGTTGCGAATGTACTTGCTTGCATGAACTTACAAAAAATATCACGCCATCTGTTTGAGAAAGCTCCTCTATTAATAATTCAGTAGAACTTCCGTCTGGAAGGTTCATATCCAAAAAATAAAAATCATATCGATTCTTATCAATATATGCCCTTGCTTCTGCTAAAGTTGAGCAAATGTCAAGGTCGTAATCCTTGAGTGCACTTGCTATTATGAGCTGACTAGTTTTATCATCTTCTAAGATCAAGAATTTCATTTGTTCCCCTTTTTAGCAATCGTCTCCAGGCTCTATCGGAGGATTTTATGCCAAACCTTTGGCGTTTCTCAGTTTGATCCAATTAAACTCCCTTTTTCCAAGAATTCTAAAAAAATTCACAAATTGTTAAATTTTTCTAAAAAACTCTCGGCGATATTATAAAGGAAGAACAGGGAGGCGTGAGTTGAGAAAATATATCTTAATTGTTGATGATAATCCTAGCGACCAAGCTGTAGCAGAAGCCATATGTGGTAAACTGGATCAAGTTTGTATTACAGCTGGTAATGGATATGAGGCCTTAGACAAAATTCATGACGAAGAATTGGAGTTTTCTCTAATTGTTCTCGATTTGCAAATGCCACAAATGACTGGCCTTGAGCTTTTAAAGCGATTAAAGAAAATAGAAAAAGTAAAAGATTTACCTGTAGTTATAATGAGTGGAAGAAAGCAAGATAATGATGTTTCTACGGCGATAAGGCTCGGTGCAACAGACTACATTGTTAAGCCTATTGATTCATTTATTTTTGAAGAAAAGATTCTAAAACATATGGGTGAAGAAGACAATGAGTGGCAAGAATTCAATATCCCCGCTGGAGAACCTGCTAGAAAAGCAATGCTTGTCCAGCAGGCAGAGATAGTCCGGCTATCAGAGATTGGCTGCAGCATAATTACTAATGTTTCTTTTGCCCAAGAAGACGTATTCAGATTATTTTCCAAAGAAATGGGAGAGCAGCAACTGTTGTGTAAGGTGGAGTCATGCGAGCTAACAACATCGGGAGAATACGAGGTAAAAATTAGGTTTTCTGGTATTAGTGAAAAACAACGAAAAGAAATCAGGAGAGTCTGTAAAGAACTATGGCGAAAGCACTTTTCTAAGATGGCGAATATTCAGAAAATGGAGGAAGCATGTTAGGTCTGGTATTTAATGAATTGCTAAACGTAATTGAAGACTCAAATGGTGCGGAGTATTTAGAAAACCTACTCCAGAGCGGAGAGATCTCTTCTGGAGGCGCGTATACGAATGTGGGAAATTATGATGTGGATGAAATGTTATTCTTAGTTTCTGAATTAAGCATTTCTAAAAAAATTAAGGTCTCAATTCTTTTGGAAAAGTTCGGTATTCATTTATCTAATGTATTTTATAGGAAGTATCCAGAGTTTTTTAAGAACAAAGATTTCAAAGAATTTTTAGCGAATTTAGATAGCCACATACATTCTCATGTTAGAGGTCTTTACCCAGGTGCGAACCCACCCCGTTTTACGTTCAGAGAAGTTTCAGAATTTCAGTTTGAGTTACACTATCAATCAAAAAACTCCTTTGAGTCTTTTGCAAAAGGACTATTAATCGGGTGTGCAAATACTTTTGGTGAAGCCATAGGTATAGAAATTTACAATAATTCACCAGGGAATTCCCTTTTTAAAATCGAGGTTCAGAATGAAAGATGAGATAAATACCCTTAGAAAAAAAATTGAAAGAGAACGAAAAGCTAGAGAGAATGCAGAGAAGCTCTTAGAGGAAAAGAGTGTTGAGCTCTACAGACTTAATTCAGAACTGATGAATACAAATGCGAACCTTGAAGAACAGGTTTTTTCAAGAACATCTGACCTACAAAAAGCCTTACTTGATGCGGAAAAAGCCAATACAGCCAAAGGTCAATTTTTAGCAAATATGAGTCATGAGATAAGAACCCCTTTGAATGGAGTGATTGGTTTTATTGATCTTCTTAGGAAAACAGACTTGAACTTGGATCAAAAAACCTTTTTAGATAACATTGATTACTCTGGAAAGCTACTTCTTAGTATCATCGAAGATGTGTTAGAGTTTTCAAAAATTGAGGAAGGGAAATTAAGTATTTCTGAAGCTGAGATGAATCTAGATACTTGTGTTTTTGAAATTCTAAGTGGTTTGTCTAATGAAATTTATAAGAAGAACTTAAACTTATCGGTTTTTATAGATGAATGCTTTACCAAAAATATAGTATCTGACGAGGGTCGGATACGACAGGTGCTTGTAAATTTAATCGGTAACGCAATGAAGTTCACTCCGCGCGGATATATAAGTGTTAAAGTTTTACCGATCTATACTTCTTCCGGAACGAAAGCAATTATTAGGGTTTTAGATTCAGGTGTAGGTATTCCTAAGAAAAAACAAAATAGTGTCTTCGAAACGTTTTCGCAGGCTGATGTGTCTGATACCAGGAAGTATGGTGGTTCCGGTTTAGGTCTCAGTATTTGCAAAAGTATTGCCGAAGCAATGGGGGGTAGACTCAAACTTAGAAGCAGAGAAGGGGTTGGTACAATTTTCGATTTTATAGTACCATTTGAATTTGCTGCCAAAAGCTCTTTAGAGGAGAAGAAGAATGATTTTTCCAGCGATTATGATCGGGCCTATGTTTATTTCGACTCTAGGAAAATGGCTAGTAATACTCTAAGACGGTTTAAGTCATGGGGGGTAAGAGGAATTGCAGACGACAAATCAGGACTATTTTTTAAGCTTCCTAATAATAAAAATGATAAATCAATTTTTATTATAGATTCAAACATTTGTACAGGGAATGAAATTAAGGAGCTACTCCTTAAAAATATACATAAAAAAATAATATTATATTGTAGTCCAGAAGAACTGGGAAACCTGCAAAATACCTTCGAGGGAAAACTTGAGGTATTAGCCAAGCCGATCAGTAGAACAAAGCTATTGGATGCTTTACGTGAAAAAAACAAAACTATTGCGGTGGAAAATCAAGGGGATTTGGTTGGAAAAAAACTTAGGCTTCTAGTTGCTGAAGATAACTTAATGAACCAACAATTAATGGAGGCGGTTCTTTCTGACTTTGGTTTTGACTATAGAATTGTCCCCAATGGAGTCGAAGCGGTAAGTGCATTTAAAGAAGACAGATTTGACTTAATTCTGATGGACTGCCAGATGCCTGAAATGGATGGATTTGAGGCTGTTAAGTTAATTAGAAATAGCGATAAGGACAAAGAAAACCCCATTCCAATTTTGGCAATGACGGCTAATGCTTTCCGGACCACCAAAGAAAATTGCTTCGAGGTTGGTATGGATGCTTTTATTACAAAGCCCATAAAACCAATGGATTTGTTGAAAGAGATACAGAAATCAACTAAGCCCACATAATCTTTAAGTTGAGAATTTGTGGGCCTAATCTATATGTTGTACCATCTTTGAAAGATGGTTTGAGTTTCATCGAATATTGTCCGTTGCCAAAGATATAATAGTTTAAACATGGTACGGGGATTAATTTAAGTTATAATCCAGCTTATGGGAGTTTGCTTTTGAGAAATTAAGATATGGTTTGTTTTTGAGAATACTTTGCTTCCCAAAAAACCGCGATAGGCGGATAGGGGAGAAGGGTGAGAGGATTCTAGAATGTGATGTTTGTCTTGGTTAATTTTAGGTTTGAAGCTCTGGGCGTGAGCACCCCAGAGGATGAAGATTAAGCCATGTGCTTCTGTATTTAGTTTTTCTATGATTGAGTTACTCAGGTGTATCCAGCCATATTTTTGGTGGGAGTTGGCCTGTCCCTCGATGACAGTGAGGGCCGTGTTTAGTAGGAGAACGCCTTGTTTTGCCCAAGAGTCTAAAATTCCCTTGGTATTGGTGATACTTAGATCGGATTCGATTTCTTTATAGATATTTTTAAGGCTTGGTGGGATCTTGAAACCTTCAGGTACGGAGAAGGCCAAGCCGTTGGCCTGTCCTTTTCCGTGATAGGGGTCTTGTCCTAAGATCACTACCTTTACCTGTTTAAAGTCAGTGCTTTCAAAGGCACTAAACGTTTTGGAGGCCGGAGGAAGAATCGTTTTACCTTCGGAGAGATCTTTTTCAATTTTCGAACTAAGTTCTTCTCCTGGGCTGGAGATCAAAAACTGGAGTATTAATTCTTTCCAAATGGGATCTAGGTTTTTGCCTATGCTTTCAGCGCTCCACATATAATTCCCCTTTCAGTGGGAAAAACTATATCTTTTTTAAGAGGGAGTCGAGCTTCTCTTGTTTTTAGCTAGAATTGTATTAATCTGACGGCGATGAAGCGGAGGTTTTAATGAAATTATTTGCTATGGGCTTATTACTTTTTAGTGTTAGTGCGGTTTCAAAGGTAGAAATGGCATTTGAATCTGATCTTGATGTCATCTGGGCTTTTGAGTTCATGGAAAACGATCAGTTTCTACTTACTACAAGAGACGGCAAGTTGATGCTTGCGGATCGAAAAACCAATTCAACTAAACCTATTAATGGATTGCCTAAAATTCACGTAAGTGGGCAGGGTGGTTTATTGGACGTTATTAAAGATCGAGATTTTAAAAATAATAAGTTCATTTATTTGACCTACTCTAAGAAAACCAAATCAGGATCAACTACAGCACTTTTCAGAGCGAAATTAGTCGGTCAAAGTTTGATAGAAGGAAAAGATATCTTTGTTGCTAAAACAAACTCCTCCACATCTCGCCACTATGGTAGTCGAGTCAGACAGGATAAAAACGGAAATCTTTTTATGTCCATTGGTGATAGAGGGAAGAGGCATGATTCACAAAAATTGTCCAATCACCAAGGAACCATTGTCAGAATTGATAGAGAGGGTAAAGCTCTTCCTGATAATCCGTTTGTTAAAGATAGCTCAGCCCTTCCTGAGATATACAGCTACGGGCATAGAAACCCTCAAGGGATGGATTATTCAGAATCAGAGGACCAAATTTATGTAAATGAACATGGACCAAGGGGTGGGGATGAGATCAACAAAATAATGGCTGGAAAAAACTATGGGTGGCCTGTGATTACTTACGGTAAAGAATATTGGGGTCCAAGTATTGGCGAGGGAAAAAAGAAATCGGGCATGGAACAGCCCCTCTTTTATTTTGTGCCCTCCATTGCTCCTAGTGGACTCGTATACTATCAATCAGATCTTCATCCTGAGTGGAGGAAAAGTTTCTTCTCAGGTGCTTTAGTGTTGGAGCATTTGAATCGAGTTTATTTTGATGGAAAATCAAAAAGTTATAAAGAAGATCGTTCTAAAGAAATTGCTAACATGGAGCTACGAGTACGGTCCGTAAAGGTGAATAGAAAAGGGGAGTTGTACTTTTCTAGCGACGAAGGCGATATTTACAGGTATCAACCGTAGTATTATAGGGTATTTAAAGTGATTTTTCTAGGATAATTATTGGGGAGGTCTCGCCTTCCTTGTCTACGAGTTTCGTGATCTCAAAACCTATTTTCAAATTAAAGATCAGCATATTCTTAAATTGATTTTTAGTAGCAGTTTGTACACTTCTATAGCCTCGAGCTTTTGCTAGTTTGTGCTGTTCGACCATTAAGGCCTTGGCGATACCATTTTTGCGATGAGATGGTGAAACCCCACCTATCCAACTATAAAAAAGCTCCTTTGACTTTTCATATCCAAATTTATATCCGACAATTTCATTTTGTCTTTTGGCGATTAGTAAAATGTGTCTCTGATTTCTTGCTAGTTTTGATTTAATTTTTTTCTTGCCATAGGGAGCTTTAAAAATTAGTTTTTCCAATTGAAAGATCTCACCAAGGAGATCTTCCGTAAGTTCTCTAATTTCTTGAATTTCGTATTTTTGAGCCATTGATTCATCTTATCTTTATTGTTGCCCAGTTTAAAAGAAGTTTTTTGATAGCTATAGGATTGGTTAGCTCTGATTTAAATAAATGAAGTATAGTGATTTTAAGCATCAAAAAAACTCTATTTTTAATTTTATTAAGTACAAGAGATTAAAAGTTCTACCATTTCTGTATTTGCTATAGACTTTGTGTGTCTCTGGCCTAATACTTAGCTTCATCCCAACAATCTTAAAAAAGCGGTTATCATTGACTCAAATCAAACATTATTTTAGCGAAGCGAACATTAAATTAGAACTCTTAGCGGGCTTAACAGTAGCTCTAGCCCTGGTGCCAGAAGCGGTGGCTTTTGCCTTTGTCGCCGGTGTGGATCCCCTGGTTGGTCTCTATGCTGCATTTATGGTAGGTTTGATTACATCTGTTTTTGGTGGGCGTCCTGGTATGATTTCGGGGGCTACAGGTGCTCTAGCGGTAGTGATGGTGTCACTAGTGGCGGTTCACGGTGTGGAATATCTTTTTGCCACGGTTGTGTTGATGGGAGTCATTCAGGTACTGGTTGGAGCCTTAAAATTTGGAAGATTTATTCGCTTAGTTCCAGAGCCTGTGATCTATGGTTTTGTAAACGGTTTAGCGCTAGTTATATTTTTAGCCCAATTCTCACAGTTTAAAACTGCAGCTCCAGACGGCTCTGGAAGTGTTTGGATTGCAGGTCTTGAACTGTATACAATGCTTGGCTTGATTGCTTTAACAATGATTATAATTCACTTTCTTCCAAAGTTTACGAAAGCAGTCCCATCTTCTTTGGCAGCTATTTTAGTAGTATCAGGGATAGCTTTGTTTTTTGGTTTGGACACAAAGTCTGTTGGGGATCTTGCCTCTATTAAAGGTGGGTTTCCTAGTTTTCATATACCTGAGGTTCCTTGGAATTTAGAAACATTAAAGATAATATTTCCCTACGCTCTAATATTGGCGGGTATCGGGCTGATTGAATCTCTTTTAACTTTAACACTTGTTGATGAACTCACTGAAACTAGGGGGAAAGGCAATCAAGAGTGCGTAGCTCAAGGAGCTGCAAATATTGCGACGGGGTTTTTTGGTGGAATGGGAGGTTGTGCGATGATTGGGCAAAGTATCATTAACGTAACCTCAGGTGCGAGAACTAGAATCTCTGGCGTGGCGGCATCCTTGTTTTTACTTAGCTTCATTCTTTTTGGATCTAGTCTAATAGAGATGGTTCCTGTGGCCTCGTTGGTGGGTGTAATGTTCATGGTTTGCGTGGGAACATTTGAGTGGACGAGCTTTAAGATCCTTCACAAAATTCCAAAAGCAGATGCTTTAATTTTAGTTTTTGTATCGGTGATGACAGTAGTCTTTGATTTGGCAATTGCCGTAATCGCAGGTGTCATCATTTCAGCTCTGGTTTTTGCTTGGCAGAGCGCTGTAAATATTAGAGCTAGAAAATATGTAGATGAAGAGGGCATTAAACACTACGAAATCTGGGGACCTTTATTTTTTGCGTCCACGGCCCACTTTCAAGAGAGTTTTGATCCAAAAAACGATCCTGAAGAGGTAATAGTTGATTTTAAAGAATCAAGAATTGCTGACCACAGTGGAATCGAAGCACTACAGAAATTGACTGAGCGTTATTCGAAGCTAAATAAAAGAATAAGGATTAGGCATCTTAGCCCTGATTGTAGGCTACTTTTGAACCGAGCGGGCACTATGGTAGAGGTTAACATTCTGGAAGATCCACAATATGCTGTAGCATCAAATGAGTTAGGGTAATTACCTTAACGACAGCCTTGTTCAGTTTTAAATAAATTTAAAATCCACCTTAACTATCGACATGCTCAAACCTGAGGATTCTTATGGGTTTTTTGAGCTAACAAGTTTTTGGATCTTGTACCTTTTGATATATATTGGCATGCTATCTCATTGACAAGACTTATGGATTTTCTTACTTTGAAAAAAATGGAGATTTATGAGCTTAGATCAAATACTTCAAGGGTTTCAATCTACCCAGTACGACTTTCTTACTATTATTGCAAATTTAGTGGTGGCAGCCTTTTTGGCGTCTGGCTCAGCTATAGTTTATAGGTACACGCATTCCGGGTTTTCCTACTCAAAATCATACTTTGTAACTATAATTTCGGTGGCCTTAGTCACCTTGATGATCATGATGACTATTACGAGTTACTTATCACTTTCCTTAGGCCTCATTGGTGCCTTATCTGTGATCCGCTTCAGAACCCCTATAAAAGATCCAAAAGATATGGCCTATTTATTCTTATCCATTGGTATAGGGCTTTCCTGCTCGATCGGAAGTTTTACAATTGCTTTCACAAGTACCATATTCATTAATGCTGTTTTTCTTATTTTGCACTATCTAAAAATTGGAACTAACCAAAGTGGTTCTTATTCTTTAATTTTTAACTATACCGGTGCTTTGACAGAACTAGATTCCTGTATTGAGAAGTTGAAAAACAATTTTAAAAGCTTCGAGCTGAAGTCTTTCAATGAAAGAGAGCAAGGTGTAATTGAGTGCGTGGCTAGCTTTGAACTTGGCAAGTTGTCTGAACCTAAAGTCCTAGAGCTCATAAAAAGCTATTCAAATAACAATGCTAAATCGGTCAACCTTATTTCCCCAGTGAATAGTATTGAGGTATAGTATTTATGAAATACGCTTCTAGGGTTTTGTTTGTATTTTTGGCCGTTGTTTCAGTGGCAATTTTGATTCTGCAAGCGGAAAATAAGGTAACGAAAGACAAAAAGAAAAACAAGAATGACAGTTCTTATGTTTATAGAAGCTTAGATGATAGCCTAAAAAATAATCGTTCCTTAATCATAGGGCGTGGGAAGGCTCCCGTTTTTAATCTTTAATTTGATACGCTCACTTGGACTAAAATAAAGAAACAAGTACAAAAGTTTCGTAAACAACAAACGATAACAGAAAAAGACCAGATATGGCATAGAGCCACTGTGTTAGTCGACGGTGAGGAATACAAAACTAAAGTTAGAATCCGCGGAAAGCTCGCGGCTCATTATTCAAGAGATGACTATTGGTCATGGAAAATCAAATTTCCGAAAAATAAACTCTATAAAGGAATTAGGGTTCTAAATTTTATTGTGGCTTATGATAGGCAATATTCAATGGACGCATTTTCTTCGAGACTTGCTCGAGAAAATGGACTTCTGACCCTACGGGATGGTTTTGGGTTTTTAAATGTCAAAAATAAAGCGGGAAGGCATAATTTCTATTATATAGTAGAAGCCCCCGGAAAAGAGTTTTTGGAAGGGGTTGGCTACAAGCTTTCTAGTATTTTTAGAAGTCAGGCACTGTCTTTTGAGAAAAAAGCTACTTCAAAACATTTTTCAGATTTTCTACCTTATAAATTCAAGAACTACACCGAAAAGAAAGTGGATTTATCAGCTAAGCATGCTTATTTGTATAAGACGCTTTATGGTAGTGGTGATCTAGGAGAAATTAAGACTCTCCTCGATACAAGCAAAGTGGCAGTGGCCCATGCAATAGCGGCTATTCTTGGTACCAATCACGGACTTCATTCTCAAAATTCATATATGTATTTTAGCGAAACGACCGGATTGTTTGAACCGATCATATTTGATATGAACTTGGATACACTTGACGATCATAAAATGAAGTTCGGAATTGAAAATGCCATCCGATACCATAGTCCTGATTTCTATGGAAATTTACTTCAAGACAGTAGTTATCGATTGATGCGTTTAAGAATACTTTCTAGTTGGTCTAAAAATGGCGGACAGGAGATTTTATCAAAGTATAAAGAGTTTGTAGATGAAATCGAAGCAAGTGCCGCGGAGGCACTAAAGGAAGGTTTTGAGCACAGATATTTAGATGGGTTGATACAGGCAAGCCGTAACGCTCTGACGGATAAATTATCTCATAATCTGGGGCTTTTAGATAAGCATTTGAGTTTTGAAAGAGTTTATACGAGGGTTAAGAGAGTTGCTGGCGAAAATAGTCTTGTAAGTATTGAGATTGAAAACCCTAACGATTATCCTGTACTGGTTAGTGATGTCGAATTTAAAATAAAAAACAAAAAAGAGATGGCGAAACTAGGGACTGTATCTCTCTTTCAAGACTCGAATCAGAACAATATTTATGATAAAAATGATTCGCTACTGGGGGTTTTTGATAAAGGCAAAAAGAGAAAATTAAAGTTAAAAATAAAAAGTTCATTGCTAGCTTCTGAGTACTTGAAAGTTAAAGTGCCGTTAAGACTTTTTGTGACAGGTCTTAATGATCTCGCAATCGGTAAACTTAGTTTGAGTTACACTAACCCATTAACTAACAGCTATGTGGCTGATGACAATCAGATTTACGAACATTTAGATGCTAGAGAATCTGAAGTTCTTTTAAAAAGTCGGTTGATGGGGCTACAGCCTTTTCTTAAAAATAATCCGGAATTTGAATTATTTAATGAAGGAATAAAATTCCGAAAAGATGTTAATGAACTAAAAGGCTTAACCGTAATTCCTGAAAACATTCCGTTGTTCGTAGCAGCGGGGACTAAGTTACTACTTCATGACGATGCTTCGGTCATTTCTTTCTCAAGAGTGAAAATGATTGGCCAAAAAGATAATCCAATCCAGGTAAGAGCGAAAAATAGCAAATTTGGAAGCTTTTCTGTGGTCGGAGCTAAAGGGATTAGTCGGCTAGAGCACGTAATATTTGATTCATCCTCTGAATCTTCTTTTATGGGCATGTTTTTCACAGGTGGTGTAAATTTCTATTCAAGTGATGTGGAGATTATAAATGTAAGCTTTCAAAACGGTAAGGGTGAAGACGGACTCAACATTAAAAACGCAAAAGGCTTAGTTAAAAGGAGTCGTTTTATTAATAACCCCTCTGATGCATTGGATTTAGATTTTTCAGATGTAAGAGTTACTGAAAACTATTTTTATGACAACAAAGGTGATTCCATTGATGTTTCTGGCAGTGAAACAACATTTGATCGAAACGTTATAATTAAAACGGGAGACAAGGGAATAAGTGTTGGAGAGTATAGCAACATACTCATAGAAAATAATTATATTGAAGATGCCAATTTCCTCGTGGCCTCCAAGGATCTTTCTAAGGCGAGGGTTAATAATAATTTGTTTAATTGCCCGAGAGAGTCGGTTTTCACTGCTTACCAAAAGAAAGAAATATTTGGGGGTGGTAGGATAGATGCTGTCGGGAATATTGCCGTTGTCTGTCCGTTGGATAAAGAGTCCTTTGTCGCAGGTTCAGCAGCATATAGTGCTGTTAAAATTCTGGATTCCGCTTCGATTATTAATTTAAGTAAATCTCTTTTGATTGGAAATTCTAAGGAGCTGATTGGTTCAGATAATACCCTTTTAAAATTTGATCTAAGTTGTAGGGGTGTTGTTTCTTGTCTTGAGAAAATTCAGTCTAAAGCTATTGGGGTTTATAATCTGGACCAGGTTAATAAATTCTTTTCATTAAACAAAACAAAGAAAAGGTTGAGCCGTTTAAAAGATGAAAGAACGTTTTGAGCTAAAATATGTAATACCTAAGCATGTTGTTCCCCTTTTAGTTAAGGACATGGAGTGTTTTGTTCAAAGGGATGGATATGTTATTAATGATGATGGCTCCTACCAGGTTAATGGGATCTACCTGGATACGCCAAATCTTAATGCTTATAAAGATAAGCTGGCGGGGATATTTTCTAGAAAAAAATACCGTTTGAGATGGTATAACGGTGTAACAGATAAAATTAACCTAGAGATTAAAGAGCGTACGGCTTCGAGAATCATTAAAACAAAAATGCCGATTGCTTTTACAGATTTAAAAGATTTGGTTTTAGAAAACCGTTTTAAATTAACAAGTTACGATCCCTCTGAGAATTTGGTTTTAACGAAATTTCGTAATAGCTATTTTAATAATAATTTGAAACCGATAGTTTATATTCAATATCGTAGGATACCATTTGTTTCTAGTGATGGATTAAATACCCGAATAACCTTTGATTATGATATTTTAGCAGGGTCTGCAGATGTTTTTGAGAGGAAATCAAAGATGGTGGACGTTTTGGGTAAAGATAATATGGTTTTAGAGTTTAAGTTTTTTGATCAGATGCCATTCTGGGTTATGAATTTGATTAGAAAGTTTGGTCTTCAGGATCAGTCCTATAGCAAATATTGTGAATCAGTATCTGCAACTCACAGAAAAGGGATGATGGGAGGGGTTTGGTGAATACTATTTTTCGCCGGAGGCTTGCTTTTACTCTATTGGTTTTTCTCATCGCACCTGTGGGATATTTTAGAGAGTATATATTCGTTGAAGTTAATAGGGGGCAAATCACAGCTGACGAGATTGCTAGTTTTGAAGCGAGTATAAACGATTTGAGTAAAGAGTATGAAAAGTGTGTTATAAAATTAACCTGTAAAATGAATAGTAACACTATTGATGATATTTTTATTGAGCTTGAATCCGTGTACCTTAGCCATCCTCAGTATATTAAATATTATATTCTTAAATCAGGTTTTTTAAAATCTAGTGAATCAAATTCTGTAGTTAGCTTAATTATTCTCAGAGAATTATTCGACAAAAAAGTTGCTGCCTACGCTTCGGTAAGAATTATTTATTCAAATTATGGATCTGCGTCTAAGTTAGCTAAGTTGATCCTTTCTAATCAGTACCCACTTGGCGGAAATATACGTGAAAAATTTAAACATAAATTTCTTCGAAACTTGTTGTTTAACTAATTGATTGTTGATTAAAACTAAAAACGGAAGACAATCCTAAATTTAATAGATCAAGAATATGTCATGAGAATTTGACTGAGCGTTCTTCGAAGCCAAATAAAAGAATTAGGATTAGGCATCTTAGCCCTGATTGTAGGCTACTTTTGAACCGAGCTGGAACCATGGTAGAGGTTAACATTCTGGAAGATCCACAATATGCTGTAGCATCGAATGAGTTGGGGTAATCACAATAGGGACGATCTAATTCAGTTTTAAATTGTTGTGAAAACTACTCTGTATATTTTGGAAGACAATAGAATTGGGCTGTTAAGATGGTATTGATAAACAATGCTTAATATCAGAGTCAAGGAGGCTCCTTTTAAAAACTAGATTGTCCAATACTTTTACTGGAACATTAAAACCTCGATATCAGTTAATACCTAAAAAAACCCATTTTTATTTGTGTCATTTTGATATTGAATTTATAAAATCTCAATAAGCCCCACCAGATAACGGAAATCTATTTAATTAGCCTCAGGCTTTAAGCTTAGGTATTGGTTTTCCGATAAGTAACTATGTTGAACGTAATATTAATTTCGCTGATCCCGCTATTTTTAACGGCCTGTTTCGTAGACACATTAACTATCAACGGGGCATCGGACACCTCTCCAAGTCTCGGACAACCCAACCTGATCTATCCATCCTCTATCAACTTAAATACCTTATCAATTTCTATAGATGCTGATTCAGATTATACTCTTTTTGTAAAAGCAATGTCAGAAGCTGATTGTGAGTCTTCTAGTGATTACCGAAATATCGAATTTTTAAAAAATTATACGGAATTCACTAAAAACACTACCAATTCATTTTGGACGAAGCTTAGTACTGCGGGAGGGACCACCTCAGAATGTACAAAAGTAACTTTTGAACACGACACAATTGTGCCTCAAAAGTTTTTATATAGTAGTCTTAGTAATGATAGTTTTTCTAGTACTACAAACCCTGCCCAAAATGGTTATGTACAGGGCGAGAAAGGTTTTAGTAATACACATCAATTTCAAGCTTTGATATTTTCATCGCCTGCTGCGATAGTGGATATTACTGCTAACGATTTACTTCCTGTGATATTACCTGGCTCAGTGTCTCTGGTTAGCGATGATAATACCGCTAACGCGACAAGTGCCACACAAGTATCTGTATCAGCGAAGTTATCGGACCGCGCTGGAAATAGCAATACTAGTTATAGTCCGATAAATACCCAAAAACATAATATTTTATTTACCGATATAGCCAATAAAAGCACCGGAGTTGGTTATCTAATCGATTTTTTAGGAAACGGTTCATTAGCAAGCGTCGGTAGATGCGACTCAGGCACCTGTATTCAAACAACAAAAGAAAGCTTTAGGCTTCTAGGCTACGACGGAATTAGTTTTAGTGACTTTGATAACGATGGTGATGTAGATTATTTAACAAAGGGTTTTCCCGGTGACAAAGTTTCAGTATACACGAACGCTGGAGACATGACATTTAGTTTCTTTAGTCTAGCAACTTTCAACAGCCCAAATTTCTATGTGGGGGGCTTTTTAAATTCTGATAATATATCTGATTTTATTGTTGTAGATGCCTCAGGGATTTCTATTTTAATAAATAACGGAAGTAATACATTTTCTCGTACTGACATAACTCCCTCGTTTATTCCAGGAAAACCTTTAGTTGTAGATTTTGATGGGGATGGGGATCAAGACTTTATAGTTACCGACAATGCAAATGAAAATATCATTCTTTATACCAATGATGGCACTGGTGTCTTTAGCTCCAATAATTTAAATACTACAACCAGCCCGGATCCATATGAAATAATGGCTGTCCAGTTAAATCCCAATGTTGATTCACAACTGGATATCATTTATACCGAGACAGACGGTTCTATCCGAGCTTTGGTTTCAAATGGGGCTAATTTTGGGGATAGTGTTATTGAGACCGTTGATCCTCCTCTTGATTTTGTCCTTTTCGATTTTAATGGTGATAATTTCACTGATATAGTAGCGACTTACAATGATCGAATTATTCTGTTTAGTAATGATGGTGGAGCCTCTTTCGCTAAAACAACATTATTTACTGGAGATGCTGGGGATACAATTCAATTGTTCGACCTGAACAAAGACGGAATAAAAGACTTTGTTACGAATAATACTCTAAGTCAGTATCGCTATAGAGAATTCTTCAATAATGGTGATGGAAGTATTTCTCAAGCTAGTGATAGGGTTAATGTTCCTCAAAATGCAGTGATAACAGATTCAAGTGGTATTAGATCGGCAAACTTGGTAGGTGATAGCAATGAAGAACTCATTTTTATAAGTAACCTCGGGATTGATATACATAGATTTGAGGCTGCTAACCATATTGAGAGGGTACAGTTTATAGAGAATACCAGTCTCAGCACAAGTCGATATGTTATCGGCGATATTAGTGGTGACGGGAAGCCGGATATCATAGTCCCTGACGGCTCAAAAATTTCTATTTATTACAATATCACGGAAAGTGAATACGAAAAGACTGATCTTAGTTACACCATAGGCGGAATCTCGGGCATCGCCATTGGGGATGTGGATGGTAACAATACCGTTGATATAGTATTGGTTAACCAATCGAATTCTTTAATTCGCTGGTATTCTAATAGCGGCTCATTAACCTTCTCTGAAAGTGGCGATATCGGCGGTTTTAATGATCGCGCGGGAGTCCAGGTTAGTGATGTAGATGGCGATGGAGATGGAGACATCATAATCCAAGGTGATAACGATGCCCCTAATATACTTTTGAACGATGGTACCCAGAACTTTACGACTTTCTCTGGTGCTTTCACCGGAGTAAGTGGATCATCTAATATTTTATGGACGGATTTAAATGGTGATAATATTCCTGATGGAATTCAAACCTTTTCAGGCTTCGGTACCCCTGAAACCTTCTTATTCATAAACACAGCGCCAACAACCTATACACAAGTGAAAATTGCCGATAGCATAACTACCGCACACTGCGCACTAGACTTAGATGGAGATGGGGATTTAGATCTCTTTGGAAGATCTTCATCTGGAAATATTCTTTATTTTTGGGAAAATACTGGCCCTCTTACTTATAGTATGACTTCTTGGACTTCAAATTCGAACCCTATTCCAACCGACAGCGAAGATTTAGTTTGTAGTGACGTTGACGGTGACGGGTTTAAAGAGTTAGTAGTTATCAATCTATCAGGTATTCAGAGGGTCCACTTAAAAAAGTAGATTTAAGCAACTACTGATTAACTATAATTTAAAAGTTTGAAACGAAAAATAACCTTTAATTTTGTAGATCATTTCTATGTCATCTCAAGTCATATAGTTTTTAATCACTGCGTGGATGAGTTTTCCCAAGCGTAAGTGCCAGGAATAACGGAATCCCTTGGCCGGAGGCCAAATCATTCGCAGAAGAAAAGTATATTGAAATTCACTGACCACAGAAGGAAAACCGGTGGAGCCTAGCGGGGACGCAAGTGAGTTAAAAACGCAGTTTTTAATCACTGCGTGGATGAGTTTTCCCAAGCGCAAGCGCCAGGAACAACGGAATCCCTTGGCCGGAGGCCAAATCATTTACAGAAGAAAAGTATATTGAAATTCACTGACCACAGAAAGAAAATTGGTGGAGCCTAGCGGGGTCGAACCGCTGACCTCTACACTGCCAGTGTAGCGCTCTACCAACTGAGCTAAGGCCCCAAAACCGAAAGCTAAACTTAGTATCTAACTAGTATTTATTCAAGAAAACAGAAATCATATTAAGTTGTTTGTGCGTAGCGCTAAGAGCTAAGAGCTAAGCCCTTGATTTTAAATATGATTCGGTGAGATGCTAAACCTTCTAGCTTGGAGTATACAAATGGAAAGACCAGAACCTCGTGGGAAAAACTCAATCTTAAATCTACTAAAATATTTAATAATATCTTTTACAGTTATAGTTGTAGCGGCTTTTTTGAGTTTTGGTTTTATTGCTAACAAATTGATAGATGATTTTACTAGTGGTCAAATTCAGGCAGAAGACTTCTTTTTTGGCGATACGATGGAAGATTTTTTTATGGGAGTTTTCATGGACTCCAAGATTGGTAAAGAAAAAAATGTTGTAGTACCTGTGGGTGAGACCTCAACCAAAGGTGCTATTAGTTTTGATAATCTACCAAACACTATGGTTCTAAAGTTTGGATTAATAAAAGGAGATTTTTCAACGAACGAAAACAGTAAACTTGAGTACGATTGTTTTCTAAAGCCTTCCGAATCTACACCTCCCTCAGTGCAAATGAATACAAATATGCTAACAGGTGAAGGAATTTTAGATCTAAGTAATTCTAATTTGGCTATGTGTAGTTTTCAGATACCAAGAGATGTAAAATTGGAACTAGTATCTGAGCTGGGAGAGCTTGAATTTGACGGTCTTGAAAATGACTTGGATGTAGATTTAGGAGCTGGAAAAATAGTATTTGTGATGGATTCTACGCTTAATTACAATATCATTGCGAGAAGTAAAAACTCTCAAACAAGAAGGGATCTGATTGTTGATCCCTCAAAAATGGTTTACCAAGTAGATCTAAAAGTTGAGGAAGGTAATATTCAACTTGGAAATTAAGCTTTCTTAAATTTTGACTGAGGAAGCTTACCAAAAAGTCGGTAGAGTAGCTTTGGTTGTTGTATAATTAATAGCCCAAAAAGAATCACTAACATGCCCATGGCTTGAAGCTCACTGGGTTTGTTCCCAAAAAAGATATAATCAAAAATAAGTGCCATGATCGGAATCAAGTAAGTTACACTCGTTGCCTTGAGTGGTCCCCATTCCTTCAGTAATCTGAAGTAGATCATAAATGCGATACCTGTAGAAAATATCCCTAGATACAAAACTGAACCCACTACACTGAAATTAACATTTTGGGCTGATTCAATGAATGCTCTGCCCTCAAAAACAAAAGCGATGGCGACTAAAATAAATGCGCTAAAAACATGTTGGTGATAGACTGCAATTTTTGGGTCTACGGAATGTTTTGTGAAAAATTGACGTCCAAGATTAGAGGCTACTCCGTAACTGAATGCCATAACTAGTATAGCTAAGATCCCGTAGATTTCCATGCCAGTACCGCTCATCTGGATATTTTCTAAGCACATGACAACCAGGCCACCAAAGGCCAGAATCACGCCAATACTTTTAACCAATATAAAGCTCCGTTCAGATTTAAAAAAGCTTGAAGCTATAATGAAAGTCCAAATTGGAGTTGTACCGTTGATTACCCCAGCTATTCCCGCATTTACATATCTTTCGCCCCAAAATAAAAAGAGGAAGGGGATAACTAGTCCGAAAAGTCCCAGCAAATAACATTGCAGCTTAGCTCTTAGCTTCATCTCAGTGTTGAGTTTTTTTAATTTGTAATATAATAAAAGAAAAATTAAAGCAGTAGAAACACGTAAGGCCGCTCCACTCATAGAGGGTAAGATTTCTATCACATTTTTAATGGCGATAAACGATCCGCCCCAAAAGCAGGCTAGCATAAAAAAGCATATTAGATTCCACATTCGAACATTATGCTCCCTTTTCTTCATTTAACAATAGGAAGAATTTTCAGTGGATCTGTTTAAAAAATTGTCGATGAGAGATGATAATGGCTTGAGGCCCAGTGTCTTTTCTTAAAAAAAGACGGTCTCAAGCAATGATTGGGAGAGATACAGATTTTTAAGATTTCTTAATGCTTTCAAATTAATATTATTTAAATATAGTCTCAGTCTAGTATTCGTTGGCTTAGGTTCAATGCCGGTGAATCGAAGCTAGTCTTTAGTTAAGATGGTTTATATAAAAGCAGGATTTAGCCGAAAGATGATTAGATGGAACTAGATAAAAAAACAATTCTAATAGTAGATGATGAAGTCGATTTGCGAGAAATGCTTGAGTTTGAATTTGAAATGGCTGGGGCAAATGTAATTACGGCTTCTAATGGTAAAGAGGCTTATGAGTTGGCTGTAGATAAAAAGCCAGACGCCATCATTAGTGATATCCGCATGCCTGGTGGTGATGGGGTTGAGTTACTAAGTAATTTAATGAAAAATGAGCTCCGTCCACCCTTGCTATTTATTTCTGGTTTTTCTGACATACAAGTAGATGAGGCCTACGATCAAGGTGCTTCTGGGTACTTCGCTAAGCCCTTTGTTTTGATGGATATTGTTAAAAAGGTAGAGAGTCTTGTAACTCCACTGGAGGAGCGCTGGGCTATTAAGCCAGCCTCAGAGCCAGACCTATTGTATACTAAGGCTCTCAATCACTCTTTTCTTGATAGTAAGGATTCAAAGGTGATTTTTGGATCTGGAGGACTTTTAATTTCTGGAATAGAAAAGCTTCCACTTCTAGACTCAATGATTCGGTTCGATATTCAGTTCACAGACTTTAGTGTTTCAGGACTAGGTAAAGTGAAGTGGAGCAAGCGAGTAGATGTTGAAGTTGGAAATGTTTGTGGCTTAGACTTAGTTTATTTGGATGAAGATTGCAGGTCCACAATAGTAGATCTGTTGAAGGAAGAACAAATTAAGCCTTATATACCGAGGTATGTTGCCAATGAAAGTTAAGGTAGGAATTCATGACAGAGACTTTGTTACTTTGTCTAAAGAGGATGGAAAATGGAGTTATTCGGCAAAGGGTTGTCTTAATTTTTTAAAAGCAATCTTAGAGCTGAGTGAAAAGTCTTATGATTTTAATTCCATTTCCTGGGATCAGCACAGCCCACACGTTAGGCTTCTAATGAAAGAGCTTCAACTAAAACTCGCGGATCAGTGGGAATTGCCCTATGAAGAGGTGGAACTTTGTCATTGTCGTGCTGTAATCACTGAAGCAGTAGTGGATAGTATTCAAAGTGGTGCTGACACAGTAGAGAGAGTGGGCTTGTTATGTACAGCAGGAACCAGCTGTGGATCCTGTAAGCCAGATACGGAGTCCCTGTTAGAATTCATTCTTCAGAAATCTTAGTTTTTTCTAGAATCTGTTTGAGCTGCTCTCTGCAGCTTCCACCACATGCACCGACTCCGGCTGTGGTATAGTCAAAAATCTGATCAATCTTTTTTAGTTTTTTCCTCTTTATAGCATCGACTATGGTTTTTCTGTCCACCGAGTTACAAAGACATATGATTTCAGATGGTTCCCTTTTAGATTTGCCCATAATATTTCATCACCAACGTAGCTGTTCCTAGAAAACTAAAAAAACCAAAACAATCCGTCAGCATTGTCACTAATACTCCGCTACCTGCAGCAGGATCTTGATTATATTTTTTTAATACCAGAGGAATAATACTACCGACAGTTGCGGCAAGGAGCGAGTTTAGAAACATGGAGAAACATATTATTGCCCCAACTACTGCAGATCCTTTCCAGAAATAGACCATAATCCCTGCTAAAACTCCCGTTACCACGCCATTTACAATTCCAACATTTGTTTCTTTTAACACTGCCTTAAGAGGGGAGATATATTGAAAGTCTCCACGAGCCATTCCACGAGTAAAAACAGTTAGTGATTGAATGGCAGTATTACCGCCCATTCCAGCAACGATATTATTTAAGGTTGCGAGAATGATTAATTCATTCATTGTACTTTCAAAAAGGCTAACCACCGTACTCACAAGGGCTGCTAAAATTAAGTTTAGTCCCATCCAAGGTAATCTGTTTTTGATGGATTTAGTTGCGGAAGAGTACACTCGATCGTCTTCTTGTAGACCTGCTGTGGCATAGATATCGGAAGTCACCTGATCCTGGAGTACGTCCAAAATCTCATCAACAGTAACTATCCCCAGCAAGGTGTCATCCTCAGAGCAAACGGGTAGGGCGATAAAGCCATACTTCTCAAATAACAAAGCAATGTCTTCTTCATTGGTTTCCGGTGAAATACTAACTATTTTTTTGGGGTTTAAGTCTTTAAGTAAGGCATCCTCAGGTGCTGTTACCAGCTCTCTTAGAGATACAACACCAATCAGTTTTTTATTTTGATCTGTACAGTAGATATAGTAGATCGAATCATCTTGGGCGAAGGTTCTCAATTCATCCGTAGCTTGCTTGCAGGTAAGGTTTGCCGGTAAAGAGAAAAAGCGAGTGCTCATTATTCTTCCAGCAGACTCTTCCGGGTAACTCATGATAAGCTTTACTCTTTCTTTTTTTCCCTCATCTAGTAGGTTTAAAGTCTCATGTCTGGTTCGTTCATCCAAACACTGCAAAAAGTAATTTGTATGCTCATCCTCAGAGTAGTTCATTAAAACAATGAGTTTGTTTCGCTCCAGATTATCCAAAAGCGGGGAAAGACTCTGTTCAGGAATTTCAGATAAGACAGTCGATGCCATATCGAGGCTTATGAGCGCTTCAATCAATTGGTTTTTTTCTCGAAGATTAATATGTTGAAATAGAGAGCTTAATTCCGTTACAGCAATTTTCGATAGTATTCCACGCAGAGGACGGGTGTTCTTTCCCCCTAATAGGCGTCTGATAAGTGTTATAGTTGTGGGGTTTAGCGTCATAATGCACCCAGCCAGCTAGAAGTCTTGCTTAATAATGACTCAAAGCATTGATTTGGTCAAAGCTTTAGGATATAAACTTCTTCTTTTAGGGAGGAAAAATGTCTGAAAGCTTTCCACTAACTTTTGCCGGTAAACAGTTACTTGAAGAGGAACTGAAAAAATTAATAACAGTGGATAGACCTGCTGTAATAAAGGCTATCGAAATAGCCAGAGAGCATGGAGATCTAAGCGAGAACGCTGATTACGATGCCGCTAAGGACCGTCAGGCCTTTATAGAGGCAAGAATAGGCGAGATCCAAAATCAACTGGCCAATGCCCAAGTTATAGATACTGCTAATATTGTTTCGGAAAAGATAGTTTTTGGAGCTAAAGTTCGATTACTAGATATGGACACCGACTCTGAGATCCAATATCAAATCGTTGGTGTTCCAGAAGCCAGTGTTGAAACGGGTAAAATTTCTGTAAACTCACCAATCGCGAGAGGATTGATTGGTAAGCTCGAGGGTGATGAGGTGGAGGTAAAAGCTCCAGGTGGGCTAAAGACCTTCGAAATTCTTTCCATAGAATACTCTTGAATTCAAAGTATTAACAAATAGAGTTAACATTTTCACAAGCTTCCTGGCTTATTGTTTCATTTTTAAACGACGAGTCGGGTTTTTTCTATTCTTTTTTAAGCTTTCCCTTTGGATGGCCGAAATGTTTGGAAACAAACTTTAAAGGAAGAGCGATGAAAATAATGGTTGTAGACGATTCTAGAATGATTCAATCCCTGGTTGCAGAAACCCTAAGTTACAAGGGGATCGAGGTTATAGCCGCTGATCATGGCCAACATGCAGTGGATCTAATAGCTGAACACTCCGACATTGACTTAATCCTATTGGATTGGAATATGCCTGTAATGGATGGGCCTGGTTTTCTAGATCATGTAAGGGAAAATTCTCTGACCAGCTGTCCGATTGTTATGATGACTACAGAAAACAAACCAGAGTTTATACAAACAGCCATCGATAAAGGGGCGGTTGAGTATATAATGAAACCTTTTACTGATGACGTACTTTTTGGAAAGATTGAAATGGTAACAGGTGTGTCTTATGCTGTTTAAAGAACATCAATATGAATTCTTTGCCAGTTATATATTTGAGCACACAGGAATTCATTACCAAGAATCTAATTATTTTCAACTAGACTCTAGGATCAAAAACCTTTTAAAGTTTTTAGAATGTGACTGTGTTGACAAGCTCATAACTGAATTCAAAACCAAAAAGGATAAGGCTAGTCATCAAATGCTTATTGATTTAGCTACGAATAATGAGACTTATTTTTTTAGAGATCCAGTGATGTTCAGCGGTTTACGAAAATCAGTATATCCCATTATAAAAGAAAAGCTCGAATCTGGAGGAGATTATAGAGTTTGGTCTGCCGCGTGTAGTTCTGGACAGGAAATAAATAGTGTAATTATGAGTTTTTTAGAAGAAGACCCGGCGATTCTCGGTAAAAAAATTCAATTCGATGCCACCGACATCAGTTCAGAAATTTTAGACAAAGCTAGATCTGGGATTTATACTCAATTGGAGGTCCAAAGAGGACTCCCAATCATGATGTTAAGTAAATACTTTGAACCAGAAACGGAAAGGACATGGAGAGCCAAGGCTAACCTAAAACAAGCAAATGTAAATTTCTCTGAATTTAATCTTTTGACTGGTCACTTTCCAGTTAAAAAATATGATTTAATCTTTTGTCGAAACGTATTAATTTATCAAAAGAAAGAAAATAAATCTCAAATTTTAGAGAAATTATCGCAGGCCTTAAGGCCAGGTGGGCTTTTGATTATGGGTAATACAGAAAACACTCACGGCCTAACGGAGTCTTTTGAAAATGCACAATTTCCTGGCGTTAGTTTCTACCAGGTAGTAGACAAAGATCTTATTAAAAAAGTTGCTTAACAGGTTTAGTGAAAACTAGACCTTTTTTTCCATCTAAATCACCTAGAACACTCAGAAAATTCGAAAATTGAACCGATAGTCTTTGTGAGGAGATTTACTTCATGGGACAAGAAAAGATTACACCAATCATTAAAGAATTCATCCTAGAGAGCAACGAGAATATTACTCTGGTTTCGGATAGACTAACTAAGTTAGAAAAGCATCCAGATGATCATGATATGATCAACGAAGTCTATCGCGCTGTTCATACAATTAAGGGCGGTGCGGGGTTTTTAAAATTTAAAAACCTTGAATCCATCACTCATAACTTTGAGAATCTTTTGGATTTAATACGTTCAGCAAAAATAGCAATTCAAGCGCAAATCGTTGATATATGTTTGGAAGCAACTGATGTTATCGTAGCTCATCTCCAAAATGTTGAATTAACTGGAACTGAGTTAGATGAAAAGAATGAAGACTTGAAGGTTCGCCTGATATCAATCATAGAGAAGGACCAAACCAAAGAAGAAGCTTTGATAGCCGATACGCATGTGGATACCAAAGTAGATTCAAAAATTAAAATTAAAGTCGCACCTCAACAGAAATCAGAAGCTCCCGTTAGCAAGCCTGTTCAAGAGTCAAAAGCTTCTGAAATAGCCAAGCCCGCTAAAGTAAAAGAGGCTCCAGTAAAAGCAGTAGTAAAAGATAAGGACACTCCTACTAAAACCGCTCCAGCTCCAGCGAAGTCCGGAGACAGCTTGGCTGACTCTGTTGTAAGGGTAAATGTTAATTTGTTGGATAAAATAATGAATGTGGTTGGAGAGCTTGTATTGACAAGAAATCAAATTGTTCAGTACGCAGCTAGCAATGAAAATGATGATTTGATTCGACTAACACATCAACTTAACAATATAACGTCTGAATTGCAGGGCGATGTAATGACTACTCGGATGCAACCAATAGGAAGCGTCTTAAATCGCTTCGAACGAATAGTAAGAGACATGGCCAGGGATTTAGGTAAAAAAATTGATTTGAAAATTGAGGGAAAGGGCACTGAGCTTGATAAAACTCTTTTAGAGGCTATTAAAGATCCCTTAACTCATATGATTCGAAACTCTGTGGATCACGGAATTGAAATGCCCGACATAAGAACAAGTAACGGAAAGTCAGAGACTGGCACCTTGTCGATTAATGCCTACCATGAAGGTGGACAAGTGACGATTGAAATTAAAGATGACGGTGGAGGAATTCCAAAAGCCGTTATTTTAGGTAAAGCTGTTGAGAAAGGTTTGGTTTCAGAAGATGACGCAAAAAAAATGTCAGATAAGGAAATTCTTGCTTTAATTTTTAATCCTGGCTTTTCAACTGCAGAGAAAGTGACTAATATTTCTGGCCGTGGTGTCGGAATGGATGTAGTTAGAACTAATATCGAAAAAATTGGTGGAAAAATTGATCTTGCCTCCGAAGAAGGTGAGGGTTCCACTTTTAAACTTAAAATCCCATTAACATTGGCAATTATCCCTGCACTTATAGTGGAGGATTTTAATGAAAAATTTGCTATCCCACAAATAAATTTATTGGAGTTAGTGAGAATCGATGATGAATCTAAAGAACAGATAGAAGTTGTTAATGGTTCAGAATTTTTTCGTTTAAGAGGTGATTTGATACCAATTATACGCCTTCAAAATGTTTTAAAACGAAATAGTGAACAAAATAGTATAGATGCTGAGAGCATTGCTATTTTGAATTCCGATGGTAGGGTATACGGGCTTGCAGTAAAGGATATACTTGATACAGTAGAGATCGTGGTAAAACCATTGTCTTCTCAACTTAAATCACAGAGTATTTTTGCCGGTGCTACTATTATGGGTGACGGCAATGTTTCTTTGATTTTAGATGTGAATGGAATTGCAAACAAAGTTCATCTCTCTGCCGATCGTCAGGTGGAAGAGGAAGAAGTCATTCAAAGATTTGATATGCAGGATATACTTCTTTTCAATATTGGTAGGGAGGGTCTCTATGGGGTGCCTCTACCGTTGGTAAATAGATTAGAAGAGTTTAAATCTAAAAATGTTGAATTTACTGGAGAACAGGCGGTTGTGCA
>JBGCGH010000059.1:0-66883 GCA_045110695.1 Bdellovibrionales bacterium | reverse complement strand
GTAAAATCAAGATCAAAATAACGGCAAAACGTTACAGGCAAGGAATGTTGGCTATATGCTAGGTAAATATGTCGGACTAATTTCCAATAGAGATAAGCCAATTAAAATCCATTGCACAGGCGATCAAGAATTACATGGATTGCACGGTGCCGCGATAACAGACGAATCCGATGTAATCCCAAGAGATTGGTTGAGTAATTCTGATCAGTTGAACAGTGTCATAATAAATATCGAAAAATATAGAAAAAAATCAGAAACTAAGAACAAAAGAACACTAGCCCATGAACTTACTCATTTAATGACACACGGCCATGCAGATGGCACAGATAAAGCTACTACCTGCCCTCATGTTTGCTTTCCAGGTAAAGACAGAGATGCTTTACCGAATCTACAAACCGCTGAAATGATGTGTAAATCTGATGATGAAATTAATTTGGATGGTAGCACTGATATAGCCAATAAACCGCTACAGTATTTTGAAGAAGCTATGGAATACTATATGGGAATAGGGGGCTTACACTATGCATATAGAACATACGTTGGTTTAATGTATAGAAATAACCAAAACAATAGCACCATCCAACCAGCCTTGACCAAGAAACAAAAGCAGAGGGCATTAGATTTGTTTATTAAATCTATCGATAGGGAGTACCCTAAGAAAGGTCTAGGGGCTAAATATGAACAATACAAAATTGACCCTGACAAGTTAGACCCGTCTATTGAATTTGCAGTTAAGCTAACCTCAGATAAACCTCTTTCAAAACAACAAATATTTGAACTACAAAATAGAATTGACAAATATGATGAGCATGGAGCTATTGCTCTCGAAGAAATCATAAGGGCATTTTAAAAAAAACATAAAAAATATCGGAATTTCCCTTCGGTATCTCATCTAACTTGATCGCCAGACCTAGTCCCTAATTCACATTTATTTACGTACATCTTGTTTTCGAATGCTTTTATTGCCCCAAATTCAAAATCATTCTCTATTTTAAAAAGTTCTGACCTTTTGAGATCTGTTGGACTCATGTAAAGCTTTAAATCTTCATACAAAGATTTAATCTTTTCAAAAACCTGAGAACCAAGCTCAGTTCGTTGCTTACCAACAAAATTTCCAGGGGACCTTCCCCCTACTAAAGATAGATTTTTATGAGCGAGAGTGAAGTACATAAAACTATTTTTTCGGGCTATACGTAGCCGCTGTTGCTCTTCTATTATCTCTATTAAATTTTCATCAATTAATTTTTCACAATTTATATCTAAATCAATATTTTTAAACCCCTTCATTCCTCGTTGAAAAAGAACTCTCAGAGAGTCTTTAGTTGAATGAGAAATCCCACCATCACAGTATAACTTGCTAAACTTGTATTTACCGCGCTTCGCATAGCCTACCTTTTTACTGAATTCAGGTAACAATTTATCTATACTTGAACCAACTGTTATCAGTGATATAAGATCCTCGCCACCAACACCCCCTAGTTGGTCTATTTCTTTAGCCGGCCGATACTCATCTGTTAGCTTTGTAAAATCGGTAATACATTTAGATAAACTATCCTTATCACTTGCTGGGAAATCTCTTTCAAATAAATCATTACATTTTTTGAGGACTTCCCCATCGAAAGATTGAATACAATTTGAATATTGATTTTTGGTTTGACCACAAATCTTAGAGTTCGAATAATTTGAAACCACAAACTCTCTAAAACCCTCGCAGCCTTTACCACTTATGTCACCACCCAGCGCGAAATCGGACCTTGTACTCGTCGGTGCATTAACAGAACCTCTATTGCTATCCACTTTTATACTATCAATATTGGTAGCAGCCATTTCTTTAGCAAACTTCAAATCAGTACTCATTGGTCTTTGTGCCGCAAAGATTTCTACCGTTGGCTCAGCTATAGAGGGTAGTGCATCTGGAATAGCCTGACCTCCCTTGGAGGATTCAGTTTTTGGAGAGGCTTGCGTGATTTCAGGGCCAGAGGATGGCTTTACTATTGTGGTTTTTACCTCTGATTTGCTATTGCGGCTTTTTGAGTTTATTGAAGACTTAGATCTGGAGGTACTAGAACTCGTACTCATAGAGCTTGGAACTACTGGAAGACTACTAGCTAAACTCCTACTAGGAGATTTACTTGATTCCTTAGAGGCTTGGACTCTTGACGAAGGACGAACAGACTCCAAGTCTCGCTGGTCTGAAGCCATTCCGGAGTACTTTAGGTAGGAAGGAGCTTTTCCGCTATTACTATTGCTTATATTAGTCTTTGCTATTTTAATTTCCGTGGTACTACTAAGCTCCGGCGAGCTGGCAGATTTGGATTTATCTTTTTTGGAGGAACCGAAACCAGAGTATCTATTGAGGTACTCCCGATTTGGTTTCTCTGCCGTTTCAGCCTTTGAATTAGGCCCTTCTTTTTTGCCTTCTCTTGTTTTAGAGTTTGCTTTTTTAGCAGTGCTAGCTGGACCACTTCCTCCTCCCAAACTAGCACTACCTGAGCTACTGGAACCGACCGAGGCTACACCTCTGGTTAAATTTTGGCTCCACTTTAAAGCTTTCTCATCAGGATACAGAGTGAAGGAGTAAAGCTTACCGCCAAACTCTTTGTCGGATAAATGGTAAGGCTCTTGAGTCATTAACTCTCTGATGTAGGTCTGATAAAAACTTCTAGGTCTCTCTGTGTTGTTTTGACTTTTATATTCCTCAAAGCTGAGAACAGGGATGATCATATTAGATCGAAGAAGCTTCTTATAGAGTTTTTTTGAACTCTTTTTATCAGGCTGGGTAAACAAGCGAATCTCCCCAAGGTAAAAGCCCTTGGTAAATCTTTGCTTTAACTTACCTTTTCTATGAACTATAATTTCTTTCATATAGTCCATGATCAAACTATGACGTTGGAATTCCTCTGTAAGCTCAACCCCTTTTCTTTTAGACTTTTCATACATATAGCCGGTACGCCTAGCGCAATGCTGACGAGTCGTTTTCCGGAAATTTTCATCGTATAGTTTGATTTGATTCTTTTCTTCTAAACTACCACATAAAAAACGATCGCCACAGGGGACGCATTTGGTTTTAGATTCATATTGAAAATAAGCATTCAGATTCCAGCCAAATAGATACACAGAAAATAGGAATGCCGTTTTAATTAAATTCAAATCCAAGCCTTTTGATTAAACCAAACTTCTATTATTTTTCGGTTCACCCAGACTAAAGCTTTAGTGGAAAATGTATGTTTTTGAGAAAAAGAAGGCCTTCAAGCTATCTAGTTTGGATCTGGATCGAAAAGCCAAACCAGCTGCCCTACAGGGAAAATGATCTTTCTACCCAACAATAGATGGAGTCGAGAGTTCCTCGTCAGTAGATGGAAACATAATCTATTTGATAGGACTTAAATACTCCCCTAGCGCTTTCTTCTGAAAACTAGCAAGTTGAAAACAGGCCTGGTGAATTCCGGAGTTGTAGTACTTAAACTCTAATTCCGAGTTTTCTACTAATGAGGAATCAAAATCTTTAATTGGATTTAATCCCTTTGTGGCCATAGCAAAAGACCATAGGCCACCAGGATATAAAACGTTGGAATAGTTATACATATAGGTTTTAGGGAATACAGAACTTAGGTTTTTTAAAATACTCTTTTGCATTTCTAGCTCAAAGAAAGAATTCTCTCCCTGAGAAACGGAAATCCCGTCGTCAGTTAATACTCTGAATACATCTTGGTAAAACTCCTTACCAAAAAGTGGCGTTGCTGGCCCAATGGGGTCCGTGGAGTCTACTAAAACAACATCGAATTTTTGATCTGTTTCTTTTACATATTTAATTCCATCATCGATAATTAACTCAGCCCTTGGACTATCTAGCTCACTACTTGTGAGTGGAATAAACTCTCTGCTAGCATCTACTACCATTTTGTCAATTTCCACCATCACACATTTATCGACACCTCTATGCCGTAAGACTTCTCTGAGAGTTCCACCATCTCCCCCACCAATAACTAAAACGTTTTTAGGATTAGGGTGTAGAAATAGGGCCGGGTGAGCAATCATATCGTGATAAATGAATTCATCAAATTCTGATAACATAGCTAGATCGTCATTAAATAATACGTTACCAAAAGACTTTGTTTTAAAGACTTCTACTTTTTGAAATTCACTCTTTCCAGAGAACAAAACCTCTTCCGCTTTATAGGAGTACTTTAAATCGGGTTTTATGATTTCACTGATCCACTTCTCACTCATTTCAGTCTCCTAAATATCTAGCTTATCCGCTCTTACAGCTTCAACCTGTTTTTTGTAGTAATGATTGTATCGAATGTCATAACCCTGCAAGTTCTGTTGGACTTGTTTTTTTAAGGAATAATCACAGACAATTTTTTGATTTCTCTCAGATGGCTGAAAGAACAATATATCGCAAGAGCTTGGCCTAAAAACATCTAACACATTTTTAACTAGCTCGGACATATCCTCAACAACGGCATTGGTTTCAAAGGACACATAAGATCCAATGTCCTGCGGTGTTACGTGAATGGTATAGTAACTTTCGCCTTTAATCGCATTTAGTGAGTAACCTTGTGGCTCAAAAATATAGTCATCCACTTTAAAGCCAGGTAACAAGTTTCTTACTCCTGACTTTTCTACAGAGCTTTCATTATGTCCCTCACCTACCTCAAAAATTTGAGCCGCTTCCCTATCTATTCCATGCATTAGAATTTCAATAGTTGTATCGTCTCGATCCGGCTGAAAACTACTCTCCATAGCAGCGAAAAGATAAATATGGTGATCATCTTCATCGCCAAACCGAAAAGCGTCGCCGTTAAAATGTTCTTTAATCAGTTTTACGTCTTGATAAAAGTTAGATCGCTGGTACTCGGGAAAAATCTCTCTTTTTCTCTCGTACATTACAAACTCTATATCTTCTTTGGGAACAAACTCTAAAACTCCAATTAATGCGTGAGCCAAAGTTGTTTTTCCGCAAGTAATCATGATCAATCTATCATCGGAGACAAAAAGGCTACTCTCACTCAAAAGATAGGCATCCATTTTATCATTAGAAATTTCTGATAAAATCTCGGCTCGTGATTTTTCTACCACACCAGCCCAGGCAGATCTACCGTAGCTCCTAAGGCTTTTGGAGGAACTTTTAATGCAAACTTCTAATTTTTTCTCTGAACCTTCAAAAAAGACACTCATATTTTTTTATCCTAATGCAATACACTCTTATCATCTTCGCTTTTTAATTCTTCTATTAACTCGGTTGGAGCTTCGAGTACTGCTATGAGCTCTATATCAAAAATGAGGTCTAATCCAGCAAGTGGATGGTTACCATCTAATATCACCGTGCTATCTCGCACTTCAATCACCTCAACTACAACGTCTTCATTTTCTGGGCCCTTAGTGGCAAACCTCATTCCCACATTTATGGAGAATTCATTGGCAAAGTGATCCTTGGGAACTTCTGTTACCAACTCATCTAGATATTTACCGTAGGCGTCTTCATAGCCTACAGCTATTTGAAAGGATTCGTTCAGGGCTTTATCCGTTAGAGCCTCTTCAATTACGGGTAGAATCTGACCATGACCAAATATAAACTCATAAGGCTTTTCTGCGGGGAAATTTTCTATCACGTAGCCATCGGCATCTGAAATTTTGTAGGCGATTTTAATTAATTTTGATTTTTCCGGTTTCATTGCACTCCTAATACTGCCGCGCATAATAGGAAACAGCCTTCAATATTTCAAGGTGGAAATAGCTCTAAATCTATTATTTTTGTGTAGTTTTTTGTCTTTTTAATCTCAGCCCCTTGCTATTTTCTAATCTGATCCCAGATTAACTACGTTCAACTATAAAGAAGGAGAAAATCTAAATGGCTGAAATTAAACAAGAATTCCAGGCAGAGGTAAAAGAACTACTCAACCTAATGGTTCACTCTATCTACTCTAACAAAGAAATCTTCCTCAGGGAGCTGGTATCCAACGCAACGGACGCTATTGATAAAAGAAAATTTGAGGCTCTAACAAAGCCAGAGTTTGCCGTAGGCGACGAGGAGTACAGCATCCAACTGATTCCCAACAAAGAAACTAAAAGTCTTCAGATCATTGATAACGGTATCGGTATGAGCCAGGAAGAGCTTGTGGAGAATATTGGTACTATCGCTAGAAGTGGTACAAAGCAATTCATGAGTCTTACCAAAGAAATGAAAAACAATCCTGAGCTAATTGGTCAATTTGGAGTGGGTTTTTACGCCTCTTTTATGGTGGCAGATCGTGTAACTCTTCACACAAAAAGAACCGATAGTGAAAAAGCCTACTTTTGGGAGTCTACTGGCGACGGTACATACAAAATCCAAGAACTAGACAAAACAAAGCCAGGAACCACTGTGACTTTGTACTTCAAAGAATTTGCAGCGGAGGAAGAGGTTCAAGACTTCACTGAGGAATGGGTTCTTCGTAGTTTAGTAAAAAAATATTCTGATTTTATCCCTTACCCGGTTCAAATGGATGTTACTCGTCAAGAACCTGTAATGGACGAAGAGGGAAAGGCCATCGAGGGTCAAACTACTGAGGTTACAAAAAAAGAAACTTTTAACTCTATGAAGGCACTTTGGACCAGAAGCCCAAGCCAAGTAACAGAAGAAGAGTATAAAGAGTTCTACAAGCAAACAACAATGGACTGGAACGATCCCTTAAAACACGTCCATTATAAAGCAGAAGGAACTATGGAGTTTTGCTCCATCCTTTATATCCCAGGGCAGAAACCATTTAATTTTAATACTGTGGATGCAAAATGGGGTTTAGACCTTTATGTGAAAAAAGTATTTATCATGAGCCAGTGTGAGGATCTAATTCCTAACTACCTGCGCTTCGTACGTGGGGTTGTAGATAGCTCTGATCTTTCTCTCAATATTTCACGAGAAATGCTTCAACAAGATCGCCAGATCAAACAAATTAAGAAGGCTATCACTGCAAAGATTCTCAATACCTTAAAAGATCTTTTGATCAAAGAGCCTGAGGAGTACAATAAATTCTACGCTAACTTTGGTACGGTATTAAAAGAAGGTGCAGCCACTGAAAACTCCAATATGGATAAAATCGCTGAGCTTCTACTTTTCAAAACCACGAACTCGGAAGTTCCTATTAGTCTACAGCAGTATTTAGATAACAAACCTGATAATCAGGATAAAATCTACTTCATTACTGGCGGTAACTATGACCAACTAAAAAACAGCCCACACATTGAAGTTCTTAAAGAGAAGAATTTTGAGGTGATTTTGATGGATGACGACATCGATGAATGGGTGGTAAATCGCTTAAAGGAATACAAAGGTGTATCTCTTGTTTCAGCGACTAAAGAAGATTTAGGCCTGGAATCTGATGAGGAAAAAACAAAGCGTAAAGAAGAGACGGAGAAATTAAACGATGAGTACAAAGACGTGATTTCTGGCCTATCTAAAGCTTTAGATTCTCGGGTAAAAGAGGTTCGTATCTCCAATCGTTTAAAAGACTCTCCAGTGGTATTAGTAGACGAAGAAACAGATATGTCTGCCAACATGAAGAGAATTCTAGAACAGCACAGAGGCGAAAGTTTTGATGCTCCAAGATTGATGGAGATCAATCCCAATCACCCTATCTTTAATAAACTGAAAGGATTGGATGAATCTCAATTAGAAGACTGGGCTGAGCTGTTTTATGGTCAAGCCCTCCTAAATGAAGGAAGTGCTCTACCTGATCCACACCTGTTTTCTCAAAAACTAAACAAATTATTATCTTAAAAAGGTCTCAAGGCTTTGTGTGAACTCACAAAGCCTTTTTTAAAAATTTTATTCCTTTTAGCTATAATAATATTTAAAATCGTTTCACAAACCGAATAGATCTGAAAAGGAATTGCTCTTTTACTCTCAAAGTCGTATCCAACGAGAATAACAAGGGGAAATCAAAATGAAATCAGTTGTCGCTTTCGTAATATTAGTCATTTCTATAAATTCTCATTCTTTTTCTATTGAATGCAAAGAAGAAGCAGCCCTTCACCTAGATAATTTTTACGCGACAGAGCTTTGTCATGACGTGAACTTAGGCTTTGAAGACTGTGCACAGGCCACTAAAAATGATCTCCGCAAGGCTCCGTTAATGACCGACGGCGATATAGTACGTTGTACTAAGGCATTTTATGGTTTTCAAGACTGCTACCCGGCAGCATCCAACAGCCTTGATGCCGAATACTCTATAAATCTGTGTCTTGATGCCAAAAAAGGTTTTAAAGCTTGTGCGCAACAAGAACTTAAAAAATCAGATCAAAATGAGCTGACAGAAGCACAAATAAAAAGCTGCTTGTTAAAGTAGCGATAGCTTTGTTGAACAAAATAAAACTCTAGATTTTTCAGATTCACCGCTGATTTTTATGGACTCAATGCGGTGATTTTTAAAAATCATAATCTTCTAAAAATATTATCTCTAGTTCAATGGCTCTAAATTCAATTAAATGAAATTAAATCTGAATTCATTCCCTCGCAAAGTTCATTTAGCTGAAAAGAGAAAAGAGGCCTGCTTATACTTAGGATAATATTGCTTATCTAAATTAATCCTATAAAATATAATATCCACTATTGGCCCAGCCCTCGCATGTCTCTATATATAGACACACATCAAATAATATAATTTATTCAGTATAGCTCCCAAAATTAAATTCATTACTAACTTAGATTTAAAAGCTTTTGCTCTTTGTGGCTAAAAACTTTATCAAGGATAACTATAAGGAGAGGTTTTATGAATTCTATATTGATTTTAATCGTTTTAAGTTTTTCCCTTCATTCTTTTTCTTTCTCTAAAGTAGTAAAAAACCCCACAGCACTATGTAACGAAGAAGCTGTTTTGTATATTGATCAAGAATACGCAGCTGAAATATGCCAAAACGCAAAAGCCGGATTTCAGGATTGCGCTCAGGTTACTAAAAACGATATAAATCAAGCTCCGGTCATGTCTGACAATCAACTTATTAGATGCGCGAAAGCTTTGCCGGGCTTTAAAGATTGTTACCCCATTGCTTCAAATAGCTTGGATAAGGAATACTCATTAGATCTTTGTTCAAGCGCAAAGGAGGGTTTTAAAACTTGTGCAGTTGAAGAAATGAAGCAGGTTGGTTATCCAATACTAACAGATTCACAAATTCAAAGTTGCCTGGGAAAATAGATAAAATATATTAGTTTGTGCCATGGTGATTTCCAAAATTGGATTGGCCATTGGCTCAACATCTGTCCAGTAAAACAAAAATGTTATAACTTGGACTCACTCTTTTTATCTCTAAATTTATTCTAAGAAATTTTCTTTAAAAACTCTGACCTAGTGATTATTTTACCACCAAATTTCTCAGTAATATTTGTAAGCATCTGAAGATCAACCCAAGTATATTTTTTTGAAAGTAGCGATAGTATCTCTACGAATGCAATCTTCGAGTGATTCGGCTCTAGATAAAACATACTTTCAAGACTGAAATAATTCTCCAATGCTACACCATAAATACCGGCCGTAAGCTTTCCCTTTATATAAATACCAAGACAAGATATAAACCCGGTTCTATGGGCCTCAGTATAAGCTTCAATCATTTTTTCTGAGATCCATGTACCATTCTGACCAGGTCTAAACTGGTCTCTACAGGCCCTTATAATTAAGGAAAAGTCCTGATTCCACTTTACTTCATATTGCGTTTTATGAATTACTTTCCTAAGGCTTTTGTTTATGTAAAGATCCTTAGCTTCTAGAATGCCCCTCTCCGGCGGACTAAACCAGAGAATATTTTCTTCGTCCTGAGGCCAGGGAAAAATTCCCTGACTATAGGCCTCAAAGATCATTTGCGGGTTTAAGTCTTTTGAAAAACACAAGTATCCGTCTGGATCTGCGAATTTAATATTTGGAAAAGAATAGGATCTAGACATATCTAGATCCTACCATATATTACTCCTGGAATAAATCTGGAGTGAGCTAAATTTGACTAATTTGAAACTAGCCAATACAGACAGTTAAAATTATAGGCTATTTCTTCTCGTTAAGATCCCAATCATACTTGGTATAACTGATTTTTAGCTTTTTAAACTGTTCTTTACTAAACTTACCATTATTTAGGTAGGGCTCTAGAAACTCTTGTACAGACCCATAGGAATGATCGAAATCACCTTCAAACCAATCAAATATTTTAGAAATTCTTAGTCGATCTCCATCTAAGCGATTTCTACTAGAGTCGGAAAGAAACATTTTTGCTCCCTTTTCAAATAGCTCATCCATGTTCTCCACGGTGAAGGCTTTATTTTGAAGAGAAGGGCATCCAACAGCTGCACATACGATGGCAAAATGGATTCTTGCATCTTTGTAGTCAGGACGAAGTAAATCATGCTCGATATAACCTAGGCTCCTTTTTTCTCCAAAAAGCGGATAAAAATCTTTCTTAAAAGGGGATAGAAATGCAATTTTTGAATCTTTAATGGAACCCACTGGATAGTGATCCACTATCACTTTTACCGTGTGAGCGTTGTAAACATTAATTAAAAATGCCATTTGTTGTTTTTGGCTCCAGGATTTGAAGTCTTCTTTTTTTACCTTGGAGTATTTCTCTACTATGGAATCTAGAACAGCTCTCTCTTTTACTGCCTCTTTATATTTAAGCTCAGACTTCTTTGGATACATTTCAACATGTTTAGCTAAAAAGGAGTTCCAATCAGAGTAGGAGTGATCAAAGGCCAATAATGGAAAGGACATTAGTACAACGGCTGATATTAAAAGTTTCATATTCTTATCTCCCTATAATATTTAAGTGAATGTGGTAGAGCTTAAATTACAAAAAAAAAGGCCCTCTTAAAAGAGAGCCTCAGAATTTATATATATAAGATCAATTTCCTGCTAAATTTGTTTTTTGATCAAGAATCTTCACATAATCAATGGCAATGTTTATAGCTTCCTGCACATCAGCTCGCTTCAAATATTCTTTCTCTTTTTCGGCTTTTGATTTTGGTTTGTCGTCTTCTTTCTTTTTTTCAGATTCTTGAAAGATCTCTGAAACTTTCATCGTTTTCTTTTTATTTTGAGACTCCTCAATATCCTTTAATACTTTCTTGAAATCTTCGGATTTTCCAACACGTTTTTGTGAACCCAATCTAAGTTTTTCAATCTGGCTTTGCATCACAGGCGACCAAGCATTTGGACCGGTGGCTACAAAAGCACTCTTACTAAGAAAAGGTGAAACAGATTTTGGCGGTAGAGAATAGTCTAAGGTTTTCTCCCCCACTTCATCATTTGCAAAAACTTCTGGTAGAACGATGTCGGCATTGACGCCTCTATGCTGAGTAGAAATCCCACTTGGAATATAAAACATACCCACAGTTACTTTAATAGCACCCAAACCACGCCCTAGAGGAATCACAGATTGCACACTACCTTTACCAAAGGTATGGTCTCCACCGACAACAACGGCTCGTCCGTAATCTTTCAGAGCACCAGCCACAATTTCTGATGCACTTGCACTCAATCTAGACGTCAAAACCACTACTGGTCCGTTGTAATCAACACTTGGATCAATATCGGCTAATTTAGATTTTTGAGTTTCAACAACATTTCCTCGTTTAAAAAACTGACCTGCTATTTTTACTGCATCATCAAGACTTCCACCGCCATTCCTAGATAGATCAAATACCACTGCATCCACTTTTTTCTTTTTGGCTTCTCGTAGTAACTTTTGGATGTCTTTAGCAGCGCTTCTTCCACCCTCTTTTGAGGAAGCATAAAAACTAGGAAGAGTAAGAAGACCAACAGTTACTTTCTTTTTACCTTTCTTGCGATCAATATAAGTGATCTTTGCAGCCTCTTCTTCTAGATTAATTTTTCTTCTAACCAGTGTAACTTCAAATTTCTTAGTCCCAGATTCCCCTTTACGAAGCATCTTCAATCGAACTCGAGTACCACTCTTGCCACGAATTTTCTTAACTACATCCCTAAGTTGCAGATCATAAACAGACTCATAGTCCCCTCTACGGCCTTGGCCGACAGCGATGATCTTATCCTTCATCTTTAATTCGCCACTTGATTCGGCAGCACCACCTGGAATCAGCTGTTCAACAACAGTAAAACCGTCTTTTGAGCTTAGCGTGGCGCCAATTCCTTCAAGGCTTAAATCCATTTGAATTCTAAAATCTTCCAAGTAGTCGTTAGAGAAGTAACTACTATGAGGATCCAATGCGTGAGCAAATGCATCTAAGTAGTTGGATAAAATATCTTCTTTAGTCATTTCATTGATTCTTTTTTGTATTCTTAAATATCTTCTCTCCAAATTACCTAGGGCTTCTTTGGGTTTCATGTCGGTTACAATAAAGTTAGCTAACTGAAAATGAAGATAATCTGACTGAATAGCGTTTAAAGCCGTAGCATCCATCGCGTATTCTTTTTCATCTGGATCTAAAACTAACTCTACAGATTTATCCAGCTTAGGTTTTTTCGCCACCCATGCCTTGGCATATTTCGCACGCTCAGCTACACGCTTCTTATAAAGATTCTGAATATCAGTTAGAACGGAACAGTCTCCCTTTCTTAACTGCCGGTGGAATTTTTTCATTTTACTTCTAACCCACTTCACATCACCCTTGGTGAGATAAAGCTTGGCAGCATCTAATTTACGAACATATTGGTCATTTGCACGGCTCTGAATTTCTGGAGTCACTTTGTGATAACTGATATGGTGCTTTAACATACCTCTCATTATTGGCTCTAGAAACTTACATTCTAAAGTCGTTGCAAGTAAGCTTTGGCTTGCTAAAAGAGTGATTGATAGAACAATAAAGAAACGGCTAATTTTGTGATGCATATTTGCTCCTAAATGAGGTCCACGTTTTATCGGAAAACTGAACCCGAGGCTTAAAGCTATTATAGCTTACCTGGATCAAATTCAAAACAACTAGCCTAATATTTCTAGATATTTAACTGAGTACTGCATTGGATTTAAACAGTTTAATTGGGGAATGGAAAACTCACTAGACCAAGGTAATAGAAAAGAATGAAATTAAAAATCTAAGCTCAACTGTCTAGCATTGGTTTTTTTCTGAGAATTTTGTTTTTTAAGAATCACTTCTTCCTTAGTAAACGTATTGCCTTTGGAATGAATAACAAAAAAGCTATTGTTCGCATGCTGCTTTTTTAGCTCCCGCATAGCTTCTCGGACTAATCTTACGTTGTTACTGTCGTCATCGCTCATACCAAACCTATGAAAGGGAGAAGTTCCGTAGCTCTTAAAAGCTAAGTCTACACTTTGAAAGATCGCCTGTTTTTTTAGTTCAGGTATTGTCATACTTAGATCTTTATCTCCTAAGCTCTTTCTTGTTTCCACATTACTTACCGCAAAAACTTTCAGATAATTCGGTTCATGGGGAAGAAAACCCTCGTTGACCATTTCACTTATTCCACGAATTATCGTCTCGCTGGAATGCCCTCTGGCGGTGATAATACAAATAGGTCTCTTGTTAAAAACAGCATGATAAAAACAATCCCAACTTGGACCTTGCCAAATATGCTCAGGTCGCTTTAAAGCACTGCGCATATCTTCTACAAAAGCCTGTTTTACATTTTTAAATTTTTTGGCAAAAAATCCAATGTCCTGATCCCTAAAGCGACGAAAAGACCCATTTGGATCGTCCTCAATAATCTTATAGTCCTTAAACGGCCCCTCACTACCTATGCTTCTGTGGAATTTTGCATACTCCCCAGTACTAATGGTCAACTCTCGTTGGTGTGATTTGTGGAACAGATACATCTTGGTTGGAAGGAAAGCTACGTTGTCATCAAAGTCGAAAAAATAAAAGCTACGGCCACCATACATATGGTTCCGGTCAGGCTCCTGCTCCCTGCCAATTCCAAGCTCCAATTGGCTCAACTTTTTAAATTTCTTTTTACTAAAAATCGCCTGCAACATGCTTAAGCTTATAGCACTGATGATAGTACTTAGGGTAGTTTAATGTGCTTAATTTAGCTCACGGCCCCCAATGCATTTAACACTCAAATCAATTTATTTGTTATATACAGTGAAGAATCAAAAACTTAATAGGTTTATATTTAGGCAGGAAATAAACTCACTTCTCAAAGTTTTCCACAAAAATACAGTGAATTTAGCCCCTATTTAGCAATGAATAAGTGTTCAGCAAAGAGGTAAAATCATGTGATATTAGATACTTACATCTTGTTTTAGAGCTTGGTTGGCTACTTATCCAGATCCCTTGTGGATAACCTAGACCTTTTTCTGCGGGCTAATACTGCCTAAATCAAATAGCAAAAAGACAGAGTCTGTTATAGAGCTCTGATTCATAAAAAACAAAATCCCAGGTATTTACCTACCAGGGCTTTCTCTAATCCAATGCGTTGGCTGGAACTAGGACTTCTTTTTTCTGAGAACAGACTTTTTATTTGAAGCCCCCTCTTTTTCAGCAGCTTCCTTAGATTTTTTTGTAACCGGTTTCGCTACAGTTGTTTTCTTTTTAGCTACTTTTTTCTTTTTAGTAGCCTTCTTTTTTACTGCTTTCTTTTTGGCCGCTTTCTTTTTAACCTTCTTCTTTGGTGCTTTTGCATTCACCCACTCAAGGGCTTGCTCTAGAGTTACCTTTTCTACCTCTAAATCATCCGGAACCGAGGCATTGACCTTATTCCACTTAACGTAGGGACCATAACGGCCATCAAAAATAGCAATCTCTGCTTCGTCATCAGGATGCTTTCCCAAAACCTTAAGAGCTTTAGCAGCAGCTCTTCCCCTTTTGGGGGTAGCAATAATTTCCAAAGCTCTTTCCAAGGGAATTGTAAAAATGGAGTCTGTTTTAGGTATACTTCTAAATTCAGAATTATATAAGATGAAAGGACCAAACCTACCTAGCCCAACCTTTACGTCTTCTTTGGTTTCTGGATGAATACCAATCGTTCTGGGAAGACTAATTAAAAATAGAGCCTGTTCCTCTGTCACATCATCTGGTGTAATCCCTTGAGGTAAAGCCACTCTTTTCGGCTTTGCATTTTCCTCAGTGATATCCCCTCTCTGAACGTAAGGACCGTATCTGCCAGTCAAAATATATACTGGTTCTTCAGTTTCTGGATCTACACAAAGAGCATCGGCTCCATTGATTTTTTGATCAATTAGTTTATCAGCAATCTCAGGAGTAATATCAGCAGGAGCCTGTGCATCAGGTAAAGAGGCACAAACCTCACCACCATCCTCTGTAGGCCTACAAACATAAGCCCCATATCTGCCAACTCGAACTTCTTTTTCTTTTAAATTTAATAGCTGAATGGATCTAGCTTTTTCAGGATCGATTACATCTTCCTGTGCTTCCACTTGGGAGCGAAGACCATCGCTTCCGTGATAAATTTGTCCTAAATATTTTGTCCAATCTAGCTCACCCTCAGCCACTGTATCTAAAGAGTTTTCCATTTCCGACGTAAAGCTCAAGTCCACATACTTTGGTAAATGCTCCTTTAATAATTTTACAACAATTAAGGCCGTAAAGGTGGGATTTAAAGCATTCCCCTCTTTTCGAACATATCCTCGATCTATGATCGTAGCTATTGTAGAGGCGTAGGTAGATGGTCGACCAATACCTTCTTTTTCCATCGTTTGAACTAAACTAGCCTCGGTGTACCTGGCAGGTGGTTTGGTCTCATGGGAATTAAACTTTAATTCTTCAGCACTGAGCTTGTCACCTTTTGCTAACTTTGGAAGGTGAACCTCTCTCTGTTCTAAAGCCGCATCAGCGTCGTCACTACCTTCTACGTAAGCACGTAGAAAACCTGGAAACTCAATACTCATTCCGTTAGCTTGAAACATACAGTTGCCGGCTTTTATTTTAATCGCAACTCGTTTTTGTCTGGCATCTACCATTTGAGATGCCATAGTTCTCTTCCAAATTAAGTCGTAAAGTTTCAACTCGATATCTTTTAGCTTGGTATCTTCTGGGCGGGCCCATTCTTCACCGGAGGGACGAATTGCTTCATGCGCCTCTTGTGCACCTTTTACTTTCTTACCGGTGTAGACCCTTGCTTTTTCGGGAAGATAGTCTTTACCATAAAGATCTTCAATACATTGCCTAGATGCATTTATGGCTTGCTCAGATAAAAAGGTGGAGTCCGTTCTCATGTAGGTAATGAAACCTTTTTCGTACAAACTCTGCGCCACTCTCATACTTTCACGAGCTCCAAGATTCAACTTACGGTTAGCATCCTGTTGCAATGTAGAGGTGATAAAGGGAGGCGCTGGCTTTCTTGTTACAGGAGTCTCATCCACATCGGTAATTTGATAAGACTCAGACCCCAGATGTTCTTTAATCTTTTTATCAATTTTTTCATCGATCACTAAATAATCGGATTGCTTTTTTTCTAACAATTTACCATTGGTAGAATCGAAGTCTTTACCGATAGCTATTCTTTTTCCTTCAAAACTGATTAACTTCGCTTCAAAGTCTTTATCGGCTTTTTTTAGACTCGCCAGAATAGAGCCATACTTGGCCCTTACAAAACGCATTCTCTCTTCTTCACGCTCACAAGTTAATCTTGTTGCCACAGACTGAACACGACCAGCGGAAAGACCATAGGCTACTTTCTTCCAAACCAGAGGAGAAATAGTGTAACCAACGAGTCGATCTAAAATTCGTCTTGCCTCTTGAGCTTTTACAAGATTTGTATCAATTTCTCGGAACTGAGTTAAGGCCTTCTCGATAGCTGTCTTGGTGATTTCATGAAACACCATTCTTTTCACTGGAACCTTTGGCTTCAGGACCTCAAGTAGATGCCAAGAAATACTCTCCCCTTCTCTATCTTCATCCGTTGCGAGTATGAGTTCATCCGCCTCTTTAAGTTTAGCTTTGAGTTCCCGAACAATTTTAGTTTTATTTTTGGGAATGCAGTAAATAGGCTCAAAATTCTTATCAACATTCACTCCAAGAGAGGACCATTTTTCTTTTTTAAACTTCTCTGGAATATCTTTAGCTGATTGTGGAAGATCTCTAATGTGCCCCATACAGGACTCCACCATATATTCAGTTTTACTTAAAAATTTTCGTATCGTTTTAGCCTTGGTGGGCGACTCGACAATTACCAAAGTCTTAGACATGGATGTCTTCCTTCTCATTAAGTTTATACAAAAATGAGCCTACTATATAAATAGACCTCTATTTTGCCGCTTTATTATTTACTCTAAGCCTCAATGAAGTCCAATCAATTGCAACAAACACAAATAGCTTAGGTACTTATGCTATAATTTTATGCTGAATATAGAATCTAACTTAATTTTTGCCTACTTACCGAGCTGGCTAGAGAAAGCTTTTTTAGAACTCTGGTCAAGCCTCTAAATCAGTACTACATATTCTCTATGCAAAAAATAAGTGAATGGATACCTGGTAAAATTAAATATGTGTTTTGTGATATTGATGACACTATCACGACAGATGGTCAAATTAGCGCAGAAGCCTTTAAGTCATTGTGGGATTTATCAAAGGCCGGGATTGAAGTGATTCCTGTTACCGGTAGACCTGCCGGTTGGTGTGAAATGATTGCCAGAATGTGGCCAGTCTCTGCCGTGATTGGAGAAAACGGAGCATTTTATTTTCAGTATAAAAATTCAAAAATGGAAAGAGAGTTTTTTGTTCCTAAAGAGCAAATCACAAAACAAGTAGATCAATTAAATAAAATTGCTGACCGAGTATTAGTTGAAGTTCCGGGTTCAGCTTATGCTAGTGATCAATTCTGTCGAATGGTAGACGTAGCGATTGATTTTTGTGAAGATGTAGCTGCTTTGCCAGAACAAGATATACAAAAAATAAAAACTATCTTCGAACGAGAACATTGTGTGGCAAAAATTAGTTCTATTCACGTAAATGCTTGGTTTGGTGACCACGATAAATTAAAAATGGTTAAACGTTTCTTAGAAACTGAAAAAAGATGTAGCCTAAAAGTAGCTCAAGACGTAGCTTGCTTTATTGGTGATTCTCCAAATGATGAACCAATGTTTGCAGCATTTTCAAATTCTGTGGCAGTAGCAAACTTTGGAAAATTTAAATCACAAGCTACCCATCTACCAAATTTTATTTGCAGTAGAGAAGCGGGTCATGGCTTTGTGGAATTCTCAGAACATATTCTCGGTTTATCCAAATAGACACAAGCCTACTAGGCAAAATGCCATTGGCTAAATATTAACATTTATTCATGTGAATTATGCTCAACAAACATTTGTATAGCTCCTGAGTTAAGCTTTCTACTATCTAGACCAGACCATTCTACAAATCCATCGAATCAAGTTTAGTACTCAATTTTTTAAGCCGATAGAGATTTAGATTTAGAATATAGGGAGTGTTTAATGTCAGTAGAGAGCAAGCCAGAAACAATATTGATTGCTGAGGATTCAGCACCTAATAGGCGAATATTGACCCATCTAATCGAAAAAATGGGATACGAAGCTGTTGCATGTGAAGATGGAAAAATAGCTCTAGAGGCTTACCAAAAAGGGATTCCAAATCTAGTAGCTGTCGTGTCTGATATAATGATGCCTAATATGGATGGTATTGAATTACTAGAAGCAGTTAGAACCTCAGATACTGATCAAAAAAATCTTCCCTTCTTTCTTTGTACTGCCGTAATGGACAAAGAATATATTTTAAAGTCTAAATCTCTTGGTGTGAACGCATACATCGTTAAACCAATAACCTATGATAAACTGAAATCCAAATTGACTGAGGTATTCCCTGATAAAAAGTGGCCTCGATCTGCCTAATGGGATAGTAAAAAAGAGAGCTTTCACGCTCTCTTTTTTTATTTCTTAAGCTGTCCTTTTAAATCAGCCAAGCCACTAAATGCATTATTAAAGGCCGGCTTTGGTCTACTGGCTGGTTTCCTTGCCCCACCCTTAGCTCTCGTAGGATTTGAGGAAGGCTTTTTACCTCTTCTTGGTGTGGAGCTTTTTTTACCAGACGACTTCTTTTGCGGCTGAACTCTTTCCTCAAGCAACATGCTTAATGAAATTTGATTTTTATCTCCATCAATACCTAGGACTTTAACTTTAACTTTATCACCCGGACTAACAACCTTACGAGGATCATCAACAAATTTATGAGAAAGATGGGAGATATGTACAAGCCCATCTTGATGGACTCCAATATCCACGAAAGCACCAAAATTGGTTACGTTAGTAACAAGGCCAGGACAAATCATGTTCTCTTCCAAATCAGAAACTTGATGAATATCGTCTCTAAATTTAAAGACTTCAAATTCTCCTCTTGGATCTCTTCCCGTTTTTTCAAGCTCAGCTACGATATCATCAAAGGTATACTCACCAACTACCTCAACCCACTTTGTCCGAGCCTTTAATAGTTCTTCTGGCTTTTTACCAATTACCTCACTGACCTTGGCACCGAGATCTTTAACCATGTCTTTAACCGCTGAATAACTTTCTGGGTGAATTCCAGTGTTATCCAATGGGTTTTCAGAATTTGGAATCCGTAGAAAACCAGCTGATTGCTCAAATACTTTATCGGAAAATCGTTTCACTTTTAAAAGAGAGCCTCGATCGCCAAAAAGCCCCGAGTCTTTTCTGTACTCAACAATATTCTGGGCTAAAGCTGGGCCAACACCAGCCACATAACTGAGTAAAGATACAGAAGCCGTATTTACATCAACCCCTACTGAGTTCACGCAGCTTTCTACTACGGAATCTAGATTCTTTTTAAGTTTTGTTTGGTTCACGTCATGCTGGTATTGACCAACACCAATAGACTTTGGGTCGATCTTTACTAACTCAGCTAACGGGTCCTGTAAGCGCCTAGCAATGGATATGGCACCTCTGACTGTTAGGTCTAATTCAGGGAACTCTTCTCTTGCAACATCGGAAGCCGAATAAATACTCGCACCCGCTTCATTAACTAAGACAACGGGAACGTTTGGATTTTCACTTTCGGAGATGATTTTTCTAAAAAAGGCTTCAGCCTCTCGGCCTCCGGTTCCATTCCCAACCGCAATAGCCTGAAGTTCCACTTGTTTAAAAAGTTCACTAAACAATTTTTTCGCTTTAGCTGCAGAAGACTCTCCTTGGACATGCAAAACAGTATGACTCAAAAAGTGACCCGCTTTATCTACCAAGGCCAGTTTACAACCAGTTCTTAAGCCGGGATCAACACCCAATACGCATTTTGCTCCGTAAGGAGAGGACAATAGTAGTTTTCTAACATTTTCAGCAAATACTAAAATGGCATGGCCATCAGCCTCATCTTTCAGTTTGCGGTGAATTTCATTAGAAATTGATGGTAGCACGTAAACGTTAAGCGCTGTTTTAGCAGCTAGCTTTAAAAAAGCACCAGCGTGGCTGCCTTCAACCGAGCAAGCGTAAGCAATATACTTCGCCTCCAAAGACTCCTGATCACCTGAGATACTTACGGCAAGCTCACTCTCCTGCCATCCCCTCCGAATGGCTAAATATCTATGAGATGATTTTTCTTTGACTAAACTACTCACTTCCTCAGAGTAGTCCTCGTAGTTGGAATATTTAGATTTAGGTTTAAAGTTCTTAGTTCTTTTAGAAGTAACTTTTCCATCTTTAAATAAATGATCTCGAACCTGGGTTCGAAGAGCCTCTTCATTAGCTATTTTTTCAACAATAATATCTGTGGCTCCCTTTAGAACCTCTTCATAAGTAACAAATTTAGCAGCAGCATTTACAAATTCTTTTGCCTTTACCTCTAGAGTCATAGAGTCTTTTATAGTTCCATGACCAAGAGCCCAGATCCAGTCAGCCAATGGCTCAAGTCCTGCATCTCTTGCGATAGTGGCTTTGGTTTTTTTCTTTTTCTTGAAGGGGCGATAAATCTCTTCGAGTTCGCCAAGATCATAACTCTGTTGTATTCGAGTTTTAATTTCTCCGGTCAAGTTACCTTGAGCATCAATCTCTTTCAGTATGAAGGCTTTTCGCTTAATAATTTCTTCATAGGTTTCATGTAACTCGATCACTTTTCTAATAGCGACTTCATCTAAATTTCCCGTTTTTTCCTTTCGGTACCGGGCAATAAATGGGACGGTCCCACCCTCTGCGACGAGTGCTAGGACTACGGTAGCGGAAGTAAATTTTATTTCAGAAGCGTTTAAGGCAAAGTATTGTTCAAAACTCAAATTCACTTTTGTTTCCTTTAATTTATCACTTAATTTTGATTCCTAATACCTGCTAAGCAATAGCAGGCTCACGGTCAGCATTTTATAGAATAACCTATCAAAAAAGGCAAAAGCTTCTTTTATTACAGGGATTTACAGAGAAAACGAGACGATTTCCCCACAATAGACAAAAAAACGATCTCCAGAACGCTATTAAAACTATATAGGAATATTTAAGCTCAAAATCATAGCAAATTATTCTAAAATCCATAGCTAATCTGGTCGACTTGTAATATATCTTTATAAAACCAGGAGATAAAAGAGAACCTATGGCAAGAGATGATTTAGCTCAATTAGACGGTAGAGTAGTAGATGCGGGTGCAGGCGGTCTGTACAAAGTGCAATTAGAAAACGAAGTGGTAGTACAAGCTAAGCTTTGTGGAAAAATGCGAAAATTCAACATTCGAGTGGTGGTTGGGGATAAAGTAACAGTTGGGGTTTCTCCTTACGACCCAACACACGGTCTTATAATGTACCGACATAAATAGATTTGAAAACAAGGCCAAGATAGATAGCTCTCTCAAAAGGAGGGCTTTTTGTATTTTAGCTCCATAGCTCCGAGTTTTTCTTCCATCTTGACTCTAGTTCCCTTTGAGAGTGCTATAAACAAACCTGGAGGTTTTTTATGAACTCATTTATTTTAATTCTAGCTTTTAGTTTTTGCCTTATTTCCCAAGCGGCACCGGACTCCTTCAATCTAAAGTTAAACCTATCTATTAATGATCAGACAATTACTAGCTCTCGATTTAATGTCGAGGAGGGTAAGACCGGTCTCATTACTAAGTCGGCCGCAGAAAAATCTCACTATATTGAGGTCACTCCCAAAACTATTTTAAGTGATCTTGGCGCAGAAATAATAGAGTTAAATTTTGAAATTGGTAGTTTAAATCCAGATGGAGTTAAAACGATTCTCTCAACCCCAGTAATACGGACCGAAAATGGCAAAAAAGCCTCTATCGAATTAAGCGATAAGAAAATGATTCTAAAATTAGATGTATCGGTAAACGAGGAGCAGCTTTAACTAAACTTAGCAAACTCCATCTCTTTAAGCCAAACTCAAAGTAAAATATTAAGATTAAGTAGACTGGCAAATACAACTCGCTAGCGATGGATTATCGATGAATCATTTTAGTAAAGAGCTCGAACAAAGCCTGCAAGAACCAGGTAGCAATCGGTTTTTCTAAATTGATTTTAATGCATTTAGATCTAGCTGTAATTCATAATGAGGTTTTTAAAACCTGACTCAAAAAACACTGTCATCCGGTTATTAATCACTTGTGTAATATAACCAACACCAAGCTTTGGATGACGGATGATTTTACGAACTTCGAAATCTTTTCTCATATCGTAATCAATGGCATGATCGACCAATAGCTTTTCAATATCATCCCAGGTTCTACCTTGCCTGATATATCTTTCTATCATTTTTACCCGTCTTGTGGTCATAACATTTTGATCATCGGAATCTTCCGAAAGATCAAGACTTGTATCACTTTTAATAGAAACGACTGCCTTCAATGAGGACTTTTGTAATTCTATTTCTGACTGAATATTAGATTGAATTTGAACATCTATGACCGGTTCAACTTTGGCCTTATCAAGCTCTATTTTATCTGGAACCAAACTATCCGCTTTTTTAGATTTAGTATTTGTCGCCACAGATTTCGGAGAAGTGTTAGCTTTCTTCTTACTGACCGCTTTCTTACTGAGGACCTTTTTCGTAGTAGTTTTTTTCTTAGAAATTGTGGTGGCCTTGGCTTTTTTCTTAGCCTTCTTGTTTGCAGCTGAACTAATTAGCTTCTTTTTGGATTTCTTTTTGGAGGCAGAAGTAGTCCCAGAAGCTTTTTTGGAAACCTTCTTCTTACTGATAGCCTTTTTAGTAGCTACTTTTTTAGCTTTTTTCTTAGGTGCTATTTTTTTGGCTTTTTTCTTCGCCATGGTGACTCCTATTCTTGACACAGCGCACTCTGCTTTGACTGATAATCTACACCTCAAAATTGGCAAAATCTATATGCAGCACATAAAATTTCTTTTGTTTATTAAAGTATTCCGCTTTTTACTCGTTTTCCTACAAATAAAAATAGAACATTGAGGGGGGGAGGCAAACTGGTGGCCCGAAAATGCTAGTTCAGGAGTATTTGCGCGACAGCCTTTGCATTATCACTACTCAGTAAACTATATCTTGGGGCTTGAGGCGTTGATCTAATTTATTAAAAATATGAACGTAAATTGCATTTTGATGCTTGTATCGGTTGGAAAGATCCCACTTTGCCTGAATAGGTGGGAGCGCTTGGGTTAAGATTTTATATTTTTCTTCTAAATCCTTTTTTACAATCTCAACTCTACATTTACCCAATAAATTATTAAAAGCTTTTTCAATTTCTAATCCTTCAAAATTTTCAGATCCAGTTTTAAGAAGCATTTTATGGTCAACGAAAGAATCCGCTATAGATTGTGTCTCGCTACAAAACAGATACCACTTACTGACCCAAAGATTAAATAATTCCTCATTTTCCGACAAAACCCAAACATGACTGGATTTTTTTAAAAACTGAATACTCTTGAAAGTTTCTGCTTTAAAAAACTTAGAGTATGGGTCCTTTTGATCGTAACTTAGACCGCCAACCCGGTGGTCGGATACCAAACTAACCAAATCGATGTATAAACTCTCCGCAGCCTCCACCATTTCTTGACTACCGTAGGAAAGTAACCTGACGTAAGCCGCCCAAAAATTTTCATAATCGACCTCTCGTACTTCGCCCTTGCCGATACGAAACTTTAGCCAATAGTGACTACAATAAGTTACATAGTTTTTAAAACCTATTCCATCGGGAGTTACAATATATTTGAACCCATCGTCGATGGAGTCTTCACACAATTCATCAGCTATTCTTCCAAATCTAAAGTCTATTAAATCTGAATAAGATTTCTGAACAGTTGCATTATAGATTAACCAATCACTGTCGGTAACTTCTCTACGGATTCTTTTGAGAGTTTTCTCAGAAATAGTGATCGCCATTTCAGGAAAGGAGTCTTCCAGTTTTATGCTCTCCAACTCTGCCCTAGTTGACTCGGCCTCTAGGTTTATTTTTTTAACTAACTTTTCTATAGAATCGTGCTGTTTTTTCATAAGCACTAATGAGAACATATAAACAGCAAACAAAACAATAGTTAGACTGATTGCCATTTTCGATCTTAAAAAGCGATATACAAAGTTCATACAGTAGAGGCTAACAAGGCTTTATTCTCTGGGCAAGCTTACTTTAAAACTCTAAAACCGGTCTAAATACGAAAATTTAGTGAGTTCTTTGCCAATTTATAGAGCTGTAAACTACTGTTTTTTCTACGATCTAAAAGTAAGAATCTGGGGTCATTGCGGTTTGAGTTTCTGCTCTTAAAAAGTTGTAATTTCTCCCAATTGTAGTGCAGCTTGAACTTCTTGAGTAATCTCAATCCTATGGGAGAATCTGATTCTAAATTGACATAAGGGCACAATCCCAAGTAACTCCACTTAAAACCTTCTGCCTCCAGCAGCCTACTTAAATTCAAAAGTATTTGGGAGTTGAGTGACTTTTGCTTGGCGCTGGGCTTTGACATTACTAGATCCACATAAAATCCATTTGAATACTGAAAACCAGATAAAATAGTGACAACTTCTTCGCCATCTTTAAATACAAACATTCGTTTATAGCGAGATAGCTCATTTAAATTTTCTTTTGTACTCAATAGAAATTCAATCTTAGGATAAGACTTAGATTTAATAAAATGATTGAAAAACTGATGGTGTAGTTCCTGATGATCACTATAGTTTAATTCTTGAAATACTAGACTATTTCTCTCCAGCAAACTTTTAGATCGTTTGAAGTGTTCCTTTCTAAGTGTATCTTGTTCTAAATAGGGAAGATCTATACTAAAGCTCTCCCCAATCTTTGGACTATAGAAATTCTTATTCAAAAGAGGGAGTTTCAAATAATAGCCAATCAGACTGAAATCTCGCTCAGCACACCAAAAAAATAGGTTCGAAAAAGCCGCTTCCCTTCTTACGCTCTGGTCCTTTGTGGCCAAAGACTTTAAAAAATAGATATCTCCAAGAACAAAAACACTTTTAGCTTTTTGTTGTAAGCAGATCAAAGTATCAAGATAAACATAAAATAAATCGGAGGCTCTAAGACTTGGACCCAGAAGTTCAAAATTATCAATTCCAAACAAGCCTTCCAATTCAGAATTAGTGAGATGTTTTTTAAACTCCCCCTCTAATTTTCTATTTCTCAGATCTAAATCCATAATAGGTTTATTTTATACTCAATACCTCAAAATGGAAGCACAAAAAAAGCCCGTATATGATACGGGCTTTTTATAAATTTAGCTAGAATATTACTTTGAAACTACATAGTAGCAATCAAAGGTGCGATCAAAAGAGCTACAATACTCATCAATTTGATCAAGATATTCATTGCAGGTCCGGTAGTATCTTTGAACGGGTCACCAACAGTATCACCAATCACAGCCGCAGAGTGAGCGTCGCCACCTTTGGACTCGCCCTCTATCTGACCACTTTCGATGAACTTTTTAGCGTTATCCCAAGATCCACCAGCATTCGACATTAGCAAAGCAAGAGAAACACCTACAAGAGTTGCTCCAGCTAGCATCCCACCTAAAGCTGCGGGTCCTAATACAAAACCAACTAGTACGGGAGCTGTAACAGCAACCATTCCAGGAAGAATCATTTCACGTAAAGAAGCCTCTGTTGAGATTCTTACACAGTTTGTAGTGTCAGGTTTTCCAGTTCCTTCTAGTAAGCCTGGAATTTCACGGAACTGTCGACGGATTTCATCCACCATTTGAGCCGCTGCTTTACCAACAGAAGTCATGGTTAGTGCACCAGCAAACAATGGAACTACAGCACCAAGGAAAAGACCTATAACCACATATGGGCTAGAAAGGTCCATAGCAAGTCCCTCAAGACCCGCTTTTAATCGAACAACATCTACTGCTTGAGAGTAAGCAACAAACAAAGCAAGAGCTGTCAGAGCTGCAGAACCAATAGCAAAACCTTTACCAACAGCAGCTGTTGTATTTCCGATCGCATCCAAACCATCAGTGATTTTTCTTACCTCTGGTCCTAAACCAGCCATTTCAGAAATACCACCAGCGTTATCCGCAACAGGACCATAAGCGTCCACTGTCATTGTTACACCTACAGTTGCAAGCATACCAACGGCCGCCATAGCGATTCCGTATAAACCAGCTGTTTCAAAAGCTAGAAAAATTGCACCACAAATAATAATCAATGGAGCTGCACAAGACTCAAGACCAACCGCAATACCAGTTATGATATTCGTTGCAGGACCAGTCTTTGAAGCTTCAGCAATTCTGTAAACAGGCTTATGAGCAGTATAGTACTCAGTAATGTGACCGATAGCCACACCAGCAACTGTACCACCTAAGATCGCCCAAAAAAGATTTGTTGAAACACCTAACATATTATTTACCACAAAAACACCAGCTAGAAAAACAACAGCGGCAGAAGTATGAGATACGTTCAATGCTTTAGCAGGATCCATTTTCTTGAAAACGTTCATGCCATAAATACCAATAATAGAAGCACCTAAACCAATCACTGCCATCATTAGTGGAAGCCCCATCAATACACTACGATCACCAGAACCAACTAACAGAAGCAATTGATCACTAGTTAAAGTCGCCGCAATGGCAATGGAAGCAACCATAGCACCTACATAGGATTCAAATATATCAGCACCCATTCCGGCAACATCACCAACGTTGTCTCCAACGTTATCAGCGATTACACCAGGGTTACGAGGATCATCTTCAGGAATACCAGCTTCTACTTTACCAACGAGGTCAGCACCAACGTCTGCCGCTTTGGTGAAAATTCCTCCACCGATACGAGAGAACAAGGCGATAGAAGAAGCACCCATAGAGAAACCTGAAAGGATTCCAGGAGTGTTAGTTTCAGGACCAAAAATGGCGTAAAGAGTTCCAAGACCGATGAGACCCAAAGAGGCAACACTCAATCCCATTACCGCTCCACCTTGGAAAGCAACCATCAAAGCTCCAGCCACACCTTCATCTTTGGCAGCTGCTGCAGTTCTCACGTTTGCTTTAGTAGCGGATTTCATCCCTATGAAACCGGCAACACCTGAAGCGATAGCACCGCCAACAAAGGCTGCTGCTGTTTGTCCACCGAGACCCCAGGCAATTAAACCTGCTACGATAACTACAAATACACTCAGGATACGATACTCAGCTTTCAGGAACGTCATAGCTCCAGCATGAATTTCATTACCAATTTCTTTCATCTTTTCATTACCTTCAGGTTTTTTTGCTACCTGAAAAAAAGTAATGATAGCTAGCACTAGGCCTACGACTCCTGCCGCGGGAGCCAACGTTGCTATGTCTAACATTTAATTTCTCCTTAATTAATGGTTCAACTTCGTTAGGATTTAACGCACGAAATTGGCCACCCCAAGGACGGGATGCTTCCTTTTTGCCAAGAATCCTTTTAACTCTTGCCTCACTTGTGCTAAATAGCAGCACTATTGTCAACCTTTAGAAAGTATTCGGGGTAGGATTGCAAACAGCCCATGCAATCGAAAAAAAATTAGTAAGTTCTGATACTTAGCTCACTTCTTTGTGCTTGATATTTTGGCAGGCGGATCTATTCCCCCGCCCCTGAAACCTTAAATTGTTAGCCCTCTTTGCTTCGCTTTTTATACTTACTTTTGAAAGGAAAACTAGAAAAAATCTTTTATCTTTTCAATTACACCTTTTTTTGGTGATTCGTCTAAATCTGAGAAACAGCCCTGGTCTCTAGCGAATTTTTCGGTGAGGCTTGGGTGTGCTCTTGTTTGAGAACTATCAAAGACCCCGGACTCAAGTTCATGGGCTATCTTTAGGTCTTCTAAATCGACTATTGGGACTAAAGGAAAAACCTCTTGATCAAAAAACGCCTTCATTCCACCTGTGGGGCAGCTATTATTATCGCTAGCAGCTTCTTCCCAAGTACAAGATAGAGAAAAGAACTCACTTATCTTCGTTGAAAGCTCAAGAGCTTGTAAGGCACCTGGAATATCTTTCCAGCCATTTTCTGTACCGTGACCATTGGAATCGTGATGACTATGGCATTTACCTTTTTGCTTGGAATAGTCTTGAAAATATCGAATGGCTCCAGAATTACTATCATAAGCCTGTCTAGATGGACCTTGTCCTGCGTAAGTAGACTCCCAGTTCTGACGAACTGTATGCCCTTTTGCAAAAGAATCTTGAACTAGATGGAGGATAGATCCAAGAGCTCTAAACTGTAGCGCCCTGCCGTTTCTTGTATGGAAGGATCTGTCTGTTACTTTAAACCTCGTTCTAAATTGAGTTAATGAATTTGCCATCTCAAAACTTTTTACAGCAACTTCAGACTTCGCATCTTGAAGGCTAATATCATTTAACAAACCGGCTTTTACCTTCTGCACGTTTACAAAGCTAGCTTGGTAGGCTCTATTAAACTCTAGTCTTTCCAGTGCCTCTTTTCGATTGAGAGCTCTAAAGTTTTGAATCTTAGTAACTCCGCTGGCTATGTCCCAAACAAAACCAACATAGTTCATAATCTTAGATTTAATTTGCTCTCTGGACTCATTCTGGCTGCCCATAGAATGCAAGTATTGGAGATCTCCAAAGTGACTGGAGTAAAGCATATCCACATCGAAGGATCTTAGCTCGTAAAGCTGTTTTGCCACTTTTCTAAGTCCGTATAGCTCTGTTAGTAATTCATATTGTAGTTCCAAATCAATTCCTGTCTCATTTCTCGAGGTAGGTAATTTGAACCTAAGAGGCATTTCTTTATCTAAATTCGCCATAGCATCAGCTAATAACTCAATAGATCTGGCATACTCTATTTGATCGATGATCTGATTATACTCTTCCACATCTATGTTTTCGTGTAAACGAGCTATTGGGTCCTTTTTAGTTTTCGCTAAAGACTTCATGGGCTGCAAAGTATCACTTTTTTGTTTTGCGGCAGTCATTCCCATTTTTTGCGATTTATTTTGTTCTTGCTCGCTTAATTTAATAAGTTTCTTGGATACCTTAGAATCAGATATTGTTTGTAATATATTTTCTATTCTATTTTCCACTTTAGATTCTAGACGTAAGGGTCCTACAAATTCTTTTTCCACCTTATCAACTTCTAAAGTTAACACTGCAAGTTTTTTAAGTTTTCGATTTAATTCTCTTTTATACTTAGCCGTACCCTGTGAAATCTGATTATTTCTATAGAGTTCATTATCACCGGGAAAACTTTTCTGAATTCTTTTGGTCGCGTCGAAAAGTTGTTGTCTTAAAACTGAAATCTCTTTTTCGAGATCAGAAATTTTTTGTTTTTTACTACCTAGGCGAGCTAGAAGCACTTCTAGTTTTACAAAGCGCTTTAGCCAGGGGGTACCAGGTACTTGCCCATCGTCAAATCCATCTTTGTTGGTAAAGCTTTTTTCCGTTAGTCCGCCGATGGGATCATCATTCCAAAGGATTCCAGCTCGAACCTCTTCCGCTGAATTTAATTTTTGTGATCCGTAATCCCAGGATTCATTTGTATCAAAACTAGGAGCGGCCTCTAGGGCAAACCAAGTGATCGTTTCATGTATTGGATGACCAAGTTTTGGAAAAAGAGATTTAACGGTATCGATATTTTCAGTTAGGCCGCCAAACATCTTACTCTCTTCAATAGAGCTTCTGATTTTAGAGTGCTGGTATTTTGAAGTATCAATTTGAATACCAAAACCAAAGGCAATACTCACCGATCCCAAAATACTCGCAATTATTAAACCATTTCTCACACTACCTCCTACATTTGGTACCCCATTTTAATAAGCAAAAATAATTCCATCCTATTTAGTCTTATCTCTAAACTGGTGGCCTCAAAGAAGCATTTTACGAGCTATTGGGGACAATTTTGGAAAATGTGACGATTAACGTCCGTCTCATTCTTCCCAAAAATGTAAATATCATTAAAAAGACAGCTACGGAAGTAATGATTAACTGTCCATTTTCAACTTCAAAATTTCGGTTGAAATTTTTAGCCCTTTTTCTGTTCTGAGCTTTAAGCTTTTTTTCAAAACACAAAACCTAGGCAATCAAAAACTAAACTCCAACAATGGGATTTTGCTTATTTGTTCCGAAAAATGAGGCCAATATATATACAGATAAAAAGTAACTTTAATATAGTTTTCTTTGTGTTAAAAAGTACTATGAAAAAATATTTACAAGACTTTCATATTTACGAATCAGATCAAAAAATTTCACAAGAAAAGGCTGTAAATTGGTTGGTCGATTATCAAGCAACAAACGATACGCCTCTCTATGAAAAGTATGCAGTTAAACCGGAGCATATTTCAACAAGAATGATCCTAGCTAGTGGTATTTCTGAAAACTCAGACTCACAGAATCCACTTTTTTCTTTAAAAAAATTAAATAACCCGCTTTTAGAAGAACGATCAGAGGCTGCCCAATTAAAAATTGAAGAGATATTTGATTTTCTATACAATGAAAATGAAATAGCTCCTGATTTCCTAAACCATGTCAGTTGCACACACTACCAATCTCCTTCTGCGGCACAAAAATTGGTTCTTGATAAATCATGGAATTCTCAAACTACCGTGACCCACCTCTACCACATGGGTTGCTACGCCGCACTGCCGGCAATTAGGGTTTCAAAAGCCTATGTGGCAGACGGAGCACAACAAGTTGATATAGTACATACGGAGCTTTGCTCTTTTCATTTAAACCAAGGGCATACTAGTCCTGAACAAATTATTACTAATACCTTGTTCTCCGATGGAGCGCTGAAATACTCCGTTACAAGTGGCGATTTTTTTGATTTGCAAAAGAGAGATGGATTAGAAATTCTAGCTCAAAAAGAAGTGCTTGTGCAAGGTTCGGAAAATGAAATGAGCTGGAAGCTTAGTAGCCAAGGTTTCCTTATGACCTTAACCAAAAAGGTACCAGTCTATATTGCAAGAGGTATAGAGGATTTTATGGAAAGTATTTTTGCTGATGCGGGAATAGACTACGGTCGTCACAAACATAAAACCATTTTCGCTATTCACCCTGGCGGGCCTAAAATAATTGATTGGATTGCCAAAACTCTCGATTTAAATTTTTCACAGATAGAGCACTCTAGTAAAATACTAAAAACAAGAGGAAACATGTCATCCGCGACCATTCCCCATATATGGAATGAAATTTTAGAAGATAAAAATATAGCTAAGGGTACAATCATTGCGACAGTCGCTTTTGGACCAGGCTTAACAATGACTGGGGCGGTTTTAAAATTATGCAGGTTTTAATTTTGAGTATTTGGCTGACCCAAGGCCTATTGATGTTTCTAGACGAGTTTGTATTTCACCACAAGAGAGGACTCAAAAAATGGGAGAGGATCGGCCACCCTGTAGATACTTTCTTTTTTGTGCTGCCGTTTATCTATACGCTGTTTTTTTCTAACATCTCTATTTTTATTGGTTTATGCGCTCTATCCTGCTTAATTATTACAAAAGATGAATTTGTTCATTCTGAGGAATGTGAAGCAAATGAACAATGGCTACACTCCGTGCTTTTTGTTTTACACCCTATCGCCCTTTTTGGATTATGGCTTGCTTGGCAAAATCAATTTATGGACCTAATTTTAGTTCAAATGTTGGTGATTTCCTCTTTTATGCTTTACCAAATTATATATTGGAACTTTATCGTAGGACAAAAAAATGAAAGCAAAAGTTAATAACGATTACTACAACCACTTGGGCGATGCCTGGTATGATGCCGATGACGATCCCATTGCAGTATTAAGAGCTGAACAGCAGGCCAAAAACCCCTGGGTAGATGAAGTGATCGAAAAAAGCTTCAGTACTACAGATTTAAAAATTTTAGATGTAGGTTGTGGTGCTGGATTTTTGACGAACTACTTATCTAGAAAATATAGTTCTGTAGCTGGTTTAGATGCGTCAGAATCTAGTCTAAAAGTTGCTAGCTCTCGTGATATAACAAAGAAGGTTCAATATACTGTGGGGAATGCTTATCAATTGCCCTATGAGACGGGTTCGATGGATGTCGTTTGCGCAATGGATTTTTTAGAACATGTGGAAAAACCAGAAGATGTTATTTCCGAGTGTTCGAGGGTTTTAAAGGATGGAGGACTATTTTTCTTTCATACTTTCAATAGAAATTTTATTTCTTGGTTGATTGTTATTAAGTTTATGGAATGGTTCGTACCGAATACTCCAAAAAACCTCCATGTTCTTCACCTTTTTATCAAACCCAAGGAACTTGAAATGATGATGCTAAACGTGAGTTTGAAGCAAAAAAAAGTAATTGGAATTGGACCCAACTTCAACTGGAGTTTTTTGAAATCTATTTTTGCTAGGAGGGTTCTTCCTGGCTTTAGTTTTAGAGTGGGAGGGCCTACGTTTTTGGGTTTTATGGGTTATTCTGAAAAGCAGTCTAAATAAGGATTTAGACCTTTTTACTTCATGATAGCCCAATTTGTTGATTCAACTACTTAGCAAAGGACATAAAAAAACCTGGGTATCTCTACCCAGGCTACACCCCATAACATACATCCTACACCCATAGGATCCGCATATATCAGATAATCATTTATTAATTTCGTACTTTAAAAATCGACACTCTAGGTTACCATTGTAAACTGGCATTTTTCTAGAAGCCTTTAATTTCAAAAACTTTGGAAGTTCTGAACTGCCCGATAAAATCCAGGCCGTATTATTAGAAAAGCGCTCCTTCAAAATATGCCCAAAATCTTTATAAACATCCTGTAGCTCATGAACATCACCCAATCTCTCACCATAAGGAGGGTTGGTAATTATCATTATCTCTTCATCAAATTCTTTTTCTAAATGGACTACATTACGTCTTTCAAAATGAATAAGGTGATCTACACCGGCCAAGGAAGCATTTCTTTCAGCAATTTTGATCATTTTGTTAGAAACATCGTAGCCATAAAACATCGGAGCTTCTTCTTCGTATTCTATTTCTTGATCCAGGACTTCGTTTAGTACTTCATTAAAATCTTCTTTATCAAAAAATTTATAGTCTTGGAAAGCGAATTTTTTACGATTAGAACCAGGAGCCATATTTAAAAACATCATAGCTGCTTCTATCAAGATGGTTCCACTACCACACATTGGATCAACAATTATTTTTTTACGGTCCCACTCCGCCATATTTATCAGACCGGCGGCTAGTGTTTCTTTTAAGGGGGCATCTCCCGCCTCTTCTCTATAGCCTCGCTGAAACAATGGGTAACCAGAGGTATCTACCGCTAGATTAACCTGGTTTTTATTCATTCGAACGTGAACACGCAGGCTCGCTCTATTTATCACAGAAGGCCTGTCGCCGTATTTATCTCTAAACTGATCAACGATGGCGTCCTTGGTAAGCATAGCCACAAAACGTTGATCTCTAAACTGACCGGAGTTATTAACGACGGCATCCACGTAAATTCCTTGGTTACTCTCGATATATTTTGTGAAATCGTGTTTACGAACGTTGTTATAATACTCTTCATTTTTGTAAGCTGGGAAATCCAAAATCGGCATTAATACTCGGCTTGCCGTTCTAGAGCATAGGTTCACTTTGTAACAGTCTTTCCAAGACCCCTCAAAGTAAACACCCACTTCATTGTCTTTTGTCCATACTCTCTGAATACCAAGATCCTTGATCTCTTTCTCCAGCGCATCTCTTAAACCTTTTTGTGTACTCGCGAAAAATAGTGCCATAACTTATCCTTCTAACCCATATAACTCGGCGTGACAATGGTAGAGCAACTTTGAGCATTTTTTATAAGGCGTTAAAATCACTGAACTTTTAAAGACTCTTTGTTTAGATAATCTCAATGAGAAAACAAAACCGGGTTCGGAGAGTTTAATGCCAACATTAAAGAAAAAATGAAGTAGTTCTTATCTGTATTCGTCATTTCTTTTGAGAGACTCTTTTGTAAATCATGATGAATATAATCTATTCTCAAATGATTGCTACTCGAAAAAAACACGGGGTAAGAAGAGTGCTTTAAATAAATCTCCAATTCTGTCCCGTAAAAATTGGCTCTTAAATTGGGAATCCCAAACCTAAGACGGTTTAGCATTACGTCTGAATATATGTATATTAGGTCAGATGAAGAGACATAGGGCTCTAAAACCTCGATCGCCTTTGGTACACTCATGGTGCAATTATATGCTGACAACTTTGCATTTACCGATGTTTTTAGCGAAAAATTGTAGCTCAAGCTTTTTTCAATTCTTAACTCTTCAACTTCATTCACCATTGCGAAAACCTCGCTAAAAGCTGAAGCCTGCCGCATGGCCATTAAATTCCACTTCTCTTCTGAACTCATTGCCTTGCTTGATTTCAAACACTCGAAAATCTTAGCCGGCTCCATTGTCTCACCTTCTACCGCAAATGAAAAAATTGGCAGAAAACTAAGTGCAGTAAAAATAATGGGAAGAATATATAACACGTGTACAGCTCCGTTTTAAATTAGCCTTTGTTTTAACATTGAATTATCAAGACTTCCTAAAAATTAGTTACAATTGAGAAGGAGCTACCAGTATTTGTAGTTTTTCCCACATTGACTAATTTTTAGATAGTACCCAACCCCTATCCTTTATTTGTGGGAGCTCCAAATTAAGCTCAAGTTAATGAAACCCTCATCGATAGCTGAGCTATAACCGAAGACATTTGGGTGTTTATTTTTAAATTGATCTAAATTTCATATTTCTTAGGCTTCAAAGATACAGGTAGCTTCAGGGCTACAGTTTTAATTTAACAGACGATATTCTTTTGAAGTCGCGGAGAAAACTTTTTCGTTGGCTTCTTTCAGTGAATCAATCATCTGAAAAATGCTCTCGGTATTTTTAAAGTTTACTTCAACGGTTGAGCTATTCACTTTGATCTCTGTTTTTTCCTCTTTGTGAGTAAGAGTAAAACTGGAAAAATCGTTTTCATAAGTAAACTCGAAAACCTCATTGAGACGTTTTTTATTATCGTCTAGCGTATAGATCAATTCTTTGAGATCACTATTGGATTCTGGTAGTCGGAAAAATACTGTTTCAAAAGAAAAATCAAAACAAGAATCCAACGCATTCTGAACTTGAGTAATTCCGTCGAGATTTTCAAAGCTTAAGGTACCATCAAAACTACACTTTGATGGGTCATCAGAGGACTGCGAAACCACAAAGTCATAAATAAAATATTGGCACTCAAAGCTACCACTGCCTTCATCATAGTGTGGGCTTTGAAAATTTCTTGCAGAAATCTCTAAGCCTTCCTTAGATCTAGAGGCTACTTCCTCAATGTGATCTTTGATTTCTCCAGTAGCCCATTTAGAAATTAGGCCTTGGTGATAACTACTCACCTCTTTAGGAACTTGATCCCTGCCGCCCTTCACAAAACCAGAAAGAGATTTAACATCAGATTCGTAATTAAAAGAAAACAAAACTCTATTTTTCATGATAAAAGACTACCCTAAATCTCCGTTTTTTTAAAGCAGCAATACTAGAATTCATGATCGAAGATCAAACAAAGCAACTCTTCAATAAGGCTACATTCGTTGACTCTCGATCCAGCGAAATTCAGCATTTGAGTTTTCAGGATCTTTAGATATCTTTAATTTGAATATTCCCCAGCTAGGAGGAAAAATATCGTCCGGTAGACGATCGGCCCACTCTATGCAAATGATGGCTTTTTCCTGATCAAAAAGGTCCCAAAAACCACTGGATTCCAAATCCTCCTCTGACTCTAGGCGATATAGATCTAAGTGATCTACATGTGAAGACTCCGTCGAGTAAGTGTTGTGAAGAGAGAAGGTTGGTGAATGACTTTGAGTCCCCCCGCCTAAGCTCTCAACAAGGTAGTTCACTAACTGGGACTTTCCCGCACCCATTGGACCGGACAAAAGTACTATCTCCTTAGAACCAAGCTGTTCCGACCAGTCTTTGATATACGTCTTTAAATCTTTTAGGGAATGTACTTCTGCTCTCATCCCTTTATGATTACCAACATTCTTCTTAAGGTAAAGAAAAAGACCTCACTAGGTACATTTTTCCTATACGAAATAGGCATTCAGCCACCTGTCTTCGTTAAGGCTCTCTATGCTGTCACTTTCGAATTAAACTGAATGTATGCAAAAAACATCAACTGCTTTCATACTCTTTTTCTGCTCACCTTTATTTGCTTTGAACGTGCTAATAGACCCGGGACATGGAGGCCATGACCACGGTGCGGTCAAACACAATGTTAGAGAAGCTACACTAACTCTCAGTATTTCTAAGAAATTGAAACGGAAATTAGACAAAGACCCTAACTTCCTAACAACTATAACCCGCTCAAAAAACAAGAAAATCACTCTTCGACAAAGAGTGGTTAAAGCACATAAAAAAAGTGCTGATGTTTTTTTAAGTATTCATGCAAACTCCTCCCCTTCCATCAGAGCCCGTGGTGCTGAGTTTTATTTCCAGAATACTTTTACTCCCGATCAGTATAGTCTTTTTATAGCAAATAGAGAAAACGGAGATGAAGCGAGTCAGAAAGGCCATCGCCCTAGTGTGTTTTTAGAAAACTACAACAATGACGTTGGCCATATTTTGGATGACATGGCTCGGAAGAACTATATTAACAAATCTCATGAGTTTGCAAAGATTGTTCAACGACAGTGGAAGAAAGAGTTTAAGACCAAAAGAGCTAGAATTAAGCAGGCCCCCTTCTACGTGGTTTCTTCTACCAATATGCCCGCTCTACTTGTAGAAGTGGGCTACATCACAAATGATCGAGAAAGAAAAAGACTTGTTACAGAAGCTTATCAAAATCGCATTGTAGATAGCCTTTACAAGGCTCTGGCAGACTTAAGATCAAAGATGCATATAAATACCGCCCAGAAGCTTTAAAAGCCCATAATCTTTTCAACGCAAAACTCCATCTATAGACTTAAGCCTCTAGCGATACTAGTTTCGTGCCATGCGATTAGATAACAGAATCCCCAACGAGATGAGAGATATAGAATTCATACCCAATTACACGGTTCATGCCGAGGGAAGTGTTCTAGTTAGTTACGGTGCCACCAAGGTTATTTGCACTGCGAGTGTGGAACCAAACCTTCCTAAATGGATGCAAGGTAACGGGCGCGGCTGGGTAACAGCGGAGTATTCTATGCTTCCTAGAGCTACTCATACTCGTTCAAAAAGAGACAAAGCCAATAACAGTGGTCGAAGTGTCGAGATATCAAGGCTAATAGGTAGATCCTTGCGAGCGGCCGTTGATTTACAAAAACTTGGCGAGCGCCAAATCCTAGTGGATTGTGACGTAATCCAAGCCGATGGTGGAACAAGAACTGCGTCCATCACTGGGGCTTTCGTAGCTATTGCACTAGCTTGTAAACATCTTTTGGACGACGGTGTGTTAAAAGAAATACCATTAAATGCCTACGTAGGTGCGGTTAGTGTTGGCCTCGGCCCAGAAGGTGCGTTGCTAGATTTAAACTATGAAGAAGATAGCAGTATTGACACAGATATGAATTTCGTTGTGAACTCCAAGCAACAGTTTATAGAAATCCAAGGTACCGCAGAAGGACAAGCTTTTTCTAAGCAAGAAATGGATCAAATGATCGATTTTGCCTATCAGGGTTGTGATGAAATATTCGATGCTCAAGAAAAAATAATCGGTGATTTTTATCCAAGGCAATAAAATGGAACTATGGATTGCCAGCTCAAACCCTGGAAAAATCAAGGAAATTGAATCTTTACTTAGCAAGCAGTTTAGCAGTTTTCACTCTCAGTCGGAACTTAGCTATTACAGCTCCCCTGAGGAAACTGGAGATAGCTTTGAAGCAAACGCTAGGATCAAAGCGAAATCATTAGCCGCTGTAAAAAATAATGTTTGGGTTTTAGCCGATGACTCCGGTTTATGCTGTGAAGGAATTAACGGAATGCCAGGAATTCATTCCGCCAGATATGCTGGTGAAAAAGCCAGTGATCCTGAAAATACAGCCAAATTATTAAAGATGCTTCAATTGAGAACAAAGAATAGAAAAGCTTATTTTGAGTGTTGCCTGATTTTGATAGACCCAAATGGAAATGAAAAAGTGTTCACTGGTAGGCTTGATGGCGAAATCGACCGAAAGCAATCAGGTAAGGGTGGTTTTGGTTACGATCCTGTTTTTGTTCCTGAAGGGAGTAACACTACTCTTGCTGAGATGGGCCCGGCTGATAAAAATCAAATTAGTCACCGAGCTAAAGCATTGAGAGATTTAAAACTCAGTTTATCAGAATAAATTTACTTAGACTTTCCATTTTTACCGGAGTGATTTCTCCAGTTATAATCAGGGTTTTGTCTGAAGCGATCTTTCCACGCATCCCATTTTTTGTCTCCGAGCTTATGACTAGTGTTTCCTTCTTTATTGAAAGTAATTTCAGGTTTCTTACCAAACAAAAATGAAATAATACTCATATATCAACTCCCGCAGTCTTTATTATGTTGTACGTAAATTGAATCCCATATGCAATCATTCCAAGGTATTTGACCTTTATCCCAGTCAAAAAAGCCTGGAAAGTAATCAATTTTAAATACTTAGGCTCTCCAAAACTCTACCCGCTTTAGATTTAATCTCTAAAGTTAAACTTCCATTCGCTCGATATTTTAGAGTTCCATAGCTATGGGTAAAAATGCGTTTTTTTCCAGAGACATGGTATCGGTCCTTCTCTTTTCCCCAATACTTCCTTGGAACAGTTTTATTTAGACCACTAGAGGTCAACTCATAAAGCTTCATCCCACCACTCAAATTTTGTTTGTAAAAAGACGAGTAATGCCTGTCTCCACTTAGAATAATGGTTTTTTCTTTACCGTGATTTTTCGCCAGAAGATTTAGAAGTCGATCCCTCTCTATAGGTAAGTTCCACCACTTCTCAAAACCATGATCTTTTGCTAAAACCTGAATGCTAGACACTACAATTCTCAAATCTACAGATTTTTTAAGCTTCAGTTTCAACCAGTCCCATTGCTCAGAACCAAGCATTTCTTGGTTCTGGCTCTGTGAAGGTCGATATCTTCTCTTTCCGCCAGCAGCGGGGTCTTTTTCTAATTTAGATCTAAAGCTTCTACTGTCTAACATTAAAATCTGTATCTGTTTTCCGTCTTTTGTCTCGACAAGCTCCTCATGGTAAAGACCCTTTCTCTGAAAGCGCTTATCCTGTGGGTTCGTTCTAAACAGTCTTAAATAGGCATCTTGAGCTTTATCTTGAATAGGGTTTTCACGTCCCCCATCATTTAATCCATAGTCATGGTCATCCCACATTCCTAAAACTTTAAATTTCTCAAACAGTTGAGGAAAGAAATTTGTTTTTTCCAACTCATCAAAGGCTATTTGCAGAGCACCCATTGGATTGGACTCGCCGTAGGCAGAATAGGGCATATCGCCAAGGGAGATAAAGTAGGAAGCGTTTTCACCGAGAACCTCATCCATTATGGATAAATCCCCACGTTGGTTCAGACAAGAGCCAAAGACCATCTCAAAAGAAGTTTCGGAGGCCTTTGCATAAAAATTAATAAAAAAGACCACAAACAAGCTTACTGCCAACCACTTCATCAAATCCCCCTAGATCTAAGCTCTATACTGAGGGTATTTAAATATTCTGGCAAAAGAATTTTAATAATGAAATAATTATTAAACTCTAATACTAAGATCTAACATTAATTTAAATAGGCCAAACTACCAGTTTTATCACTGGAAGTTCTCTCATGAATCCTCTTTAAATAATTAAGGGTTTTAGGGAATTGTTTTTTCAACTGATTCGCATCGCGATTGTATGGCAAAAGTAAAAGCGAAAAGTTCCCAAATAGCCAAAGGTCAACCGCATACACCTTATCTCCTAATAGAAAACCATCCCCTCCCAATTCACTCTCTAGAGTTTGGAATTGTGAGTGTAAAAGCTTAAGAACATTATCATAGTTTTTTTCTGAAATCTCATGAGACTCAATTTCGGAAACCATCGAAGCCCTAGCTGTGTTAAATTCTTTGTGATCGAAACTTGCACCAAGTCTTTGCAGAAGACTAAAAGTGAGTTCATTAAAATTGAGAGCTTCTTTTAAAAGAAAAAACGTATTACTAACTTTCATTGTATCTTGAGACCATTGTTCAAATTTCCGAGCTTTCTCTAAATCATCAGATTTAGAATTATTGATTTCAGAATCAAGACTTGCAAGGAGATAGTTCATAATCTCTACGCCACCACTTAAAATCACTTCCTGGCCGTCTTTTTGACATTTGATCATAGGGTATTTAGATAGTTCCATTTCAGGAGGCGGCTCACTATCTGAAGACATTAAAAACTGATGCTCGAAGTCCCAATTTAATAAGTTAAGAGTTCTAACAATCGTGATGCTCTCAGGATCATAAGATTCCAAATACGGTGCACCTAACCAAGAATACAATATACAGCTCATAAGTTTACTCCCAGTACCTTTTCGGCAATATAAGCCTCAGCAAAAGTGAATTATCTATTTCAAATTAAATAAAAAAAGGCTGACTCAGTATGAGCCAGCCTAAACAGTTACTAAAAATATTATGCTACATTTCTGTGTAGTTCGGACCGCCTCCGCCTTCAGGGGCTGTCCAGAGGATATTTTCAAAAGGACATTTTATATCACAAGTTTTACAGTGAATACAGTTGGTGTAATTCACAACCAGTTCTTTTTTTCCAGTATCTTTGGATTCCTGCATTTCATAAACGTTTGCAGGACAAAAATGATTACAAGGTGAATTGTATTTTGGTCCACAAGTATCCGCACAAACATTGGTATTACTCACCAACAAATGATTAGGAGAATCTTCTTCATGAAAGGTACCTGTCATATAAACTGAACTCAACTTATCAAAAAACAGTTCTCCGTCTGGCTTAGGGAGCTGGTTTTCTATGTTTTGTTCCGGCTCCACACCCCAAACCTCAACACTTGGTTCTGTAGTGCTTGCATCCTCATGAGAAGACATTTTATCGAAAGGTCCAAAGCCTCCACCAGTCAGTTCTTGAAGAGCGATAATAGGTAGGCTCTCAAAAACTCCCTTACTCAATGTTTGGTGAAAATTCCTTACCCGATACAGATCCTTTTTGACGTAGGAGTCTTTAATCTTTGTCTCATAGCTACTAAGCTGATTCTCGCTGAAATCTTGTTTCAAGACGGAATCAAAAGCGGTTTCTGCGGCCAGCATCCCTGACTTCATAGCTAAATGTATTCCTTTAAGTTTTTGAACATCTACCATAGAGGCCGTATCACCCACCACCATCATTCCGGCGTGGTACAATTTAGGTAAAGAGTACCAACCGCCGGCAGGAATAGTTTTTCCACCGTAAGACAGTACTTTTCCGCCTTTGATCATATCTGCAATGAAAGGATGTGTTTTTAGTTTTTGTAATTCTCTGTGCGGATCAAAAAATGGATCCTCAGTATCTAAGTAGCCAACCAATCCCAAAATAATTTTGTCGCCGGGAATGGTGTATATGAAAGTCCCACCGATGGACTTATAAAGAGGAAAGCCCAAAGTATGTATTACTTTGCCCGGCTCAACACTGCCCTTTGGCATTTGAATAATTTCTTTTACACCCTCTTCAAAAACTTCAGGGTTTTTACCTTCTCGTAATTTTAATTTATCAGAAACTTGTCTAAATAGAGAACCTCTGGTCCCTTCAGCAAAAACCGTTAACTTTGAATTCAAGATCATGCCCGGCTCAAAATTATCCTTTGGCTTTCCATCCTTATCACGACCTTTATCTCCGGTTCTTACTCCAACAATTTCACCGGAATCTCCGTATAAGCATTCCACGGCCGTAAAGCCTGGAAAGATATTTATTCCCATTTCTTCTGCTTGCTCTCCAAGCCAACGGTTTACTTTAGATATGGATACAATATGATTCCCATCATTATGAAAAGGAGGAGGTGTTATAGGTGCTTTTACTTTAAAGCTTTTTCCAAGATAATAAACAGCATCCTCTTTTACATCCGAATCTATGGGACAGCCCATGGTTCTGTAGTCAGGAAACAGTTCCCTCATCGAAACGGGGTTCATTACAGCCCCACTAAAACTGTGCGCTCCCACCTCAGCACCCTTTTCTAGGACTACTATCATTTGTTCCGGGATTTCCTCTCCGGTAAGTTTACCAGATTGAATCGCTTCATTGTGTTCGTTGATTTGTTGCTGTAACTTAATGGCACAACTAAGACCGGCAGATCCTGCCCCGATAATTAATACGTCTACGTCCATTTCTTCGCGCTCGATTTCCATCAAATACCTCACAAATATCAATTGGTTTGCATTATCATTGGTACCGAAAACTAGAGAATAATTCAATAAAGTCAGATATTTACTTCAATGCATCAAAGTGCATCAAGTTTTAGGAAGAAGATAATTTTTGATGTTTATTAGCTGATCAAAAAACTATTGAGTATTACTGGGTGAGCGTTCAGAGCTGGGAACACATTTTTCATTTGCTGTTTCTAGACACTTTTTCTGTTGAGCTAAAATACTATCGTCAATTTTTCTTTTTAGCTGAGCACTTGACCAGCGGCGCGTCTTAGGAAGTTTATCCTTAATAGATATCAAGCCCTCGTCCTGCCAACCATCAAAGGAGTACTGCCTCTCCATTAGATAAGCCTGCCTTTCATTGATTTCCCCTGCAATTGCAGAATAACCACCTAACAAAAAACCTGAAATGAAACCTAAAAATAATAGTATTTTTCCCATGAGTCCCTATCGGACCCACCAGGTGAAACTTGACTAAAGTCTTTAAAAAGTCATTCCTTCACCGGACTCTGTGAAAAACTGTAAATCTAGTTTACATGCGCGCGGCGTTAGCTTTTATAACCGATAGAGCTCTTACTCATGAAGCACACCGTTTCTTTCGTTCTAGTAAAGCCTGCATCCTTGAACATATCGTCTAAAGGGTTTTGGACATAATTGGCGAAGAATGGCTCATGGAAATTAACAGGAAACTGCTTCAAGGCCCAATCCATCTCTGGCATATCTTCTAGCTGTAAAGAATCGATAACTTGAAAATAACCGTCAGACTTTAAACTCTTATTAACATTCTTCATTATTTCCAAGCGAATCCCTTTTGGAAGTTCATGAAACATATAGCCACTTACAGCAAGATCAAACTCTCCAAACTCCGTTAAATCAGATTCTCCGCCGACGGCTTTAAACTGTACATTTGGAAACTCTAGGTTTCTCTCTTGGGCTTTCTTTAAGTAGGCCTTACTTAAATCAATGGCAACGATCTCTATATTTGGACATGACTTTAATAGTACTTCCGTTAGCTCACCAGTTCCACAGCCAACTTCTAAAATTCTAAGCTTTTGGTTTCCAATTTTTTTAATGGTCTCAGCTACCAAAATCCGTCTCATCAAAGCTAATGTCCCGATAAACAGGATCTCGGTTTGATGAGTATACAGCTCTGCACTTTGCTCACTAATATATCCATCAGTTTGATAGTGAAAATTCCTTTTATAGTAATCTGGTAGTTCTTTAAGCTCTTCACTTAAACTAGTATCAAAAACTTTATGCTGTTTAGAGGCAGCTCTAGTAGCCGCACCCACAGAATCCAAAAGTAAATTTAGATATCTTTTCGAATGTTCGATTACATTGTAATTGTAAACTAGGTCTTTTGGATAAACTCCATCCTTCACATTCTTAGCGTCTTTTCGAAGCAGCTCCTTTAGTTGATCCAGCATCAACCTCCGATGCTCTTCTGGCATACCTTCATTGGTATTGATAGATTTATCAAAAAGCTTACGAATAAAAATCACAGGCAGACTTTCTAAGAAATAAAGCGAGAAGCGCCCAGCACCTGCCGCCCTAACCATAATGTCTTCAGCTATATTAGAAATCATCTCTCCTCCAATTGTTCACATTATTGTAAACGATTCTGTCTGCTTTTTCAAATTCTTTCATCAAATGCTTGTTAGCTAGATTTGAAGGCCAGAATATGATTAAAAATAAATTTAATTTTCTCTCTTTGGCTTAACATTAAGGCTAAAAAGTAAATAAAAGCCACCCTTTGGTATCTAAGGTGAATATCAACGACGAAACCTAAGGCTTGGATCCACTTACCTATACGAACAATAAGAACAAATAAATAAGCATCAGCCTCAAAAACCACTTCTATTCATAGGCATTCTTTTACGTATATCCATCAAAGGTTTTCTATCCAAAATAAACTTTTGAATTCTTGGTACGCTCTCGCCTAAGTCTTCTATTATCTCTCCCCAAGGGCCAATAACTAAAGAATGTCCAAAAGACTGATGGCGCCCCAAGTGATCTCCGGATTGAGCTGCAGCGATGAGATAGGCCTGGCTCTCGATGGCCCGAGCTTTCAACAAAGTATGCCAATGCGCTTTCCCCGTAGGAACGAGAAAACTAGAGGGAACCAAAATCACATCCACCTGAGAAAGGGCGTAATCCCAAAACTGCTTTGAAAAACGTAGATCAAAACAAATACTTTGACCAAAACTCCAATTTTTATAATTTAAAATATTGTTACTAGTCCCGGCCTCAAAGGCATCACTCTCTCGGTAACTATGCCCATCCAATTCAATATCAAACAAACTTCTCTTTACGTAGGAAACCTTGGGGCTTTGTCCTGGCTCAATAAATACGGACGCATTTATGGCTCTATCATTTTCACCCTTCATACCGACCCCACCAAAATGAAGTGCGGTTTTATGATCAGCGACTAGATCGATGAATTTATCCCATAGGGGATCTTCTAAACTCAACTGTGGAGGTAATGTTTTTTTATCTAGACGCATATATAATGCATTCTCAGGTAGAAAAACGATATCCAGTTCGGAAAGCTCAACAGAATTCAAAAGATTTAAAATAGTTTTTTTATTTTTTGAGAAATCATTTACAGACTGGAGCTGTACAAGGGCCGCCTTTAGAGTATCACTCATGGACTATTCTGAGCTTGTACTTAAAGTGACGGTTGCCATGTTCTTACAATTCCAACCAGCCTTTTCTAAATTTGCTTGAACGTTAGTGGAAAAACCTACACAAGATTCTAAAAATTTACCTTCACCGATCACTCTATCTTTGCCGGCCTTAGTATAAATTGTATTACATTGTTCAAGACCAGAGTCCCAATCCACTCGAATAGTTCGAACGATTTTAGCATTCCTACACATAACGTAAGATTTGGGTGAGATTTTTTTTGCATGCACAAAGCTACTGGCAAAAAGTACTAAGATGAACATCCAAATTTGCATAGAATTCTCCCTGGCTGTAGTACCAGAATCCCATAGTTAAGTTATTTAATGTATGGCTGTGCGCAAAGACTCTATAGTTCAAACCTAAAGCTGGGAAGAATATACCCCCTAGCCGGCCTGTAGTCTTAAGAGCGTAATTTTCCCCGCTGACTATTGGTCTAACAGATAGGCTATTAGCATGCAAAGACATAGATTGATCTGCCAAACCAATCATCAGTCAAAAAAAGGGGAGACAGTAATGTCTCCCCTCACAATCATACAATAACATATGAGATTCAGTTCTCGGAAAGCTCTTTTGCCAGTCCAATTGCCGCATGCGCATCAATTACTCCACCCGTCTTAGACAATCCGCTAAACATAACTGGAAGATCAAATGTTTCTGCACCCGGAAGTCTTACTTTGAACCCATCATACTTTCTAGAAGTATAGTTCAACAGATCCTTAAGCTGCTCTGCTGTCATCTCAGGAAACTGCGACCAAACAAGTGCTGCCACTCCAGCGGCTGCCGGACAAGCCATACTTGTCCCACTATAAACATCATACTTATTACCTGGTGTGGTAGATAGGATCTGGTGTCCTGGAGCAAATAAGTCTACGCCTTTTTTACCATAATTGGAAAAACTTGCTGGTAACATCAAGTTTTTTAATCTGGAGCTTGCGCCGATGGACATAAAACTTGGAATCTCTAAAGACTCATGGAACTTTTCCGACAAATATTTATTTGGAAAGCTCTGCTTTTTATCCACGTTTCGGTTGTCGTTTCCAGCGGCGTTCATAATAAGAACCCCTTTTTCAGCAGCATAAAGAAAAGCTTTATCTACTTCCACTTTATCTGGTGAAAAATCCTTACCAAAACTCATGTTAATGATATTAGCACCATTATCGGCAGCATAACGAATCGCCAATGCAATATCTTTGTCTCTTTCATCACCATTTGGAACCGCTCGCAAAGCCATGATTCTAACATTTGCTGCCACTCCATTGATCCCAAGATCATTATCTCTAGAAGCCGCAATAATTCCCGCAACATGTGTTCCATGTCCTGCGTCTGGTCCAATTACATCATTGTTACCATAGTTTACATCAGAAAAATCATCTGGATTATCTCCAACGATTTTAGTTCTAGGATCAAAATCTTCATTTACATAGTAATTTAAAATATCATTAAAATAGTCTAAAGCTCGTTGGATTCTAGCCACAGAACCCCAACGCTTAACTACTTTGATCAGCTCTTCTTTGGCATTAATTACCTCAGAGTCTGTACTATCTATGGCTTCAAGAGCCTCTAAGCTAAAGTCTTCTTGGCCAAGCTTAGTCTTTAAGACATTCATATTTTTGTCGATATCTGCCTGAATCGGAATGTATTTCTCCAATCGAGAGGAGGCGTATTCTTTTTCGTCCTCTACAGCTTTTTTCACGACTTCAAAATATTTCTTCTCTTGATCGTTTAAAACATCCCCTGCCGCAATTCGCTTTTTGAATCGAACCACTTCACGAGTCATTTCTAATGTCTCTTTATCAATATGAGCCCCGTCAGCTCCACCGATAAAATTCCATCCGTAAATATCATCTACGTATCCATTTTCATCGTCATCGATACCGTTACTAGATTTATCATTTCCATTTTCGTCTAAACCAGTTTCTCCTGGGTTATTCCACATCACATCCTTTAAATCTTCGTGATTGTGGTCCACACCGGAATCAATCACTGCTACTATAATTTGCTTTTTATGACTCAACTCAAAATCAACAATCGCCCAGTCGGAACTTGTTCCCTCTTCATCATCTAGTTCAGGATTTCTCGTAAAGTAATTCCCGTCTTTTTTAGTTAAATCATTAGATAAAAATAAACCGTCAAGATCACCTTGGTGTTTTGATAGAACATTTTCCTCCTCTAAATTATGGATATGAGTTCCAAATTTATTTGTAGATGGTAGATCTAAACCTGTATCTTGATTGTTTCCACATGCTGCGAATAGAACCGCAGTGCTCATTCCTAAAGCAATACCTTTAAGTAGTGTCATTTTCCCCCCCGTTCAATGATCATGTATTAATTACAGCAAGGTCTGGGCCAAGTAAAGTGGTGGGGAAATGCACCATTTTTTTTTGTTTTTTCCAAAAACTGGTTTTTCGCTCAGGCGCCGCTGGGCTTTTTCTTTTTTTTAATGAGGGATTGATTGGGAGGTGGGCGCACTTGTCAGAAAGAATGAGATACCCCCGTACTCAGACACTTAACTGCGTGCGGGGGTATCTCATTCTTTCTGACAAGTGCTCTCCGGAACTTCTTATGGGTTAAAAAATGTTGGTACGGAGGCGGGGAAGAGAGGAAGAGAGGAGAAAAAGTGAGAAAAAGAGAGAGAGAAAAAAAGTTGGGGGGCGTTCAGGTTGTTTTATAGAACAATGGGGGGGGGGCAAAATAATTTTCGTGGGGCTTGGTTTTTATGAAAAAAGCCAATGCTTTTGGGCATTGGCTTTTGAGGGTTTGTTTTTTTGGAAGGTTTAGGCTTTTTTGGTGGCCTTCTTTTTGGCTTTCTTCTTTTTTGTTGTGGCTTTTTTAGCTACCACTTGGCTTACTTTTACATTGGAGTAGTCTATGTAGGATTCTTTTCTTTTTAGACCTTCTTGCTTGTCATAGTGAGTTTTCATTGCAACTCCCTCAACTAGAACTTTGATCTTTTCGCGGTCTTTTACCTTAGAAACTTTGATGTCTAAGACAGCACCAGTTTTACCTTTGTCGGCTCCGCTGATTACTTCTACTGTGTTGCTTTTTTTGATTTTTAATTTCTTCATCGCCATGTCCTTTTAAAATTACTTAGCCGATTTCTTGTCTTTACCAGCAAGTCTACGACGAATTCTTGCTTTAGCAGTCAAAGCTCTTTTCGATAGGTTCTTGTCTTCTTGAGCAAGAATAAAACTATCTAAGCCTTTTTTGTTCTCTAATGTTCTTAAAGTGCTTGCAGCTATGTTTAGAGTGATGAACTCATTTAAAGCCTGACTATGCAACTTCTTGGGCTTGATATTTGGTTTTGCTACGGACTTCGTCTTGATGTTTGAATGACTCACCAAGTTCTTTGATACGGGTCCTTTTCCAGTAAGCTCGCACTGAGCCATGTCTACCTCCGAAAATACTTATTACGTACGGCCAAGATGCTTATGCCCGGCTACTACTCAATCGAAGCTGAAGTTCTACCCAAAGGGCCCAAGCTTGGCAAGCATTTTTCTATATTAAACCTAGCTGAGCAATATACTCTTACTTCTGCCATTTCTATCGATGACTTCTAAGCTTTCCACACACTCCCCTTTTCTATGATTTTTTAAGTGATATCAGATATTTAAATGCCTTTGGGCAGTATATCGAGCGCTATACCGCTAGAACCCTGTCCATTTACTGGTAAATGAGACGGTAAATCTTCCCTTAGGAGACTATTTTATGGGCTAAAACAAGGGCTTAGAAGAATTACATAAAACAACCAAAGGAGAGAAAAAACCTCTAGCCACCTCCCCTGGCATCTGATATTACTTTAGCTTCGAAATTTGAGACCTTACAGAGGATATTATAAATGAATAACAATGTATCACGTCAGAAGTATAGAAACGAATTCACCAACGAATTCAAATTCGATTTTAAAGACCCTAGCACTCTTTACAGATTTGTAGGAGAAGCCGGTAAGATCGTTCCTGCTCGTATTAGTAAATTGAGCTTACGTCAGCAACGTAAAGTAGCTGCAGCAGTAAAGGTAGCGAGAAACCTTTCTCTCCTCCCTGTTGGAAGCGAAGCCTATGACAACTTTTATCGTCCACAGGTTATTTCTCCTAAGCCTTTCGAGTTAGATTAGTTTCTAATCTAAAAAAGTGTAAGGCTCAAAAAAAGACCGCTGCTTCAGTGGTCTTTTTTTTATTCGAAGGCTAAGAAATAGGTAATAGGTAATAGGTAATAGGTAATAGGTAAGTTTACTCTAGAAGGCATATTACTAAGATAGTTCTTTAAAAAAATCTAAATAGCGGCCAATAGGCTTTCAACAGTATCATGAAGAACTAGATTTTCTAGGGTTTCAGAATCAACAAACCCATTTTTGATCATCAGAGACATTTGACTGATTGTTGGATCATAGAACCCATCGGTATTTAAAACATGTATGGGAAACTGATGTAGTTTTAACTGATCAGCAGTGATTGCCTCAAAGAGTTCATCTAAAGATCCCACACCACCTGGTAATAGAACAACAAGATCGCTCTCCTCAAACATAATCTCTTTTCTAATTAACATGGAATCCACCAAGCGAAGCTCCGAAAGGCTCTCATGAGGAACTTCTTTAAAATCCTGAAAGAAACTAGGTAGAATACCTAAAACTTTACCGTCGGTACTCAAGCAACCGTCAGCTACGGCACCCATAAGCCCAACCTGGGCCCCACCGTATACAAGCCTGTAGTTTTTTTTACCAATCCCCTCTCCAACTAAGAAGGCGTCTTTTTTAAATTTAGGACTCCCACCAAGTCTGGATCCACAGAACACTAAAATTGATTTCATTAGTCAGACTCCGAAGTAGAACTAGAATTCATTTTTTTTAAATCCCAAAAAGTAGCAGCTAAAACCAGTAAATAAAATTTTTCTGAGAACTGATGAAGACTCTCTGGCTTTAATCCGATAAACTCAATCTCACTAAATGGCGTTCCCCAAAATGCCAAGCGCATTACTATGATAGGAACCACGAACAGAAAAATATGAAAGGTAATTACGTATAAGGCTATGGATTTTTCTTGAAGCTGAATATAAAAATAGTTCATAAGCGCTACTCCAACACCAAAAAACAGTGCCGAGGCAATCAAGCCAGCTGCTTGAAGAGGTAAAGTTTTAAAAAGAACGAGAATCAATGGGATTTGAAGTATTTGAATTATTAATGGCCACCAAGCTTTTATGAATTTCACTGATCCTCCTTAGATACTACCGAGCCCAGGGTGTAGCTTGAAGGTAGAATTAAAGCAAGAGGATTACATTCGATCACAATTTATAGAAAATAGGGACCGACGATAAGCCTCGTCCCTTCCTAAATCTACAGCTCCGGGAAGATCCTCCAAGAGCTCTTCTCTTAGATCATCCCAACTAGATTGGGGAAAACTAGCTAGATAGAGGTCTTTCATTGTACAAAAGCCCGCAAGATGAAAGCGATCCATCCAAGCGGTTCTCTTAAAAGAACTAATAGGGGCTCTATTTCCCCAAGCAATTCGTATCAATAACTCAGGGGCCTCTTTTACAGCCTCTTTAATCTCTTTAATACTTAAACTAGATTCTACACACTCAGAGGGTTGGTTCTGAAGAACCTCCTCTAGTTTACCAATGGCTTGAAACCACTTTAAACAGGAACCTTGGTTGGGGTTGTCCTTGCATCGCTCAACGAACTTTGGGTAAAGAGGCTGGGGCTTTTTGTTTCTAATTTTTTTAAAGTTATCCGTGAAAAACATGGGCTTTAAAGAGTCTTTAAAAATTTGCTCTTGCGCATCACAAGGGGTATGCAGAGGATTAAAATACAAGATACCTAATAAGCCAAGGCCAATTACAATGGCTGCTACAACTCCTGGAGGGAGTTTCCGCAACAGATCATCCATTAACGGTAAGGCCTCATGCCACAGCGACCGAACCTGTCAGGTGAAACAGGGTTTCGAGCTTTTCGTTCTGTTTGTACCCATTCAGCGTTGTCGTCTTTGCAGTAAAAGATTCTGAATTTTTTGTCGACTTTATACATACGAACTAGCTGTGTAATTTGTGCGAAGGCTTTTTTCAGATAGACTCTTTTTTTATCGTTCGTGTTTATGTTCTCGTAGGTCTCTAGGTTGTTTTTTGTACTCAGTAAAATTCGTTTTAAATGCATCTCTTGATTTTGCAACTCAAAGTCCCCTAAGGAAGATAAAATCTGTCTAATTTGAATATTCAATTCAGTAAGCTCTTGTTTTACCTGGTCATCTTTTTGTGAAAAAAGCGCTAAACCCAAATCTGAACTCTCAGATAGTATTTGATTTACCTGTTGCAACCTCGGTGGATCTAAAGGGATTTTTTTATGGCGTCTGGCCATGACATTTAAACTCAGTGATAGCCCAAGGACTAGTGCGATTATAACTCTCATCCTCTTATTCTGCACGCTTATGGTGTTTTAGTCAAAAAAAAGCCAGATCCCTAAAGATCTGGCCTATTTTACTAGTTATCCGATCGGATTAGAAACTGAAACCAGTCTCTACGTATAGACGATTGATAGTTTCGTCACTAGTTCCGAAAGCGTCACCTGGCATGAACATACCTAATTCCATATTTACATATAGACCAGAGCTGTAGTTATGAGCCCAGATTATATCTAGCTCAGAACCAAGGTCAGATTTAGTAGCATCTAAACCACTAATAGCAGAACCGCCAGCAGAAAATGTAGCCGCTTCCTCAGTAGCAGTAAACATGTGGTACTCAAAACTAACTGTAGAACCAGAGTATGGCTTAATGCTGTACATAACAGCGATATCAGTTAAGTTACCCCAACCCAATACATCCATTTTACCGGCATACTTATGGTTGTCATAGTAAAGAGCATCGTAGCTAGACTTAGCAGAACCAGTCTCACCACTGTCTGTGTGGAAATACAGAGCCACTCTAGAGTCCATAACTTCTGGCATTGAGTAACCAAATTCAAAGTCGATCATTGATCCACTTCTGTCCGCGCCACCAACAGCTGTTCCAGAAAAGTTTTCGAAATCTAAACGGTAGTCCATGTTAGCCATGTCACCTTTTAGGTTTGCACCCAACCAAGCTCTTTCTGTATCAATATTAACGAAAGCATTACCTGCTAAGGTATCACTTTCAGCGACAGCTGACACATAGTGAATGGAAGCATTAGATAAAGCTTCAGGAAGGTTTTTGTGAGTATATTGAATACCGTTAAAAATTACTCTACCACCAAGAGTCTCATTATCAAAAGCAACTGAATGAGATAGTCCTAGACGACCATAATCAGCATCGTGGACCAAACGAACACCATCAAATGCAATGTTTTCCTCATCAAAAGGTCTCTTACTTACTAACTCACCACTATTTAACTCAAGACCAGAACGACCAAAAGTTACAGTAACAGTATCAGAAACAGCCATAGAAGCCGTAGCCTCTTGAACAAAAACTAAATTTGATTGCTGAGTAGAACCGTCAGAAGCGTTTACGTTAGATACTCCACCACCAGTTCCAAATTTATTTACGTGATTTAATTCTAGTAAGAAACTTAGGTTCTCACCTTTTTTGGCATTAACATTTAATGCACTGTAAGTAAGGTAAAGATCAGAATTTGAATCCTTAACTCCGTTGTCGTTGTTTTTAGTAAGGTAACTAAAATAAGTATTCCCACTAAAAGTTACTTCTGCATTTGCGCTTGCTGCGAATGACACTGCTGCCAATCCCAATAAAAGCTTCTTCATAAAATCTCCTTGTTGTTTTCCTTGTTGCAAATTCCTGATGAAATCATCAATCTGCTGACAAGCCCTGTTCCTAAGCAGAAAGTTCCTTGGAATCCCTCAGTCCTAACCAGTTCAAAACAATGCATGTCTGTAGCTTTATTAGAACGAGACAGGGCAAAGCGAGCAACCATTTTTCAGGTACTTAACGCGGCACATTTGGACTATAGTTTGGCTGTATGCCACATCCAGAGGCGGTTCTAGACCTTTTTCCTGTCTGTTCTAGTTTCAAACTTTAACCAAAAGGAAAGGCTCGCAATCTGAAGTTTTTCCATATTTGTTAGCAAATAGAATTAAGTTTTGACAATAATATGAGGTACATATAGCTTGCATCACTTGTGAGGTTTTTCCTCATCTTACCAGTTAATCCGTCGGGGAGTAGCGCAGCCTGGTAGCGCATCTGGTTTGGGACCAGAGGGTCGCAGGTTCGAATCCTGTCTCCCCGACCAATTTTACTTCTTGTTATATTTGTCATCTCATAAGTCTAAATCCTCTAGTTCTCCACAGCTGACTCACTATTAAATAGAAACATGAGTAAGATTTTCACTGCCTTTTGGGATACCTGATCTCTCCAGCTTATGATGCTAACCTTGAATGATTGTAATTTAATTTAGTATAGAACAAGCATTTGAGCCGGAGGCTTTTATCAAAAAAAATACAGATCTTAATAAAAATGTTTTTTTCACATCCTTGCTATTCATACTTACGATTACTATTTCGGGAGCTATCTGGCCCGAGCAACTCAATGGATTTTTCAAAACCATTCAAGTGGAAATAATCGCTAAAACCAGTTGGTTTTATGTACTTTCAGTTGGAACTATCTTATTTTTCGCCCTTTATCTAATGGTAAGTAGGCTTGGCGATATTAAACTTGGAATGGATCACACAGAACCGGAGTATGGTAATGTATCCTGGTTTACGATGCTTTTTTCTGCGGGAATGGGTATTGGGTTACTATTTTTTGGAGTCGCTGAGCCGATAATGCACTTCTCTTCTCCACCGATTGGAGACGGATCAACAATTGAAAGTGCTAAAGAAGCCATGAAGATTACTTTCTTTCACTGGGGATTGCATGCTTGGGCAGTTTATGCTGTTTTAGCTGTTACTTTGGCTTACTTCAGTTACCGAAAAAAGCTCCCCCTGCTTCCTCGCTCTGCTTTTTACCCCTTTATAGGTGATAAAATTTATGGAAAAATTGGTGATGCCATTGATACCTTTGCCGTCATAGGCACAATGTTTGGTGTTGCAACTTCTTTGGGTTTTGGTGTAGCTCAAGTGAACGCTGGTATTCACTATTTATTTGATATCCCCCAAAATACCACAGTTCAGGTGATTTTAATCGCCATCATTACAGGCTTTGCCACCATCTCCGTTGTTCTTGGTCTTGAGGGAGGGATCAAAAAACTATCAAACCTGAATATTATTTTTGCTGTAATTCTGATGCTTTCAGTTCTACTTTTAGGTAACACCGTCGACTTACTTCAAGCCTATGTTCAAAATACGGGAGCCTATTTCTCTGATATCATATACAAAACATTTAATCTTTTTGCCTATGACAAGAAAGACTCATGGATAGGTGGTTGGACTCTTCTTTATTGGGGTTGGTGGATTTCGTGGTCTCCATTTGTGGGGATGTTTATTGCTAGAATTTCTAAGGGTAGGACTATTCGAGAGTTTATGATTGGGGTTCTATTTGTACCAACTGGTTTTACCTTTTTATGGTTAACAGTTTTTGGAAATTCGGCAATTCATCTGGCTTTGAAAGAAAATGCCATTGCTCTTGTGACGGCGGTGAATACTAATGTCCCTGTAGCTCTATTTCAGTTTTTAGAGTACTTTCCATTCTCTTCCTTACTTTCAGTTTTAGGACTAGTTTTGGTAATTACCTTTTTTGTTAGTTCCTCCGACTCCGGTTCCCTAGTGATAGATACTCTTACATCAGGAGGAGCCAAGGAACCTCCTGTATGGCAGAGAATATTTTGGGCTGTTGCCGAAGGTGCTGTGGCTGCAATTCTTTTACTAGCAGGAGGATTAGAGGCACTGCAAACAATGACTATCGTGTCTGCTTTTCCGATGATTTTTATGATTCTAATTGGGGCCTTTGCACTGTTTAAATCCTTAAAAGCGGACCATCTTCTTTTTAGTACCGTGCAGAACCATACAACAAGTATTCAATACTCGCAGGCAAATACCACTTGGAAACAAAGACTAGAGGCACTGGTAAAACAACCTGACTTCGATGAGGTAAATAATTTTCTAGTTAACACTGTTTCTCCTGGCTTGATTGAATTAAAGGATGAAATGCTTCTTAGAGGTCTTGAAGTTGAAATTCAAAACGAAGTTGGAATATCGATTTCCTTGGTCGTGAGAAATAAGAATGTAGAAGACTTCAAATATCAAATTAAACTTCGTACCTTTGAAGTACCAGATTACTCCCACGAAGAAAACAAGGAGTTTTTTAGAGCTGAAGTTTTCTTAAGAAATGGCGGTCAAGATTACGATGTTTTTGGATACAATAAAGAGCAGGTTGTTGCCGATGCAGTCACTCAATATGAAAAACACTTTCACTATTTGCATTTATTCAACTCTGAGCTTTCTGAAGAATCCTAACTCTAAATATTAAGATGGGAAAGAAAACGGTATAAGTCTGTCTATTTTTTTCCTAATTCATTAAATAGTTAAAAAAAACTTTATCTGAGTAAAAAGGAACTCAGTGAGCTCAATAACCTACTCGACTACGAACTTATGTAATCGTAGAATTTCAACATCTTCAATAAAGGCGATACCAGAATAGTTTTTAAAAAACCTCTCGTTGATGGCTTCGACCAGTGGAGTCGCTACACTATTGTCTTTTACTATTGCTTCAATTTTTACATTTGAGAACCCACCAACAACGCTTGCGCCATCAGATTCAGTTCTAACATTACGACTACCTTTACCTCCCACACTTGCAATCGTGTATCCACTTGCAGAGCTGTCATCGACAAGCTTACAAATTTGATCCGAGATGATCTTTTCAGTTATAATTACTACTTTTTTTACTTTATGAAGCGACATAGTCACTCTCCCTTTTACATTTTAAAAATCAAAAACAATACTACCCAGAGCAACAAATAGCGGAATACAAATAGCTATTGCCACAGGAGTCCCAATACTCGTAGAGGCACCTAGGTAAGTCGATGGATTAGCCGAAGATATAGCAGCCCTCAAGGTAGGTGGCCCCGAAATATCAGAGTTGGACGACGCAATAATAGAAAGAATAATAATCCCACCTGGGCTAAAACCAACCATTAGATGGGCAATATAACCAAGTCCAAAGGCAATCAATCCATGCACGATGGGACCTACTAGTGCATACAGAGCGAACCAGTGAGCGACTTTCCTAAGTTCATTTAACCTTGCATAAGCTTCTATACCCATGATCAACATCAGTATCGACAAAAATCCTTTAAAAAGAGGTGCATAAAAGTCGTTAAGAATGGCCTCAGGCTTAGTAACAAACCCAAGGAACAAGCCTAGAATCAAGGCCGAAAGAGCGGCTCCTTGCAAACTTTCTCTCACTATTTTTTTTAAGTTTGGTTTAACATTATTCAATCTATCTTTTTTGGCAAAATATAAATTTGCTAAAACTATCGCTAAAACTAGGGCAGGAATATCCATAAAAGGATAGAGGGCAGGAGCCCATGCCTCAAACTGGATTTTCTCTTCATCCAAGACAAGCATACCGGCAGCTAAGGTGGATGCACTTACGGCTCCAAAAAGCCCCGAGGTAGCAATTCCATCCTCTTTTTTTACTGATGGAATAAATGAAAAGAATAAAACGCCAACAAACACAATCAAGATACCAGTGGCGCTAGAAACCAAGGCCGGTACTAGCATCTCAGCTAATTCGGCTTCCCTAATAGCGATACCACCCTCCAGCCCAATCTTCATTAACAGCATAAAAACAATAAACTGATAGATGGCGTTTGGAATCACCAACTTGCTTTTAAGTGCAGCTATAAGCATACCACCTAAAAGAAAACCTAAGGTTGGAGACTGTAGTTGAACAAAAAACCTGGTCACAAAATCTAGAATGAAATCCAAACTACCTCTCCTATTTATTTCTAATAAAAAGCTACCTCCTAAGGTCTTAAGAGGCAAGGGTATATTGGAGACTTCATTGATAGTCTTAGTTGCGGTGCCACTTTTTAAGCAACAAAGCCTTAGTTTAAGCTCTTTTAAGCTTCAAGCTAGTACCGGTTTTTGCTACTCTAGTTTCTTAACTAAGTCTAGATATTTGGATTTAACTGAGCCTTTTTTACTGAGAAAATTTGATTCTAAAATGTAGGCTTTTGGGGCTTTAGAAACCAGATGACATATAACCAGAATTGACTTTTCTATAAGGAAAATATGATATTACTAATTGAAAATAACTTTAATGAAGCTATCCAATGGGCAAAAGAACACCAACCTAAAAAAATTTATTTTTCTCCTAGAGCTCAATCGAATGCACAAAAGAGCTTTTTAAATTCTAGGTTTTTAGAAATTAAAAAGCTTATCCCAAATATCGAGGTGATTACAAAAAATCAGGCCCTAGTTCACTTCAAATCTGACTCTCCCTTAGCCTACTCAGCACTGCCAGCACCCGAGGAGCTTAAGACCTTAAAGATGAACCCATCCAACTTTCTCCTACAACAAAATCGGTTTTGGCAAAGTGTAGATTTTAGTAGGGGTGGTTCTTTTTCAAAATTTAGAAATAAAATGGAAAAGAATCTGCCGGCCTACTTTGAGGATGAGGAACAGTACACGGATACTGAGCTTGAAGAAAAGTTAAATGAATACTTCAGTGTTTCCACCTATGCGAAAAACTATTTTGATACCAGAAACGAAATGATAGGCGCTAATTACTCTACACAATTTTCCTCCTGGCTAGCTTGTGGAAGTCTAAATGTTCGATACCTTTTCAATAGACTTAAAGATTTCGAAGAGGAGTATGGATCCAACAAATCAACCTACTGGATTCTGTTTGAACTCTTATGGAGAGAATATTTTTACCACAGCGGGTATCATCATCAGGAAGCTCTATTTTCAAAAAATGGTATTCAGGGAGCAAGTCTAGAGTTTTCAAAATTTGAAATGGAAGAAAAAAAGCTAGAAAAAGTCTTTTCCCACACCCCATTTATGAAAGCGGCCTACAATGAGTTAAGACTTTCCGGCTATCAATCCAATCGAACTAGACAGCTTTTTGCTAGTTTTTTTGTAAATGAACTAGGGATAGATTGGAGAATAGGAGCACAACTTTTTGAAAAATACCTGATAGATTATGATGTTTTTTCTAATTGGGGAAATTGGCAATATCTGGCAGGGGTTGGCCATGATCCAAGGGGAAAAAGGAAGTTCAATCTTCAAAATCAACTGGAGAGATACAATCCAGATGGAGACTACATATCCTATTGGTTTAACAAAACCTAACAAGTTAAAAGAATAATACAATAGCAGCGGCACCGTTCAAACCAGTCTTTTGAGATATGATAGGGCTGTCCTTTACAACACTCGATTTTAAATTTTGTTGCTCTGCAAAGATAGTTATCCCAAAATCTCCAAGCCTTTTTACAAAATAAAAGCCCACTTTAGTTCCCAAGAAGCCAGATATCTGAGCGTCAAACTCGGCTCTTCCTGGTAGTACATATTGAGAATCAACACCATAGTAAAGTTGATTAAAAATTGAATCCGTGGAAAGAGCCTCTACGTAAAAACACAGGCAGCTAGCTTCTTTGATTGAGCTATTTTCAAAAATAAAAATATCCAATCTAAGTTTTTGAATTAGCCCCGCAGAATCCCAGCCCTGTCCTAACTGAACACCCGGAAGAGCTGAATACACCAAGGATACTGGGCCAAAATTATAACCTATTTTTACTCCCATAAAAGCTGAGGCTGGTAAAAACCCCATCCCTCGCCTTGCATAATTTTTTGAAGATCGGACAATTTGATTCTCGTTGCTGTATCCCTCAGGCTCCAAGGAATTTAGGGAATCACCACTCACAGGCAATAGAAACTCCCCGTCCCACATTAAAACCGTGCCTTTAGGATTAGAGTTGAACTGAATGTTTCCAGCAGAAACATAAGGAAATGGTCCCACTAACTGATAATGTTCTGTGCTTCCAAAATAATGAGGAATACTAATTCCACCAACACCAATTCCCCAATCACTTGCAGTGCACACAAGACTTAAAAACGTAGACACCAAAAGAATAACATTTTTCAAAACAACCTCAATTCTATTTTACATGCTTAGCTAATATTCAATTTTCCTAGCCTGTATCTTAAATGTTAATTCAAAATTTTTTTGCCACGAACTAAAATTAGGCTACCACTTCACTTGCTGACAAGAAAGTCAGAATAAGAAGTCTAAACTATCGAAATCACGATTTTAGCAGGTTATTCGTAAATGAAAATTGGAAAATCTAATACTAAAATTGAGACAAACTAAGAATAGATCCAAAAAGCTAGTAAATCTAAGTAAAGCTTGTCTTTTCTCTTTCTTTTTGTAAAAAAAAGGCCACTTGGTATTCAAGTAGCCTTTGTAGTTTAACTTTCTTAGAATTATTTTTGATACATACAATCTATGTAGGCTCCAACCATTTGCTTGTAAGGTTTTTTGGGGATCTCACCCGAATATACAGCTTTAATATCCGAAATATAGATATCGAACTGCTGTCTCAAGGCTTTAAGTTGATCGCTATTAAGATCATTGGCTTTATCCATCATTACTTTTCTAGCTTCACTTTCAAAATCAGCAACAGTTTTCCCCTCATTGGAGGCGGCATAGATGGGGGTAATATAGTCGACCAAACCAGAGCATTGAGCTGATTTTTTTTCTACGGGGTTTAATCGACTGGCATCTTTAACGTAGGCTGGATTACTGCTAAGAATAAAAAACCGATTAAAACTATCTGTGAATCCTTTCAGAGATATCGGATAAGTACGACCATCAATTTTAAGGTCTAGAGTTCCAAACTTAATCATCCCTTCAACTAGCTCTTGGTAGTTAGAGGTATTACTATCAGTCCTATGAGGCAAAAACAAATCTTCTGTGTTATCCTGGTTTAAGTCTTTACCTTTTTTTAAAACTCTCTTATATCGAGCCTTGATTTTACCTCGACTTTTGAAAACGAATTCCGCATCAATACTACTTCCCGCAATATTTAAATCTTCGTCAGCAATCACTGCAAAAGTGAAGGGAGTAAAAGAGCTGTCGATTACAAAATTTGAGATGTATATGATCTGTAGCTTGCCACTTTTTTGTGAGTCGCTGGCAAGCAGTCCCTTTTCAGGCACAAAAGTCCAACTCCCAAAAGATACCGTAGCGAAAGAGGATAATAATAGTAAAACAATTAAACTTTTCATTTGAACTCCTATATTTTCAAATTCGATGGAGACCTTAGCTCAACAAACGAAAAAAGCAACTTGTGTCGAAAACCATTGAAATATTCACTAAATATAACATTTTCTATACAGTTCAAAACTTGGTCTCTTTAGTTTTTTCTAATTACAATCATTTAACTAAATTTGAAAACATTTTTTCGGATGGGCTTAGACGCCTTTCCCAGATTCCAATAACCACTCCATTGCGTCGAACATCTTGAGATATTATTAAAAACAGACGAGAACAGGGAGAGTTTTCAGCTAGACTTTTGTCTGGCTAGCTAGAAGCCAAATTAAACTCATTCTTCCTTATTTTCCGCCAGTTTTTATCCAAAAGTCTGTATTAATTTAAAAATATCAATTTAGTACTCTAGATTCCGACTCATCGACCCGATCTCAAGATGTAAAATTTAAAAAAAAATTCAAACTTTTCAGGAGTCAACATGAAACTCAGAAGCAAACTTTTCCTAATACTAACCCTAGCTGGTCTAATTCCAGTGGCTAGCCTGTACTTTACTGTCACATCAAACAACAAAGACGCCTACAGGCAAATGAGTTTTGATAAACTTACAAGTACCAGGGAAGCTAAGAAAAGTCAGATTCAAGGAATGTTTAGTGACATTGAAAAACAAATAACTACATTTACGAAGAATCCAGCCATCATTGAGGCAGCTGAAGAGTTTAGCGCATCGTTTGAGGCTATCTCAATTAGTGAAGAGCAAAGAAAAACCTACAGAAATTCAGTAATGAAGTTTTACAATGAACAATTTAAAGCAAGTTATGTTGAGTCTAATGGAGGAAATACTCCATCGGGCCTAGAGGAAATGGTTAATTCATATAGTGATCAGGAACTAGCATTGCAATATCACTACATTTCTAACAACGATAATCCTTTAGGATCAAAACATGAGCTGTTTAAGGCAAATGATGGTAGCTACTGGTCTGACAATCACGCCAAGTACCACCCATTTGTAAAAAAGTATCTTGAAGAGTTTGGTTATTACGACATATTTATAATAGATAATAAATCGGGTAACATCGTTTATTCCGTCTATAAAGAACTTGATTTTTCGACCTCTCTTATTGACGGTCCGTACAAAGATACAAATTTTGCAGAAGCTTTTAATTTAGCAAGGGCTTCTAGTAGTCAAAGTAAGACCTACTTCACGGGTATTAAAAAATACTTCCCATCCTACGAAGTACCTGCGGGATTTGTCGCTAGCTCCGTTTTTAAAGGGGATAAAAATATCGCAACGGTTGTTTTTCAAATTCCGGTTCAAAAAATTGACGACATCATGACTCAAGATGGAAAATGGGTAGAGAGTGGTTATGGAGAATCAGGAGAATCTTATTTAGTTGGAGCCGACGGCTATATGAGAAGCCAATCGAGATTTTTAGCTGAAAGCCCTAAAGAGTATTTAGAGCTAATGAAAGCCAATGGAATGGATGAAAAGACTTTTAAATACATCGAAAACAAAAAGGTAGCCACAATTTCACAAAAAGTAGATTCTGCCGGAGTAAAAGCAGCACTAGCCGGAAAGAGTGAAGCAAATGTATTCCCAGACTACAGAGGGGTAAGTGTTTACAGTGCCTACTCACCTATTGAAGTCCTCGGAAACAAATGGGCTATTTTATCGGAAATCGACGAGAGCGAGGCTCTACGTCCGCTGAAAGCTCTTCAAACACAAATGACCATGGTGTTAGTTTTTGTACTTTTGACTATTTCTGCAATCGCCTACTACATTAGTGGAATCCTAATTGGCCAAATAAATAGTGTTAAAAAGAGTCTTTCTGATTTATCAGAGGGAAGTCTGAAATCATTAGATATTGCGCCATCTAAAGACGAAATTGGTGAAATGATCACCGCTCTAAACTCCACCACTAAAAAGCTGGTAAGCATATTTAGAAGTGAAGCCGTGGACTGGGACGAAGTATCAAAGGCACGTGAAAGAGAATTGGAGAACCAAAAACAGCTAGAAAAAGAAAAGAAACAGGCTGATGAAGCATTAAAGCAAGCCAAGGTAGCTCAGCAGGAAGCCGGACAGTCAAAGAAGAAAGCAGAATTAATGGCCGAGTCCATTCAAATGCAAAACACTAAACTGCAAACTGAAATTGACAAGCTTCTCATCTGCTTGAAAGATGCATCAAAGGGTAACCTTGATCAACATGTTGTTGTTGATGACGATGGATCAATAGGACAACTTGCAGATGAGCTAAATCATTTCTTCACTTCCGTTAGTGATATCATGGGATCTATTTTAGATAACTCCTCTGTGGTATTCGCCACCGTTGAAGAGCTACAACAAGTAAGTAAAACCCTGAGTGCTGATTCTGTAAAAAGTGTGGAACAATCAACAGCGGTTGAAGGAAGTAGTTCAGAGATCTTAACAAGTGTTGAGCAACTCAGAACGAACTCCTCTGAAATGAAAAATGCCATCGCAGAAATCTCTGGTATCACACACAACTTCCAAGACATCTCAGATCAAGGTTTAAAGAAAATGGAAGAATCAGAAAATGCAGTGAAGAGTCTAAATGAAAAGGTGGAGAAAATTGGTGATTTCATAAGTACAATTCATGGAATTTCTCAGCAGACGAATCTACTAGCACTTAATGCGACGATTGAGGCTGCTAGAGCTGGAGAGGCAGGAAAAGGCTTCGCAGTAGTTGCCGGTGAGGTAAAAGACCTAGCAGCGCAAACGGCTCAAGCAACTGAAGTGATTACCAATAGTATTACGCAAATCTCTGAAGAGACCACTCTAACTAGAAATACCATGGGTCAGGTTAAAAATACGATCTCAGATATTAATGAGCAGACAATGACAGTAGCTACGGCTGTTGAAGAGCAAAACAGTGTTTCTAAAGAAATTTTGGATAAAATGCTATTAGTTGAAAATGGGACTCAAACGATTCTTGATGGTAACAAAGAAATTTCAGCATCTTCAAAGAGAACTAAGATGACAGCCGAGACTACTTTATCTGCAGCTGATTCATTGAAGCATAGTGCCGAAGAGTTAGTAAATAACGTGAATATTTTTACACTTAAAAAACGTAAGTCTGAAGCAGCTTAACCTAAAAAATAATTACAAAAGAAAGCCAATGACTACTGTCATTGGCTTTCTTTTTATAACTAAGCTATGGCAAGTTAATGTCTTTTTTTCTAGATGAGCCTATTGTAAATCAACTTCTAGGCCATAATTTTAGTTCAAAAATATAGTCTCCCCTGCTAAAGTATCCTAATAAGAGGAGTTCTATGGGAAAGTTGACGGTAGCTATAATTACTTTTAATGAACAAAAGAACATCAAAAGGTGCTTAGATTCTATAGTTAGCATTGCTGATGAGATCATTGTTGTAGATTCTTTTTCCACAGACTCCACTGAGGAAATATGCAGTGCCTATCCTAATTTAGTTTTTATTAAAAATACTTTTGAGGGCCATATTCAGCAAAAAAACTTTGCCCTAGAACAATCAACGAATCACTTTGTTTTGAGCTTAGATGCCGACGAGTGTTTAAACTCCTCATTGCAATCTAAAATATCTGATCTAAAAAAGGACTTTGTATTTCAAGCCTATAGTTTTAATCGCTTAACTCGTTATGTTGATCAATGGATCAAGCATTGTGGTTGGTATCCAGATAAAAAAATCCGACTAATAGATAAAAGAGTCGCCCGTTGGGGTGGAGTAAACCCCCATGACTATATTGATTTAGACCCAAGTATTAAAGTGCACCATATCGCCGAGGACATCCTGCACTATAGCTATGATTCCATTTCGGATCATGTGAACCAAACCAATAAATTTACAACGATCGCTGCAAAGACAGCTTTTGAAAAAGGAAAGAAATCTAGCTTTCTTACTATTGTAATTAGGGCCTACTTTAAGTTTTTTAGGGACTATATTTTAAAGTTAGGCTTTTTAGATGGAAGATATGGATTTGTAATATGTTATATTAATTCCGTATATGCACTCTTGAAATATTCAAAGCTCAAAGACTTACAAGAAGGCAAAAAGATAGATTAAATCTATTGAATAAGACTCTCTACCTTCTTAAATACGTTATTTAAATCATAGCGATCTAATGCGACTACTCTTGCTTTTCTTGCAGTTTCTACAGATCTCTCCCAATGAGTAAGAATCTTTCTAAGCTCCATCACTAGAGAATCCGCACTTTTTGGCTCTGCAAGACCACCTAGATCACCATTATTTAAAATCTCAGGCACTCCACCCGCTCGAGTGGAAACAACTGGGACCTGAGACGCCATTGCCTCAATTAAAACAATACCAAAGGTTTCTTCATAAGACGGCATGACAAAAACATCCATAGAAGCCATCCAACGATTCACATCAGATTGAAAGCCTTTTAATAGTATTCGGTTCCCCAAATTTAGTTTAGAAATCAATGACTCTAGCTCACGCTTATAGCCCGGCTGATGTGGTGTTTCGTCCCCTACTAAAAGTAACTTTATATCAGGAAATTCAGAGCTTAACTGAGAGAAGGCCTCTACTAGCTCAAGCTGCCCTTTTAGAGGATCCAGGCGTCCAACAACCCCTATCAATCTTTCGTTATCCCCTACTTCCAAACTCTTTCGCAAACCCCTATCTCGCTTCTCAGGAGAATAGTTATCCATATTCACACTATTGGGAATAGTAACGTATTTTTCATCGGGAATTGGAAGGCAGTTTTTTAAAGCCTCTTTCTGAATATCGGTCAGAGAAATAAGATAGCGAAGACGCCCATATAAAAGAGAGTGTAAATAGTCTTTTTTATTTACATCTTTTAAGAACATTTGCGCAAAACCGACAAGCTTCACGTCTTTTAATCCATAAATTGCCGGCACAACCACCCAGAGGTCCCGTAGATGGTGAACATAAATACTGCCAATATTCTCCTCCAAAACAGCTTTTCGAATCTTTAAACTCACTGATGGATTAAAATATTTTGCTTTTGCGAAGGAATGGAAATCTAATGACTCCTGTTCTAGATGTTTTTTTAAGCCAGATTCGTCTAAACAAAAGTGAGTACTGGGGTATCCAGCCGCTTTGAACATTTGATGAATAAGTAGAGAATAAATTTCTAGTCCCCCGTAACCTTTAGATAGGCAAACATGGGCCACTTTCTTCTTTTTTAGAGTTTTTGATTCCATTCTGTTTTGATACGGCAATAGGCCAAAGCTGTCATCTGAGAAAGCGATATGCCTGCTAAAATCAGGATTCATTTCTAAATAAATGCATATATTTGCAGCGTAAGTTTCTGTGGACATCTTATTTTATCAATCTTATTCTCCTAACTGGAGAATCGATTTTGAATGAATTCTGTGAGAAGTACATTTTCGGCAATAAATCTTTCTTTATCTTTGGAATCTTCTTTGCTTTATCACTACTGTTCTATGGGCTAATCGATAGAGTGGTGCATATTGATGATGCTTGGCTTGGTGAACAAGTCTATTTTTTGAATCAGCTCGGCTATGTTAAATCCGAATTGTGGAATGGTCTACTAGGCTACGAAAAGGAACTTTTTGTTTACCATAAGGGATTTATTCTTATTGGCGCACTTTTCACTAATATGTTCGGCTTTAGCCTCGTATCGTTAAAATCTGTCTCACTGGTCTTCTACTTTCTTAGTTTTTTCTTATTGCTAAAGTATTCTTTAAATCAAAACTTTTCTAAAATAAGTATTTTATTCGGAAGCTTACTCTATTTTAGTAATCATTTACTCTTTGAGTATGGCTTTATATTCAGGCCAGAAACTACTCTAATGTTCATTGGTTTTCTTCAATTTATTTGCTTGAAGAACTTTCTAGATACGGACCGATGGAAGTGGCTAATCCTTGGTTCTATCATCGCTGGGGTTGGCGTTTTCATTCATTTGAATGGATTAATATTTCTACCGGCAGGTTTTATTCTTTTACTGTATAGTAGAAAATTTAAACAGATTTTTGTCTTTACCCTTTTATCCGTGACCTGTGCTTTAAGTTATTTCTATAACATTTCTTCTTACGAAGAATTGATGGTATTTAAATCGCAGTTTTTCTCAGACCCGGCTCTTGTTCAAACCAATCAAAGTATTCTAGGTAGATTTAGCAACATTCTAAATGAGCATCAACGGTGGTTTTCTCACCATCACAATATTAGCTTTAGCCTACTTTTATTCTATTCACTCTATGTAAGCTTCAGACGATTTCAAAATAGAAATGAACTTATTTTTTTAGGAGTCGCTATATTTACATTGAGCGTGATTTCTCACGGCCAGACGGCCAAGTATCTGATTTACTATATGCCTTTTTTGATTTTAATTACCATGAGGGCATTTGATGCGGGCAAAAATAGAAATAGAGTCACCATAGTTTTGTTATTTTTATTCCTTTCCATTAATTTATTTCAAAATCATAGATTAACTAAAAACTCTCTAAATTTGAATACCTACAATGAAACGGCTCTGGAGACCATCCCACTTGGATCAAAGGTTGCAGGGTATATGGCAATGTTTTTTGATAAT
>JBGCGH010000058.1:0-29780 GCA_045110695.1 Bdellovibrionales bacterium | reverse complement strand
GAATTGCTGAGTTGAATTTAAAAATGAAGAATATGGATAGAGCACTTTCCAATTTAAATAAAATTATTAATCTCCAAAAGGATACCGGACAAGTAGATAAGCGCTTAATGGCAAAAAGTTTAGAAGCGAAAGCAGACATACTCTTTAAGCAAGGTAATGCACTGGGTGCGGCAAAGGTTTATGAAGATCTTCTGTCTAATCATGAAGAGGAGCTGGGTCTCAATAATATCCGATATAAAGTTGGAGAGATTTATTTTGAAAAAGGTGAAATTAAGAAAGCTAAAAACTTTTGGGAGCCATTGGCTACAAAAGAGAATGGAAATACATGGCATAAAATGGCCAGAGAAAGAATTTTGGATTCTGAGTGGCAAACAGAATACGACAGATACTTAAATAGGTTGCCAGCAAGTAATTAAACTCAAGGAGGAGTTTTAAATGAGTCAAATGGAATACGGTGGATTTCTTACTGCAGACCCTAAGATGCAACGAGTTCTACAGGTAGCTAAGAATGTTGCCTCAAGTAAAGCAGCTATTATTATCTACGGGGAAAGTGGAACTGGTAAGGAACTATTGGCCAGATTTATACATAATCATAGTCCTAGAGCTAGCCGAAGATTGTTGACTTTAAATTGCTCCTCTGTACCTGAGGCACAACTTGAAACAATGCTTTTTGGTATGGAACCCTCTGCGTTTGCACCAGGTATTGAGAGTCGACCAGGAATATTTGAGACAGCTAGAGAGAGTACTCTTTTGTTAGAGGATATAGATGTTTTACCTATGCATTTGCAAGCTAAGCTCCTACGCGCTATTCAAGAAGGTGAAGTAGAGAGAGTTGGTGGGAAGCAAAATATAAAGGTGAATGTTCGCTTGATCGTTGCCAGTAAGGTTTCTTTGTCTGAGCTTGTAAAAATGGGACGCTTTCGTCAGGATCTTTTTTACAGATTGAATGTGATTCCTTTAGAAATTCCTGCCTTGAGAAACAGACTTAAGGATATCGATCTTCTCACAAAACATTTTGTGACAGTTTCTTGTTTAATGAATTCTAAGCCGCAGATGAACATTTCTGAAGAGACTCTTAAAAAACTTCGTTTATGGACATGGCCTGGAAATGTACGTGAGTTGGAAAATCTGATTGAGCGTGTTGTTCTACTGACAAATACTTCCGTGATTCTACCGGAGCACTTAAGTGATCCTTTTCCAAAAGCAGAGCAATCTGAAAATCAACTTAAAGCAGGGATGACAATACATGAGGCGGAGCGCCAGTTGATCATGGCAACCCTTGACTATACTAATCAAAACAGAACTAAGGCAGCAAAGTTGCTTGGAATATCGATTCGAACTTTAAGAAATAAGTTAAACGAATACCGTGAGGTTAATGCGATATGAGTATGTTTGATAAAACCACAAAAGCTTTAGAAAAATCTATGGATTTCATGCTGTTACGTCACAACGTAACAAGTGCAAATATTGCCAATGCAGAGACCCCTGGGTACAAAGCGAAAAAAGTTGAGTTTGAGAATGCTTTAGCGAATTCTCTCAAGCCTGGAATGGCTGGGGACATGCAAGCAACGGACGCAAACCATTTTCCAGTGGGCAAAAGTCATATCAATGCCCTTAGAGCTCAGGTTTTTGATAATCCCGATGTGGCTATGAATAATGATGGTAATACCGTGGATATGGAAAAAGAAATGTCTAGTTTGACAGAAAATTCAATTAGGTACCGAGCGGCATCTCAGTTGATCACTAAAAAGCTCGGCCAACTAAAATATGCAATTACCGGGGGTAGATAATGGACTTCATGACCGGATTACGAATTAGTTCTAGTGGAATGACTGCAAATAGAAGACGGCTAAATGCTATTTCTTCTAATATTGCAAATGTGAACACGACTAGAACTCCTGAGGGAGGTCCTTATCGTAAGAAGGAAGTGATATTTGAATCTATGCCTGATGCTAAAAGTTTTGGACAGGTTTTGACGGCTCAGGACAGAAAAATTAATAGAGTTCAGGTTACAGATATTCATGTAGATAGGTCAGCCCCCAGAATGCAGTATGATCCTACCCATCCAGATGCCAATAAAGATGGAATGGTGGCCTTTCCAAATATTAACTTGATGGAAGAAATGGCGAATATGATTCAAGCCACTCGTGCCTACGAGGCGAATGCCTCAGCGCTAAATGCTAGCAAGAGTATGGCTTCCACAGCTTTAGAGATAGGGAGGTAGTAAATGGATATTAAAATAGATACCAATATGCAGTCACAGCTTGATGCAATTAGAAACCAAAACAAATTAGCTAAAAGCTCTAATAGTACTAGCTCCACAAGTGGTGCAAAGTCAGAATTTGCTGATTCCTTGGGGTCGGCAATTGATAAGGTAAACACATTACAAAAAGTCGCAGATCAAAAATCAGAAGATTTGGCTACGGGTAAAACACAAAGTTTGCATGATACCATGGTCGCTGTAGAAAAAGCCGATATAGCTTTAAGATTAATGGTTCAAGTTAGAAATAAAATGATTGATGCATACCAAGAAGTAATGAAGATGCAGGTTTGATATCAGGGGATATAAATGTTTAGAAAGTATGTAAGTCTATTATTAGCGCAGTTTCAGGGTTTCTACGGAGATCTCTCACCTACCAAAAGAATGTCTTTGGTACTTTCGGGAGCTCTTGTAGTTGGTGCCTTAACAGTAATAAGTGTACTGGTTTCAGGAAGAGGCTATTCACCACTATTTACAAAGGTTCCAACGGATCAACTTCCTGTTATTGTCGCGCAACTTCGACAAATGAATGTCCCATACAAAGTGGAAGATGCCGGGGAGACTATTACCGTTCCGCCAGAGCTTCTACATTCCACTCAAATGGCTATCATGTCTGAATCCAATGTTTCAAAAATAGGTTCCATCGGTTTAGAGATTTTTGATAAGCAGGATTTTGGCTTAACTACAAGAGCGCAACAGGTAAACTACCAACGGGCACTCCAAGGTGAGTTGATGCGATCTATTAATAGCCTTGAGGTAGTTAGGAAGTCTAAGGTGATTCTAGCGCTACCACAAAAGAAAACCTTCTTGGAGGAAGCAGGGCAACCTAAAGCATCTGTCGTTTTAGACTTGTATCCTGGGAAGGCTCTGTCTAAATCGCAGATCAAAGGAATTACAAATCTTGTTAGTGCGGCCGTAGAGAATTTAAATTCGGAAAATGTAACTATTGTTAACTCTGTCGGTAAAGTTCTATCTCGGTCCAGTGGGATCGGTGGCGCGATGACTAACGAGATGGTGGAACTCAAAGAAAGAATAGAGAGAAACCTAGAGGATAGAATTGAGTCGATCTTGAGTCGAGTTGTTGGAACGGGTAAGGTAATTGCTCGAGTAAACGCTGAATTAGATACAAAAATAGTTAACTCTGTAGAAGAAATTGTGGATCCAGATAGGGTAGCAGTTCGTTCTCAGCAAACCTCGGAAGAGCGCATGGATGGATCAAGAACAAATCCTACTGGTGTGCCAGGGGCTAGAGCTAATATTCCGGGTGCAAACGAAGGTGGGCAGGTTGGATTTAATCAAAATACCCGTACAGAAGTAAGCACAATAAATAACGAAATAACTAAAACTGTTAAAAATACTAAAGCCACTCCAGGTGGCGTAAAAAGAATATCAATTGCCGTGCTTGTGGATGGAGAAGTGAAATTTAGTTCTAATGAGCAAGGTGAGCCAATAGAAGAGTGGATACCTCGTTCGGAAGTAGACCTTTCCCGTTATGAGTCTTTAGTTAAAAATGCCATTGGTTACAATGATAAGCGTGGTGACACCATACAAATAGAAAACATTAAGTTCCAAGCTGAGGATTTTACTAGAGCTGAAGATATAATGAATAATATAGAGATGAGAAAGCTAGTATCCTATATTCTCAGATGGGCTGTTGTCGCTGTTAGTTTAGCTCTTTTCTTCTTTCTTGTTATCAGGCCATTTATGCATTGGATTACTGATAGTTTCCAAGAATCAGTAGATGACATGTTACCAAAAACAATTGAAGAGCTAGAAGAGCTACAAGCGGTAGAAGGCAGTCTTCCAGGGATGACGGGTGCCTTGCCTACACTTTCTGATGCAGTTGATCCTGATAAGGCAGAGAGTGAATTATTGAAAGAAAGAATAATGAAATATATCGACGACGATAGTCAAAAGGCAGCTTCTGCCCTTGGAATGTGGTTGATTCGTAAAGAACTATAAAGAAGGAGTGCAAGTCCTATGGTACCTGCTCATGTATCTAAAATTGAAAATATTCGCTTTGAAGTTTTAAAAGGCTTTGAGAAAGCGGCCATCCTAATAAATTATCTTGGACCAGATGCTGCCCAAAAACTATTTAAGCATCTAGAGGATAGTGATATTAGAAAGTTGATTTCTATAATGGCTAGATTTCGGGTGATCCCAGTGTCTATAACTAAAAAAGTCTTAGAAGAATTCTATGAGATGATCTCAGAGGCGGAAGAATATATTTTTTCTGATGCTACCACTCAAAAAGATACAATTATCAACGCCGTCGGTGAAGATAGAGCTCGAGTCATCCTTGGTCACTTAAATATTGCTGGTGGAATACATAACAAATTAGAAAGTTTAGAACTAGTAGATGCAAAATCTCTTGCAAACTTTCTTATGAATGAGCATCCACAGACTATTTCAGTGATTTTAGCTCACCTAGAGCCGGAGAAAAAGGGAGAGGTTCTAAAGCGTCTACCTGAATCTCTTCAGGCCGAGGTAGTATTAAGACTTTCAAATTTAGAGTATATAGCACCAGAGTTACTTTCTGAGGTGGATCTTGTATTAAAACAAGAGCTCCAAACTCTAGGTAACGTAGAACAAAGTGCTCTTGGCGGAGTACAACCAGTTGCAGAAATGTTAAACGTAATGGATAAAAACACGGAAACGTCCATCATGTCTCGTTTAGAAGAGAAAGATCCTATCCTAGCTGAAGAAATTAGAAAGTTAATGTTTGTATTTGAAGATATCAATAAAATTGATGATCGTGGAATCCAAGCTCTTCTTAAAGAAGTGGACAATCAAAAGCTATTACTTGCTCTTAAAACTGGTAACGATGAGGTAAAAGAGAAGATCTTTAAAAACCTTTCTTCTAGGGCAGCCAATATGCTAAGGGAAGATCTGGAGAATATGGGACCTAGTAAGCTTTCAGATGTAGAAGGCGCACAGCAAGAAATTGTTAATGTGGCTAGAAGACTCGAGTCTGAAGGAAAAATCCTAATTGCCAGAGGTGGAGCAGATGATGCCCTTGTCTAATTCAAAGATTATAAAGTCTGAAAAAAGCAGTGAATCTGTTGTTGATTATCAGGCCCGTAAAATAAAAGGTTCTATGCCAAAGCATGTCGATAAGGCACATGATTTTGAGAAGGAATTCTCGGGAGAGGCACCATCTTTTAAAATGGATGAACTTTTAGAAGATCGTATGGGTATTGGTGAAAAGCGCCAGGCAGAAATCATGAGTATCGTTGAAGAAAAAACGATCGAGAAATTTAAAGAAGTGGAAGAAGACGCTTATCAAAAGGCCTATGAATTGGGTAAAAAGGAAGGTCAAGAAGAGGGCCTTCAATCCAAAGTAGATGAGGTTAGCCAGAAGCTACACGAGTTGGATATTTTGCTTGATTCTATGTACGAGCTTCGTCGGAAGCTAATTACGCAAAATGAAGCTGCGATTGTAAAGCTTTGTTTTGAAATGGCAAAACGTATAGCTATGCGGGACATCTCAGGCTCTCAAGAAAGTATTCTTTCGGTCGTGCAAAATCTAGCTGATTCTATGCAATCAGAGATAGAGGTTACGGTACGAATGGCTCCTGAAGATGTAGAGTTTGTTGAAGAGTTCCAGTCGAGAGATCCGAAAACGAAAGAAATGTTTAAAAAGTTAAAAATACTAAAAGATGAATACGTTAAAAGCGGAGAGTGCATATTTGAATCCAATGCTGGTGTTATCGATGCCACGATGGAAGAGAGACTTAATAAGCTTTGGACAGGGCTTAGCGAAAATATTCCAGAAGATGACACTGAAGCTTCTTAAAGGATTGATGTGAACAATGACTTTGAATTGAATTTAGAGAAGTACTCCGCTGCGATGCAATCTATTAAGCTTGTAAAAGAGACAGGCAAGGTCACTAGGGTAACGGGGCACTTAATTGAGGCTTTTCTTCCAGGCGCTAGTATAGGTAGTATTTGTAAAATCTCACTTAGCAATGGTGAGCATGTTAAAGCCGAAATTGTAGGTTTAAAAGACTCAAAAGTATTAATGATGCCTTTTAAAGAAGTCCAAGGAATACAGCTAGGTGCTACGATCCTTCTAGATCGCCCCTTCGCCAATGCCAAAGTTGGACCTGCTCTGTTAGGCAGAGTTATTGATTCCACAGGAAATCCACTAGATGGAAAGGGTCCAATTAGTACCTCTACAGAAGTGAGTATTTATTCTTCTTATACAAATCCTTTGGACAGGCCACCTATTGATGAAGCCCTGCAACTGGGTGTTCGTGCAATTGATGGTTCTATTACTGTGGGAAAGGGTCAGCGAGTTGCAATTATGGCGGGCTCTGGGGTTGGTAAATCTGTTTTACTGGGGATGATGGCGCGAAACACTACGGCTGATGTTAATGTTATTGCTTTGATCGGTGAACGGGGTAGAGAGGTTAAAGAATTTATAGATAACGTACTTGGTGAAGAGGGATTAAAGCGCTCTGTTGTGGTAGTAGTTACCGGAGACCAAAATGCACTACTTAGAATGAGGGGAGCCTTTTTGGCAACTGCCATTGCTGAGTATTTTGCAAAGGCTGGCAATGATGTTCTTTTTACTATGGACTCAGTTACTCGTTTTGCCATGGCCCAACGAGAGATTGGTTTATCTGCAGGGGAACCACCAGCAAGCAAAGGATACACTCCATCTGTATTTGCACTTTTACCAAAGCTACTTGAGAGGGTCGGAAGGTTTGAAAATGGCTCAGTGACAGGTCTTTATACGGTTTTGGTGGAAGGGGATGACATGGATGATCCAATTGGAGATGCCGTTAGATCTATTGTAGATGGACACGTTGTTCTAGATCGAAGGCTAGCCAATAAGGCGCATTTTCCAGCTATTGATGTTTTATCCAGTGCCTCACGAGTACAAAAAAATATAATTTCAAAAGAGCACTATCAAAATGTAATGAGACTCAAAGAATCCCTAGCCTCATATACCGAGGTAGAGGACTTGATTAATATTGGTGCTTACAAACATGGAAGTAATCCAGATATCGACAACGCTATCGCAACTTATCCCAATATCATCGATTTTTTAAAGCAAGGAATGGATGAGAGTTCCAACTTTGAGGATACTCAAGCTAGACTGGAGTCTTTGTTTGGAAATTTTATTGAGCTCTAATGAAAAAATTTAAATTTAAATACCAAAGTTTATTACGAGTTAGAGAGATGGAAGAAGATCTTACTAAGAAAGATTATGGTGAAGCCTTGGGAAATCTCCAACAAGCAGAAGGTCAGAGGGAGGAAATTCTTTCCGCTATACAATCAGCCAGAGATCATCGTCATTCCCTACAAAACTTGCCTGATGTCACCGCAAATGAGCTACAATATACAGAAGGCTATGTCCTGGGGAGCAAGCAGCTACTACTGCAAAAAGAGCAGGAAATAGAACACTTGCAAGGGATAGTAGATGAAAAGTTTGAACTTTTCACAGAAGCCTACAAGCAAACAAAGATAGTAAAAAAATTGGAAGAGAACGAGTTAAAGAAATTTAAAAAAGCATACAAAAAGCTCGAAGCTAAAAAGCAAGATGAGCAAAATTTGATGAGAATCGCAGGAGGAATTAAGTTTGGCGAATAACCCTTATGATCAGTTTTTTAAATCAAAAAGAAAAGCCAAGCCGAGCAAGCCAGTGGACCGAAACTCCATTGCGTCTCAGATTAACAATAGTGACACACAACTTGTTCGGAGAAAATCTAATAAACTTAAGAAGAAAAAAATAAAAAACAGAAAGCCCTTTCCTATGGGTGCGATGTTTATTGGTTTTGCCTTACTATTTGCACTCTCTTACGGGTTCAATAATCAAAAGAAGATTGAAGACTTCCTCTCCAAGGTGAATATTTCCACTAGTAACCCAGTATTTGCACAACAAGCAAAAGCTCAGGCGCCTACAGAGAAAACGAGTTTAGATAAGCTAAAAGAAGAAGAATCTAAAAAGAAAATAGTAACTAGCTGGTCGGCTGAGGAAATCACACTATTCTCAAAATTAGAGGAAAGAAAAACCCAGTTAGACCAAAGAGAGGCCGAACTAAAAGCTCTTGAAGAAGAACTAAACGCTAAAAGAACCCAGATTGATAAAAAGCTCGGTGATCTTAAGAAAATAAGACAAGGTATCTCAGATAAATTAGAAGATGCAGTTGAAGCTGATGAAGAAAAAATCAACAAGCTTGTGTCTGTTTATTCCAGTATGAAACCTCAGCAGGCAGCCAAAGTGTTTGAAAAAATTGATGAAGACCTGGCTGTGCGAGTCTTGGGTAAGATGAAGAAGAAAAGTGCAGCAAGTATATTAAACCTATTAGAAACCGATAAAGCACAACGCTTGTCGGAAAAATATGTTGGCTATATTTCAATGAAATAGAGCCCAATTATCTCTAGGAAGGAGGTAGAATGATTGATGGAGCTATGAGTAATCTAGTTCCCCCGGTGCCGGCACCGAAACCGGTCGTTTCTGCAACGAGTGCGAGAAATGACAGTAGGGCTAATTCCGAGAATTTATCTCGGGACAATAATTCCTATTCGTCAAATTCAAACACAAAAGCAGACTCAAACCGTAGTGACTATCAGGCTAAAAATTCAGAACAAAATCGATCTGATAACGAGCCTAAATCAAAGAGTTTCGATGAGGAACTTGAAGTTGCTGCAGAACAATCTGGGAACAAGAAGAAAACCAAGCCAGAAATGGTAGAAGGAATTTCTGAAAAGTTTTTTCAGGTGAACAAAACTGTTCAAGAGGCAAAGATTGCACCAGAAGACCAACCGGTGTTAGAAAATGCTAATAAGAACCCAATTCTAGAATTTATGGACTCTATGGAGAATGAATTTGGAGTTGAGCCCGAGCGACTGATCGAGGCTTTTGGTTCTATGGACAATAGCCAGTTATCACAGGCAGCTAGCCAAAGTGGACCGGTGTTTGTAGAGCAGTTAGGTTTGAGACCGGGGGAACAAAACCAAGCGGAAAACATGTACAACAAAATGTTAGTACAAATGAAGCTTGCCGAGGCGCAAAAAATGCAAGCCTCGTCCCAACAACCAGCAGTAGATCCAAAGATGAGTGAGATTCTACAATCTATGCAGACTCTAGATGAGCCCATAGCATTGCCAGATAACACCATCGATGAGATGAACCGCCGGTTTTTTCAAACACAGGATCGTGACCTTGACGCAAATTCGAAAACTTCTTTTATGAGGCCTTCAGAAATGTTTCAAGATAGTCAGATGGAGAATGCTAGTGCTAATCAAGCAGCTACAAATGGGCTTCAATCAGATCCTTCTACGGATTCAGCTATTTCAACTCTAGATGACTTACAAAGCTTGTACGTATCACAGAAGATAGCTGATGCTTCCAATTCCGATCCAGCAGCAGATGGATTAGATGCAGATGCTCCCGTAGTAAAAACGAATAGCCTTGAATTTGAAACTTTGAGTCCAGAAGAGGAAGTAGCTTCACTAAGTTCTAACGAGAACTTTGATTTTGACGATGATACAAGTCAGAACCAAGATGGTGCTATGGAATCAGGAGGGATGAAAGAGACAGGTTTAGAGAATAAGCTCAATAAGACTACGGAGAACGGCTTTGGTAAAATTTTAGCCGGGTCTGATTTATCAGATAAACTAGATGTAGAACAAAGAGCGGAGCTGAACAATTTGGTTAAGGACGTTTCTTTATTGTCTAAAAAAGGCGGTGGAGAGATGAAAGTGAAGATGCAGTCTGATGAGTTAGGTCAGATGCAAGTTAAGGTTGCTGTAGTTGAGGGAAAAGTTGATGTCCAGCTCCTGACAGAAACCAAAGAAGCCAAAAAGTTATTGGAGAGTGAGTTAAGTTTCTTAAAAACAGATTTAGCAAAGCAGGATCTTGATTTAAATGAAATCAAAGTGGATCTAGCTAGAGAATCTAGAAATGAAATGTTTGAGGAACAAGCTCGTAACCAGCAGCGTGAAGAGGCTAGACAGTTTTTTAAACAGTTTAGAGACGAACAAGAATCAAGAAGAGATTTTGAGGTTAATTCTGGAATGATTCGCTATAATTCTAAAGCAGAAGAAAAAGCGGATAAAGCTAGACAAATTGCTGCGGCTTATAGAGCGCAGGAGCAAGGCTCACAAAATCTGAGTATTGTTGCTTAAGGAGATGAAATGATAGATACCAGAACTACGCAGAGTTTTCGGAACAAACCGGGCGAGCAAGTATCAGCACAAAAATCAGATGCGACCAACTATATGGGTGCAAATGATTTAAAAAGGTTGAAAAACGGCAACGTAGGGGACGAGCTTAACAAGATCGTCGACCCAAATTGGGTAGATCCGGCAAAGCTGCGTAAAGTAGGTAACGAAAATCTGGATAAAGATGCTTTTTTAAAACTAATGCTTACTCAGATGAAACATCAGGATCCAACAACTCCACTGGAAAGCCATGAAATGGCTTCTCAGCTTGCTCAGTTTACTTCGCTAGAGCAAATGCAAAACATGAACACCAACATTGAGAATTTGGTTAAAGCAAACAAACCAAATTCTCAGTTTCAAGCTCTGCAGTTTATTGGCAAGAGCATTGAATCTGATTCGTCTAAGATTTTTAGAGGAAAAGGAGATAAGGGTCATGAGGTGCGATTTGATCTAATGCAAGATGCTGCGGAAATTAATGTTAAAATTAAAGATGCGGATGGAGATCTCGTCAGAGAGTATTCTATTGCAGATTTAAAGAAAGGTCGAAACTCCATTGATTGGAATGGTTATAACAACCAAGATCAAAAGACTCGTGAAGGTGAATACTATGCGGAGATTACAGCCAAAGATGGAAATGGCAAGGGTATTGTAGCAACTACTACGGTAGCGGGTAAGATTACTGGAGTAAACTACACGCAATCAGGCCCTGTTCTTCTTGTAGGAACACAAACTGTATCAATGTCTGAAGTCCGAAAGATTGTGGATGAAAATATTGCCCAGTCTAAAAGTAGGGATGTGAAGGATGTTACGGATAAAGCCTTGAAAGTAGAGGCTAAGAAAGAGGATACTGATACAAAGGCAGAAGGTGTAGCCACTGAAGCTGCTAGGTCTGGGAACATCTCCAAAGTTCCTATGGCTAAGAATTTGTACGATAAGGTGAAATAGACATGGTGAATAACCAGAATTTGCAACTACAACAGATCCAATCGATCACTGGCGTAAATAAGCCAGTTGCAAAGCCTGGTATTCAGCAAGAAAATGGAACCAATCTCGGTCCGAGCTTCTCAGATGTGTTGGCAAAACAAAAGCCCAACACTCTAGCTGCTCCGACAACAGAAGCCGCAACGGCTCTAAAGTTTTCTGGCCACGCTATAGACCGCATGCGTTCACGCGGTATACAGTTAGCTCCAGAAAAACTAGAAAAAATGGCATCTGCAATTGACAAGGCAGAGGCAAAGGGTGCCAAGGATACTCTGGTAATGGCAGGGGATTCTGCATTTATAGTGAACGTAAAAAATCGAACAGTAATAACTGCTTTAGATACAGCTCAAATGAAAGAGAATGTATTCACAAAGATAGATAGCACTGTATTGATTTAACTAGGAAGGTTAAATAGAGACTGGACATCGTCGAATACGATGGGGTCTCTCCAAATCCACTGAACGATTGAGGTGGATACAACATGGAGGTTTATTTATGGGTGTATTATCATCACTTACTACTGGTGTAACTGGTCTACGAGCGCAAGGGGAAGCATTAAGCGTAATCGCAGACAACATCGCCAACTCAGGTAACACGGCTTTTAAAGCAAGTAGAGTAGAATTCTCAGACATTGTAGCAAAGAGTTTAAAGGGTATCCAAGGTGGTAACCAAATTGGACGTGGTGTAAAAGTTGCCGCTGTGAATCCAGTTCTGGTTCAAGGTGATATCGAGAACACAGAAAAAGTAACTGATTTAGCCTTGTCTGGTGATGGTTACTTTGTTGTACGAGGAAGTGACGGCGAGAGCTTTACTAGAGATGGATCTTTTCACTTTGATAAAGATGGATTTCTAGTTACAAACGATGACCAAAAAGTCCAAGGTTTCTCTTACGACGAAGATGGAAAATTGATAAACCAAATTGAAAACGTAAGATTCCCAAGAACTTTAATTCCAGCCAAAGCAACGAGTCGAATTGACTTGAGCCTTAACTTGGACTCAAGAGCGACAGTAGGGCCTCAGTTTGACCCCAATCAACCGCATGATACTTCACAGTTTTCTACCTCCGTAGAAATGTATGATTCTCAGGGTAACAAACATCTCGTAAATATGTTCTTTAACAAAACAGCAGATCGAACCTGGGAATATAGAGGTTTGGTTGATGGAAAAGAAGTTGCCGGTGGAGTGGAAGGTAAATATTCCGAAGTGGTAAAAGGAAAACTATCTTTTAATGTAGATGGACAACTTGATACGGAAGTTCAAGAGGTTTCCAATTTCAACTTCAAAGGTGGAGCCTTACAGAACCAAGAGATCAAAATAGACTTCGGTGATTCTGTTACAACGGATAAAGGAAAAGGAGTAATTGGTACTAAACAATATGGTAAAGAGTCAGATGTATTTAGTTGGAAGCAAGATGGTGCAGCTGCTGGTACAATTACCTCTTTATCATTTAATGATGAAGGTACTCTAACAGCTCTTTACTCCAATGGTGCCGCCAGAGATTTAAGTAAAATCGCAGTGGCAAGGTTTGAAAATCCAGAAGGCTTATTTAAGGTTGGTAACAACCGTCTAAAAGGCTCAAGAATGTCGGGAACGGCTGCGATTGGTGTACCAAATGCCAATGGTAGGGGTAAGATTTTTGCAAAGTCTCTTGAAAGATCTACAGTGGATCTAGCTAACGAGTTTGTTGGTATGATTCAACAACAGCGTGGATTCCAAGCTAACGCTAAAACGATCACAACCACCGATGAGCTTCTAAGTGAAGTCATCAATCTTAGAAGATAATTCTAAGATAAGCTATAAACCTCCACCGGGGTCCCCACCCCGGTGAATTTGAGGACTATCCATGACAAATTCAAAATTTTAGTGACATATCTTGTTTGGCTTTGGTTATTTTTCACAAATCTATTAGAATAATGCTCCTATTACCCAATTAAAACCATTTGAAGGTTTTACTGGATGGACTTCAAATTGCTCTAAACACTCTTTAGACGAATATATTTAATTCATGAAAGATATAACTATCTTTAGTTTATGAGCCTAATTGGCTATAAGTGGATTAAGTTTATAAGGAGAAGAGATGAAATATTCAAACAAGGTCTTAAGTTTTGTTTTGTGTTTTGGGTTACCAGTAACGACTATCGCAGCCGAGTTTGTGACCGTAGGTGGTTTTGGAAAACATCGTGGTGATTCTTTTCTAAATCAGTTAGCCACAGAGCTTTTTAAAGAAGCATCCAAAAAAGATCGACTTTATAAAGATATGGACTTTGAGATTCCAATCAGTATCTCGCCCCTTCAAACTGGTCCCATTGATAATTTTGATGTTAGTCTTCGGTCTTTGAGAAGAGTTAATGTAGATAACCCATTCGTAGAGGGTGATTCTCTAAACCAAAGTGACTACGCAAAATATAGGCTAAGTAATACCTTACTTACTAGGACGGAAATCGGTGCTAGATCAGGTAATTTTGGCTCTAATGTGGAGGCTGGTGTATATTTTGGTGTGGCAAGAAGTGTTTATCCCAGGGACTCCGCCTTTGCTCCTACTTCTAAAATGTCATTGAAAGAAATTTGCCAGGAGTCTGGATCAATCTATATTCCTTATGCAGTTGCTGATTTAAGTAAGGGTGATAGGGGACTTGAAGTTGGAGACACTGGAATTAATTGGTCCAAGTACGATTGCCATGATCCATCAAAGTTAGATGAGACGATGGAGAAAATCGTAGGTAAGTTGAACGGTTTTTTCTATTGGCTAATGAATAAATTCACTGATTCTGAAAAAATGAAAATGATGGCTGATCAGTTACTCGAGGCGGTTTTAAATTATAATCGATTTGGCCTTTTCTCTGATAATATTGGTCTGTTTTACGAACAAAATAAAGCTCTTAATGTGGGTGATACTGTACAACATATTACTTACTATCAGGTGAACCCACTGACATTCCTACCTGAAATTCTTCCATTTATGGAAACCCGTCTTTCTCCTTATTTTATTCGAGCCTCAAGAGATGTTCGAGTAGTAAAGCTTCCAAGAAATATGGTTCGGATTGAAGTCTATGATGATGTGGAGGACGGATATAGAAACCAGTTTGGCCGAATTCGTCCTCGTATATTACTACCTAAGATCTCTCTTCTAAAATGGCAGCATGAAGACACCAAGGCCTGGGGTGAAGACAAAGGTTACACACGAATTTACGAGATAGATTTAAACTTAGAGGAGGCAGCTAGATTTTTTGTTCAAATGATGAACGAAATCTATTGGCCTGGTTATGATCGAGATGACTTCCGGGCAGATAAGGAAGTTTATGAAAATCAGTTTACAGACCAAAGTGAGTTACCTGAAGGTGTTGTTTTTAAGGATGCTACCTACAGAATAACTGAGTCCTCAGAGTATTACCTTCAAGCGCGTATACCTGGGCTATTTAAATACAGAAACCGTCGAATGAGAGAAACTGTCAAGGAAGAATCAGTAACTGGGACTGTCCAGGCAAAAACAGAGGTTCAGTTACAGGATAGTGATCAGTGGAGGGTTAAGATCCTTAACCTTTTCGATAAAGTGGAAAGGGAATTGGCCTGTAACTTAGTTGCTGAAACCTACGATGGCCCCTACGCGATAAACAAAGAAACGAATAATCCTGTTTTAAGCTCAAATATTGCCATAAATTTTGATTGCGCCTACCGGGACGAATTTCCAAAACCGAAAATGTTAACTCATATCGCTAATTTCATTGAGGCGGCAAGTAGTGGTAATACACCTGCTGATCTAAGGGATGCTATTGAGTCTATTCCGTTAGGAAAAAAATCTGATGACCTTCGTTTTGCCACTCAAATCAGTATGAACATGGTTCAGGTCGAAGAAATGTTGCAAAATGCCACATTTGACCGAGTGTTTTTAAACATTATTGGTAAATTGTATGGTGAGCCTTATCTAAGTGAATGGAGAAAGGTAGCTTATAGAAATGATAATCCAGTATCGAATATTAAAAGACAAATTAATAGACTAAGAGCGATGCGAAGCCCAAGTTCGACAAATTCCAGGATGTTGTTTAAGTATATTCCAAAATCCTATACTGAAAGAATGGGTGGGCTATTTGCTCCGTCAAAAGATACTTTCACTCTGAATTCTCACCGCGGAGGCTCTGGCAATTCGTCAGCTACTGGGAGCTATGGTAGACAATTTAGATTTTTAAAACAAAACGTTATAGCAATAGCAAAATCTTTGAGCGATATCAGGAATGAAAGAGCCGAAGCGGGAGCTGATGCAGAATCGATGGCCGAAGTAACCTACAGAAGACTTTTAAAAGTACAGGATCTATTTTCCCGATTAAATCAAAGTGCTCTTCTTGCTTCTGTAATTTTCGATTTAGTAGATCATAATAAAAACACTATCTTATTTAAAGCTTCGGTCGACGCTCTATCTTTAGAGGCTCCCATTGAGTTTAAATTCGGTCAAGCAGCAGAGCTAGTGAGTTCAAAGAATTCGACAACAAATATGGAAGAACATCGATATGAAGTGGATAGGAAAAATACTGATACCAGTAGAATCTTTGATGTTAATGAAGCAAGAGATAGAAACAAAAGAATAACCCATGCACTCGTACAAATTAAACATGATGAGGTAGAACATCAAGATCGTCCTGACAAAATTTATTTGCAGCTATTCTCATCTCATAGTTTTCCAGACGAATCTGTTTTTGAGATAGAGATTAAAGACTGGGAAGCCCTTGGTAAAAGTAAGACCATAGCGAAACTAGAAATACCAGTAGGTACTCCATGTCGGATAGAAAACATTATTTCTCAAACCTTTAGCGAATTTAATGGCTGTAATCTTTTAGATGCGTTGGCAGCCAACGGAGCTAGAAAGCGTTATACTAGTTCAGGCTTAAAGAGAGCCTTGGATTCGTCGAAGTTTGGCTACTTGGGCCTTGAGATTCCAGTGGGTCCGGACTGGGACATTAATAATAAGTACGCAATGTACGTTAGAGTAAAGAACTTCCGTTCGGGTACCTATATAGATAAGTTCAACAGAGAGCAAAGCTTCAACGGCGAATGGTTATCTGAGGAAGCTGAGTTTGCTTTTAACCTGAGACATTGATTCATTACATAGCGAGTACATGTGCGAGAAGGAGAAGATCCTCTCGCACATTTTTTTTGTTTTTTGCCACTTGATCTAAAGGGGTATAAATCAAGCTCGAATTAACTAATCCAACTGCGTGATGATTAAACTCTCTAGATAATCCCTCGACCGCAGCCGCCCCGAAGGCACTGGCAAGTACTCTATCTCGGGCAGTTGGGGCTCCACCGCGCTGTATGTGACCTAAAACACAAACCTTAGCATCAAGACCTGATTTTTTTCTTATTTGTTCCGCCAAGTCGTAGGCTCTACCAGGTTTTTGCCCCTCAGCAGCTACAATTATCGAACTCAATTTTCCTTTACTGATACTATTTTGAATGTTTTGAATTACTTTATCTACGGCCAAAGCTTTTTCAGGCACAAAAATATCTTGAGCACCTCCAGCAATCCCCACATCAAGTGCAAGAAAACCAGAGTTACGTCCCATAACTTCCACTATAAAAATTCGATCATGACTAGTAGCTGTATCTCTAATTTTATCAATGGCATCGAGAGCTGTATTAACTGCCGAATCAAACCCGACAGTGAAGTCTGTTCCATAGATATCATTATCAATTGTTCCAGGGACTCCAATAACAGGGATTCCTTGCTCGAGGTGAAGGGCAAGAGCTCCATTGTAACTTCCATCTCCACCAATACAAACCAACGCATCTATGCCAGCATTTTTTAAATTCTTGGCTGCTAGTTCTCGCATTTCTGGTTTTAAAAACTCCATGCACCTTGCCGTTTTTAGCATGGTACCACCACGTTGAATGATATTGGCACAACTGCGGGGACTTAATTCTTGGAACCAGGAGTTCAGCATTCCGTTGTAACCAGCCGTTATTCCGCTGATTTTTATATCCATATTGTAGGAAGTTCTAACTACGGCTCGAATGGCTGCGTTCATTCCTGGGGCGTCTCCACCTGAGGTGTATACTCCTATGTGCATTTTGTTCCCTTGTTTTTAGGCTCTCAATAATTTTAATGAATGAGAAAGCATCAAGCAAGGTATCGATGCTACAGGTCTGGTTTTAATCAATTCCTGAGCATCAAACGTCGCTTAATAAAATTTTACCTAAAACACGCGGTATAGGCCGCAGGCTATTTAGATTCTGTGCAACAACCCATAAAGGTATTGAAATCTGTAAAGATAATAGCTTTCTTAAGGTAGTCATCGTCACTCATACCATCATTGCAACTTTCTGTTGTGATGATAGCTACTGGGCCGTTATTATTTGAATAAACGGCGGCATGTTCGGTTGAAAACCCAACTATTCCATCAAGCTTGGTAATTTTCATTTTTACTGGTTCTTCAAGTGCCATTGCATTAAAAACAACTTCTTCAGTATTTACAGTGGCATTCCAAAACGGCTCCGTCCCTACACATTGAATTGCGAATATCTTGCTACTAACCAAAGACAATAAAACTACCAATCCTAAAAACTTCATCAAACCTCCATTTGTTGTTTTTCTCAATAGCACCTTAAGTTTAGAGAGTAGAGTTTAAATAAGCTAATGAGATAATTAATAAAAAGTATTGAAGTTTAAGTAAAAAAGCAGGCATTTTTTACAGTATTTAGCTGGATATTGGCTAAAATATTGGCTTAGAGCTAAATCCCTTCAGAATATTCCGGATCTAAAATAGCGAGGATGTCTTCTTCTTTCAATGGTTCATCTGATACTAAAGAGTAATTTCCCTCTGCCCACTCTCCCAAATCTATCAACTGACAACGCTCGCTACAAAAGGGTCTAAATGAATTTTTTAGAGAATATCTAGTTTTAGCCTTACATTGTGGGCAATCTATTTCTCGTTCCATAGTTATTAGGTATCACGTTTTCTGATTGAAACTCAATGGTGGATCTAGTGCTGGTGTCAGTTTTATAACAAAAAACTTTATTTTTCTGAGATTCATACGGGATCAAGTATTTTGTTATACACAGGCTTGTTCACATACAGTTATGAATGCGAGGCTAGTAGGCATTTAAGAAATTTTTCGTTGCAATTTTAAGGCGCTTCCTGCCTTATAGAACGCGCACTGATCATCAGGGATTACATTCTCTGGTGAGCTATTTTTTTCAACGTAGAACATACATCTTAGGAGCTTTCATGAATAAAGCAGAATTAGTGAACAGAGTCGCTGAACAAACTAAATCTACAAAAGTTCAAACAGAAAAAATCATCGATGCAACAATCACTACTATTCGTAACCAGGTTGCTGATGGTTCTGATGTGAAGCTTGTTGGTTTTGGTACTTTCACAAAAACAGAAAGAAAGGCTAGAAGAGGCCATAACCCTCAGACTGGAGCCGAAATTGAAATCCCCGGTGGATGGTATCCTAAGTTTCGTCCAGGCACCGAATTTAAAAAGATTTTAAAATAATTAAATATTTTGTATTCAAAAAAGTGTACAGGACTTAGTTTTAAGTTCTTGAGGATAAAAAGCTACGTTAATCAACGTGGCTTTTTTCGTTTAGTCTCTTGTAAGGTCCCTACTTAAATGTTCCTTGGTCCAATCATGACCAACAAGGTTTTCTAGAATTTTCTCTAATGGTCTCGGAGCACTTTGGATATAGTAGATCCCTCTTAAAATTTCTTTTTCTTTGTCCGTTAAATCTCCAAAGCCTGTGGGAGATTGTTCTTTTTGGTTTTTCATTTCTTGAAGAAGAATGGCAGCGGCCACGGAGATGTTCATACTTTGGGAAAAACCCGTGGCTGGAATTATACAGTTTTCATCGGCCATAGCTAACAATTCTTCAGATACACCGTCTCTTTCATTTCCCAGGCAAAGAGCTATCTTTCCCGAGAAATCGATGTCTCGGAAGTTCTTGGCTGTTTCAGATAGATGAGTGCTAACAATTTTATAACCTTCATTTTTTAAAGATCTAATATAGTTTAAAGGGCTTTGATGGATTTCTAGATCTAACCATTTGTCCGCACCTCTTGTAATCCGATTCGCTTTCAGCGTTTTATCATGTTCTATGATCCCAAGACGTTGGAAGCCCAAGTTCTCCATGGTTCGTATCACTGCATTGATATTACCAATGTCATATAGATGATCTAGAACGACCATATGGCTTCTTGTACGACAGGCAAGTACCTCTTCAATTCGTTCTTTTCTTGCGTCGGTGAGCATAGGGCTAAAAAGACTAACAGCTTCTTTTACATCCATAGGAAACCCATGGACATCTTGATGGTATTGAAAGGGGTAGGCTTTGATAGATTTCACAGTTTTTGTTAGCGCAGGGAAGGGGGATTAGCAACTTTCTTTTGCTCAGGCGCCGCAGGGCTTTTCTTTTTTGGGCTTATGAGTTTATGAAGGACTGAGAGGGCTCTTTCTGGAATGAATTCAGTAGAATTTATCTTCCTAGGGCTTGGAATGGAAATGAGGAGGGGGTGGGTGTTAATAAATTACAAATTGGTGTCGGAAAATGTCAGTTGGGGATGGATGGTGCGCTCAAGTCGAAACTGTTGTGGGGAGGGTGGCATAAAGCGTGAAGTATGTAGGGGTGATAGCTTTTTTTGGAGGACAATGATGAAAGCAAAAAATTGGTTAACACTATTATTAGGATCGCTGAGTATGGCCATCTTCATAGCTTGTGGAAACGGTGGAACAGCAAATTCCCCGAACCCGGTTGGTGGAAATGGTACTGTGAACATCAATGCAAATGGCAATGGAACTGAGGCCAACATCAAATATAGTTTTTTTGGTGAAGGTAGCGAGGGAAGTAGAGATGCAATAGAAGATATTTGGGATGAATCCCAGGCTCCTATTTATCAAGTGCAGGCTTTCGATAATAATATCAATTGGATTTTTCCACCTGTCGAGCAGCCGGATACTGAGCCAGATGATTGTAGTGAATTTGGTTTCTTTAAACCATCTTGTGCTCCTTTTTACTCTCATTTTGCCACTTTCATGACTTGTGTAAATGATAGAGATTACCCTTGGTATATATTTGTTGAGGGCATTGGAGACTGTGATTCCTATTCAGGCGATACAGCACTTTGGGTCGAGCAAAAAACAGATGATACGTTTAGAGTTAGATTCCAGGGTTTACAGACTGCGTTTATCAACAATGGATACCTAGTTGAGGCAATCATTGATGACTTAGAATATGGTACGGATGTTATTCCAATTAATAATGGTACTGGTTTAGAGATCACTGCCGTTGGATCTGATTTACAACAGAACTGGGACAAGGTTTTTAAAGTTATCATTGAAGATATTGATCCCAACATAGACCAAACATCTACAGCAACTGTTTATTATGGTAGAGCTGATGATTTAGTTCGAGTGGGAACTTATCGCTTAAAAAACATAAACCCGCTACTTTAAGATTCTAGTGTCCTTCTGAATCTTACCTAGAAACCCCAAGAAAAACGCAATTAATAATAGGCTTATCCATGTGGATAAGCTTATTTGCATTAAGGCATCTCCTCTGAAGTCGGCTCTAAAGGACTCCATCACTATTCTACCCACAGCATGAACAAGCATTGCTAAGCAAAAAATACTTCCGCTTTTCGTTAGATCTATTTTTAAGAAACTGTTTTTAGTTTCTATAAGCTTTAGAAAAAGTAAATTCATGAAAGCCCAAAGACTGGCATATATAGGAGTTGGGTGAAGACCTACCCCATGGGGGGCCTCAACCCCTTTGGGGTATTGAATGGCCCAAGGGAGCTCGCATTCTGCGCCATGACAGCATCCCGCTAGGAGGCATGCAATTCGGCCAAGACCATACATGGCAATACCGATAAACATCAATCGGTCCATATATTTTAAGTAATCAACTTTTTGAATTCGACAATAAATGTAAGCAAGTAAAAAACCAGTTATACCACCGCCATAAAAAACAAAGCCACCTCTCCATACTTCAAATACTCTCATTGGGTCTTCAGCGTAATATTCAGGATATTCAAATATAACATGAAATAACCTAGCGCCTAAAAACCCCCCGACTAAACTAAGAAAAATCATATCAAGAGCTCGTCCTCGATCCAGATTAAACTTATTTGCACGAAATAGGGCCCATACCAAGGCCACGATGGATAGAAGACTTAAAACCACGTGGTAAGATGGAACGGCAAAATCACCTATTGTGAAAAGAATTGGATACATAATAATATTAAATAGGGCATTTCCGCAGATGGCAAGTTTAAATCTGTCTCGAAGTATTCAGTAAAAAAGAACGATGATACGGAATCAAATGCTATTAAGTAAATCACTCAGGCCAGGATAGGAGGAGAGTTCCGTTTTAGAAAATGACAGGTACTTATTTCCAGGTATTTCGAGAACAATATTTTCTAAGGAAGGGTTTTTTCTAATATAATCTGCGCTATAATAGTTTACTTCCTTAAAATACTGCTCTCTGCTCATGAGGGGAGTTCCTTTGGGAAGATCTAAATCTAAAATCAAACCCTTGTATTCTAAAACAACATGAAAAAATAACGATAGATAGTTTTTGTTCTCATCTGTTCTGTTGAGACCTCGAAGTAATAAGTTGGTTGGAACATCTTTGATTGAATCTCTTTTCAAGACTCGTTTTTTATCAATTATAAATTCATAGAACTCTCTATCTGAAATAAATAGAACTTTTACATCGGATTTTTTAATATCTGGGTACCAGAATTGAAGGTTCTCAAATAATGAAATAACGTTTACGTGACAATGGTCTTTTTTATAGTCGATTTGACTTTTATGTAAATCCTCAAAACTTCTAGTTAAATTTTTTGTGCTTATACTGTATGTACTTTGGCAACTTAACCCATCCTCAGCATGGATTTCGGTAGGTGAAACCAACAGGTAAAGAAAGCTAATAAAGAGGTGTTTGATCCAGTGACTCATTAATTTATATTTTCCTTTTTGAGATAATACCATTGGATGGAAAAGGAATCGATTGACGAGCTTGTAAAGCTATCCTTTTTAGGCATAACTGAAAAAAATATAGAAGTGTATGTTATTGAGACATTTATCGAGCGTTTAAAGCCAGTTAAATCCATCTGAGTATAAAGTCTAAAGCTAAAGTTAAAGTTAGATATTACGTAAACCGATCTACTAGTATGAAATCGTCGACGTTTTTTCCTTTCGTAGCCCTTGTTTTTCTGCAGGCCTGTTTCTTGTCTCCAGATTCTACTCTTAATAATATAGAGGCCTCAACAACTGTCTCTATAAGTCTAACATCTGGTCAATCAGCCTCTGTTTCCAGTGCTCCTATTTATTTTGATCTTAACCTAAATTCAGATATAGATTCTGTAATGCCAAATTCGATTCTGCAATTCACTGGTCCAACGGTGCTTAGCTATTCTATATCAAAAATTTCTGATTCTGTTTACAGGGTAACCGTTAGCAGTATTTCGGGAACAGGTAGATTAACTGCCTCGGTTAATTCTATTAATGATTCTGGTTTAAGTCTTCAGCCTCAATCGGGGGCTTCCAGTGTTTTTGTTGATATTAGTTCAGGGTCTACTGGAATTACTTCTTTAAAAAATATCTCTCAAATTGATGGGAATTTATATAATACCTGTTACCTAAGTGGGACGGATGTATATTGTGCTGGGGTGGATGCCGTTCCAACTAAGTATTATCATATAACACCTTTTTTCCCTAAAAAGATTTCTCAATGGAACGATGTTAAACACCTTTGCTCTGGAGATTATATTACCTGTGTTCACAACAACGATGGAACGGTGAATTGTGCTGGGGACAGTCCAACTCTATTGGGCGGAACAGCTGCGGATCAAGATATTCCTGCGGCTAATGCTTTAACCGATGTGTCTGCTTTTGATTGTGGCCAAGCTCACTCTTGTGGAATTATCTACGATGGAACAGGTGATGAGGGCCAAATTTTTTGTTGGGGATCAAATGATGCAGGTCAAATCGGCCAAGGTACCAGTGGAGGAGTTTTCGATTCCCCGACTCAAATTACAGGAGTTACAAATCTTAAGGATGTTGATGCCGGTCACGGCCATACCTGTGTAATCAAATCTGACGATACTGTTGCTTGTTGGGGATATAATAATAAGGGTCAATCGGGTCAAGCCGCTGGAGCAAATATAACGACTATGACGGACGTTCCTAGTTTAACAAATATTCAGGGCATAAAATTAAATAGATACAATTCATGTGCGTTGAACACCTCGAATCAGCTTTACTGTTGGGGGCAAAATGATCAGTCCCAACTTGGTGATGGAACAACAACCAGTACCCATGTTCCTGTTTTATTTGCCAGTAATGTAATAGAATTTGTTGTTGGATACGAATATATCTGTGCTCGTAATAACTCGGGAGATGTTCTTTGTGCAGGAATAAATAGTTATGGTCGACTACCAATTACATCCCTGGCCGTTGACGCTTTAGTTAGTACGCCTACAGCTTTAACTTTACCTCAAACGCCAAATAAAATTATGGCGACCAGAGAAGCGTTTTGTATCACTCATGGAGCGGATGATGAGGCTCTTTGTTGGGGCGAAAGTCGTTTTGGACAGTTTGGAAATGATTTTGAAACAGTGGTTAAAACACCTACTCAAGTAACTAGTTATACAAATGTTGTCGAAGATATTTCGTCAGGATATGACTATACCTGCTCAATAGTTAGTAATACGACGGCTGTTGGTGCCCTCAGTGTTCCTGTATCGAGTCAAAGTGATATAAACTGTCATGGAAATACGTGGTACTACAAACTTGGTAACGGTGTTTTTGGATCTCACGATTATGTTTACCATACACCTGTACCTATTTCATCTTCGGTCACAGATCCGGTGGAAATAGACAGCGGTAGATATCATACTTGCTATAGAACAGCAGCAAACACCCTACACTGTGTTGGATATGGAGCTCTCGGCGACGGAACTAGTATAGGTTTTAAGACCTCGCCAGTTACTGTAGACTTAACGGGTGTTGATACTCCTGAATCCGTTTCATTAGCCGCACTCTCAAGCTGTTTACTCGGTTCTGGCAATGTCTATTGTTGGGGAGATGGTGTATTTGGACAGCTTGGTCAGGGAGTCGATCTTACTGTTAAGACTACGCCTCAGGCGGTAGCCCTAGGTGGAGCCGCATCCAAAATTAGTAGTAAACACAATAATCACTGTGCATTGGTTTCCGGAGCAGTCAAGTGTTGGGGAGATAACTCCAGTTTACAACTTGGAGAGAGTGGTTTTACTACCTCTGAATCTGGCACACCTAGAACTGTAAGCCTTCCAAGTACGGCTACGGACTTTTCTGTTGGCTATAAGCATGGCTGTGCTGTTGTTGCTGGGGAAGTCTATTGTTGGGGCGAATCAGAGTTTGGACAACTTGGTAGTGCTCAATCTAGTGGGAATTTTTCTCCAACAAAAGTGAATGGCTTATCTAGTATCTCCATTTCTAAAATATTTTCGGGCTATCGACATAACTGTGCTCTAACAACTTTGGATAAACTCTACTGTTGGGGAGATAATCATAGTGGCCAGATCGGGAACGGCAATTTGGATGAGATTGTATCAACTCCAGTAGAAATTATCGTACCGGGGACTATTTCAAAAGTCTCTTTAGGTAGAAGTCACAGTTGCGTAATTTCCAGTGACAGACAATACTGTTGGGGAAATCATGCTGAGGGCCAACTAGGACTTGGCGAGAAAAAGTACACTACGGACTCTATGGCTGGTACGCAAGTTCTTTACAATACTGATTTTGAAGAAATGCCGTAGGTTAAATGGCAAACAAAAAACGCCAAGTTACTTGGCGTTTACATCCACAGTATACTCAAAACCTATAGGATTCTTAGTCCGATACCAAATCATTAAGCTTCCGACGACTATCATGATAAAACACAAAATTTGACCCATCGAAAAGTAGCCAAAATAAAAACCTAGCTGCGCATCTGGCTGCCTAAAAAACTCAACGATAAATCGAGCGATTCCATAGCCAAGAATGAAAAAACTTGCAAGGAAACCAGTGTTTTCCCATTTGGCCTTAATCTTTCCTTTCTTGTTTGGTCCATCAAGGCTTAAATGTTTCTTTCTTTGATATCTGTCGATGAGTAGTAGCAGAATAAAAACACAAAGCCCCTCTGCAAAGCTTTGATAAAGTTGAGACGGATGTCGGGGCTCAGGGCCAGCAGCTTTGAAAACCACAGCCCACGGAACATCAGTGATTCGTCCCCATAGCTCACCATTGGTAAAGTTACCCCAACGCCCAAAGAATATGCCTAGGGCCCCTACGAGAGCTACATTGTCGGCTATATGCCAGTATTGAAGTTTATATTTTTTAGCAAACTTGATCATAGCTACAACAAATCCAAGGACAGCCCCATGAAAGCTCAAGCCACCCTTCCAAATCATAAAAATTTCTGCAATATTTTGAGAGTAGTAGTCCCAGTTGTACACTAAAGCGTAGGTAATTCGAGCACCTACCATCATTCCAATCATTAGATAAGTGATTAGATCCTGAGTTTGAAGCGGGGTGATCCCAGCGTAGCCTTTTTTATACCTAGATTTTATAATAAGATAGCCAACTACAAATCCTGTTAAGTACATCAGACCGTACCAGCGGACCTCTAAAGAGCCTAATGAAAAAATCCTTGGGTCAATATCGTGTATGTAGTAGTCCATTCTAATCCTTTAGGCGGAGCGAAGTCTTGGCTTTTCTTTTTCATCCCCAGGGTTCGCTGGAGGCTTTGGTTTTTTACCGTTCTTAGTTTCGATAATCATGAGAATAATTAAAACTCCCACCCCACCGACAATAGACATGTCTGCCACATTAAAGGCAGGATAGGTCCAAGTGTTTTTGTAATGAAAATCTAAGAAGTCCACAACGAAACCATGCTGCCAACGATCAATGTAGTTACCTATTGCTCCACCAAAAATAGAGCTGTACGCCAGGATCTGCCAAGTATCATCGTCAGGAACTTCTTTTCTTAAAATATGAAGTATCAACAACATGGCAAGTGGCGGGACAATTAAAAAGAAATTTTCTCTAAACCAATCAGGAGTATTTGATAAAAAACCAAAGGCAGCGCCATAGTTTCTAACATATGTAAGAGCGAAAAAGTTATTAATTACATCAACACTTTCGCCAAGTCTGAAGTTAGTATAAATCATTAATTTTGTAACTTGATCCAACGCAATGGAAAGTCCCGAAATCAAAAGTAAAATTGTCCACTTCATTTTCATCAGATAATCGCCTCAGCACAGGTTCCACAAACATCCGGGGCTTTACTGTTTGAACCGATGTCGTTTTTGTATTTCCAACATCTTGGGCATTTATCACCCTCTGCTTTAATGGCTTCCACAGTAAATTCACCGTCGGTTAATTCTACCTGCGAAACAATTAAGAAGTCAGCTAATTCCTCTTCATATTCTTTCAAATAAGAAAGGACCGAGTCTTTTGCTGAAATTTTAACCTTTGCCTCTAGTGAACTACCAATAGTTTTATCTCTTCGTAAGCCCTCTAAAACCTTGGAAACCTCAGGTTTTACTTCTAGTAGAGCTTCAAATTTTTTCACTACCGAATCATCTTTCCACTCAGGGTTTGTTTTTGGGAAGTCGGTGAGGAAAATACTTTCGGCCTTGTCCCCAGGAAGGTGAGAGTAGGTTTCTTCTGCCAGAAAGCTCAGTATCGGAGCCATCAAGCCACAAAAGTTTTTACACAATTCAAATAATACAGTTTGAGCGGACCTTCTGAGTGGTCCATCTTTTTTACTGGTATAAAGGCGATCTTTTAAAATATCTAAATAGGTTGCAGACATTTCCACGGTCGCAAAATTATTAAGTGCGTGATAGATCTTATAGAAGTCATACGCATCATAGGCTTGAGTAGATTTGTCAATCAAACCATTCAATCGAGTCAGTGCCCAACGGTCCATCTCTGTAAGATCTGCAAACGCGACATAGTCTTTACTAGGATCAAAATCATGAATATTTCCAATTAAGAATCGCATTGTATTTCGTAGTCTTCTGTAAGTTTCAGAAAGACGTTTAAAACTTTCTTCTCCACAAGTAAGATCTTGTGCGTAATCCTCGTAGGCCGTCCAAAGCCTTAGGATTTCTGCGCCATATTTTTGGATCACCTTTGCGGGATCCACCACATTCCCTAAGCTCTTGGACATTTTTTTACCCTGGAGGTCATTTACAAATCCATGAGTAAGAACTGTTTTGTAAGGAGCCTGTCCTTTTGCAGCAATTGCCGTTAGAAGGCTTGTTTGAAACCAACCACGATGTTGATCACTACCTTCTAAGTATAAATCCCCAGGAAAGCTTAATGCTTCTCTTTGATCTTGAACGGCAGCATGGCAAACACCAGAATCAAACCATACGTCTAAAATATCTGTACCTTTTCTAAAAGACTCAGAGCCACATTCACATTTTTTACCAGCCGTGTATTTTGAAGTGTCAGTTTCAAAATAAGTTATAAGGCCGTTATTATTCTCCATGTCTTCAGCAACGGTTCTCATTATATCTGAATCCACTAGATCTTTATCACAACTTTCACAATAAAAAATGGGTATAGGAACACCCCACAGTCTTTGGCGGCTTAAACACCAATCGGGACGATTTTCCACCATAGCTGTGATTCTATTTTGCCCCCAAGCTGGAACCCAATTCACTTCCTTAATGGCGGCGAGAGCTTTTTGTCGAATATTATGTTTTTCATTATCCATTTCTAAGAACCATTGTGTTGTTGCTCTGTAAATCAATGGCTTTTTTGTTCTCCAGCAATGGGGATAAGAGTGATGTAGACTTCCAGAGTGAAGCAAGTGATTGGATTCTTTTAAACGCTCCACAATTAATGGATTTGCATCAAAAACTAAGGTTCCTTCGTACTCAGGGACTTCATTAGTATATTTTCCATAGATATCTACTGGACTGTAAGTGTCTAGGCCATATTGTTTTCCGACCATATAATCTTCCATACCGTGTCCTGGCGCTGTATGAACCATTCCAGTACCAGCTTCCAGAGTTACATGATCTCCTAACATGATTAGAGAATCTCTTTCAATGAACGGGTGATGGGCAAGCATATTTTCAGCAGCGGAGCCTTTAAACTCACTCCCTTCTACTTTTTTAAATTTCATTTCCGTATCAGATTCTATTTGCTCTACTAAGGCTTCTGCAAATATTAAATACTCATCTTCGTGCTCATAAAATGCATAATCAATATCCGAACCTAAACAAATTCCAAGGTTCGCAGGAAGAGTCCATGGAGTGGTTGTCCATATAACAAAGCTTGTCTTCTTTTTTGGATTACCTATTTTATCCAGACCAGCTTTTGCTTCAAACTTTACGTATACCGTTGGGGAAGTGTGGTCATGATACTCCACCTCAGTGTCGGCAAGAGCTGTTTGTAGGGCCCAACACCAAAACACTGGTTTTTCACCTTTATAAAAAGCCCCTGTGTCTACCATTTTTGCAAGTTGACGAACTTCTTCCGCCTCATATTCTTTTTGCAAAGTAAGGTAGGGTTTGTCCCACTCGGCCATTACTCCCAACCTTTGAAACTGGCCCATCTGGGTATTAACCCATTTCATTGCAAACTCACGGCAATGTTCTCGGAACTCATTGTCTGTGATTTCTTTTCTTTTAGAACCAAGTTTTTTTGTTACTCCAAGCTCTATGGGTAGACCATGGCAATCCCAACCTGGAATAAACGCGGCGGAGTAGCCGTTCATATTTTTATATTTGATTACGATATCTTTTAAAACTTTGTTAAGCACATGACCCACGTGAATGTTTCCATTTGCGTAAGGTGGACCATCAGGCATAGAAAACCTTCTTTGGTTTCTGTTGGCCATCTTTTGATAGATATCTGACTTGTCCCACTCCTCTAAAATTTTAGGCTCTCTGACGGGTAAATTAGCCTTCATTGGGAAATCGGTTTGCGGGAGATTTAGGCTGTCTTTGTATTCTACTTTTTGTTGATCGGCCATGGGGTTGGGGCTCCTGGTTTATTTATTCTAGGGGTTTGAAATTACGTTTTTTTTGGGTAGGGGTCAATGGGGGGTTTTGGGGGGTATTGTGTGGGTGTGATTCCGTCTTTTTTTCCTGTGGTTTCTTCGATCCACCTAGGTTTGCGGGACGCTCGAGCCCATCCCTGGGGCGCTCTGTTTTGGGCTCCTGCCCAAAAAAGCCCTTAAACCTAGGTGGATCGAAGAAATCACAGGAAAAAAAGACTCTTTTTGGGAGATTTTGAGGGGGAGGAGAAAATAACAGTTTCTAAGTCTGAGTTAGAATATATTTTTGATTTTTTCGTAGCCTATGGAGAGCATCATGCGGATGGCTTCG
>JBGCGH010000057.1:0-31588 GCA_045110695.1 Bdellovibrionales bacterium | reverse complement strand
TGTCTCGTACAAAAAATCCTTGAAAATCTCTCATGCATGCGGGAACGTAAAAGCGTGGCTTCATAGCTGTTAATCCTTTGTTAAGTTCGTTGAATAAACTCATCAAAGTAAAGATTAACTAGTTTTTGAAGCCATTTTTTTTTTCTTAGACCCCACGAAATAGGGAAAGAACCCAGCTGGAACTCGATGAAAATCTTAGGGGAGGGGGTTATATGTTAACTCCAAAGAAAAACCAGCCAATTCATTGCTATAGCCGGCTTTAACTGAACTATAGATTTAGGTATTTTTCACTGACGCTATTTAGCCTTGGATTCAAACTTCAAGCCTAAAATCATTTTTCCGCTCATTTTTTTGTACTATTTAGTTCGGTTCTTAGCTAAAACCAAATCCATTAAGTCGTTACGCGAAAAGTCCCGTGTTTCGGTGACTATCGGTTTAGAATTTACTCAGATCTATTGATTAATGTGTCTAGTGAATACTTGTTAAGTGGCAAGAATATTGCCAATAGGAAAAAGAAAATAGCGTAAAGCATTTGTCCTCCTGCCATATCCCACTTCTCTATTAGGCAGGAGCCTAATACCAAACTACTGATAATAAGTGCTCCAGTATGAATCCCGATAGATGTTTTTATACCCAATATTAGAAGTACTCCAACGATAAGCTCTATAAAAGGTAGGCTATAGGAAAAAGGCTTCACCAGAAATAGAGGTATCCAGCTATTTTCAAAAAGTCCTAGCATCCATCCACTGAATTGATCCAGTTTTGGTAGTCTCACTAGCCCGTGAGCAAACATATTAAAGCCCATGGTTAATCTAAGCACCAAGTAGCCTATCTCCGAGTTTTTTCTATCTATACCTTGAATCATAAGAGCACCCCTTTTCTCGCTCTTGAATGCTAGGCTTTGATTTTATCTATGTCAAAGGCTTGAGCTTAGCCCTGACTAACAGAGGTCAGCAGCTAGATCTAGAGGAAAAGAGTGCTCCGTTAAAGCCTATAATTTATGTTTTTATCTAGGTCTGAATTATTGATCCTCGATTTCTATCAATTAGAGATAGTAATCCTTCTAAATTAGAATAGTTAATAGTGTTCAAATTACTTGGTTTTTTAAGTTTATTAGAGGTGACGCTCATAAAATGTTAGATTTCTGAAAAACTGATAGGAAAGGAGAAAGTCTGTGAAATTATTGCTTATTAGCTTAGTTTTATCATTTGCCTTCTCTGTGGAATCAAGTGCACAGGGAGTTTGTAGTAGCAAATATAAAGTTGAGGCTAGCGAGCATCATCATCCAGAACTAAATATCCATTCTAAATCAGTGAAGCTTTACCGTGAGCCTAATGAGACGGAAAAGTCTTTGATGGTTAAACGCCTCAAGTATGTGGAAGAAATAAACTCAGGGCGTGTTTTAGCAGATAAAAAAATAGAAGCGGATTGGCTACCAAAATGGCAGACAGTTAGGATCTACTCTTCAGGAGGGAGAATTCCAGCGGATGCAAAAATTCGTGTGATTGGTTTTGGTGGGCATGGTGCGATTTACAGTACCATGGAGGCCCTGATTAATGTCTTGAGATATTTTGGCCAATCTTCAATTAAAATCAAGGGGGGATCTACCCTCAAAAAAATTCGTAATATGGGCTCCTTTAAGCAAGTAGCTTTTGAAACCTTTGATTTTATTGGACACGGTATGGGGCCTCTTTCGAAAAACTTTGTAGACAAAAACGGGCGAGTGGATGTTGATAAGGTTTACGAATATATGTATTCCCTTCTTATTCACCTTAAAAATGAAACACCGGATCTGCCCTTTGTTGCCTATGCTAAATCAAGTGGAGGAAATTTAGTGGCTCATTTGGATAAGCGCTATCCAAATCTTTTTGATGGTGTAGTGTCAACAGGTATGCCGGTCGGTAAGGAATCGTGGATTTCAAGTATTTATAACCAATCCAGATACTTTGAAAAGCGCTATAAGGATCAGCCGAATCACCCAGACCACATAAGGTTAAACAAGGAGGGGATGGATTTTTCTGAAAAACTCCTACTAGCTACACCCTGGTCCCAAGGTTCCTACTTTAACTCCAAAACACCGTGGCTGATTCTTACTGGCAATAAAGATAGAGAAATTAGAAACGAAGAGCGCCAATATTATACCTACCTGAGTCAGAGTAATAAATATGTAGAATATTATGATTTGCCCTTTGCAGGTCATGATGTCGTACGCTTGAATCGTCCTACTGGTTATAAAGAACAGCAAATGTACGCCACAATCGATGTAATAATGATGTTTACTGGAGATCTGGTAGTTAAGTCTAAATTGGAAAACTAGAAGCTTTTTGAAATTAGGATATAAAAAAAGGCGGGTAGTAACCCGCCTTTAGTATTTTGAGTATAGTTTGGGAAATGATTAACCCAACAATTGTAAAGCTAACTGAGAGTTTCCGTTGGCCTGTGCAAGAGTAGAAGTTGATGCTTGAAGCAATACTCTATTCTTAGCAAGATCAGCAGAAGCTTGAGCTACATCTGTATCACGGATACGAGAGTTTGCAGCACTAATGTTCTCTTCAGCAACACCTAAGTTATTTACAGTAGAAACTAGTCTGTTCTGTAAGGCACCTAGATTTGAACGAGAATCATTCACTCTGTTTTGAGCTTCATCTAATACAGTTAGAGCTTCTTGAGCTCCAGCCTTGTTCGTGTAATCTAAAGCATCGATTCCAAGAGCATCAACAGTAGCAACATTAGTAGAGGCCTCAAAAGAGATTCTATCTTCCGCTTCGTTATTGAATAAACCCACTTGGAAATCGTAAGTTGGAGTGGAACCATCTAAAAGAGTAGTGTCTCCCCACTTAGTTGTTTTAGCAATACGTTGAGCTTCGCTTTTAAGCTGTTGTACTTCTTTGTCGATGAAGTTTCTTTCTCTCTCACCCACAGTATCAGAAGCAGCCTGCATACCTAGCTCTCTTAAACGAACGACAATGTTACCAATTTCGTTCAGTCCACCCTCTGCCGTTTGTACCAATGAAATACCGTCATTTGCGTTTCTGTTCGCCTGTCTAATAGAGCGAATGTGTCCACGCATTGTTTCGGAAATCGCAAGTCCTGCAGCATCGTCGGCAGCTTTGTTGATTCGTGATCCAGAAGAAAGCTTACTCATAGAGTCATTCATCTTAATCTGTGAATTACTCAAGTTTCTGTGACCGTTGATTGAAGCAACGTTAGTTGAAATTCTTAAACCCATTTAAAATCTCCTTCATAAGAAATTTCCCCTCCGTAGTTAATAATCCATAAGATCCGTCTTATGGGGATGACCGAGGTCACCAATTATATTTTAAAATCCTCTGAAGACTCATTTCCTCAGAGGCTTACTCTTTTGTTAATGGTTTCTATCCAAGAAGCTGTAAAGCCAACTGAGAAGAACCGGAGGCTTGGGCTAATGTCGCAGTTGCTGCTTGAAGAAGTACGTTATTCTTCGCAAGGTCTGCTGTAGCTTGGGCCACATCTGTGTCTCTGATTCGAGAATTAGCTGCTGCCATGTTCTCTTCACCAACACCTAAGTTATTAATTGTAGATTGAAGTCTGTTTTGGATTGCACCAAGATTTGAACGACTCTCATTCACTCTGTTTTGAGCTTCATCTAAAGATCCAAGAGCTGCTTGTGCCCCTTCTTTACTAGTGTAGTCTAGTCCAGCTAACCCTAGAGCATCAATCGTTGCAACATTTTGAGCTGCTTGAAAGGAGATTCGATCTTCCTCAGGGTTGTTAAATAGACCCACTTGGAAGTCATATGTTGGCGTTGAACCATCTAAAAGAGTAGTATCACCCCACTTAGTAGTTTTTGCGATACGTTGAATTTCGTCCTTTAATTGAACGACCTCTTTATTGATAAAAGATCTTTCGCGATCGCCAACAGTATCAGATGATGCCTGCATGCCCAGCTCTCTAAGCCTTACAACCATGTTACCAATCTCGTTTAAACCACCCTCAGCAGTTTGAACTAGAGATAAACCATCATTTGCATTTCTGTTTGCTTGTCGCATAGATCTGATGTGTCCACGCATTGTTTCGGAAATCGCAAGTCCAGCAGCATCGTCTGCGGCCTTGTTAATTCGGCTACCACTCGAAAGCATCGCCATACTTTTGTTCATTTGTATCTGACTTTTTGATAAATTTCTGTGACCATTAATTGCAGCCACGTTGGTTGAGATTCTTAAACCCATACTATCCTCCATTGATGTTCATATATACCCTCCTTAGTTTAATCTGATCGTACCTTGATCAGTCGGCATCCGAGCCTCACTTTTCCACTGCCTCATTGCAGGGGAAATTTACTCCTTCCACAAATCCGTAGCAGAAAGAATTAACTTCAATAACTGAATCGGGGTGTGAGGGAATAAATTAACTGGAGAAAGGTCTTAAACTTGGAAGTTTTTGCCTGTTTTCTGTTGGTATATGGGGTTTTACTGGGCTTTAGTTTTGGGGTTTTTACTTTTTTAATAGGAATCGTTTTTGGATTTTTTCTTCTATATATAAGGAGGGTGATTTAATAGATTGGAACGTAAAGCCTAAATAGAACTAGAGTCATCCGTACTCAAACACTCAACTGCGTGCGGACGACTCTAGTTCTATTTAGGCTTTACTCTTCCTTACTAGGTTAGTGGTTTTAGTGGGTAATGTTCAGGAGGGGGAATATGTGGCAGATTAATTATTCTTTTGTTTTTTTGTTCTTGTGTTTGGTAGTCTAGTAATGGTTTTAGGGGGGATGTTGATTTTTGTTTTTCAGATTTTTATTGTTATAGGGCTTTTGGCTGGGGGGTATTACGGCTATTTGTATTTACAGTCCTATCTGATGTACAAGCGTTTAGAGCGGGAAAATCTGGCGGCGGCCCATAGTGATATTTGGGAGGATGAAGATCTTGAGGTTGAGGGACATACTGAGGTTGGTCAGCATCAAATATTTTCAAAAGCTTTGGGGAGAGGTAGCTCTACTCTGGTGTTTTTTCACGGGATTTCAGCAAGTCATTATACTTGGAGGCTTGTACTCCCATTGCTTAAGAAAAACTTTAGACTTTTAGTGGTAGACCTGCCGGGCTTTGGGCAAAGTAGTAAAATTAAAAACTATAGCTATAATTTAGATGATCAAACCGAGCTAATGCATCGATTTCTTAGAACCTATGGTGTGGTTAAGCCTATTTTAGTAGGTAGTTCCATGGGGGGGAATATTGCCCTCTGGATGGCCAGACAATATCCAGAGGAGTATCAGGATTTAGTAGTAATTTCGCCGGCTGTTGAGCCTGGAATAGGAAAGCTACTAAATCTTAGGCCGCTTCGTTTTTTTGCCAGACCTTTATCTTTTGTCGCCGATAGGGCTTTTGTAGAAAGAATGTTGAACCTGGTTGTTGCCGATAAGTCTATTGTTACAGAAGAGGTGATAGATGCCTACTTTGAGCCCTATAGTAGGAATCATCTAGCTGTGAAGAGCCTAATAAAGGCTTTTGATGCGGTAAAAGATCGACGTTTGCCGAAAAGGTTAAAATACCTTAGAGCTAAGACTCTAATTTTGTGGGGTGAAAAAGATAAGCTGACCAGTATTAAAGCGGCTCCTCGTCTCAATTCTATTCTTCCTCACTCAAATCTAGAAGTGAACGAGCTTGCGGGCCACCATATAATGGAAGATGATCCACATTGGGTAGCTGATATGATTCAGCTTTACTTCAAAAACACATAAATCTGTGAACCAAAAAAACATAAGTGACTCCAAGTATATTCTGTTAGTTTATCTTCGTAAAACTACTGGATGCCTTCCGTAGATATTTCAACCTTATCAAATCCTATAGAACTTCGTGTACAAGTACTGTAAACCTAGTGCCTTATGATTTTTAAGGAGATATTCAATGCGTATGGTTTGTATCTTAGTTCTTTTGTTTTCCCAAAGTGTTTTCTCGTTTGAGGTAAGCTCGGTTGCGACGCCTGAGGGAACTAAGATTCCCAGCTACTTTTTTGAATTATCTGATGGAATGGTTCATTGCAGTATTGTAGCTTCTTACTCCGATAGTTCTATATCCTGTGTGGCTCCTTCAGATAAACTAAGCCTGATAAGGCAACGTAAAGCCGAGGAAGGTACCCAAAATACCAGTTTTATGCTAGGCGCACACTCCTTCGATCTCAAGCTAAGAGTGAGTCGGTCAGTAATAGGTGGAAATCTGTGTTATACTTTGAATCACAGTGATAAGCGTTCACTGGACTGTATATAAAACCCCATTCTTAAGCCCAGTTTTATATATGAAATAGAGTAGAGTATCGATAGTTTCCCCTTTTCATAAGAAAATGGGGGATGACCAGAACAAAAGAAATTATTTCGTCAATTCTTATAATATCAATTTCAATCTTGCCAACGCGGGCTATTTCAAAGGATTCAAGCAATAGCTTGAAGGTTCATTCGAATCAAATATTTAAAAGTTTTAGAGAAAGCCTAGATAGAATCTATAGCCGAGAAAAAGATCAGAAAAATATTGATTTTGAGATGAAAAAGCTCCATCACTTTGCCAAAAACAACAGAATCCAATATGTTACCTCCCTTGATGGAAAAATTAAGATGCTGGTAAATGGGCGAACAGAAGCGACCTTTGTTAAAGATAAGACTGAGCAGAAAAAATGGTCTATTAATGGAAAAACTACCCAACTTTCTTTCGTGGACTTTACTAGAGACCTTAAATTGATCGATGGGACTTTTAAAACTACACAACATAGAAAAAGCAATATTCTATTTCAAGAGGCTCACGCTGGTTTCGGAGTTTTTTTAGCAATAGCCGGTATAGGTACTCTAGGTTATTTGGCTTATGACTGGTATAAAGGGCTTGATGATAAAAAAATGCTAAATGTCGTCGAGGGTGCCATAAAGGAAACACCAAAAGTGTTTAGTGGTCAGTGTTCCTCAGTTCAAGATAAAATTGTTGCCAAGAAACAATTTACTAATATAATTTCATCGATTCCCGAGTCTAATAAGCAAAATAAAAAAGAATCTTTAGATGAAGTTCGAAGCTGCCTGTTAACGGCAAAATCTCAAAAAAGAATCGACAAATGCGACTTGTTCCTTAAGAAAATAAAATTTCAAGATTATCGGGACCCTGTAAAAGATAGACTGAGAGATTTTTACTATGCGAATAAAAAACTATTTTTTTGTATCAATCAAGTAAAAGGCCGGTTGAATTTGGGCGAAGATTCGGTTCCTGATAGGGATAAGGGTGGGATCCAGTAGTAAAACTAAGGATTTTATTGGGCTATGTTTTAGATTTTCTACCATTGACAATAGTGATAAAGACTCCATCTTTAAATAGAAAGTAGCTCTCAGTGAGTCTTCTATGTATCTATAAATAGGGAGTTTTTATGAATTTTGAGAAATATACCCAGCTTAGCCGAGAGGCGATTCAATCAGCGGTAACTTTGGCAGAATCAAAGGGGCATCCTCATGTGGAGCCGGAGCACTTTTTCTTAGAGCTCTTTAGCCAAAAAGACGGAATCCTTGCTCAAAGCGCCATTGAAGCGGGGGCGAATCTTAGAGACTTAAAAGCTAAGCTTTCTAAAAAAATAAATTCCAGACCAGAGGTAACCGGCACTAATGCTCAGGTTTCCTTAAGTCCTCATCTTGCAAAAATTCTTACCTCTGCCGAGGCTGAGGCAAAGCGTATGAAAGATAGTTTTATTTCCGTAGAGCATTTTGTTTTAGCAGGTTTTTCTGGGGTAAGTGAAGCGATCAATGAGCTTTTCGAATCCGTTGGTATGACGAAAGCAAGCTTTGAGCATAGTATTGAAACGGTGAGACAGGGGAGAAATGTAAATTCCCAAAACCCAGAGGAATCCTATGAAAGCCTTAAAAAGTTTGGAAGAGATTTAACGGAGCTTGCAGAGAGTGGCAAGTTGGATCCAGTTATTGGAAGAGATGATGAAATCAGGAGAGTGGTACAGGTCTTATCTAGAAGAACTAAAAACAATCCTGTCTTAATCGGTGAGCCGGGAGTGGGAAAAACTGCCATCGCCGAAGGTCTTGCTCTTAGAATTGTTCAAGGAGATGTCCCTGATACTCTCAATAATAAAAAAATAGTATCGCTTGATATGGGTGCCTTGGTTGCTGGAGCAAAGTTTCATGGTCAGTTTGAAGAGCGTTTGAAGTCGGTAATTCATGAAGTCACCTCTTCAGATGGTGAGATTATTTTGTTCATCGATGAAATGCACACTCTTATTGGTGCTGGTAAAACGGATGGTGCTATGGATGCCGGGCAATTGTTAAAGCCAGCTCTCGCTCGCGGTGAGTTACGTTGTATAGGTGCAACTACACTTGATGAGTACAGAAAGTATATTGAAAAAGATAAAGCTTTAGAGAGAAGGTTTCAACAGGTCATGATTTTGGAGCCTAGTGTGGAAGATACTATTTCTATTTTAAGAGGCATTAAAGATAAGTATGAAATCCACCATGGTGTTCGAATCACTGATGCAGCCTTAGTAAGTGCTGCAGAGCTTTCAAATAAATATATAAGCTCAAGATTTCTACCTGATAAGGCCATCGACTTGGTGGATGAGGCAGCCAGTAAAATTAAAATGGAAATCTCCTCTCGTCCCGTAGAGATTGATCAATTGGAAAGAAAAATTACCCAACTACAGATTGAAAAAGAAGCCTTAAAAAAAGAGACCGATTCGGCGAGTTCTAAAAGACTTAATAGCATAAAAGAGGAGCTTACTTCATTGGAGGCGAGTAGGGATAAACTGGTGGGTCAGTGGGAGTCCGAGCGAGGTGGAATAGACCTTGTGAACCGTACCAAGCAGGAATTAGAAGACGCTAATCATGAAATGGAGCGAGCGGAGAGAGAGGGGCAATTAGAAAAAGCGGCTGAAATAAAATACGCAAGCCTACCAAAGTTAGAGAAAAAGCTAACGGAGGCTCAAGCTATATTAAATGATAAAGATACGGAAAGTTCTATGCTCAAAGAAGAAGTCAACGCTGAGGAAATAGCGAGTATAGTAGCAAAGTGGACCGGTATTCCCGTAAGCAAAATGTTGCAATCGGAAGCGGATCGGCTTTTAAATATGGAAAAAGAATTGGGCTCAAGAGTAGTGGGACAGGACCATGCATTGGAGCTCGTCTCAGACGCTGTCAGACGGGGGCGTGCTGAGCTGGATGATCCAAATCAACCCATTGGAAGCTTTCTTTTTCTAGGCCCTACAGGGGTAGGTAAGACGGAAACAGCGAAGGCTCTAGCCAATTTTCTTTTCGATACCGATGAGGCAATGATCCGCATAGATATGAGTGAGTATATGGAGAAGCATACAGTTTCTCGCTTGATAGGAGCTCCTCCGGGCTATGTTGGTTTTGAAGAGGGTGGGCAACTGACTGAGCCGGTTAGAAGAAGACCATATAGCGTAATACTTCTTGATGAGGTAGAGAAAGCCCATAGAGATGTGTTCAATGTTCTTTTACAAGTTCTTGATGATGGTCGCTTAACAGATGGTCAGGGTCGCACGGTGGACTTCAAAAATACGGTACTTATTATGACGTCCAACGTGGGTTCAGAGGCCTTACTTGATCCAAATATGAAACCACGTGATAGGGAATCTAAAATTAACAAAGCTCTTCGTCATGCATTCAGACCGGAATTTTTGAATCGAATTGATGAAACAATTCATTTTAACGCACTTGATTCTGATAATTTATTCGGAATAGTTAAGGTGCATTTAGCAGATTTGAAAAAACGGCTAACTGATAAATCCATTGATTTAGAAATCAGTGAAGAGGCTCTTGGTTACTTAGCCAAAAAAGGATTCGATCCCATTTATGGCGCAAGACCCTTGAAGCGTTTGATTAAATCCGAGATTCAAAATATTCTAGCTAAAAAGATTCTTTCTCATGAGCTTAATTCCGGAGATAAGATTACAATCAGTCTAAAGGATAACCAGTTGGTGTTTGAATAATTTGAGTTTAGAGTTGGAGACTCTAAGCTCATAATTTAAAACGGATTTTAATTGTAGTCGATTCTATATCTGTTAAGTTACGAAAACATCCAATTTAGCTGTTTCAGGGGCTGTTAAATAATTGAATTTTGAAGGCGATAATAGTCACCTTACTGATTTTCGATACATCAAAGGGCCGTAGGTTTATTTTGACGGGCACATTTCTTTCATTTACAAGAAGCTGTATGACTAGCCTATTTTTCACCAAGCTTTTGATTTTACTTTCTCTGATGCTCGGAGTTTCAAGCTCAGCTTTGGCCGTTGATCCATTTTGTGGTCCCAATTACGATTCTTCCAAGGTGACGGAGAGCTTTGGACTGAGAGTGAATCTAAAATTCCATGATAAGCTTATGGAAATTGGGAAGGTTTTTTTAGAAAAAATTTCTAAACATACGAAAACGCGAAGGGACCCAGCGCCGAGCTTGTTTAATTTAAAGACAAGACAGGTACTGGAGCGGGAGTCTATGGAGTTCTCTAGAACTGGGACAAGTAAAATGCAAGAGCTAATAGATCGTCTGTCTCGACCAGAAGAATTTGATACTTTCGTTTTTTTAACTCCTTCATTTAGAAAAAAAATAGTTAGAGAAATGAAGGATACAAAGCTTCAGTTTGACAAATTTTCTAAAGACAAAGAACTACTTAAAAACACAGATTTTTTCTTAGCGATTCATGACTACCTTAGGTTTTCTATTGTAACTATGACTAGATCGGAGGCTAGACAACTGAAGGAAAGTCCACTCTATAATTCTATGAGCTCCAAAGATTTCATTGCTGCCCTTAAAAAAGAACTTCAAAGACCGAGTGGAGAAGCGTTTAGACGTTCCTCTGCTTTTGAATTATTTCTATATTTTGAGAAAATATATAGAGATCCTAACTTTATGGGACTTGCACCGCTTTTATCATGGTCTACTCCCAATGTATCCACCCATGGTGTTGCAGTTTTAAATGGTATCAAGCCGATTACTATAAGAAGACGAGTGGGAAAAGATGACGAAGCCGAGATTGTTACCAGCTATGAGTTTTTCACTCACGATATCCGTGACCACTTAGTTAATGTAAGCTGGAATTCCGCTGGATATACCAAATTTGTACTCAATAAAAACATTTTAAATCAGGTGGTTGAGGCTAGGTCAAAATTTAATAGCGACCTAGATTCCCAAGCAAGATACTTACTTCTAACTATAAATTCCCACTTCAGGATTAATGATGGCTTTGGAAAAAACATTTTTAGCTACGAGGGTGTAGTAAACGCTAGTAGTTACAAAAATTATACGGGCTTGTCGGCTTCTAAAGTAGATCAAATTGATACTAAAACAATTGAGAGGGTTTACGATGAGTCCTGGCTCAATTTAGTATTTAAGGTGGAGGACAATTATCTTCAATAATGTCTAAATACAGTATTCATTACTTCTTTTCAGTGAATAGCTGGCTTGCAAATGTAAATAAGTTTAACACCTCAACCCCCAATACTTTCGAGATAAAAATAAACTCAAAATAATTGAATATTTGACTGATCCTCAGACTCAATTTCTCCGTTAAGATACTTACCAGGGGGTACTTGAATATGAAATCATCTTTCTTCGTAATTATCTTAGGCTTATTGATGCTATCTTACCAAAACTGTAGCAACCCAATTACATTCTCTACGGAGGAGTTAAGTTTAGCGGAGAGTAATGCTGTCGATACGGAAAGTTCTATTCTAGATGGACTACCGGATGCGGGATTGGATCAGCCTTCCAGCGATGATATGGAAAGAGAAGTGGAAGATGAGCTGAAAGACTATATCGTTGATAAGATGCCTGAAGAGGCGCCCCCAATCATTGATATGCCTCCTCCAAGAGATCGAATTCCTGAGTTCAGTTGTTTGCCCGGTAAAATTTTGGTCCAAGCCTATAAAAATAAGTCTTGGAAAGGTATCGGCTTGGCAAGGGCTTATGATATTGGAAAGAATGATTCAATAGATAATATCAATTATATTAAACGCAAATGGTCTGTTTTTCCAAAAGTAGGGCCTGAAATAGATGACTCCTCAGTAAAAATATTTCTCACACAAGGTGCAGATGGCTTGCAACTTAATGTTGTTTTCAACCAGGATGTTGCTTGTGGAGCCTCAGATTACCAGTGTAAAATTAGTCATCACTTTCGTTCATGGAATCATATTAATTGGAAGCTGAGGATTGCAAATAATAACTTACAAGACGACGTAACTTTTAAAGAAGAGCCAGGGACTAAAAGAGACCGGATTCATAGGGTCGAAAATAGAAATGCTACTAAGTATGACGCAAACTTTAGCTATCTAATGGTGAATACCGATGCTTTCATTATTGGTCCGCTAGATAGAGGCGCTGAAGTTTTAATCCAACCACATAATTCCCTTTGGAATTTAGCCGGTAGCGCTGTGCATAGCCCTATCGGTGGTGTGACTAGTATTCCCACCGCGCAAAGAATTGGAAAAAAGCTTCAGGATATTAAACTTAAAGTTTGTGACTAAACCTGATGAAATTTATTTTTCACAATTTAGAATATCAAGGGGCTATCGGATTATTCTTGAGGGTCTCTTGAGTAATTGCGCTTCTGTATTTTAATAAGCTGAAAAATCCCAGCTTAGAATAGCTGTTAGTAAATTTTCAGTGCATAACCACTAATCATATTTTTTGAATGTCAATTTGATACTCCAATGTGTCTTAAATTGGAGTTAATCAGTGTTGGCAATTTACTGATTCACTCAAGGAAACCACTGCCGCAACCGATAATATAGTATGAAGTTATTTAAAAAAATCTATGCAAAGCTGCCAAAAAAAATGAGAGGAAATATAACCAGAAGACTGTATGATTGTGATTTATCTGGGTCAGAAGACTATATCTTTAAATTAGCAGAAACTTTTGAAGAAAAGAAGACAGCGTTTAGGTTAATCCAAGAAAATTATTTGCAGAGTGGCCTGTCTAAAACTGAGGATCAATTGAGGGTCTCGAAATACAACTTCTTGCCTTCCACACATATTTTTATTGCTAAAGAAAAATCAACCGGTGACATAGTTGCTTCAATGTCCATCATCGTAAACTCAGCTGCAGGCCTACCTGTTAGCAAGAGAGTTAATGTAAAAAAGATAGCAGGGGATGACAATCAATCAGTGGAAATCTCATCACTTTTTGTCGATAAAAAGCACCGATCCAAAAGCCGGGGGATCTCTTCAATTTTAATGTTCTATTCGGTTTGGTACTCTTATACCCGACTTGGAATGGTTCATGCCTTTATTTCAGTCCGAAACTCGGTTAGATATTTTTATGAAGACCTTTTCTTTTTTGAGCCTATAACTAAGCCCACAAGATTTGAAGAGGTTAATGGGAGCCTTGGGATTTCACTTTATATGCATTTCCCCAATGCACTTTTAAAAATGAAAAAGCACTATCGAAACAGGCCTCTTAGAAAAAATGTTTATTTACAATTAGTCGATTTTCCTTGGAAAAACCAATGTGATTTCAAAGAAACAGATGAGCGCTTAATATCAAGATCATTTTTTGATCTAAGAGAAGTGTCTTTTTTAAAAAAAATGGCTAATTCTGTTTCATGTGAAATGTCTGTTTATGATAAAATGGTGATAAATTCTAAAAACCAAAATAGTATTTTTCCAAACATTGATAGCATGAGATTTACCAATAAAACTAGAAGGTATGAACTTTTTAAACAAGCGAAACTGTTTACCGGTGAAAGGCCTAAAATAGTTAATATAATTGATATATCTAAAGAGGGAATAGGCCTATATTTTAAGGACTCTAACTTAGAAGAAGATATCTTGAAAGTTAGAATCGCAAACAATGGTTCTTACTTTGATATTAGGTTAAGAAAATGCTGGCAGGAAGGCTCAAAGTTTGGTTTTAAAGTCTTAGACAAAGAGAATTTAGAGTGGATGGAGTATTATAATAAGATAGAGAGTCTTGTTATCCCCAATAGTGAAGGAATCTCAGACCTTGTTGCTTAACTATCGTTTTGGCGATCAATCTTCTCTAAAAGTTTTTTCGTAATCCAAATCTTCAATTTTTGGTAGGGATTTCCGTTTCCAAAAGGAACCCAAAATTTTTTGTGTTTTTGGTGGTACAGATCCATATGAACGCCTCTGGGTGCATAGTCTATTCTCCCTCTATTTAGAGTTATTTTGGTAGCCAGAGACGAGGCTATGCTAGAAGCACTGAGGCAGCCTATATGCAGTGAAGGAACTTCTCCTTTTCTAACATTTATGAATTCTTTGTAGAACATATAGTTTTGGTGTAAACCCTTTGGGGCGAAGCCAGTTAAGAATCTGGCTAGTTTTTCGTAAAATGGTAATTTATAATTTAGATCAAAGTACTCTGAAAAACTCATTCCATTCGGGTCAAAGCATAAGACGGCGGTACCCATTCCAAGTGGGGCGGCGGTAATCACCGGGATTTTTAAATCATGGGCTCTCTCAAATAGGTTGATTCTGATATCAATTACGTAAAGATCCAAACCATCGATAAGAATATCAACATTGTTTAAAAAATCTTCTACATTCTGTGTGTTTACTCCCATATCAAAGGTTTCAATTTTAGCATTTGGATTAATATCCAGAACTAGCTCTTTCAGGGTTGTAGTTTTAGAATCTCCTACAGTTTTCATTGAGGAGCCAAGCTGTCTATTGAAATTATGTGTTTCGAAAACATCAAAGTCTGCAATCTTAAACTTTTCAAAACCCAATCGAATAAGGGCATGCAAATGCTGCCCACCTACTCCTCCCATTCCAGGAATAGCTATTGTAGTGTTCTTTATTTTATCCTGGTCTTCATGGTTAAACCAACCTAGGTTCCTAGAAAAAGCCTTTCTGTAATCAAACTCTAAACCTAAACCCAATTGAACCCCCAATATGACTATTAGTCTAGAGGTCTGAATTAAACGAACAATCCCTTTTGCCAAAAAAGAGAATAGATTCTCAAAAATAGTAATTTAGGGTCTAGAATCTTGTACATTAAAATAATTGAATAAAATAGCTTTCACGTTATCTGTTTTCAGGTCTGAACTATTGATCAGTTCAAAGACCTCGGAAAAACAAATTGAAAATCTATTTTTAATCTCAGCCTCCAATTCATCTGGAACAGGTATAATTCTAAATGTCCACATATTTGATTTTTCACCAGTGTTAATCGGGACTCCATCGGGTGTAGAGTATCTATCCAGAACCTTTTGGTTCCAATACTTAGCCATCCTTGAGGATTCCACCATATTTATATTCCCTAGATTAGTGGTACTAAGCTGATTTACATAGGAATCGCCATCTTTCCGAATTATATCCATTTTCAATAGCTCAGCGATAGATAACGAAACTTCTTCAATTGTTAAGCCAGTTTTATTGGCGATTTCAGCAATCGATTTATCCTCCATCTTATCATAGGTGGTAGTATCAAAAAAGTATTGAACTGCCGGCATAAAGGGAAGTTTGAAATAGGCGTGTCGTCTTTGTAACTGATCTTCATCGCGGCTTCCAAGTATTATTTCACTTTTTTCAAGACCGACTAGGCATACAATTGAGTCTTTTAAATATTGGGTTCTTTGATCTATCCATAAAAAAAACACCGCTAAATCCATGATACCATTCCCTGATATCCACCTATATAGTGATGACTTATTGATTCCCAAAAGATCAGATAATTCGTCTTTGTTTTTTGGTCCAAGCTTTTCATATGCTGCTTTGAAAAAGCTTTCTTCAGGAACGCTCTCTGAGTCGAACAGCAGAAGTATTCTAAGCATCTCATCAATAGGGAGGTTTAAAGCGTTACATAAGTCGAAAAAATCAAATAGAGATAGTGATTTGGCTCCAGTTTCCCATTTATGATACTGGTTAAATCCAAAGCCTAATAATTTACTCATTTCCATTTGCGTTCTTTGACCACGAATTGTTTTGAGTAAGGAATATTTTATTAATTCGTATTCAAGTATTTTATCCATTTAATACCCCGGCAAAAAGAGTTTTGTTTAATTTTATCTCAATAAAAAAATAGAATCAGATCAACCGAAGGAAATTATTTATTTCCTTGGCTTAGATAGTTCTATTACACGAATTGTAGGTTAGGCAATAAATATGAAGCTTGTTATGATGAAGTCTTTTTACGACAACAACTTTTCATCTATATCAGCTTTTTTTATCTTATTTGATTTGATGGTCGCTTCAGTCGATATTAGGAGTTTGAATTTTATAAGCCTCAAAAATCCATTTTTAAGGCTTAATATTAGTCATCTTTTTCTATAATTTGAGGTTCAGCTTTATAACCATTTCTCTAACGATATCATACTGGGAGCTCGTCGCTAGTTCTACTCTGTCGATATCTAAAAGATCTTTTAGCGCTTTATTTTTTTTCTGATTAGACATTTCTTTTAAAACAAACATAATTTCATGAGCAAGTTTAGGGTTCTTTTCGTAAAAAGAGTTCCTAACAACGAAAGGATCACTGGGAATATGTTTTGAAGTCCATATAGACTTCATGGCTTGCTTTTTATCATACAAATGGGTCCAAGCTCCCGTCTTTCCCTGTTCGTCCGAAGCAAACACGGCAGCCACATCCACTTCTCCTTTTCTCAAAGCCTCTACAGCAGCTTTATGGTTTTTGGCATAAACAACCTTCGAGAAATCTGATTCTTTCAAGCCCTTATTATGTAGAGCAACCTTTGGGTAGAGAAAGCCAGAGGTAGAGTTTCTATCAACAAATGCAATTCTCTTAGCTTTCAAATCAGAAAGAGATTTAATCGTTGAACCCTCTCTAACTATCAAAGAAGAAAAATAGTAGTCCCTTTGTTCCCAAACTTTTCTAAGTAAAACCTTCGCCCCCGCTTCTTTCTCAGCGATCACATAAGTCATAGATGTAAGGAAGGCGAAATCCACTTTTTTCGTTTTAAGTGCTTGGACCAGTGAGTTGTAACTTTTAGGTAGATATACATTTACCTGAACTCCAATCTGCTCCTGAAGTAACTCAGCAAACTTGAGGATCTTTTCTTGGTGCTCTTTGTGGTAGCCTGGAGGAATAAAGCCCACTGTGATACTGGCTGGCTGTTGTTTAGCTACTAGACCTATGGAAAGCATGCAAATGGTTGAGATAATTAGGCTTTTCAAGATTTTCTCCCTTTTTCAGAGTTCCTAAGCTCAATTATAGATTAGTTATGCACTATGTCAAATTTCAGGCATTAGTTTCAGGGTGGTGTTAAAAAGATCTGCAAAGATTACATTTTCACTGACACCAGTGGTGGCAAAAAAACCACCAAACAAAACCTCTGGGATTGTCAAAAAGCTTCACAGTTCTATCTACTTTCCTGGAAATAGACTCTAGTACAAGTTTTCAGGGTCTTTTGGCTTCCCTAAACCTAGGTCCAGAAAGGCCGGACCTGGACAAAAAACCCTAAGACCAAAAGCGAGTAGGCCCGAATAAAGAAGGCGACCTTACTAAAAGTGGTCTGCAAAAATTAGGGTGGAGCTTTTTACGGAGAGCTCTACCCAAAAAAGGGAACCAGTAAATATGAAAGTTCAGTTTTTACTATTTATTCTATTAATGTCCTCGGTAAGCTTGTTAGCTTCCCCGAAGACGAGAGTATTAGTAGAGGCTACGGAAGATCGTTGGATCCATTTCCCTGACGGAGAAAAACTACACCACGGTATGGAGATCTCCCACCTACTTAATCACGTTCTTTTTGAACAAGGTGATTTCCGAGTGCAGATACCACGGTGGAAAAACCCATCTATCGGTGAAGAAGAATGGTATAAGCGGGAAGTAAAAGACAGATTGAGCTCGGATTCCATAAATTACTGGGACGATAAGGTTACTCGTCGTGGTTTTAATTACTCTGGTGCTCAGCTGATTATTCGTCCAAGAGTGAAGTCTCTGGTGTTTGCTTCGGGCAAAAAATCCAACCGCGTTGTATATGGTTTTACACCAGAAAATATAAATCCATATAATGAAGGTCGTGAAGACTCCAAGCCGAATGATTTTGTGGCCTCTCAGTTTGATGAGGTAGAGCAATGTACAACTTTGGATTTCTTTGATGGGCAAATGAAGCCAACGGGCTGGGGACACAGAAGATCTAATTTTGGAACCGATGCAGACGAGGGGATTGAGTTCGAAATCTTTGGATTTGGAATCAAGTTCAAGAAAAAATCATATGAAGTAAAAATGCAAACAGAATTCCAGCTTTATGTTCCAAGTATGGATATGAAAAAGACCTATACTTACGATTTTAAAGCAAAAGGTGATGATATCACGGTAGGAATTAGTTACGCCGGAGTTTCACTTGGATACGAGACTCAAAAAAGATTCACCATGCGAGAAGCAATCAATCAAGGGCTACCAGAAATTTTAGATAGTTTCATGCAAGATTTACCTGCAAACATCTGGTCTACAAATATTAAAACAGTAGATTCTAGTTATCCAATGGCCACAGCGGGAAGCTTCGATGGTATACGTGTAGGAGACAGTTTTGAAGCTGCCAATGGTGACCGTTTCAGAGCCTATGAAGTTCAATCCATGGTATCCTTTCTAATGCCTTATCCAAATAATAGGCTAAGAGCTTTTGTTGGCCAGGAGCTAAAATACATTCCTGAAGACGGAAGTTCTCCTTGGCCATTTTTACCGGGGCCTGGGTTTGGTCGTGGAATCGCCGCCAAAGCACAGAGCTTTAAGGCCATGAAAACAATCTCTGGAAAGGCATTTTCACCTAAGAAAAATGAAAAAATCGACAGCCTTATAGAAAGAGAGTTACAGCTTGCAACAAGCCCTGAGTTAATAGAAAAAAATATTGGAAAATGTTCTCAAGAAAAAATGGGATGGTTTGAGCGCTTCGTGGTTAGTATTATGAGCTTCTATGGACATTGGCGCTACGACAATGTTTATGATCAAGAGTTCGAGCAATCTAACAAAGTTAATATAAACCGACCAAAAGTAGCCATGATATCTTCAGGGATTTACCCTAGAGAAAAAAGGATTGATAAGCTTTTAGATCCCACTGGGTTTGACTTTATATCTTGGGATAAAAGACCATCAGACGACCTTGGGGTAGGAACTGCTGCAGCAAAGTTGTTTCATAGAGAGTTAAAGTCCGACGTAACGATTCTGCCAGTAAAAGTTCTTGGCTCTCGAGGGGAGACTCACTCCTCCGCGATCTATTCAGCAATGGATTGGGTATCCAAAAGAAAAGATGTGGATATGGTTATCGTGCCTTTTATACCGCAAATTCAGAGTGATGCCTTTGAAAAGGGAATAGAAAAAATGGTCGCGGCAGGACAAATAGTTATAGTACCTAAGGGTGTTGAGGTTGCTGGGGCAATCCAAGCAGAACCTGGTGACTACAAGTACCGAACAAAAGGAATAAGAAAAGCCAAGCTGCAATTGCCTCCTGTAGGGGTGGGCGTTGTAAGTGCGGCAGCTAAAATATTGAATACTCACTACAAAGGGGATAAACGATGAAGACGCTAAGGAATGGGACGATGATGCTCTTAGCTCTACTTCTTGTGGACCAGGGGCAAGCTGAGGATCGACGACTAAAATATAGAGTTAGTGCAGACTCGATCCAAACCAGCACTTTTGATGTACCAGGAGACAAGCAATTTGATTTTGGCTTTGTGATCAACTCACTACTCCAAGCCAAATTAGGTACTCACAAAGATTTTTTCTCTCTGCTAAATGCAAACAACCAGCGATTGGCTTTGGATGAAGTGGGTACTATGGGTCTAGAGTCGGGAAGTTCGACAGTTGGTAGTATTGGTAGAAACGGTAAGGATATTCCTGCCTGCTTAACTTCTGGAAATATGTTTAGACTTTATGGTCAGGTGCTAAGTTTTGAAATGAACGGCGGCTTTGGTTTTAAAGTGGGCTACAACAGAGGTGTGGATCAAGCAGATGGCTGGGGTGCCGAGGTGGAGTATAAGGTTCAGAAAGGTTCCTTAAACTTCATTCTAATGGCGACTCCTGAGCATGTAAACTCACCCATTGCTCAAACAATGATTTCTGAATCTTCAAAAAACTCTGAAACAAACTTTACGGTAAATTATAACGAACTTAGTCTTTCGCCAAGATACTTTCATGAATCTAATCTTGCAAAGGTGAGTGAGAGAGCAGTAGAAAAATCTTTAGATAGAACTGCTGCGCAAATTCGAGATAGTAACGACTCTAATGTGGAATGGTCCTCGACGATTGTTGCTTCAGATGATCCGCTATACATTCTTCCTGTAGGATCAAGAGATGGTTTGAAGGTAGGAGACATATTCGATGTTGTAGGTACGGTTCATGAGTGGGAAGGCAAACCCTGTCAGTCGAATCACGTTCCTTACGAAGTAGGAAAGGTGGGGAGAGTGGTGATTACCTCCACGAACTTCATTTCTGCAAGAGCAAGGCGCTACAACGAAGACGATCCATGGTTACGTGATATTTTACCGGGAGACAAAATCGTTCTACACAAATTTGCAGACTAACAATCTCTAAATTCGATTTGAAAAACCAAGGCGAATCCCCTTGGTTTTTTTGGTTCAAAAACAGGCCTGTAAGTATAGAAAGCAACAAAAGCAGTTTATTTTATAGTATTTAGTCGTTTAAAGGCTTCAAATTAGTGAAAAAAATCAATGTAAACAGGTACTTAACTAATATCTCTTGCTACTAGCCGGCTTCTTTCCTATTTGTTATACTCCGCGAGGTTCAGGAGAGATTTAAGTGTTTTCAGGCATTGTTGAAACAACAGAAAAAATTAATAAAGTAGTCAAAGGGGACGAGCTTGTGAGAGTCACTCTTTCACGCCCAAAAGAATTCAGCGATATTAAAATTGGTGATAGCGTCGCCTGCAATGGAGTTTGCCTTACGGTAGAGAGTTTTGATGAAAAAGAAATGCTCTTCGCCATCGCCTATGAGACTCTTAACATCACTTCGTGGACTGTTTCAGATTTAAAAGGTAAAGAGATCAATCTAGAGCGTTCCCTCGCCTTCGGGGATAGAATTCACGGGCATCTAGTGGCGGGTCATGTGGAATGCATGACGGAAGTGATTAAAAGTTATGAACAGGGGGAGTCTTGGATTATGGAGTTTAAAAACAACTCAGTGATTTTACCTTTCCTTTGGAAGAAGGGCTCTGTCACTATCAATGGCGTGGCCCTAACTATAAATGAAGTGGATAAAGAAAGTTTCAGCGTATGTTTAATTCCTGAAACTATGTCTAGAACCAATTTGGGAAACCTAAAGCCAGGGGATCAGGTTTGTTTAGAGCCGGATTATTTTGCTAGGGCCCTGTATCACTGGAAGGAAAACTTGAATGCATAGTATTTCCGAACTTATAGAAGATATCGCAAAATCAAAAATGGTCATTCTTGTAGATGACGAGGATCGGGAAAATGAGGGTGATCTCATATGCGCCGGTAGCACCATCACTCCAGATGCTATAAATTTTATGGCAGCCAAAGCTCGGGGATTAATTTGTCTCAGCATGAGTCCCGAAAGAGTGGAAACTTTAAATCTCCCTTTGATGGTCCCAGACGACTACAATAAAACTCACAACAGAACAGCTTTTACAATTAGCATCGAGGCCAGCCAGGGGGTAACCACTGGAATTTCAGCGGCCGATCGTGCACATACTGTTTTGGTCGCATCCTCTCCTGATGCAAAAGCCGGAGATTTAATTTCGCCAGGACATATCTTTCCACTTAGAGCTAAAAAAGGCGGAGTTCTAGAAAGAAATGGTCACACTGAAGCCTCAGTGGACTTAGTTAGAATGGCGGATAGAGGCGATAGCGCTGTTATTTGCGAGATAATGAACGAAGATGGAACTATGGCAAGGCTTCCTGATCTTCTTCGTTTCAGTAAGAAATATGATATAAAAGTCGGAACCATCCAAGATCTTATCTATTACAGAAAAAAGTTATTAGAAGATGGAATCCCCTACGAATCACTCTACGGAAAGTAAATCATGGAAATCAAAAATAATAATTATAAAATTGGTATCGTTGTTGGAAGGTTTAACCGGCCTGTTACAGAAAAAATGCAACAAGGTGCCATCGATAAATTAAAAGAACTTGGCGTCCCGGATCAAGATGTGACTCTGGTGGAGGTGCCAGGTGCTTTTGAGATACCTTTGATTGTAAAAGAAATGTTTGAAATGGGCTTGGACGGTGTTGTTACTGTGGGAGCAGTAATTCGCGGTGATACTTCTCATTTTGATTTTGTTTGTAATGCAGCGGAAAGAGGTTGCAGTGAATTAGCTCTTGAATACCGCCGTCCGGTTGGATTTGGAGTCATCACTACAGAGAATTCCGAGCAAGCCTACGATAGAGCTGGTGGTAAAAAAGGCAATAAAGGGGCGGAAGCCGCTGAAGTTGTCATGGAAATGTTAAATATTAAGGAAAAGCTCTCCACAAATTCGTAAAATCATCATAGCATCAAAGCTGTTTCAACAGGCATTGGGAGATAGCTTTTGAGCGATGGAAATTCATTAATTCCACCAAAAGAAAAACGCAAAAGGAAACGCGAAATTGGCGCCATAACTATGGTGGCTGTTTTATTTCTGATTTTCACGTGGGCGCAATTTAATCTATTCAGTATTTCCCATAAACTTCCCTTTATTCACTCCATATTCTTTTTTGGATTAGTGAATCTCAATATAGTTTTAGTACTATTTCTTTTCTTTCTTGTTTTTAGAAATATCGTAAAAATATTTGTGGAGAGGAAGGGAAAGCTAATAGGTAGCTCTCTTAAATCAAAATTGATTGCTGCATTTACGTCTTTTTCTTTTGTTCCTACAATACTAATGTTTTTAATATCAGTGTTTTATATCAACTCCAGTTTTGATAAGTGGTTCAGTGTTAAAATGGCGGGGATTCTAAAGGATTCACTTGAGGTTACCAACTCCTACTATTTACGATCAAAAAAGAAAAACTATCACTTTGCCTACCTGGTTGCGAATGATCTAAAAGGAAGTCCAAAAAACATAAAAAGAGATCTGCAAAAGTACTCGGAACAGTATTCCCTAGATGCTGTGGAATACTATCCTGATTTGTTCGAAGAGCCCATCGTAGCGGTGAATTCTGAAGCTGGTTTGAGAACCGTGCCCTCAGCCTCATTGGAGTTTTTAGAAAAAGGTATTACAAAAAGCCTAGAAGCCTCAACGATACATCATTTTGGGGAGGGGAATTTAGTTCGAGTTATCGTCCCGGTGGATAAAGGGGGTGCACTTGTAGTGAGCTCCTTTGTTCCAATGTACTTAATCACAAAAATGGACGATATCGCCACTGCCTATTCGAGCTTCAAGGATTTGGACTCTTTAGAATACCCTGTTAAATCTATATATATGATCATCTTAATTTTGATGACATTAGTAATTATGCTTTGTGCTACTTGGTTCGGGTTTCATCTTGCCAAGGGGCTTTCTATTCCTCTGGTAAAGCTAGGAGAGGCCTCCGAGCAGGTAAGTAGGGGACAGTATAATACCGTGGAAATATTGAGTGGATCCACAGAGATCAATTCCCTCGTGAACTCTTTTAACCATATGGTTACGGATTTAGAAACTTCAGAGCGAGAGGTGAAAGAGGCTAACCAATCTCTTCAGGATACACTTGAAGTTCTTGATGAGCATTCAAGGTATATAGAAGTTGTTCTTTCCAACGTGAGTGCTGGAGTGATTTCTGTAGACAAAGATATGCAAATTACAACTATGAATCGCGAGGCCGAATCTATTCTGGGTACTACCGCAAGTGAGAAAATTGGAATGGAGCTTAGTGAGGCTTTTGAGACCAATTTATATGAGTCCATCGCCGGTTTAATAGATGATGCTAAAAAATACAGGACTCAAAGTATCAAAAAAGATATTGAACTAGATTTAAACCATCGAGAGCTTAAGCTCCAGACTACAATCACTTTTTTAAAGGACGATAGCGATGAAGATTTAGGTACGGTGATTGTGTTGGATGATATTACTGTTCTAGCTGGTGCGCAAAGAGCAGCGGCATGGAGAGAAGTAGCTAGAAGAATTGCCCACGAGATCAAGAACCCATTAACACCAATTAAGCTTGCCGCCCAAAGGTTACAAAGAAAGTTCGGTAAAGACATAGACGACCCCGCCTTTAAAATGTGTGTTGATACCATCGTGGATCAAACAGATGGATTAAAGAAGTTAGTGAATGAATTTTCTAATTTTGCAAGACTTCCTCAGATTAAGTTGCAGCAAGCAGATATGAATAAAACAATAGAAGAGCTTATTTCTTTTTATGAAACCGGTCACCACAATATATCGTTTAAGGCTCATTTGGATGAAAGTTTACCGGAGTTCAAATTTGATTCAGAGCAGTTTAAGCGGATTCTAGTTAATCTCCTTGATAATTCAGTGGCGGCAGTGGGTGAGGTAAGTCATCCTAGTATTGAAATCTACACAAAATATGATGCAGCCATGGAGCTGGCAAAAATCGAATTAGAGGATTCTGGAGAGGGCATTTCGTCAAAAGATCTAGATAAAATTTTTGAGCCTTATTATAGCACCAAAGAAAGTGGTACAGGTCTCGGTCTTGCCATTGTTAAAAAAATCGTAGAAGATCATCAAGGTTTCATACGAGCTTTTCGTTTGTCACCTCAAGGAACGAAGTTTTCTATAGAGTTACCTATTAGTAAGTTGAGTTAAAAAGGAGTTTGCGTGTCCAAGCATGCTAAAATTTTAGTTATAGACGATGAGAAACCAATTCGTGAAATACTATCGGCCTCATTAGAGGATGAGAACTATCAAGTGGATACTGCCTCCAATGGACAGGAGGGTTTAGATAAGATTAAAAGCTTTAAACCCAATATTGTACTTTTAGATATTTGGATGCCAGGCGATCTGGATGGGATAGATGTATTGCGTGAGGCAAAGGTAAAGCTAGGGGTGGCTTCTGATTTTATCGTAATGTCTGGTCATGGAAACATTGAGACGGCGGTAAAAGCGACTAAGCTAGGGGCTTGGGATTTTGTCGAAAAGCCTATTTCCCTCGATAAAATACATATTCTATTAAATAATATTTTAGCTTTTCAAAAAGAAAGATTAGAAAAAGCGTCTCTATTAAATAAATTGAGAAAGAGCATTGCTATCGTTGGTGATACCCCACGTATACGTGACATTAAAGAAAAAGTAGCAAAGCTTGGTCCCAATCAAAAGGCTGTCTTAGTTACAGGAGCTTCCGGCTCTGGGAAAGAACTCTTAGCTGAGAATATTCATTATTTCTCGCAAAGAGCCAGTGCCACCTTTGCAAGTGTAAGTTGTTCGGTTACACCAGAAGAATTGATCGATTCAGAAATCTTTGGCTACGATAAGTCAAAGTTCACGGGTTCGGAAACGGGGAAGCTGGGGAAGCTCTATCTTTCTAGAAACGGAACTCTTTACATAAAAGAAGCTCATTTGCTACCCAAGACCGTTCAACAGAAACTTTTAGATTATATAAGATCAAGTAAAGGAAGCTCAGAGGAAAAGTCCTTTGATGTGGATGTAAGATTGGTATTTGGTTCCTCTAAAACTCTTGCTGAAATCCGAGCCGGCGACGAAATAATAGAAGAGTTCTGGGATCTTTTAGTTCCAAACCATTTCGATCTACCGGATCTTAAAACTAGAAAAGACGATATTCCAGCCCTAATGGATCATTTCGCAGGTAGTGTTTCAAAAGAGGGTGGATACGATCGTAAAAACTTTACGGATAATGCCTTCAAGATTCTATCCGATCATCATTGGCCGGGACATATACGAGAATTACGAAATTTTGTGGAAAGAATCTACATTTTGGTTGGTAGTGATGTTATTGATGAGGCTGATTTAGAGGTTGCCGGATTGATGAATATCAATGCAGCTAAAGAGCAGGTTTTTACTGAAGGCTCATTAAAAGAAGCCAGAGCCTCTTTTGAGAGAGACTTTATTCTTCAAAAGCTCCAGGAGTTTGAAGGAAATGTCTCGAAAACAGCTGAGTCTATCGGAGTAGAAAGATCCCACCTACATCGAAAAATTAAGGGATACGGAATCGACGTTTAGAATAGGAATAGAATATGAAATGGTCCAAATCACATCTTTTTACAGTAAGAGAAGCTCCTAACGACGCAGAAATTGCTAGCCACAAACTCATGGTTCGAGCAGGGCTCATTAAAAAATTAGGGCCAGGTATTTATACTTACGGAACCCTTGCTCTTAAGGCTCTTAGAAAAGTGGAAAATATTATTCGCCAAGAGCTAGAAGATAGAGATTGCCAAGAACTACTAATGCCAATGGTTCATCCAAAAGAAGTTTGGACGGAGACCGGTCGCTGGGAGGCTATGGGCGACGGGCTATTAAAGTTTCAAAATAGGAACTCCCAGTGGTATTGTCTTGGCGCAACTCATGAAGAAGTCATTACAGATTATATCCGCAATGATTTAAAGTCTTATAAGAGCTTGCCAGTAACTTTGTTCCAGGTTCAAACCAAGTACCGTGATGAGATTAGACCAAGATTTGGATTGATGCGCTGTAGAGAGTTTTTAATGAAAGACGCCTACTCCTTTGACGCAGATAAGGAAGCGGCTATTGAATCCTATGAAAGGCTCTATGAGGCTTATGAAGCAATATATGATCGTATTGGTTTAGAATACCGAATCGTCGAAGCAGATGCGGGTAATATAGGTGGCTCACTCACTCACGAGTTTCAGGTATTGGCTGAAAGCGGTGAAGATTCCTTAATGGTTTGTGATAGTTGTGATTACGCGGCAAACGTTGAGATTGCGCCTGTGGTTGCAGTTGCTGAATCCTTCGGAGACAATGATGCTTTAAAGCCTGAAGAGTTTTCTACCCCAGACCTAAAAACTATAAAAGACTTATCAAAAGCCACCAGCATTGAAGAGAAGTATTTGGTTAAATCTATTTTTGTTAAAGATGAAGAGTCTAAGAAATACTTAGTCTTACTTCGTGGTGACGATGAGTTGAATGAGATAAAGTTAAAAAACTGTCTAGGTCTTGAAAACCCACCTGAAATGCTATTGGACGAAGAAGTAAAAGCCCTTACTGGAGCCTTACCCGGTTCTTGTGGGCCGGTTGGCTTAGATATTCCAATTTACGCAGACAATGAATTAAAAAACTATAAGAACTTTATTGTGGGTGCAAATATTGATGATAAGCATCTTAAAAACGTTAATTTCAATAAAGATTTTGAGCTTAGTTCTTTTGCTGATCTAAGGATAGCAAAAATAGGCGACAGTTGCCCTAAATGTGAATCGAGTTCTTATAAAAGTATTCGAGGAATTGAAGTGGGACATTGTTTTTATCTTGGAACCAAGTACAGCTCTGCAATGAACGCTATTTTTCTAGATAAAAACGGTAAGACTCAACCCATAGAAATGGGTTGCTATGGCATCGGGGTCTCTAGAACGGTTCAGTCCGCTATTGAGCAGTCTCACGATGAAAATGGAATCATCTGGCCAAAGAGTATCGCACCTTTTGATTTACACATCTGTCTATTAGACCCAAAGGATGAAGAAGCTAGTCAAATCGCGCAATCCCTATATAAAGAGGCAAAAGAAAAAGGTATGGAAGCACTTCTTGACGATCGAAAAGAGCGTCCTGGTGTGAAATTTAAAGATGCAGATCTAATCGGATTACCTCTTAGAGTAGTAATTGGCGGTAAAGGCATTAAAAACAATGAGCTAGAAATTGTCGAAAGAGCTTCTGGGAAAAAGCATCTTTCAACAACGGCTGAACTGAATAATACGGTCTTCAAGGTATTGGAAACAATTTAATAGTATTATTTAAATCGATGATGGCCTTGCGAGACTATTTTTCTAATATCCGGACTAAGTTCTCGGAAAGTAAAATGAAATTGTATCCATTTTTTGTCCGATCACGTCCGAGGACCGGTTTCGTTCGATTTCAATGTATATTTGTTGCTATCCCTTTTGGTATTTGAATTGCTCTCTTCATGGGTAAAAACTAGATCCGAGGAGAGACGAATGAAAAAAAAATTAGTATTAGGCCTAGCAGCCATAAGCCTAGTAAGTTGCGCCAAAGAACAAGGTGTAGAAACTACATACATTAAACCAGTGAAATTGAGTGTAGAATCAAGTGCAAAAGGACTATCGCCAAAAGATTTAGATTTGGACAGCCCCTTTAAGGTTTTAGCTTACAGAGAGAGAGTAGGAGACGCTCAGAATCTTAACTCATTTGATTTAAACTTCCGACTGAGCTGTCCAAGTATTGATTACGATAAACAAGTAGTAAAACCCTATACAGGAAAAGACACCAATTTGCTCGAGCTATTTGGTTGGGAAGATATCGTATTGACCGCAAAAAACATTCCCTGTGAGTTAGAAATCAGAAATGATTTTGAAAACCAAAAACCTTCCTCTGAAGTTAAATCTGTTCTGTTAAACCAAGCCGGTTATACCAAATTTCCAATAAGTAAATGGGATAAAGGTGTAGTATCTAAAGCTGCTTTACATGGAGTAGACGAAGCTTCCATTAAGGATACAAAGGCTTTAAAGCTCTACTGTTCTGACGGTCCCACAAGGCAAATTGATTTTGTAATCTCAGGATCACTTGGGGAGTCCGTTATGGGTTTGGTTAATGAGCAAAAAAAAGCTCTTGAGCCTGGTGAGTATACAGATTGTCGAATTGTATTAAATGATGGAATGCTATCAATTGTTGGGCCTATTTTCACAGTATTTAATAAGCTAGATATTACTGCACGTATTAAATTTGGAAAACATTCCCAGCTATTTGAAAACAATCCGGTGAATCCATTTGTTTACTTGCAAGGGAGGAACAATAGTCCATTCTATGTAAAGTTTAAAGTCTACTATTTTATAACTCGAGTTGAAACTAGGACAATGTTTCAAAATGCCGGTTATAATAAAGTACTCAAAGGGAGCTTTCAACTTCCTGAGTTATTTGGTGCTACTTCCGATATTAATGGAAAAAAGAAATCGGTAGTCATAGAGCTTCCCCCTTTCTCAAAGATTCAATTGCCAGCTTATGGAGACTTTGAGAAAGTTATGGGACCCTCTTTTGAGTTCGTCAACTTTTCAACGCTTCAATTTACTGATATAAAAACCACTTCCGATCTTTCGGGAGAGTTTGAAATATATCATGATGAGACTTTTAATAGTCTTTCTCATATGAAGCAGGCTTTTAGTGTCCACACATCAAAAAAGACGATTAAGAAAAATTAAGCTATTGCTCGAATTTGTAGTGCCACGGAATCCATCGATTTTGTACTGCAAATTAAGTAAAAAAGTGTTCATTCAACAGGTAGGCAAATCGATCTACCTGTTTTTTTTCTTTACTGCGGTAAACCAAGCTAATAAAATCTCTGCTAATAATGGGCTTTGCCGCTACAGCGGAACTATTCATAGATGGGCCTCTTCAATAGTCTGCAAATATTGAAAACCCAATCAACCAGTCTGGTATACAAAGTCTATTAAAATAAATTTCATGGATACTAGATTAATAGATCTGCGGCCTCTAGCTGTTTGCTCTGCTTATAAATTAATGTTAAACCACCAACATGGCAAAGTTATTTAAAATGAAGAGTATTTACGCGGATCCTATTCGTTATTTTTTTCACACTTCCGTGGCTGAGACTGAAATTAGCTCTAATCTGGGAAAAAAAATTGAAATTCGATTCAGTGGCAAAATCAACTGTGTCCACTGTGATCGCTCCATAAAAAAGACATTTAGCGGAGGCTACTGTTTTCCCTGCTCTCAGGATTTGGCTGAGGCAGATATGTGTATTGTGCGCCCAGAAACCTGCCACCATCATCTAGGAACCTGTAGAGACGATTCTTTTGCTCAAAAAAACTGTTTTATTCCTCACGTAATATATGTGGCTGATTCCTCCGCCTTGAAGGTGGGAATTACGAGATCTCACAATACTCTCAAACGCTGGGTAGATCAGGGAGCTACAAAGGCGATCGCATTTTGGCAGGTAGAGCAAAGAAAAGATGCTGGAGAGGTAGAGGTATTTTTAAAGCAATTTATTGGAGATAAAACCAACTGGCGAAATATGTTAAAAGGTGTAAACGCAGAAGAGGATATAGAATTCAAAAGAGACGAGCTGCTAGAGCAATGTGAAGCAGCGGATTTACCCGGAGAACCTTTTGATGCTGATGAGCTTGTGGAAATAAATTTTCCTGTTGACCAATATCCTGACAAAATCTCTAGCTTAAATTTAGATAAAACCCCAGTCGTTAGCGGGGTCTTAGAGGGAATAAAGGGTCAGTACTTTTTATTAGATACAGGTGTTATTAATATACGTAAATACGCAGGCTATGATGTAGAGCTATACATTGACGGAGAAAAAATATGAAAACTTGGCAAGTTCCTGGAATCCATTCTGTTCTGGAGGCGATTAAGTGTCGTCCATCTGAGCTACAATTCGTGGCTCTAAAGACAGGGTACGATAAAACCCACAAACTAAAAGAGATTGCCGCCATTGCCAAATCAAAACAAATTGAGATAAGAGAGTGGAATCCCAAAAAGCTAGACGCCATCACCTCAGGTCACCAAGGAGTATTAGCGGAAGTAAAGGCGGGAGTTGAGCCTGAGCTCAAAGAGCTATTCAATCAAGAATCAGCGCTGGTACTAATATTGGATGGAATTGAGGACAGCCAAAACCTGGGCTCCATCTTGAGAAGTTCTTGGTTAATGGAAGTGGATTGCGTAATAGTCCCTAAAGATAGAAGTGTAAAACTCAATCCCACGGCAATTAAAATAGCTTCTGGTGGGGCTGAGCATGTCCCTGTGTTAGTTGTAAATCATATCCCGAGCCTTATAAAAGACTTTAAAGAAAATGGTTTCTGGACCGCAGGACTTGCCGAGGGTGGCGATAAAAACTTATGGGACTGGGAGCCTCATCAAAAAACTCTTCTAGTCACTGGATCTGAGGATAAAGGGATTAGGAAGCCCGTAAAGGCGGAGTGTGACGATATACTAGAGATTTGGCAAACCGTAGGTGGATCTAGTTATAACGCTGGTGTTGCCACTGCGCTAGCCCTTAATGAATACGTTCGGAAGTTTAAAAGCTAAGATTACAATTTATTGATTCAATACTAAAAAATAAAAGCCCCATCTTCAGCAAGATAGGGCTTTTTTATTATTCTATGAGTTTATAAATAGACCATCTAAGGCTAAATAGCACTCTGAACTTTATATCCAATTTCTGTCTGTAGTCTTGAAAGGTAAATGACAGCGTTGTCGACAAATTGATTCATTTTATAACTTTCTGTAAATATAACCCCTGGTTCATTCGCAGTTCTTAGTACGTTTCGACCTTTATCAATTAGCTCTTCAAGGAGATCGATGGCTTCCATTTTTTCGCTTGCAGATAATTCATCCATATCTTCCAGGTCGTATACCGATGTCTTATAATCACTGCTAACGTCTATGTCATAACTATAGAACAGGCTTGTATAGAGTTCATTTACACGTTCTATGTCCCTATTAGCATCACTCACTTTCTCTTCCGTACTTTTCGCACATGCCGCTGTCATCAATAAAACCATCATACTCAAAAAAATTTTTTTCATCTTTGTAATCTCCTATCGGTTATTTAAAAATTATTAAATTATTAAATTATTAAATTATTAAATTATTAAATTA